>NZ_JBVICQ010000004.1:0-677632 GCF_055572815.1 Streptomyces sp. NPDC030296
GGGCGTCCATGTCGCCGTGGAAGATGTGCAGGTCGGTGCCGCAGATACCGACGTAGGCGGGGGCGAGTACCACCTCGCCCGGGCCCGGCTCCACGCTCAATGCGGGAGCCGTGTCCAGGGTGCGGGCAGCCGTGTAGCGGACGGCGAGGGTCATCGTGTTCTCCAAATTCCTCTCGGCACGAGCGCCGTACGTCAGCCGCGGACGGGGAGGCGGTAGAAGGCGGTCGCGGTGCCGGCGAGGAGCGCGTCGATCTCGCTCTCCCCGCAGTCGGTGAGCAGTTCGTCCACGGTGGCGGCCCAGCGGTTCCAGCCGCCCGCGAGGTTGGCGACCGGCCAGTCGGAGCCGAACATCAGCCGGTCCGGGCCGAAGGACGTGAGCAACTCGTCCCAGACCGGGCGGATGTCGGAGGTGGTCCAGCTGTCGTGGTCGGCCTCGGTGATCAGTCCCGACAGCTTGCAGACCACGTGCTCGTGCGCGGCCAGCCGTCGTACCTGTTCTCGCCACGTCGCGAGTCCGCGCCCTGCGATGTCCGGCTTGCCCGCGTGGTTCAGCACCTGAGGCAGGTCGGGGAAGCGTTCGGCCAGCCGGATCGCCTGGTCGAGCTGGTGGCTGCGGACCAGGACGTCGTAGGAGAGCCCCCGGTCCCTCGCCGCCGCCAACCCTCGTTCGACATCGGGGCGTTGCAGCCAGGCCGGTTCCGTCTCGCCCTGGACGAGGTGGCGCAGGGAACGCAGACAGGTGCCGCCCGGTCCGGCGAGCAGTCGGTCGAGCGTGTCGCCGATCGCCGGCGATGTGAGGTCGGCCCAGCCGACCACCGCCTCGATCAGTGGCTCCCGCTCCGCGAGGGCGAGCAGGTCCTCCGTCTCGGGCACCTCCGGCACGCACTGCACGGCCACCGTGCCGTGGAGGTGACGGCCCGCGACGGGGCGGGTCGCGGTGGAGCGCAGGTCGTCGGGGGTGAAGGTGCGGCGGATCGACGTCAGGTCGGGGTCGTCGAGCCAGGGCTGCGGGCGCTGGTCGAGGTCCCACAGATGGTGGTGCGCGTCGATGAGAACGGGGGTGGGGGCGGAGGTCATGGCGGTTCCAAGTCGGGTCGGTCCGGCGCGGTCCGTGTCAGACGGTGGCGTCCTCGTCGGGCGGGCCGAGGTGCCAGATCTCGGTCAGTTCCGTCCACTGGCGGGAGTCGCCCCGGTCGGGCCAGGGCTCCTGGCAGGGGTCGGTGAGCTTCCACCACTCCCGCGTCTCGGGGTCGGCTTCGAGGACAGCCATGTCGCCCTCGAAGTCGTCGCCGTGGTACTCGAGGTAGCCGAACAGCACGTCACCGTGGAGGAAGATGCCGAAGTTGCGGATGTTCGCCCGGTGCAGGGCGGCCTCCACCCCGGGCCAGACGGCGGAGTGCAGTTCGAGGTACCTCTCCCGGTGCTCGGGCCTGAGCCTGATGGTCTGGGCGATGCGCTTCACGCCGTGCTCTCCTCCGTGCCGGGGGCGGGCTCGCCCGCGTCGGTGTCGAACGGGGTGCGGTAGCTGGGGGTGTTGGCGCGCAGGTCCAGTCGCAGGACGAGCTTGATCCGGGTGGACGCGGGGAGCCGGACGGTCAGGAAGGGGCTGTCGCAGGACAGCTCTTCCTCGGTGACGACCGGCTCGGTGTGGCCGTAGTCGTACATGTCGCCGATCCAGCCGTCGTCCCGGCAGGTGGTGTACCGGACGGACGTGATGGTGTGCTCGGCGAAGGCGCCGGCCTGGACGATCACCGTGCGCTCGGTCTCGGGGGAGAGGTTCACCAGTTCGACGGTGGTCGCCTCCGGGTCGATGGAGGTGACCAGCGCGGCGACCTCCGGCGGCAGACCGGCGCGGCGGGCCTCGGCGTCGTGGTAGCGCAGCCGGGCCTGCTGCAGGCCGCCGTTGTAGAGCACCTGGGGGCCGCCCCAGGTCAGCTGGACGAGGGCTTCGGTGGCCACGGGGTTCGACTGCTGCCAGACGTGGATGTCGGCCTCGGGCACGTCCAGGTCGCGGTAGCGGTCGACGCGGCGCAGGCGGTGGCGGATCTGGGCCTGGGCGGTGGCGAGGATGCGCTCGGGGTAGTCGGGGTCGTCGCCGGCGAGGAAGGCGAACCACGCCTTCTCGTGGCCGGACTCCTCCTTGGCGCGGAACGGCCGCAGGGTGCGCCAGTCGATCGCCTCGGCCTCGCGCAGGTTCTCCAGTCGCTCGCGGTCGGCGTCGGAGGCCGTGTGGTGCCACAGGGCCACCGGTACGGGCGGGGTGGTCGGGTTGTAGTCGAACCAGCCGGTGTCGTTGTGCCGGAACGGCACGTGGAGCGTGGGGATGTCGGCATCCGGGCCGAGTTCGACCGCCCACTTGGCGGGCAGGCTGGAGTCCGCCTCGGTGTGCGGCATCACCTTGCCGCGGGCGATGAGCGAGTCGAGCGTGGTGCGGACCATGGACAGGAAGTCGTCGTCCCCGGTGACCGTCGCCGCCGCGAGCGCCGCCACACAGGCCGCGGTTCCGACGCTGTGCCAGCCGTGGGGCCAGGACCAGCCGTAGTGGCCGCCGTACCAGCGGCCTTCGAGGAGGCCGCCGACGACTCCGTCCGGGCTGACGTTGTCGGGGATGACACCGCCGTTCGCCTCGGTGCGCTCCCGCCACGCGCCGACGTACTCGACGATCCAGTCGCGGTAGCGCTCGTCGCCGGTCAGGATCCAGGCGTTGAGGACCAGACCGGTGGCGCCGAGGTTGAGCGCGGTGTCTCCGACGCCCATCCGGTCGCGCATCTGCGCGCCGAGACGCGGGTCGGAGGAGAGCGGGAACGGCCCGCCCTGCGCCTCGGGGATCCACTCGAGCGGGTACCCGTAGGTGTCGGCCTCCTTCTGGAGCCAGGGGTAGACGTCGCCGTCGAAGAGGCCCGTGCGGTCGGGGTCGCTGCCGTTGTGCGGGCGGGTGATGATGCGGTGCTCGGGGTCGTAGTTGCCCTTGGCCGGGTCGACGTACAACTCGGCGAAGCGCAGGGCGCGTTCCGACCAGCGCTTGGGGTCGGCCATGCACAGGAAGAAGAGCAGCAGCAGGCTCTCGCCCTGGTGGAACCAGTCGTAGCCGCGCTCGAACTCGTCACGCAGCATGCCGAGTTCGGTGAGCTGCTTGGTCACGCCCTCCCAGTGCTTCTCGCTGGCGGGCAGCAGGTCGTCGGCGCCGCCGAGGAGGTAGAGCTGGGGCCAGTTGAAGAACACCTCGTAGAAGTCGTCCACACCGTCGCGGGTGGTCAGCTCCCCGGTGTAGTTCAGTCGTCCGTCCGGGCCGGTGAAGTCGCGGGCGAAGCGCCGCCAGGCGTGGTCGAGCAGGTCGAACAGCGCACGCTGCGACACGGCCCAGCCGGGCGGTTCGAGTACCGGCACCCCCGCCTCGATCTCGGGTTGCGGGACGGGCTGCCCGGAGACCGGGGTGTCCGCGTTCGAGGTGGGGCCGGAAGAGGTGAAGGGCATGGGACGGAGCTCCGTTCGCGGGGTGGCGGGGTGCGTGCGCCGGGGACGACGGTCGGGCGGACGACGCCGGATCGGGTATCAGGCTCGGGGCCGGCAGGCCGGGGCCTACTCCTTGGTGGCGCCGGCGAGCATCCCGCTGACCAGGAAACGCTGGGCGAAGAGGAAGACGACCAGTACGGGCGTGATGGCCACGAGCGTCGCCAGCGCCAGCTGCGGCCGCTCGATCGCGAGGGCGCCGACGGCGGGATTGAAGGACGGCACATTGCTGAGCAGGGTCCCGACCCCCACCTGGATGGGCATCTGGCCGCTCTCGGGCAGCATCACATAGGGCAGGAAGTAGTTGGTCCAGTTGGCGACGAAGCTGAAGAACCCGACGAGTGCGACGACCGGTGTCGCCAGCGGCAGCGCGATGTGCCGGAAGACGCCGAACTCCGAGCAGCCGTCCATCCGTGCCGCCGCCAGCAGGTCCTTCGGTACCGCGGTGGTGAAGTAGATGTACGTCAGATACACGCCGAACGGGTAGAACGAGTACGGCAGGATGATCGACCACATCGTGCCGATCAGACCGACCGCGTTGATCTCCAGGAACAGCGGCACCACCAGCGTGGCGGTCGGCATGAGCATCACGACCAGGGTCGAGACGAGCAGGGTGTGCCGTCCGCGGAACTCGGTCATGGCCAGCGCGTAGCCCGCCGGGACGGCCACACCGAGGGTGATGACCAGCGAGATCAGCGCGTACAGCGTCGAGTTGCCGAGCCACTGCAGGACGGCGTTGTCCTGGAACGCGGTGAGGGCGTCCCAGTTCGCCTTGAAGGTGTGCCAGGAGCCGAAGGAGAGCGGGCTGCCGTGGACGAGCTGCTGATCGGTCTTGGTCGCCGCGAGGACGAGCCACAGTACCGGCAGCACGAAGAACACCAGGAAGACGAGCAGGACGGAGCCGGTCAGCAGACGGGGCACGAGGCGGCGCGGGGAACTAGTCGGCATCGAAGAACCCCGATCGTGCGACGAAGACGGCGGCGGCCGACACACTGACGACCAGGAGCTCCACGGAGACCGCGGCGGCGCCGTTGACGTTGTTCATCTGGAAGGCGAAGTCGTACGTCAGCTGGTTCAGCGAGTAGTCGCGTCCGGCCACGCCCACACTGGCGAGGGACAGCAGCTGCGGCTCCACGAAGAGCTGCGCACCGCCCGCGAAGGCCAGGATCACCATGTACACGATCCACTTGCGGAGCATGGGGATCTGGATGTGCCAGGCGGTCTGCCAGGCGCCCGCGCCGTCGATGCGCGCGGCTTCCATGACGTCGGTGGGGATGTTGTTGAGCGCGCCGTAGATGACGACGATCCAGCCGCCCGCGCCGGTCCAGAACGCGATGACCGTGAACAGCAGGGGCAGGTTGCCGGGCGCGATCACCTCGCCGAAGGTGCCGTACCCCAGCATGCCCAGGAGCGAACTGACCGGGCTCACCGTCGGGTCGAGCATGAACAGCCACACCAGCACACTCGCGGCGCCGGCGAGCGCTCCGGGGATGTAGAAGAGGAAGCGCAGGGACTTGCTGAGGGCGCCGGAGGCGAGGCGGTGCAGCAGCAGCGCCAGGCTCACCACGAACACCACGAGGGAGACCAGCCAGAACAGCAGGTACAGCGCGACATGGCCGACGGCGTCCATGAAGCGGAAGTCCTGTGCGGTGGTGACGAAGTTGCTGAAGCCGGTGAACGTGCCCCCGGCGTCGGTGAACGCGAAGTAGACGGCGTACCCGGTCGGCAGGATGCCGAACGCGATCAGGAGCAGTACGTAGGTCGCGACGAAGGCGATGCCGGCCCGGCTCTGCCGGTCGGTGCCGCTGGGGCGCCGACCGGCAGAGCCGGACGGGGAGTGGCTGAGGGTCACTGCTCGACCTTGTATCCGTTGGACTTGGCGTGCTTGACGATGGAGTCCTGCCAGGCTGGCAGCATCGAGACGATGGACTTGCCCTGGGTCAGGCCCGGCTTGACGGTGGCCGCCCAGATCGCCTCCTGGCTGAACTGGCCCGAGCCCCACTCCGGCCACACCTGGGAGGCGGCGGCGGTGAGCGCGCTCAGGTCGCTGGCGAAGTAGCCGGAGGCGTCCTGCTGCTTCAGCCATGCCTCGGCCGCCGGCGCGTAGGCCGGGAAGCCGGGCGACTTCTCCGCCTGGTAGGCGTTGTCGGTGGTGACCCACTTCAGGAAGTCGGTGGCTGCCTTGAGGTGGGTGGAGTGCTGGGACAGCAGCCAGGTGCCGCCGCCGACGTTGCCGGTGGACGTCTCGGAGTCGCCCTGCCACTGCGGCATGGGCGCCGCCCCGATCTGCTGGGCGGGGACCTTGAGGGTGTCCTTGAAGACCGCGCCGCCGTACCAGGCCGGGCCCGGCATGAGCAGGACCTTGTCGGCCTTGTTCTTGCCGAAGTCGGTGCTGAAGACGCCGCTGATGGACATGGACTTGTTCTTGATGAGTACATCCAGGAGCTTGGCCATCTTGGTGCAGGCCTCGCTGGTGGTGTTCACCGACACGGACTTGGGGCCGGTGATGTGGTTGGCGCCGCACTTGCTCGCCCACAGATAGATCTCGGGGGTGAAGGAGTCACCCGCGTCACCGACGAGATAGCCCGGCTGCTCCTTGGCCACCTTCGTGCCGAGCTTCTGGTACTCCTCCCACGTCGTCGGCACCGTGTAGCCGAACTTCTTCATCAGCGGGGCGTTGTACCAGAGCACCGCCTGGGAGAGGTCGTTGCGCAGACAGTAGACGGTGCCGTCGACCGTGCAGACGTCGTTGGCGCCCTTGGCGAACTTCCCCAGGGTCGACTCGGGGATCAGGCCCTTGTTGAGCGGAGCGGCGAAGCCCGCGTCGACCGCCCAGGAGGTCTCGTTGTTCTGGGAGCTGAACACGACGTCCGGCCAGCCCTTGCCGGTGCGGTTGAACAACTGGACCTTCGTCTGGAGGTAGTTGGACCCGTTGGCGTTGCCGTCGTAGCTGACGATGTCCAGCTTCACCTCCGGGTGCAGCTGCTGGTACAGCTTCGCGGCGTCCATCCGGGTCGCGTCCACCCAGACGGTCAACGCCCCGTCCTTCTGCGGCGCCTGGGCGAAGCCGTCCTTGGTGGTCTTGCCGGCGGTGCCGCCGCCACAGGCCGTCACGGTCAGCAGCACCGTGACCGCGCATCCGGCCAGCGATGCCGCTCGCTTCCTGCCGAGGGCTCTCTTCGGGCGGGACGAGGACTGGTTGACCGTCATGAGTGACTCCACTGGGTGTGCGGGTGCCCCGAGCAGAGGGGGCAGGCGGCGCGAGCAGACGGGCGAGTGGCGCGAGCCGGGACGGGTGGGTGGCCCGGAAACGCGACGGAAACGGAAGAGGCGGTGTGCTGCAATCAGCGTGGAAAAAATTAGCCGCCTTATCGAGCGGCACGTCAAGGGTGCGTGCAGCGCTTCTTTGCTTGATTTCCGGAGGCGGGCGAGCAGTTGCGCCATCTATGACCGATAAAGGCTCTTTACGCGCACGGGTGTCCATGGTTCTCTCCAAGGATCTTGGCCAGAATGAGTACGACTTATCTCTCCTGTGCGCTACGATGATGCGGCTCCACCGCGATCAGTCGCGTGAGCAGACGTCACCCGGGAGGCAGCACAGATGGACGACACGCCAGCGATCGAAGCGGCCCTGCCGGCTCAAGTCCCTGCCGCCGCGCCCGCGCGGGTGGTCGGCCCGGACGAGCGGCGTGACTACCGCCCCGGGTACGAGATCGTGGCGGAGCGGATCCTCGCGTACATCGCCGAGGAGCGACTGGTGCCGGGTGACCGGCTGCCCACGGAGATCGACCTCGCCCGGACGCTGGACACCAGCAGGGCGGTGGTGCGGGAAGCCGTCAAGATCCTTTCGGCGCTGGGTCGGGTGCGGGCGCACAAGGGGCGGGGTCTGTTCGTCGCGGACGACGAGGGCATGCTCATCACCAGCCGGTGGGGAGGCTTCTTCCGCCCCGTCGACATCGACCACGTACTGATGCTGTTCGAGTTCCGCAGGGTTCAGGAGATGGCCGCCAGCAGCCTGGCGGCCACCCGCGCCACCCCGTCGGAACTGCGCAGCATCGAAGTCGCCATGGAGCAGTGCCGGCACGGGTTCGCCCAGGGCCAGGTCGATGTGTTCAACCAGGCTGACGAGGACTTCCATATGGCTGTGTCGGCGGCCTCGCACAACACGTTCCTCGTCAGCGCCGTGCGGGACGCCCGACGCCTGCAGCGCCAGTCCAGCGCCATCGGTATCCACGACTCGTTCGGGGAGAACACCGAGGCGGCCATCGAGGAGCACGGGGCGATCTACCGGGCCATCCGTGACGGCCGCCCCGAGGAAGCGGCGCAGGCCACCGCGGCACACCTCGACCGAACCCTGGAGGACTACCGGCGCGAGATCCAGCGCCGTCTGTTCGGCTGACGTCGTCTGTTCTGTTCGGCCGACGCCGCCCGTCGGTGCGCTGTGCGCGCCCTGTCCCGGCCGCCGCACGTCTCGGGAAAACGCGGACGATCCGTTGACTTCCGTGCGGCCGGGCCTCTAACTTCGGCGTCGATCGGTTCGACAAACCGATAATCGTTCGATATATCGACCAACCGTCGTTCCGTCCTCGGTCGTCGCGTGTCCCAAAGGACCCGTTGCCCAGGCGTCCAGGGGGCCTCCGCCATGCAGCCAACCCCCGCACACCGCGGGTGAGGGGCGTCAGCCCGCTGGGACGCGGCGCGCCCGACGCGAAGGCCGTGTTTCTTCCACGTTCTCCCTCCCGCGTTCTCCTCGCGGTGTCCACCCCACGCTCCCCGCACCTGATGACCTCCAGCCAAGGACTGCATCGTGGACCTCACCAGAAGACAACTCGGCCGGCTCGCCGCGGTCGGTACCGGCGCCCTCCTCCTCCCGGGCCTGCTCCCGTCGAGCACGGCGGCGGCAGACTCGTTTCCGTCCGCGAAGTGGGGTGACCAGGGCGACGGCACCTACGCCAACCCGATCGTCCCCGCCGACCTCAGCGACTGGGACTGCATCCGGGTCGGCGACGACTACTACGGCATCACCAGCACGTTCGGGTACTCGCCCGGCATGGCCGTCCTGCACTCGAAGGACCTGGTCAACTGGCGCCCGATCGGCGGCTCGGTCAACGACGTCACCCGCATCGGACCGGAGCTGAACTGGGACCGGATGAACCGCTACGGCCGCGGCGTGTGGGCCGGGGCCATCCGCTTCCACGCGGGGCGGTACTGGGTGTACTTCAACACGCCCGACGAGGGCTTCTTCATGACGTCGGCCCCGTCGCCGGAAGGGCCCTGGGAGCCGCTGCACTCGATGTGGCGGACCTCCGGCTGGAACGACGTGTGCCCCTTCTGGGACGACGACGGCCAGGGCTACCTGGTCACCACGCACTACTCGGACAGCTACAAGATCCACCTGTACAAGCTGTCCGAGGACGGCAAGTCGCTGATCGGCCCGGCCCCGGTGATCCACCAGTCGAACCGCAGCGAGGCCAGCAAGCTGTACAAGATCGACGGTGTCTACTACCACCTGTTCAGCGAGGTGAAGCCCGAAGGCCGGGTTCTCATGATGAACCGCGGCTCCAGCCTCTTCGGCCCCTTCGAGACCCGGCAGCTGCTGCATGTCAACACCTCGGTCGACCGCGAGCCCAACCAGGGCGGGCTGGTGCAGACCCCGGGTGGCGACTGGTACTTCGTGACCCACCACGGCCACGGCGACTGGGAGGGGCGCGTGCTGTCCCTGCTGCCGGTGACCTGGGTGGACGGCTGGCCGATCATCGGCACGGTCGGCTCGGACGGCATCGGCAAGATGGCGTGGACGGGCCAGTTGCCCGCCATCGGCACTCCCGGCCTTCCCGTCGACGCGCTGCCCGCCGTCGTGACCAGCGACACGTTCACCGACACCCGCCTCAAGCCGCAGTGGGAGTGGTACTACCAACCCCGCGCGGGCTACTGGTCGTTGACCGAGCGCCCCGGCTATCTGCGGCTGAAGGCGTTCGCACCGCTGGCCGGGGACAACCTGATGAAGGTGGGCAACACCCTCACCCAACGAGTGCTGCGCACCGCGGGCGGCGCCACGGTGACCGTCCGTCTCGAACTTGCCGGCCTCGCCGACGGTCAGCACGCAGGGCTGTGCCACTACGCCGCCACCTACGCCGGACTGGGTGTCCGACGCTCAGGGACCACCACCACGATCGAGCACAACGCGGGCGGCACCCTGACCAGCGGCGCGGCCATCACGCAGAACGCCGTGTGGCTGCGCACCACATGGGACGTGAACGGGGTCAGCCGCTTCTCCTACAGCCTCGACGGGAGCACGTTCACCCAGGTCGGTGGCACCTACCAGCTCACCTGGGGCGGCTACCGCGGCGACCGGATCGGCCTCTACACCTACAACGCGGGCGGCACCGGTCACATCGACGTGGACTCGGTGCAGTACACCATCGCCCCCGCGCGGACGTACACCTGTGTCAGCGTACGCAGCGGCAAGGTGGCCGAAGTCTCCGGTGGGTCCGGCGCGGACGGCGCCGCCGTGATCCAGTGGACCGACACCGGCGCGACGAACCAGCAGTGGGCCTTCCAGTCCACGGCCGACGGCTACCACACCATCACCTGCGTCCGCAGCGGCAAGGTGCTCGACGTGGCCGGATCCTCCACGGCGGACGGCGCGCGGGTCGTACAGGCGACCCCCGACGGCAGGACCAGCCAGCAGTGGCAGCTGCGCCCGCTGTCCGGCGGTGTGTTCCAGGTGGTCAACCGCAACAGCGGCAAGGTGCTCGACGTCAGCTCCGGGAGCTCGGCCGACGGCGCCGCGCTGATCCAGTACACCAACCGGGGCAGCACCAACCAGCAGTGGAGGTTCCGCCGGGTCACCGGCTAGACGCACACGGATCCCGCCCGCCGGCTGATGCGAGCCGGTGCGGCCACGGCCCGGCTCGACGGCTCCTTCGCCGTGGGGCCGGGCCGTCGTGCGTGGAGCACGGGCGCCTCTATTGCTGCTAGCGTGCAGTTGCACATCAGTGGCAATAGTGTCGGAGGATGTTGGACATGGCGGTGTACACGCTCCCGGAGCTTCCCTACGACTACGCGGCGCTCGAACCGGTCATCAACCCGCAGATCATCGAGCTGCACCACGACAAGCACCACGCGGCGTACGTCAAGGGCGCGAACGACACGCTGGAGCAGCTGGCGGAGGCGCGGGACAAGGAGCAGTGGGGTTCGATCAACGGCCTGGAGAAGAACCTGGCCTTCCACCTCTCCGGCCACATCCTGCACTCCATCTACTGGCACAACATGACCGGTGACGGCGGCGGCGAGCCCCTGGAGAAGGACGGCGTGGGCGAGCTGGCGGACGCCATCGCCGAGTCCTTCGGCTCGTTCGCGGCCTTCAAGGCGCAGCTGACCAAGGCGTCGGCGACGACGCAGGGTTCCGGCTGGGGCGTACTCGCGTACGAACCGCTCAGCGGTCGCCTCATCGTCGAGCAGGTCTACGACCACCAGGGCAACGTCGGCCAGGGTTCCACCCCCATCCTGGTCTTCGACGCCTGGGAGCACGCCTTCTACCTCCAGTACAAGAACCAGAAGGTCGACTTCATCGACGCCATGTGGGCCGTCGTCAACTGGCAGGACGTGGCGCGCCGTTACGCCGCCGCCAAGGAGCGCGGCGACAGTCTGCTGCTCGCCCCCTGAACGTGATGGCGCATGACGCCGCGACCGTGGCGGCGTCCGCACCGACGTCCTGCTCGTGATCGTCTTCTCAACCTTCACCGGCAGGCGGTAGGAGGAAGGGCTCCCGCGAGGACGTGACTCGCGGGAGCCCTTCTGTCACCCGGCCGCCGGCAGGACATGGTCGCCGACCTTGTCGGTGCTCAGGCACAGCGAGCACACGACGGCGTCACGGGCCTGACACGCGGCCAGATCGGGCCGCTGTCAGGGCTGATGACAGACGTGGCAGTCGTAGGTCACGCCGCTCGGGTTGCCGTCCCCGTCGAGCATCGGCTCGTCGATACCGTCGGCGGTAGGGCGCGGCCCGGATCTCGGGGATCAGCCGCGCTCGGCGTGGAGGACGGTTCGCGTGCGCACACGGCCTCGCGTCCATGACACATGACGTTGGGCAGCGGTCGTAATCCCTGAACGCGCCCCGGGTGAACCCGATGTTCCGGAAGGCTCTCGGGCCTGTCCCTTCCGCACCGGCGCGCCGTGCCCGCTTCACCCGGCCGTCATCGCACAACCATCCACCGTTTCCGGGTGTCTTGGAGGTGAGTCACACCCGTGCGAGGCGTCTCGATGTCGCTCGCGCCTTGAGGAGGAGCAGTGGGAATCCGCCGACCTGCCGTATCGACCGCCGTGGCCGCCGCCCTGATCGGGTCGTTCGGCGTGCCGCTCGTCGCGGGCACCGCGTCTGCGAAGGACGGCGTCGTGACCGTGCGCGAGGACTTCAACGGCGACGGCTACCAGGATGTCGCAGTCGCCGCCCCGGGCGCGAGCGTCGGCGGCCATGCCCGCGCCGGCTACATCGCGGTCAGCTACGGCTCCCCGCAGGGCCTCGACCCCAAGCGCACCAGGGTCATCACCCAGGACACCACCCACGTGCCCGGCGCCTCCGGCGACAACCACGTCTTCGGCTACGCGATGGTCTCCCGCGACCTGGACGGCGACGGCCTGACCGACCTGGCCGTGGTCGCCCGCGACTACCGGCCGGAGAGCAACGTCAACGGGTCGGTGACCGTCCTGTGGGGCCGGAAGACCGGCCTGTCCGGCGACGGTGCCGTCCGCGTCGGCGCACCGGCGAACGCCCAGGTCGGCGACGACCTCACCGCCGGCGACTTCGACGGCGACGGGTACACGGACCTGTTCATGGGCAACGGGGACGAGTACGACTTCCACGACGTCCTCTACGGCCCCTTCGGCCGCAACGGCGCCCCCACCCGCACACAGCAGGTGCAGGTGTACAGCACCGACAACTCCATCAACTCCACGGCCACGGGTGACTTCGACGGCGACGGCGTCGAGGACCTCGCGACGTTCTACGTCTACGAGAACCACGCCGAGGGCGGCAAGCTGTGGCTCGGCTCCAAGGCCGGCCTGTCCACGGTCCCGCAGCGGCTGAACTCCGCGGCCGGCACCGCCGTCGCCGACTTCGACCGCGACGGCTACGCCGACCTCGCCACCCGCGTCTTCATCAACGGCGACACCGAGGGCACCGAGGAGGACCCGGGCACCGTCAAGATCTACTACGGTTCCGCGTCCGGCCCCAGCCAGACCCGTACGCAGACGATCACCCAGAACACGGCGGGTGTGCCCGGTGTGAGCGAGAAGGGCGACCAGTTCGGCGGACGGTTGCACGCGGGCGACGCGAACGGCGACGGATACCCCGACCTGGCCGTCGGCGTCCCCGGCGAGGCGATCGGCTCCAAGGCCGGGGCCGGTGCCGTGGTGCTGCTCAAGGGCGCCAAGGGCGGGCTCACCGGCAAGGGCGCGCAGGCGTTCCACCAGGACACGACGGGAGTTCCGGGTGCCGCGGAGTCCGGCGACGTGTTCGGCGCGGCGCTGCGACTGCTCGACATGACGGGTGACGGCAAGGCGGACCTGGTCGCGGGCGCGCCGGGCGAGAATCTGGGCAGCGTCGTGAACGGCGGCGCGGTGTGGCTGCTGCCTGGCACGGCCTCCGGCGTGACCGCCTCCAAGTCGGTCGCGGAGAACCCGACGGACATCGGGGCCCCGGCGCCGAGGGCGTTGTTCGGCGCGAACCTGAGCGGCGACAACGGGGCGGGAGTCGTGATCCGGTAGCGGAGGCGCGCTGCCGAGGAGCATTGCCGAGGAGCGGACCTACGAGACGGGGACGGACCTACGAGATGGGGGGCACCGGACGCACGCTCAGTACTGTGACGTCGCATGACCGACACGGACACCGGCACTGACAGCCGCAGCGACACCGGCACCGGGATCGAGATCACCGCGGACCTGGTCCGCGACCTGCTGCAGGAACAGCATCCGGACCTCGCGGGCCTGGCCGTCCGTGAGGTGGCGGGCGGCTGGGGCAACCAGATGTGGCGCCTCGGGGACGAGTTGGCCGTTCGCATGCAGCGCATGGACCCCACTCCGGAGCTTCAGCTGAAGGAGCGGCGGTGGCTGCCGGTGCTGGCCCCGCGCCTGCCGCTCCCGGTGCCGCGCCCGGTCCGGTTCGGCGCACCGTCCGAGCGCTTCCCCAAGCACTGGACCGTGATGACGTGGGTTCCCGGCGAGCCGCTGGACCATGGCACGATCAGCCGTGGCGACCACGCGGCCGACCGGCTTGCGGCCTTCCTCCGGGCGCTCCATGTGGAGGCGCCCGCAGAGGCGCCGGTCTCCGCGGACTTCGGTGCCCACCCCAGGAACTGCACGGACGGCTTCGAGCACTTCTTCGAGGCCGTCGTCCCCGACGACATCGCCCCCGACGTCCGGGCTGTCTGGGACGACGCCGTCGCGGCCCACGCGTGGGAGGGCCCGCCGGTGTGGGTGCACGGCGACCTCCACCCCGCGAACGTCGTCGTCTCGGACGGAACGCTCACGGGCGTCGTCGACTTCGGCGCCCTGTCCGCCGGCGATCCGGCATGGGACCTCGCCGCCGCATGGGTCCTGCTCCCCGCGGGCACGGCCTCACGTTTCTTCGACACGTACGCGGAGGCGGACGAGGCGGCGATCCGCCGCGCCCGCGGGCTGGCCGCCATGAAAAGCCTGTTCCTGATGCTCATGGGCCAGAACGGAGACCGCGGCCTCCCCGGCGGCAAGCCCCACTGGGGACCCGCGGGCCGAGCGGCACTGGACCGTGTCCTGAAGGGCGTGTGACGTGGTGCGACCTCCTGCGTGGTCCTCCCACCCCTCCGGCAACCGAAGTTAATTGCCAGTAACACAAGTTGATGGTGTGTCAGGCGAGAAGGGGGGTAGCCGCGAAACGGAATCGCTCCCAACGGTTCTGTTCCACTCGATCACCGCCTTGGAAGGACGACGCATGCGCAGATCACGGAGAGTGCTGATCCGGCTGGCCACGGGTTTGATGGCCCTCGCGGTGCTGGGAGGTGTGGCGACGCCGGCTTCCGCGGACGAACCGGCCTCGTCGCAGACGGGAACGCGGCAGTACGGCGCGGACGACGACTACTTCGCCGTCTGGTCCCGTGCCGACGCGTTGAAGCTCCGGCAGGACAAGACCAACACCGCCCCTCGTGTGTCGCCCGACTTCCCGGTGATGACCGACAAGGTGTGGGTGTGGGACACCTGGCCGCTCACCAAGCTCGACACGCGGACCGCCACCTACAAGGGCTGGCACGTCATCTTCTCGCTGACGGCACCGCGCTCCGTGCCGTTCGGCGACCGGCACTGGTACGCGAAGATCGGCTACTTCTACTCGCGTGACGCCAAGAGCTGGAAGTACGGCGGTGACCTGTTCCGGCCCGGCACCTCGTTCGGCTCCCGTGAGTGGGCCGGCTCGGCGGCACTCGTCGGCGACAAGGTGTACTCCTTCTACACCGCGTCCGGGCGCGACAACGGTGGGGTCGACCCCAACGACGCCCTGCAGCGTCTGGCCCAGGCGACCGGCAAGATCCACGCGGACAGGAACCGCGTGTGGTTCAGCGGCTTCCGGGACCACCGCATCATCGCCGAGGCCGACGGCAAGCTGTACCAGACCCTGGAACAGTCCCAGGCGGGCCCGATCATCTACGCCTTCCGTGACCCGTTCGTCTTCCGGGACCCCCGGGACCGCAAGATCCACCTCTTGTTCGAGGGCAACACGGGCGGTGTCGCCGGCACGTACCGGTGCACCAAGCGCGACATAGGTGACGTCCCGGCCGGCCATGAGGTGCCGGAGGACGCGAAGTACTACACGGGCAACATCGGGCTCGCCACGGCTGCCGGCGGAAGCATGAACACATGGCGACTGCAACCCCCGCTGCTGTCGGCCAACTGTGTGAACCAGCAGACGGAACGGCCCCACCTGGTCATCCGTAACGGCAAGTACTACCTGTTCACCATCAGCCACAAATTCACGTTCGCGCCGGGCCTGAGCGGCTGGGACGGCCTCTACGGCTTCGTCGGTTCGTCCCTGCGCAGCGACTACAAGCCGCTCAACGGCAGCGCACTGGTCCTGGGCAACCCGGAGGACGCCCCGACGCAGCAGTACTCGCACTACGTGATGCCCAACGGCCTGGTGGAGAGCTTCATCGACACGGTCCCGACCGCCGACGGCGGGACCCGCTTCGGAGGCACCCTGGCCCGCACGCTCCTGGTGTCCCTGAAGGGCGACAGGACCAAGCTCATCAAGCAGTTGGACTACGGCTTCATCCCGTGACCGACCCACAGTCGAACAACCCGCCGTGGGGCCAGGCCACATCATGGCCCCACGGCGGGGGTGTCCCGAAGTCGCCGAGTCGTACGGGCAGCCGAGGTCCACGGTGCGGGGCCCGGCTGGAACAGGCTGCACATCGGCGTGAATCCGCCCAGTCGGAACTCGCCGCCCTCACCGCGTCCACCACGGACACCGTCCACAAGGCACTCGCCCGGTTGCGGAAGGAAAAGATCATCACCACGGGCTCCCGACAGACCGACGTCCTGGACATGCGCCGTCTGCGCGCAGCGGCCCGCCGAGTGTGCGACGGCGCGCATCGCCGCGCACCACAACATCTCCGTGCGCCACCTGCACACCGTCCGTCCGACGGCACCGGCAGCACCCTGGAACAGTGGATCATGATGGAGCGGTTCGGGGCAGCATGGGCAGTCGGGCTGCCGGTCACCGATGCCGGTGGCGCCGCTCCTGGAGCTTCCTCATCTGCTCCTCGATGCGATGAGCACGCCCTTGGTCCTTGCGCCGAGACTTGCCGCTCTGCCCGGTCTGGCTCATGTGGCGCAGCTTGTCAGCCATGTCTTTGGCCCGCTGCATCATCCCTTCAGAACCCATGACCACACCTCCCCGCATCATGTTTTGTCCTTCCGTCCAGACTGCCATCCGGTCAAGGACCTCGCATCTGGCAGGCAGGCACACGCCCGCTCCAGCTGGGCCAAGAGCTGCAGCACCGAACTCGACGACCAGCTCGTCGAACGGCCATGGGACGGCCGCGCGGGAGTGGGAGGGCCGGTATCTGCGCGTATCGGCCCTCCCGCCGCTTTATGCGTTCAGGCGGGCGAAGTTCTGGTCAGCCGGCGAGTGACAGTGGCGCCGGAGCGGTCGACGGCCGCCTTGCCCGTAGCGAAGATCGCGCCTTTCTGCTGGGGGCGAGCAGAACCTCGCGCCGCGAGCGGTCTTCGTCAGCGCGCTTCCGCAGGCATGCCGCTTACGATGCCCGGCGACAGACCGGCTGACTTGCGATCATTGACGTCCGCAACCTGGGTCACCCGTTGCGGCGACGGCAGGCCAGCCATGCCACGACGGCGACGCCGGCCGCGGCCAGCAGCAGGTTGCGGTTGTCCCGTACCAGTTGCGTGCCCCGGGCCGTCTTGTGTCGCATCGGTTCTGGTGCCTTGTCCTGCCAGATCTGGCCGGCCTGGGCCACCTTGGCCCGGGCCTGCTCGGTGGCCTGGGCGGCCTTGTCCTTGACCTGGTCGGGCATCTTGTCGTGCGCATGGTGGGCCAGTTCGGCGGCTTTGGCCTTCAGCTCCCCGGCCTTGAGGGCGGTTTGCGACTTCAGCTCGCCAGCCTTCGCGGTGGCCTGTTCCCTGACTTCGGCGGCCTTGTCGTGGGCGCGTGTTTTGACGTCGGTCTTGGCCGCCAGCGCCTCGACCGTCTGCCCGAGCTCTTCGCGGGTCTGCTCGACCTGCTCGCGCAGCTCCTCGGGGCTGGTAGCGGTGGGCTCGTCGTGGGGCGGCTGGGTCATCGCTGGGCACTCTCCTTGATCTCGGCCACGTCGGCCTTCACGTTCTCGATCGTCTGCTCGGGTGTGGGCGGCGCGGCCTGCTCGACCTGCTTCTTCCCACTCATAGCCATGGTCCCGGTGATCACACCCAGGACTGCGGTGACAATCAGCGCCGCCGCCCACACCGGCAGCGGCACCGCCAGTGCCGCGATCGCGGTCGCGACCAGCGCCTGCAGCGTCAGGAAACCGACGACGCCGGCGCCCCCGAACAGCCCACCGCCCTTGCCGTAGCGTTTTCCTTTCTCCTTCATCTCCGCCTGCGCCAGCCTCAGTTCGCCGCGCACCAGCTCGGTCAGCTGCTGCGAGGCGCGCTGCACCAGCTCGCCCACCGGCTCCTGCCCTGAGCGGTCCGTAGCGCGGGTGTCGTGCGACTGCGTGTTCGTCACGGCGGTCACCTCCCGTCGGTGTTAGGTCCTGCCGGCCGGGCTGCATCACGCCCCCGGCCCTTCGATGAGCGCGCGAGTACCCCGAACAGGCGAGTTCAGGGTGGGCGGCACAACGATGTGGTGATCATGGTCAATCGGACGGTGCTGGCGCATCGGCTGTTCACGGGGATCTTCCGGCGTCATCTCGCGTGCCTGGTTCCGGAGTTGGCGGTGCCGTGGCAGGCCGGAGTCGAGGGTCGCCGTCATGCTGTGCGATGCGGAGCCACGAAGCGGGCCGCGGGGGCCGGCGCCCGCCACCAGCTGGTGTTCGTCGACCGGCTGCTGGCCACACTGAGCCATCTGCGGCACGCCCTGCCGCACGCGGTGCTGTGACTGCTGTTCGGTGTCGACCGCTCCACCGTCACCCGCGCGATCGCAGAAGTACGCACGCTTCTGGCCGAGCGGGGGTGCGCGGTCCCCGACCGCCCCGGCCTGCGATTGCGGACGCTGCCGGATGTGTTCGCCTACGCCCAGGCCGAGGGCGTCGAGCTGCGCCTGGACGCCACCGAGATCCAGGTCCGCCGGCCACCGGCCGGACGTGGTGGCCGGCGCGTTCGTCCCGGGGAAGAAGAAACGGCCGCCCGCAATGAAGGCATCACGATCACACCGCCCAGAAAACCGCGTCCGGGAGCACTGCCCGGCAGAGTCCAGCAGGGGGAACGCGACCGCCACCGGCACTCCTCCGACCGCATCACCGTCGAACACGCCCTCGCCGACCACAAACGCTGGAAGCAACTGATCCGCTTCACCCACCGCCGCGACCGCCTGCCCGACACCTACCGCGCCATCGCCGACCTCGTATCCGACCGCGCCATCGCGAGCACGTATCCGACCGCACCATCAACGCCTGAAGACAAGCCGCGACCAGGCCAAACACGCCTCACCCGCTATCACGCACCAACTCGTTAGAGTGGTGGTGTGTCCTCAGGAAATGATGTGGTCGCACGGAATGTGCGGCTTCTGAGAGAGCAGAGGGGTCTCTCTCTCGCCGAGCTGGCCCGTCGGGCCGGGCTCGCCAAGCAGACGTTGTCCAAACTGGAGCAGGGTGCGGGCAATCCCACCGTGGACACCTTGTTTTCGATCTCGACGGCGTTGGGCGTGCCGGTGACCCGGCTGGTGGCGGAACGGGAGCAGGTGATGACGGTCCAGCGTGGTGCTGACGTCGTCTGGAACGAACGCGACGGGTACGCCTCCCGGGCCCTCGACCACGTCTACGGCTCCGGCGTCATCGAGAACTACCTGCTGCGCATCAAGGAACGAGGCGGTGCGAACCAGTCCGTCGCGTCGCACCAGGTGGGCACGCTGGAGCACCTCTACGTCATCAGCGGCCGGGTGCGGGTCGGGCCCGCCGACAGTCCGGTGGAGCTGTCCGCGGGTGACTTCGTGCGCTACCCGGCCGACCGGCCACACGTGTTCGAGGCCCTGGAGGGGGAGAGCCTGGTGCACGTCGTCGTCAGCGTGCCCCGCGCGCACCCGGGGACGTCGACCTCCCAGCGCACCCACTCAGACGCTCCGCGCTGACCGGCCCCGCTTCGCTCAGACCAGGGCCGTGCTCCGCTGTGCCCTGGTGAGCGCCGCGACGGCCCGCGTTGCCTCGTAGGCCACGCGGCGCAGCGCGGGGGCGAAGCGGGCCCGGTCGAAGCGGTGCTCGGCACCCGCGACGGAGAACGCGGCGACCGGCCGGCCGGCGGGCCCCATGATCGGTACGGCGACGCAGGTGAGGCCGTGGGCGGCTTCCTGACGGTCGTAGGCGATGCCGGTGCGCCGAATGTGGCCCAGCTCGGCACGGAAGGTGGCGGGGTCGGTGATGGTGTACTCGGTGAGCTGCGGCAGCCCCGCCAGGATGGCGGCCTCCGTGGCGTCGTGGTCGAAGGCCAGCAGTGCCTTGCCGACGGCGGTGCAGTAGGCGGGCAGTCGGGCACCGATGCGGGAGGGGGAGCGGGTCGCGCGGTGCCCATGGATCTTGTTGACGTACACGATGTCCGTGTCGTGCATCACCGCGAGGTGCACGGTCTCCTGAGTCAGCACGTACAGGTCCGCGAGGTGCGGCAGCAACCTTTCCCGCAGCTGAAGGGAGACCGGGCCGTACACCCGGGCGCCGATGTCGAAGAGCCGGGTGCCGAGCCGGTAGTCGCTGCCGACGCGCTCGACCATGTCGTTGCGCTGGAGTATGCCGAGCAGCCGGAAGGCCGTCGACTTGGTGAGGCCGCTGCGGCGGGCCAGTTCGCTCACGCCGACCTCCCCGTCCTGGTCGGCGAGCGACTTGAGGAGGACGAGCGCCTTGTCCACTGCGGTCTGTTGGTCGGACAGGACCGTGGCAGGGGCGTTGGCGGGTGCGGGGGCAGGGCGCTCGGACGTGGGGGAGTGAACAGACATGGGGGGCTCCCGGACTGTGCAGACGTTGCTATCAAAATGGACGCGCGTCCAACATAGAAGACCGTTTTGGGCTTGTAAACGGGCCGGAGGAAGCACGATCGGACATCTCGGCGTGCCGCACCCTGGCACGCCGACTGGGCTGGGCGCCCCCACCCGGCGTCTCCTGTGGCGGTGCCGGATTCGGCTCGCCCGCCCGAGCCCGCCCGAACGTCCCCTCGACCACGAACGAACAGAACGGAAAGCCGCCGTGCGACCGAGCCGATCGCTCCGCCGCCTCGACCCGACCCACGCCGAGGAGTTCCACCGATGACATCGACGCCAGCGCGGCCGATGGATCGTCTCGCCCGCGTTCCGCACCCATCGGTCGACGTGAGCGCGCACTTCGACCTGGACAACGGGCTCGTCGACCGCACCATCTTCAGCGACCCGTCCCTGTACCAGCAGGAACTGCGCCGCGTCTTCGCACCGAGTTGGCTGTTCCTCGCCCACGAGAGCCAGTTCAAGCGCCCTGGCGACTTCTTCACCACGTACATGGGCGAGGACCCGGTCATCGTCGCCCTGGGCCGCGACCGCAAAATTCGCGCCTTCCTCAACGCCTGCCGTCACCGCGGTATGCGGGTCTGCCGCGCCGACGCGGGCGCCACCAAGGCGTTCACGTGCAGCTACCACGGCTGGTCGTACGACACCTCGGGCAAGCTCGTCAACGTACCCAACCAGGGCGACTATCCGGACCACTTCGAGCAGGACCGCTGGGGTCTGGTCGAGGTCGCGCGGCTCGACACCTACAAGGGCCTGATCTTCGCCACCTGGAACCCCGAGGCGCCCCCGCTCTCCGAGGCGCTCGGCGGCATGACCTGGTACATGGACGCCATGCTCGACCGCGACCCGGAGGGAACCGAGGTCGTCGGCGGTGTCCACAAGTGGGTGCTGGAGGG
This sequence comes from Streptomyces sp. NPDC030296, assembly GCF_055572815.1. Classification (NCBI taxonomy): domain Bacteria; kingdom Bacillati; phylum Actinomycetota; class Actinomycetes; order Kitasatosporales; family Streptomycetaceae; genus Streptomyces; species Streptomyces sp. NPDC030296. The sequence continues at coordinate 21,109 of NZ_JBVICQ010000004.1, forward strand.
CAACTGGAAGCTCGCCGCCGAGCAGTTCGCCTCCGACTGGTACCACGTCAACATCTCGCACGCCTCCGCGCTGATGGTCATGTCCCCGAACGGCAAGGGCCCCAAGGACGAGATCGTGCAGACCCCGGGCCGGCAGTACACCGATCCGCTCGGACACGGCCACGGCTTCCCTACCCACCCCAAGAGCCGTTTCGACGACCGGGTCGTGCACGAGTGGTACGACTACGACGCGCTGCGCGAACGGCTGGGCGACGCCCGGGTCGAGGGGCCGATGACGACCGGCCACGCCACCGTCTTCCCCAACTTCTCCTACCTTCCCGTCAACGGCTCCATCCGGGTCTGGCACCCCAAGGGGCCGGACCGGATGGAGGTCTGGGCCTGGACCCTCGTCGACAGGTCGATGTCGGACGAGGTCAAGGACGCCCAACGGCTCTACAACCTGCGGACGTTCGGACCCACCGGCATCTTCGAGCAGGACGACGGCGAGAACTGGTCGGAGTGCCAGGCCACCGCCCACGGCTTCATGTCCGGTTCCATGACCCTCAACTACCAGATGGGACTGGACCTTCAGGACAAGGACGGCGTCCACCCCGGCACCACCGGGCGCCTCTACTCCGACGGCGCCGCCCGCGGCTTCTACACCCGCTGGCGCGACCTGATGAACACCCCCGCCTGGCACGAAAGGCCCGGGAAGGACACCACCTCATGAGCGACACCACCACCGGCATCCAGGTCGCCTCCGTCGGCGACATCGAGGACGGCGAGGGGCTGCGCGTGCCCGCCGCGACCACCGGACACGGCGCCGACATCGCCGTCTTCCACGACGGTGGCGCCTACTACGCCCTCGACGACACCTGCTCCCACGGGCAGGCGTCGCTGGCGGAGGGCTGGGTGGAGAACGGCGAGGTCGAATGCCCGCTGCACGCCGCCCGCTTCTGCCTGAAGTCCGGCGAGCCGCAGTGCATGCCCGCCACCCTCCCCGTCGCCGCCCACCGCGTCGAGGTCCGCGACGACGCCATCTGGGTGTATCCCGGTCAGGGGGCCACCGGATGAACACGCCCCGCCGGATCGCCGTCGTCGGCGCCGGCCTCGCGGCTGTCTCCGCCTGCGACGCCCTGCGCGCCCACGGCTACGACGGCGACCTGGCGCTGTACTCCGCCGAGCACGGCCTGCCGTACGACCGCCCACCGCTCAGCAAGGACGTCCTGCTCGGCAAGGTCCGCCGCGAGGACGTGCTGCTGCGCCCCGAGCAGTGGTACGACGACCAGCGCGTCGGGCTCCGTGAAGGCGCCGTCGTCCAGGCGATCCGTCCGCAGCCGGGGGGCGTCGAACTGGCCGGCGGCGTGATCGAGACGGCCGACCGGATCGTGCTGGCCACCGGCGGCACGCCCCGCACACTGCCCGTACCCGGCGGTGCGGACCCGGAGATCTGCCTGCTCCGCACCTGGGAGGACTCCCAGCGGCTGCGTGAACGGCTGCTGCCCGGCGCCCGGGTGGCCGTCGTCGGCGCCGGGCTGATCGGCGCCGAGACCGCCGCCGTGGCCGTGACGCTCGGCTGCCGGGTCACCCTCGTCGACCCGGTCGGCGTGCCGCTCACCGCGGTGGTCGGCGACGCCGTCGCGACCGCGCTGCACGACCGCCACCGCGCCGAGGGCATCGACGTGATCACCTCGGCCGTCGAACGCGTCGAGCGCCGACGGGGGCGGTTCCTGCTCGGCCTGGCCGGGTACGGCGGAGCGGTGGCGGTCGACACGATCGTCGTCGGCATCGGCATCCACCCCGCCACGCAACTGGCTCAGGCGGCCGGACTGCGGGTGGACAACGGCATCCTCGTCGACATGAACCGGCGCACCTCGAACCCCGCCGTCTACGCCATCGGCGACGTCGCCCGCGGAGTCGGCCGACGGACACGCCACGAACACTGGGAGGCCGCCCAGCGGGACGGCGAGGCCGCCGGGCGCGGCATCCTCTCCCTACCCGGTACGGACGCGGGCGCGCCCTGGTTCTGGTCCGACCGGTACGGCACCCGGCTGGAGGCGATCGGCACCATGGCGGACGCCGAGCGGACCGTGCTGCGCGGAACCGTCGAAAGCGGCGCCTTCCTCTCCTTCGGCCTGCGCGGCGATCGAGTGGTCGCCGCCGCGGCGATCGACCGCACCCGGGACATCAAGGCGGTCCGCAGGATCGTCGACCGCGGCATCGCCGTCGACCCGGCCGAACTGGCCGACGAGAGCAGCGATCTGCGGAGCCTGCTCAAACGCTGACACCCCGGCAGCGCCGGGGCCTGTCCCCCGGACCGGCCGGTTCCGGCCGCCGGGAAGAGGCCGGGGAGTGTGCGCCGGGCTCCCGACACCGGTACGAGCCGGAGATTCCCCCCGGCTCGTACCGATCGTCGGTACGAGCCCGGCGGAGCGCTGTGCCGAGTGCCGGCACGCCGCACGATCCGGCACCCCCGCCGTGCCGTCCACCGGCACACCCGCTCCCCGCACCACGTACCCCGCGCTGGAATTGAGCCCACCCGGCGCGGCCCGCAGGAGGACCAACCGATGAGCACCCACACCCAGGAGCCGACAGCGGAGGCGTCCGGCGCGTACGACGACGTCCGGCTCCACTTCGAAGCGCAGCGCCTCTACAGTCGCGAGGCGCAACTCCTCGACCAGCACCGTTACGCGGACTGGCTGGAGCTGTTCGCCGACGACCTCCACTACTGGGCGCCGGTGCGCACCAACCGGCTGCGCCGCCAGCAGGCCCTCGCCGACGGGGTGCCGGGCGAAGTGGCGATCTTCGACGAGACGAAGGCGAGCCTGGCCTGGCGGATACGCCGGTTCGACTCCGGCATGGCCTGGGCGGAGGACCCGCCGTCGCGGACCCGGCACCTGATCACCAACGTCATGGTCCGCGCCGCCGACGAACCGGGGGAGTACATCGCCGAGTCGGCCTTCCTCTGCTACCGCAACCGCCTGGAACGCGAGGTCGACCTCTACGCGGGCGGCCGCACCGACCTGCTGCGCCGTGCCCCGGACGACGGGCGCCTGCTGATCGCCCGCCGCACGATCCTGCTCGACCAGAACGTCCTGCTCGCCAAGAACATCAGCACCTTCCTGTGAACCGGAGAACCCACGTGTCTGCTACCGAGACCGAAGAACCCAAGCTGGTCGAGCACCTGGTGCACACCCCGCTCGGGGACATCGCGGTCAGCGAGAGCGGCGCCGGCCCGGCGCTCGTCATGCTGCACGGCGGCGGCCCCGGCGCGAGCGCGGTCGCCAACTACCACCAGAACCTGCCCGCGCTCACCCCCCACTTCCGGGTGATCCTCCCCGACCAGCCCGGCTTCGGCGGCAGCTACCGGCCCACCGAGGAGGACCTGGACGCCCGAAGCATCACCGAGATCACCGTCGACGCGCTGGTGCGGACCCTGGACGCGCTCGGCATCGGCACCTTCCACCTGCTGGGCAACAGCCTCGGCGGCGCCGCTGCCATCGCCACCGCGCTCAAGGTCCCGGACCGGGTGGAGAAGCTGGTCCTCATGGCACCGGGCGGCGGCTGGCTCCCCTTCGGCCCCACCCCCACCGAGGGCCAGAAGGCGATGTTCCGCTACTACAACGGCGAGGGCCCGACGCTGAAGAAGATGCGGGACTTCATCGGTGTGATGACCGCCGAGCCGCGCCGCTGGGCGGACACCGCCCAGGCCCGCTACGAGGCGTCGCTCGACGAATCCCACATCGCCTTCTACCACCGTTACAACGCGGCCTTCGCGAAACGGCACGGCATGGACCCGCTCTGGCAGCAGGTCCACCGGATCAAGGCGCCGACCCTCTTGCTCTGGGGGCGCGACGACAGGACGATCACTCTGGACGGCGCGCAGCTGATGCTCAAGCAGATCCGCGATGTACAGCTGCACGTGTTCGGCGGCTGCGGCCACTGGGTGCAGTTGGAGCGGCAGGCCGAGTTCGAGCGGCTGGTCACCGACTTCCTGAGGGAGGACCGACCGTGAGCAGGGGCTGGCTGGAGGGCGACGTCGCCCTCGTCACCGGAGGAGGCTCCGGCATCGGCCGCGCCGTCACCCTGCGCTACCTGGCCGAAGGCGCCCGCGTCGCCGTCCTGGGCCGGGGCGCCACGCAGTTGGAGGAGGTGGTGAGCGCCGCCGGTGAGCTCGGCGACCGCATCCTGCCCCTCACCGGAGACGTACGCAGTCCCGAGGACATGCACCGGGCGGTCGACGCCACGGTGGAACACTTCGGCAAGCTGGACGTCCTGGTGCCCAACGCGGGCATCTGGGACTACCACCGCAGCGTCACCCGCCTGAACGGCAAGGAACTGGCCGAAGCGTTCGACGAACTCTTCGCCATCAACGTCAAGGGATACCTGCTGGCCGTCGAGGCCGCCTGGCGCGAACTGGTCGCCACCCGCGGAAGTATCGTGATGACCCTGTCCAACGCCTCCTTCCACACCGACGGCGGCGGCTCCCTCTACACCGCGAGCAAGCACGCCTGCCTCGGGCTGCTGCGCCAGCTCGCCTTCGAACTCGCACCGAAGGTGCGGGTGAACGGGGTGGCCGTCGGCGGGATGCGCACCCAACTGCGCGGTCCCGCGAGCCTCGGCCTGGAGAACCGTACCCTCGCCGCGTCCTTCGCGAAGAACGAGGCCGCCGAGGCGGCATCGGGCGAGCGGACGCCGCCGCTGATCCCGCTGTACGACTCCAGCGTCGAGCCGGAGGACTTCACCGGTCCCTACGTCCTGCTGGCCTCCCGCACCGACAGCGCCACCATCACCGGCGCCGTCATCCCCGCCGACGGCGGCATCGCCGTACGCGGTTTCCGCTCACCCGCCGGCGGTTCGGGTCTGTGACCCGGCTCCGGCGCACCCCCACCCCGAAGCCCTCGTAAGGAGCCGACGCCATGGCCGCCGTCGACATCAGTCCCGCTGCCGCGCTCTACAGAAGAGCCCTGTACCCCGGACCCGCCGCCGTGATCTACGAGGGCCACGAGATCTCCGCAGCCGAAATCGGCCGTACGGTACGGGAGTTCGCCGCCGGACTGTCCGAGCGCGGGCTCCGGCGCGGAGACCGCATCGCCTACCTCGGCTTCAACAGCACGACGTTCCTGGAGACCCTGTTCGCCGCGGCCCACCTGGGCGCGGTCTTCGTCCCCCTCAACTTCCGGCTGGCCGCCGACGAGGTCCGGCACATCCTGAACGACTGCGGCGCCCACACCGTGGTCGTCGAGGAGGGGCACCGCGAACTCGTCATGTCCGTGCGGGCGGACATATCCGCCCGCAGCCTGCTGCTGGTCGACACCGACCCCGAGTGCCCCGCCACCGGGGAGCCGGGCCCCGAGTGGACGCCGCTGTCCACGCTGCGCGGCGCGCACCGCCCCGTACGCGAACCCGTCGTCCTGCACGAGGGCGACCTCGCGGCTCTGATGTACACCTCCGGAACCACCGGGCGGCCCAAGGGCGTCATGCTCACCCACGGCAACCTGTGGTGGAACGCGGTCAACGTCGACGCCGTCGTGGACACCCGCGCCGACGACGTGAACCTGGCCCTCGCCCCCCTGTTCCACATCGGCGGCCTCAACGCCCTGACCCTGCGCACGCTGGTGCGCGGCGGCACGGTGATCCTGCGCCGGAGCTTCGACCCCGTCCGCTGCCTGGAGGACCTCGTCCGGCACCGGGTGAACACCTTCTTCGCCGTCCCCGCCATGTTCACGGCACTCGCCCGGACGCCCGGGTTCGCCGAGGCGGACCTGAGCGCCCTGCGCTCCCCGATCGTCGCCGGTGCCCCGGTGCCACCGCAGTTGATCCGGGACTACGGTGCGACGGGCCTGCTGCTCCAGCAGGCGTGGGGGCTGACCGAGACGGCCCCGTTCGCGACGTATCTGCCGGCCCGGCTGACGCAGGAGAAGACCGGATCGGCCGGAATCCCGATGCCCTACACCGAGATCCGCCTGATCCACCCGGTCACCGGCGCCGAGATCGACGAACCGGACACCCAGGGCGAGATCTGTGTCCGCGGGCCCAACGTGGCCGCCGGCTACTGGGACAACCCGGACGCCACGCGGGCCGCGTTCGACGACCGGGGCTGGTTCCGCACCGGCGACATCGCCTACCGGGACAAGGACGGCTTCTACTACATCGTCGACCGGCTCAAGGACATGATCATCAGCGGCGGCGAGAACATCTACCCCGCGGAGGTCGAACGGGTCCTCGTGGAGCACCCTGACGTCCTGGAGGCCGCCGTCGTGGGCGTGCCGGACCCCAAGTGGGGCGAGACGGTCCTGGCGGTCCTGACCTGCGCGCCCGGCGCGGAACTCACGGTCGAGGAGGTCCGCGGGTTCGCCGGCCGCCACCTGGCCCGCTACAAGCTCCCCACCCGGGTGCTGGTCGTCGAACAACTGCCGCGCAACGCCAGCGGAAAGCTGGACAAGCGTGAACTGCGGCGCTCGGTGACCGCACAGACGACGGCCGCCACCATCGCCTGACCCCCAGCCCACCCCACCCGGCCCCGCACACGGTGCGGGGGCCGCCGAACCGCGATCCGAGGAGCGGCACCGTGGACCTACTCTCCGACACCGCGCCGGTGCCCCCCGTGCCCGCCCTCGACGGTGGCTGGGCCCTGCGGCGAATCTGCGGACCGTCCGGTCCGGGCCCGCACGGATATGCGGCCTCCCGCGGCGACGGACCGGGGGAAGTCCTCGTGCGCGTCCAGCGCGTCTGGCAGCACCCGCTGCGAGCCGCCTACCCCATGGGCGCACACGACATCGCCGTATGGCTCGACCGGTCCGCGCCGGACCTCGCCGCCGGCCTGCTGCGCGCGCTCACCCCCGCCCTCTTCGCGGCCGACCCGCGCTGCCGTCGTGTCGTCGCCGCGCCGGACGCGGACGACCTGCGCGGCCAGCGCGCCCTGGAGGACGGCGGCTTCCGCCGGATCGCCGAGGCGGATCTGCCCGGCGGCCCGGTCGTGCTGTTCGCCGCCGAGCCCCCCGACATCGCAGGGGTGTCCACGGCCCTCGACGACATGCCCCACTGAGCCGGTCCCCGTGGCACGGCCACAGCGGGCCGGGAGCCACGGTCCACCGCGGCTCCCGGCCCGCTGCCGCGTGCGGGCGCAGGACTTGCCGTGCTGCCCAGCGGCACACCTGCTAGGGCAGGTGGGCGGCCGCGGGCGACGGTTGACGTGTGCTTGCTGCAACCGCCATTTCCCAGAGCGCCACCGACCCGTTGTCGGGGCTGGTGCTGCGCGACGTACCCGAACCCGCCCCGCGGCCCGGCTGGTCACGCGTCCGCGTGGTGGCCTCGTCGCTGAACATGCACGACCTGTGGACGCTGCGAGGGGTGGGGCACCCCCCCGACCGGCTGCCGATCGTCCTCGGCTGCGACGCGGCCGGCTACGACGACGACGGCAACGAGGTCATCGTCCACCCGGTGATCGGCGACCCCGACGCGGGCCGCGGCGACGAGACGCTCGACCCGGACCGCGCGCTGCTGTCCGAGCGCCACGACGGGGCGTTCGCGGAGTACCTGATCGTCCCCACCCGCAATCTGGTGCCGAAGCCGGCCTGGCTCTCCTTCGACGAGGCCGCCTGTCTGCCGGTCGCCTGGACCACGGCCTACCGCATGCTGTTCACCCAGGCCCGCACCGCCGCCGGTGACCGGGTGCTCGTGCAGGGCGCGGGCGGCGGCGTCGCCTCCGCCGCGATCCGGCTCGCGGTGGCCGCCGGGGCCGTCGTCTACGCCACCAGCCGCAGCGCCGACAAGCGCGCGGAGGCCGTCTCCTGGGGGGCCCGCGCCGCCGTGGCACCCGGCGAGCGGCTGCCCGAGCGGGTGGACGTGGTGATCGAGACCGTCGGCGAGGCCACCTGGGCGCACTCGCTGAAGGCACTGCGCCCCGGCGGCACGGTCGTCATCGCCGGCGCGACCAGCGGCATGAACCCGCCCGCCGACCTCGGCCGGATCTTCTACCTCCAGCAGCGCGTCCTCGGCTCGACCGGCGCCACCCGGTCCGAACACGTCGCGATGCTGCGCCTGATGGAGGCCACGGGTGTCCGTCCGGTGATCGACCGCACGCTCCCGCTCACCGAGATCCACAAGGGCTTCCAGCTCATGATCGACGGTGCTCTCACCGGGAAGCTCGTCATCCACCCGTCCGGCCCGGCTCGCCCGGAATTTCGTCAGAAGTAGGGAGCGACCATGACCGCAGCAGCCGTAGGGCTGTCCCACTCACCCCTCATCGGCAAGAACGACCCCGCTCCCGACGTCCTGGCCCGCGTCGACCAAGCGCTCGAGAACGCCCGGGAGTTCATCCGCGCCTACGACCCGGAGCTGGTCGTCCTCTACGCCCCCGACCACTACAACGGCTTCTTCTACAAGGAGATGCCGCCGTTCTGCCTGGCCACCGAGGCCCACGCGGTGGGTGACTTCGGCACGACGGCAGGCCCGCTGTCCGTCGACACCGCCGCCGCGAAGGCGCTGGCCCAGGGCGCCCTGGACCGGGGGATCGACCTCACCGTCTCGGCCCGGATGACCGTCGACCACGGCTTCGCCCAGCCGCTGGAAGTGCTCTTCGGCGGGATCGACCGGGTGCCGGTCGTGCCCGTCTTCGTCAACGGTGTGGCCACGCCGCTGGGCCCTGTGGCCCGCATCCGGGCGCTCGGCACCGCGCTCGGCGAGGCCGCCGCCGAACTGGACCGCAGGACGCTGTTCCTGGCCTCCGGCGGCCTCTCCCACGACCCTCCCGTACCCGTGCTGGACGGTGCGCCCCCCAGGGTCGCCGACGCACTCGTCGAAGGCCACCCGCCGACCCCCGAACAGCGCGCCAAGGGCGAGCAGCGGGTGGTCCGGGCCGGCCAGGAGTACGCCGCCGGCACCGCCTCGATGATCCCGATCAACCCCGCCTGGGACAACCGGCTCCTCGACCACCTGGAGAAGGGCGAACTCGCGGAGTTCGACTCCTGGACCGTCGCGGCGATGGCCGAGGAGGGCGGCGGCTCCGCCCACGAGGTCCGCGCCTGGATCGCCGCCTACGCCTCGCTCGCGGCCACCGGGCCGTACGAGATGACCTCACGCTTCTACGAGCCGATCCCCGCGTGGATCGCCGGATTCGCCGTGACCACGGCGCAGGGACGGTGACCGGCATGACAGTCGACCCGCACGCGGTCGCACAGGCCGCCGCCCGGCTGATCACCGCGTCGGACGAGGGCCGTCCCGTGGCCCCGGTCCGCGACCTGCTGGGCGAGCGGGACATCGACGCCGCCTACGCCGTCCAGCAGGAGCTGACCCGGCACAGGCTGGCCGCGGGCGCGGTCGTCGTCGGCCGCAAGATCGGCCTGACCTCGCCCGCGGTGCAGCGCCAACTCGGCGTCGACCAGCCGGACTTCGGTGTCCTCTTCGCCGACATGGACGTCTCGGCCGAGGCGGAGATACCCTCCGACCGGCTGCTCCAGCCGAAGGCCGAGGCCGAGATCGCGTTCGTGCTGGGCCAGGACCTGGCCGACGGCGTACTCGACGCCGCACGGGTCCGCGCCGCCGTGGAGTACGCCGTCGCGGCCATCGAGATCGTGGACAGCCGGGTCGCCGACTGGGACATCCGGCTCACCGACACCATCGCGGACAACGCCTCCAGCGGCCTGTACGTCCTGGCCGACCACCGCCTCACCCTCGACGCGTTCGAGCCGCGCGAGGTCACGATGCGGATGTACGCCGAGGGCGAGCCGGTCTCCGAGGGCGAGGGCTCCGCCTGCCTAGGTGACCCGCTCGACGCGCTCGCCTGGCTGGCCCGTACGGCCCAGGCGTACGGCGACCCGCTGCGTGCCGGGCAGGTCGTCCTGTCGGGTGCGCTGGGCCCGATGGTCCCGGCACCGCCCGGAAGCCGAATCCACGCCGACATCGGACCGTTGGGCACGGTCACCGCCGCATTCTCCGAGAAGTCCGAGAAGGGGGACGAGTGAAGACAACCAAGGTCGCCGTCATCGGGTCCGGCAACATCGGCACCGACCTGATGATCAAGATCCTGCGCCTGTCGGACACCCTGGATATGGGCGCCATGGTCGGCATCGACCCCGACTCCGACGGGCTCGCCCGCGCCGCCCGGCTGGGGGTCCCCACCACCCACGAGGGCGTCGACGGCCTCATCGCGCTGCCCGGCTTCGCCGACATCGACGTCGTCTTCGACGCCACCTCCGCCAGGGCGCACATCGCCAACGCCGCCAAGCTGGCCCCGTACGGCAAGCGGCTCATCGATCTGACCCCCGCCGCGATCGGGCCGTTCGTCGTGCCGCCGGTCAACGGGGACGCCCACCTCGACGCCCCGAACGTCAACATGGTGACGTGCGGCGGCCAGGCCACCATCCCCATGGTGGCGGCCGTCTCGGCGGTGACCCCGGTCCACTACGCGGAGATCGTGGCCTCCATCGCCTCCCGGTCGGCCGGCCCCGGTACCCGGGCCAACATCGACGAGTTCACCGAGACCACCTCCCACGCCATCGAGAGCGTCGGCGGCGCGGCCCGCGGCAAGGCGATCATCGTCCTCAACCCGGCGGAGCCGCCGCTGATCATGCGGGACACGGTGTTCTGCCTCATCGGGGAGGCCGACCACGACGCCGTCCGCGAGTCGATCACGGCCATGGCGGAGCGCGTCGCCCGCTACGTCCCCGGCTACCGGCTCAAGCAGGAGGTGCAGTTCACCCCGGTGGACCCCACCGAACCGGCGCACACGCTGCTGCCGCCGCACGCCGGCCCCGCCGTCACCCGGGTCTCGGTGTTCCTCGAAGTCGAGGGAGCCGCCCACTACCTGCCCGCCTACGCCGGAAACCTCGACATCATGACGTCCGCCGCCCTCCAGGTCGCCGAGTCGATCGCCCGGCGCGACGCAGCCCTCGCAAAGGCCCGCCCATGACCCGCAACCTGTACATCCAGGACGTCACCCTGCGTGATGGCATGCATGCCATCCGGCACCGCATCGCCCCGGCCGACGTCGGCCGTATCGCCGCCGCCCTCGACGCCGCCGGCGTCGACGCCATCGAGGTCGCCCACGGCGACGGCCTGGCCGGCGGCTCCGTCAACTACGGGCCGGGCAGCCACACCGACTGGGAGTGGATCGAGGCCGCCGCCGCACACCTCACCCGCGCCACCCTCACCACCCTCCTCCTGCCCGGCATCGGCACCATCGCCGAACTGGAGCGGGCCCACGCCCTCGGCGTCCGCTCGGTGCGCATCGCCACCCACTGCACCGAGGCCGACATCTCCGCGCAGCACATCGCCAAGGCCCGCGACCTCGGCATGGACGTCTCCGGCTTCCTGATGATGAGCCACATGGCCCCCGCCGCCGAACTCGCCGCTCAGGCCCGGCTGATGGAGTCCTACGGCGCACACTGCGTGTACGTCACCGACTCCGGCGGCCGGCTCACCCTGGACGGTGTGCGCGAGCGGGTCCGGGCCTACCGCGACGTCCTGGCCCCTGACACCGAAGTCGGCATCCACGCGCACGAGAACCTCTCCCTCTCGGTCGCCAACAGCGTGATCGCCGTACAGGAGGGCGTCACCCGGGTCGACGCATCCCTCGCGGGCCAGGGCGCCGGCGCGGGCAACTGCCCCATCGAGGCGTTCGTCGCGGTCGCCAACCTCCAGGGCTGGAAACACGGCTGCGATCTGTTCGCCCTCCAGGACGCCGCCGACGACCTCGTACGGCCGCTGCGGGACCGTCCCGTCCAGGTCGACCGGGAGACGCTCACCCTCGGCTACGCGGGCGCGTACTCCTCGTTCCTGCGCCACGCCGAGACCGCCGCCGCGCGGTACGGGGTCGACGCGCGCACGCTTCTCCTGGAGGTGGGCCGGCGGGGGCTCGTCGGCGGCCAGGAGGACATGATCGTCGACATCGCGCTCGACCTGGTGGCGGGGGAGCAGGGCTGACAGGCCGTCCGCGTGCTTCGTCCCGCTCGCTGTGACAAGGGACGAAGCACGCGGAAAAACATGCATGTTACAGGTGCGCGTCCCCGCCCATCGCGGGCTCCGGGCCACGTGCCACGGGGCGGCACAAGAATGCGCCGACCGGTTTCCGGCCACCTACAGTCCTGCGCACAGACCCCACTGTGGTCCGGATCACGTCATGATCCGACCAATCGGAGGTGAGCCGCTCCATGTCCCAGACCAGCCGCGACGAAGCAGCCGTCGGCACCGTCACCGCCCCCGAACCACCGCCCGAGGCCAGGAAGGGCGCCTCGCGGGTCGCCGCCGCGAGTCTCATCGGCACCACCATCGAGTACTACGACTTCGCCGTGTACGGCACGGCCGCCGCGCTCGTCCTGGGCCCGGCCTTCTTCCCGTCCGGCAGTTCCACCGTCTCGACCCTGGCGGCGTTCCTCACCTTCGCCGTCGCGTTCCTCGCCCGCCCCGTCGGCGTCATGCTGTTCGGGACGATCGGCGACCGGCGTGGCCGCAAGGGGGCCCTGGTGCTCTCCCTGGTCCTGATGGGCGTGGCCACCGTCGGGGTCGGGCTGCTGCCGACCTACGACACGGCGGGCGTCGTCGCCCCGGTGCTCCTGGTCGCGCTCCGGCTCCTCCAGGGCGTGAGCATGGGTGGCGAGTGGGGCGGCGCCGTGCTCCTCGCGGCCGAGCACGCCCCACCGGGGCGCAGAGCGGTGTACGCGTCCGTCCCCCAGATAGGCCCGCTGCTCGGCTTCCTGCTCTCCAGCGCCGTCATCCTGCCCACGATCGGGATCACCGGCCGGGAGGCCTTCACCGACTGGGCCTGGCGGGTGCCGTTCCTCCTCAGCACACTGCTGATCGCCGTCGGATTCTGGGTGCGCACCCGGGTCGAGGAGTCCCCGGTGTTCGACAGGCCGGCCACGGCCCGGCCGGCCGCCCCGCGCTTTCCGCTGGGCGCCCTGGTCAAGGAGTATCCGGGGCGGCTGTTGCTCGGCATCGGTGCGGCGGTGGGCGGTTCGGCCGTCTACTACCTGGTGATCGTCTACAGCCTGTCGTACGGGCCGAAGGCGCTGGGCATCCCGCAGAACACGATGCTGGCCGCCGCCAGCGTGGCCGCCGGTGCCGCCGCGGCCGTGGTGATCCCGGTCGCCCGGCTGGCCGACCGGGTGGGCCGGCGGCCGGTGATCCTGGCCGGGGCCGTCGGGTCCGTGCTGTGGGCGCTGCCCATGTTCGGCTCCCTCGACACCGGTGACGGGCTCCTCATCGGCGGCGCCTTCACGGTCGGGCTGGTCCTGTTCATGCTGATGTTCGGTCCGATCGCGGTCTTCCTGCCCGAACTGTTCCCGGCCCGGCTGCGCTACACGGGAGCCTCGGCGACCTTCATCCTCGCCAACACCCTCGGCGGCGGCTTCGCCCCCCTGGTGGCGACCTGGTTGAACTCCCACTGGGGGTCACCGCTCGTCCTGGGTGCCTACGCGGGCACCCTCTGCCTGATCAGCCTGGCCTGTGTGCTCGCCCTGCCCGAGACCCGCGACAAGGAGTTCGGCCTCTGACGACCGCGTCGGGGAGGAGTTCGATGCGGTGCGGGGGGCCGGCCCGCACGGGCCGGCCCCCCGCAAGCGGTGACCGGGTGTCAGGTCGTCCTCGGCAGGGCCGGGGCGTCGAAGACCATCTCGAGTGACTGGAAACGCCGCAGCACCGCGCCCGGGAAGAGGTCGGGCTCGAAGCCGGGCTTGACCCGGAGGTCGGGCAGCCGCTTGTACAACTTCACGGTGGCGACCTGTATTTCGAGCCGGGCCAGGTTCATGCCGACGCAGAAGTGGATGCCCTGACCGAACGGCAGGTCCGTCGGCAGATTCGCCCAGTCACGCTCGATGATGAACTCGTCCGGCCGGTCGAAGACCCGCGGATCGTGATTCCCGGCGCTGATGACCGCGAAGGCCTTCTCGCCCGGCTTGACATCGAGGTCCCCGAGCCTGGTCGGCCTGGTGCAGGTGCGCCACAGACCCGAGATGGGCCCCTCGAACCGCAGTGACTCCGCAGCCAGGGAGCGTGACAGCCCCTCGGGGTCGGACAGGAACCGGGCCTTCTGCTCGGGGTACCGGTCCAACAGGTAGGCGGTGTTGCCGATCGCCGCGATCGTCGTGCCGATCCCCGCCACGTTCAGCAGCTGGATCACCCGGGCGATCTCGCCGACGTCGAAGTAGTCGCCGTCCACCTGGGCGAAGGACAGCTGGGTGATCAGGTCGTCGCTGCCCGGCCCGGCCGCCCGCTTCGCCCGGATCATCTCGCCGAGGTGGTCCAGCCACTCGTTGAGCTCGGTGTTGTACCCGCCCTCCGCCCGGCCGTCCATGGTGGCGGTGACCAGCTCCTCCATCCGCTGCGCCGCCCGTGTGTAGTCGTCGCGTTCGCTCTCCGGGATGCCCAGCAGCTCGCAGATGTGACCGGCGGCCATCCGAGCCGCGAAGTCGCCGTACATCTCGAAGGATCCCCGGTCGGAGAGCTCGTCGACGAGGTCGTCCGTGAAGCGTTCGCTGAACGCGCGCATGTTCTCGATACGGGACGCCGACAATGCCTTGACCAGCAGCTTGCGCTGGCGGGTGTGACGCGGCGGGTCGGTCCAGCCGAGCACCTGCTCCTCGGGCGGCAGCGGCTCCTCCAGCGGCCAGATGTTTCCGAGCGCGCTGGACCACGTCTGGTGTCCGGACAGTACCTCCTTGACGCCCTCGTAGGTGGTGACCTGCACCGCGTCCAGCTCGGGGTTGCGGGCGACGGGGCAGCGGGCACGGTCGTGGGCGAGCTCCTCCCAGGGCTCACTGGTCTTGGCCGTGTACGGCCTGTACCGGGGCTGGACGTCCTCTACCAGTGCGTCCGCGGGCCGACGGGTCATGTCGCTCTTCCTCTCAGTCGTCCTCGCCCGGCGTGAAGGTGATCGCCGACCTCGGGCAGAGGGGGTGAACTCCACCGCGTGGGGAGCCGGTTGGGGAAAACGTGCCCCTGTCCGTCCGCGCTCCGCCTCCCTGCGTGCCGTTCTCCGGCACGAGGCGATGACAGGGCGACTTCCCAGGCATCTACTGGCGGCGGCCCGGTGGCACCTTCTCCCCGCGGACACGGCAGCGAGGCCTACGGCCCCCGCGGAGCACGGCGCCGCCGGCCGTCCTGTCGATCCGAGCCGGCCGAAATTCTCCAGCCGCCTCCTCCAAGACCGCGGCTCGAAACAACGACACGTAACGGGATGGCCTATGGACGAGATCATCGGCGCTCTCCTCTCCGAGGACGTCACATCGCGAGATGTGGCCGGGCTGCGCCTGCCGGAGTACTACCGGGGCAATGTGGTGCGCCGGGAGGAAACCTCGATGTTCGAGGGGATGGACTCGAAGGAGAAGGACCCCCGCAAGTCCCTGCGGGTGCAGGAGGTCCCGACACCGCAGCCGGGACCGGGCGAGGCCCTGATCGCCGTGATGGCGAGCGCGATCAACTACAACACGGTGTGGTCCTCGATCTTCGAACCCCTGCCGACGTTCGGCTTCCTGGAGCGCTACGGACGCCTCAGCGAGCAGGCCCGGCGCCACGACCTGCCGTACCACGTGCTGGGCTCGGACCTGTCGGGAGTGGTGCTGCGCACCGGCCCCGGCGTGAACCGGTGGCGCCCGGGCGACCGGGTCGTGGCGCACTGCCTCTCCGTGGAGTTGGAGAGCCCCGACGGCCACGACGACACGATGCTCGACCCCGAGCAGCGCATCTGGGGCTTCGAGACCAACTTCGGTGGTCTGGCCGAGCTGGCGCTGGTGAAGTCCAACCAGCTGATGCCCAAGCCGGAGCACCTGACCTGGGAGGAGGCCGCCTCCCCGGGGCTGGTGAACTCGACCGCCTACCGACAGCTGGTCTCCCGCAACGGCGCACAGCTCAAGCAGGGGGACAACGTGCTGATCTGGGGCGCGAGCGGCGGACTCGGCAGTTACGCCACCCAGCTGGTGCTCGCCGGGGGAGCGAACCCCATCTGTGTGGTCTCGTCGCCGCGGAAGGCGGCCCTCTGCCGCTCCCTGGGAGCCGAAGCGGTCATCGACCGCAACGCCGAGGGCTACCGGTTCTGGAAGGACGAACGCACCCAGGACCCCAAGGAGTGGAAGCGCTTCGGCAGGCGCATCCGCGAGCTGACCGGAGGCGAGGACGTCGACGTCGTCTTCGAGCATCCGGGCCGGGAGACGTTCGGCGCCTCGGTGTACGTGGCGAGGAAGGGCGGCGCCGTGGTGACCTGCGCGTCCACGTCCGGGTACGTGCACGAGTTCGACAACCGATACCTGTGGATGTCCCTGAAGCGGATCGTCGGCTCGCACTTCGCCAACTACCGCGAGGCGTGGGAGGCCAACCGCCTCGTCGCCAAGGGCAGGATCCACCCGACGCTGTCGAAGGTCTACCCGCTGGAACAGGCCGGGCAGGCCGCGTACGAGGTCCACGCCAACCTCCACCAGGGCAAGGTCGGCATCCTCTGCCTGACCCCGCGGGAGGGCCTCGGCGTCCGCGACCACGCACTGCGCGGCAGGCACATCGACGCCATCAACCGCTTCCGCGAGCGGAAGGTCTGAGGAGGAACGCCATGACGACCGATCCCCGCCCCCGCACCGGCATCGTCGGCCTCGGCACGGTCGGTGAGGCGTTCCTGCGCCTGGCGCACCAGGCCGGCCATCGCATCGTGGCGGTCGACACCGACCCCGACGTACTCGCCCGGGTCGGCAACCGCCTGAAGGCGCTCCCCACGGATACGGCGGAGTCCGTCGTCCTCACGCACGAGGTGGCGCGACTCGCCGATGCCGACGTGGTGATCGAGGCCGTGCCCGACGACCTGGCCGTCAAGACGGACGTACTGCGCCGCATCGGCGAGGTCTCGCAGGCTCCTGTCCTCACGACGACCGCCACCCTCTCCGTCCCCCACCTCGCCATCGCGTCCGGACGCCCGGAGGCGGTCGCGGGCCTGCGCTTCCTCGTCCCGCCCGGCCCCGCGGGCGCGGTGGAGCCGGTCTCCACCGCGCTCACCTCCGCGGCCGCCGAGAGCGCCGTCGACGCGCTGATCGACGGGCTGGGTCTGACCCGGGTCGAGATCGGCGCCGGACCGGCGGCGGACGCCACCGCGCTCGTGATGGCCTACTTGAACCAGTCCGTGGCCTTCCTCGACGCCGGCCACGCCACCCGCGACGACATCGACACGGCGATGCGCCTCGGCTGCGGTCTGCCGGCCGGGCCGCTGCGCCTGCTGGACACCATCGGGCTGGACACGGCCCACGCGACCCTGACGAGACTGCACCGGCAGACGAGCGACGACTCCTTCGCCCCGGCCCCGCTGCTGACCCGCATGGTCGAGTCCGGCCGTCTGGGACGAAAGACGGGTGAGGGCTTCCACCCGTACGACGACGACGGCGCCAGTGCGGGCGACAAGCCCGTGGACCGCGCCGCCACCGGCCGCCCGGTGCGTACGGTCGCCGTCGTCGGCTCCGGTGTCATGGCCCGCGGTATCGCGGAGGCCGCGGTGACCGGGGGGCACCCCACCGTGCTGGTGGCGCGCAGCGAGGAGAAGGCCGAGGCCGCCCTCGCGGCGGTCGCCGAATCCCTGACGCGAGCCGTCCGCCGCGGCAGGATCAGCGCCCGGCGGAAGGCGGCGGCCCTGCCGCTGCTCACCCCCGCCACGGACCTGCGCGCAGCCGCGGACCGCGATCTGATCATCGAAGCGGTGGCGGAGGACTTCGACGTCAAGCGCCCGCTCTTCTCCCGACTCGGCGCGCTGGCCAAACCGGGAGCCATCCTGGCGACCACCACGTCCAGCCTGTCGGTGACCGACTGCGCGCGGGCCAGCGGACGGCCCGGCGACGTCGTCGGCCTGCACTTCTTCAACCCGGCACCAGTCCTGCGGCTCGTCGAACTGATCCGCACCGACGACACGGCCGACGACGTGTTCGCCGGCGCCCGGACATTCGCCGCCGGTCTGGGGAAGACCACGGTCGCCTGCCCCGACCGCACCGGCTTCATCGTCAACTGCCTTCTCTTCCCCTTCCTCGGCGCGGCGGTCAACCTGCTGCAACGCCCCGGCACCTGCATCGAGGCCACGGACGCCGCCGTCCAGAACGGATACGGCCACCCCATGGGCCCCTTCGCCCTGCTCGACACGATCGGCCTCGATGTCTCGCTGGCCATCCAGCACCGCCTGTACGACCGACTCGCCCAGCCGGAACAGAAACCGGCACCCCTCCTGGAAGCCCTCGTCGCCACCGGCGCACTGGGCCGCAAGAACCGACGAGGTTTCCGCACCGCGGAGCGGCGCTGATCCACCACGGCCCCGGCCGGGCCCGGCGGGACGGGCGGTGAGCCAGGGCCGGGTGCCCGATCGGGGAGGGGCGTGCCGCCTTGCGGCACAAGCGGATGACCGCGAAGTTACAAGCTCATTTACTGGTGGCGGTTCCCATGCCTCACGTCGGCGCAGGTCCGTGCTTCTGTCACCCCCGACGCGCTGCCGTCCCACCCTCCCGGCGCGGGTTCGCAGACGCTCCTTCGTCAGTCCACAGCGCATCCGCCTGCCCGCCCTGCGGGCGAGCCCGGTGCCCCGACCAGTTGGATAGGAAGAGACGCGATGAACAAACAGCTCGCACGGGGTTCCGCCCGACCCGGGGTCGCCGTCGTGACCGACGTGGTCGTCGTCGACGCCGAACGCGGCGGCCCGACGAGCATGCCGCGTCAGACCGTGACGGTCGGGGCCGGACCGCTCTCCTTCACCCACGTCGCCGCCGTCGCCAGGGACGGCGCGACGGTCCGTCTCGGCGACGACGCCTTCTCGGCGCTGGAGAAGGGCCGGGCCGTGGTGGAGGACCTCGCTTCGGCGTCGAAACCGTCGTACGGGATCTCCACCGGATTCGGCGCGCTGGCGACCCAGCACATCCAGCCGGAGCTGCGGACCCGGCTCCAGCGGTCCCTGGTCCGCTCCCACGCCGTCGGCTCCGGGGCCGAGGTCGAACGGGAGGTCGTGCGCGCCATGATGCTGCTGCGGCTCTCCACGCTCGCGACCGGACACACCGGCGTGCGCGCCGAGACCGCGGCGCGGCTCGCCGCCATGCTGTCGGCCGGGATCACCCCGGTGGTCCGCGAGTACGGCTCCCTCGGCTGCTCCGGTGACCTGGCGCCGCTCGCCCACTGCGCGCTGGCGCTGATGGGGGAGGGCGAGGTGCGCGACGCGTCGGGCACCCTCATGCCCGCCGCCGAAGCGCTCGCCGCCGCCGGCCTCGACCCGGCCGAGCTGCACGAGAAGGAGGGCCTCGCCCTCATCAACGGCACCGACGGCATGCTGGCCCAACTCGTCCTCGCGATCACCGATCTGCGGCGGCTGCTCAAGACCCTCGACGTCGCCGCCGCCATGTCCGTGGAAGCGCTGCTCGGGACCGACAAGGCGTTCGCGCCCGAGATCCAGGCCCTGCGCCCCCACCCCGGCCAGGCCGCCTCCGCGGCCAACCTGGTCGCGATCCTGGCCGGTTCGGATGTGGTCGCCTCCCACAACGGGCCGCACTGCACCCGCGTGCAGGACGCCTACTCCCTGCGCTGCTCGCCCCAGGTGCACGGGGCCGCCCGCGACACCGTCGAACACGCCGCCACGGTGGCCGGGCGCGAGCTGGCCGCGGCCGTCGACAACCCGGCCGTGCTCCACAGCGACGGACGCGTGGCGTCGAACGGCAACTTCCACGGCGCACCCGTCGCCTACGCACTCGACTTCCTGGCCATCGCGACCGCCGACGTCGCCTCGATCAGCGAACGCCGTACCGACCGGTTCCTGGACAGCGCCCGCAACCACGGCCTGCCGGCGTTCCTCGCCGACGACCCCGGCGTGGACAGCGGCTACATGATCGTCCAGTACACCCAGGCCGCGATCGTCGCCGAGCTCAAGCGCCTGGCCGCACCCGCGTCGGTCGACTCCATACCGACCAGCGCCATGGCGGAGGACCACGTGTCCATGGGCTGGGGTGCCGCCCGCAAACTGCGGCGTGCCGTCGACGGCCTCACCCGCGTCGTCGCCATCGAGATCCTCACCGCCGCCCGCGCGCTCGACCTGCGCGCCCCGCTCACACCCGCGGCCGCCACCGGTGCGGTCGTGGCGCTGCTGAGGTCCTCCGGCGCGGGCGGTCCCGGTCCGGACCGGTATCTGGCGCCCGAGGTCGACCGCGCCGTCGAACTCGTCGCCTCGGGCGCGGTTCTCGACGCCGTCGAGTCCGTGTTGGGAGCGCTCTCATGACCGCCTCGCGAGAAAGGGCGGACATGTCCGCGACCGACCACGCCGACCTGATCCGCCCGCTGCCCGAGCTGCTGCGCGCCCACGCGGCACTGCGCGGCACCAAGGTCGCCTACTCCGACGTACGGCGGGAGGTGACCTACACGGAGCTGGAACGGCGCACCGCCCGGCTCGGAGGCCACCTGGTCGCCCTCGGCCTGCCCCGGGGCGCCCGGGTGGCGATCCTGCTGGGCAACCGCGTGGAGATGGTGGAGAGCTACCTGGCCGTCAACCGCGCCGGCGGCGTCGGCGTGCCGGTCAACCCGCACTCCTCCGACGCGGAACTGCTGCACGTGCTCACCGACAGCGACGCCCAGGTGGTGATCACCGACCCCGCGCATGCCGAGCAGGTGCGTGCGCTGCTGCCGTCCGGACCGCGCCACCTCGTCGTGGCCGGCGACGCCCCGGACACGCTGTCGTACGAGGACCTGGCCACCCGCGAGCCGGACGTCCCGGCCCGCGACGACCTCGGCGTGGACGAGCCGGCGTTCCTGCTGTACACCTCGGGCACCACAGGCCGCCCCAAGGGCGTGCTGTCCACCCAGCGCGCCGCGCTGTGGAACGTCGCCAACTGCTATGTCCCGATGGTCGAACTGTCCCCGGCGGACACGCTGCTGTTTCCGCTGCCGCTGTTCCACACCCTCGGCCACCACCTGTGCGTGGTCGGCGTGACCGCGGTCGGCGCCTCGGCGCACCTGATGCCGGGACTCTCCGCCGCCGAGGTCCTCGACGAACTGCGCTCCCGGCCCTACACCTTCCTGGTCGGCGTCCCGACGATCTACCACAACCTCGTCCAGGCCGCCGGCGCGGAAGGACTCACGCTGCCCGCGCTGCGGGTGTGCTTCATCGCGGGCGCGGTCAGCACACCCGCGCTCGCCGACGCGTTCGAGGCCGCCTTCGGGGTCCGGCTCAGCGACAGCTACGGCAGTACCGAGACGAGCGGGACGATGACGGCCACGCGGCCGGACGGCGAGCGGGTGCCCGGCTCGTGCGGTCAGCCGGTGCCCGGCCTCGACCTGCGCGTGGTGGACCCGGACACCGGCGCCGAGGTGCCCGTCGGCGAGGAGGGCGAGATCTGGGTCAGCGGCCCGAACGTGATGCTGGGCTACCACAACCGGCCGGAGGCCACCGCGGAGGTCCTGCGCGACGGCTGGTACCG
The DNA here is from genome assembly GCF_055572815.1 of Streptomyces sp. NPDC030296. Classification (NCBI taxonomy): domain Bacteria; kingdom Bacillati; phylum Actinomycetota; class Actinomycetes; order Kitasatosporales; family Streptomycetaceae; genus Streptomyces; species Streptomyces sp. NPDC030296. The sequence continues at coordinate 42,489 of NZ_JBVICQ010000004.1, forward strand.
CACCGGTGACCTGGCCCGCCGCAACGACGCCGGCTACCTCTGGATCACCGGCCGGCGCGACGACGTCATCATCCGGGGCGGGGAGAACGTCCACCCCACCGAGATCGAGGCCGTGCTGACCCGGGTGCCCGGCATCCGGGACGTGGCGGTGACGGCAGCGGCGGACGAGGAGTTCGGCCAGGTCCCGGTGGCGCTGGTGGTCCCCGAAGGCGACGGCCTCGACTGCGCGGAGCTGTTCGCGCGGTGCCGCAGGGACCTCGCCTACTTCAAGGTGCCGGTGGAGGTCCGGGCCGTGGCCGCGGTGCCGAGGACGGCCACGGGCAAGATCGCGCGCAAGGCGCTCACCGAACTGCCCGGCCGGCTGCTCGCGGTCGCCGGCCCTCACCCCGGCCTGCACCTCATGGGCGCCGACGGTCAACCGAACCCGGTTCCGGGTACCGCGGCACCCACCGGAGTGGGCCCGCTCGCCGGTCGTGACGTGGTCCTGGCAGGAGACGCCGGGGACCTCGCGGACTTGATAGCCCGTCACCTCGTGGCCGGTCACGGGGCCCGGCTCGGTGACCCGGCCGGCTCGGAGCCAGGTGCCACCGTCACGGTCACCGGTACGACCGTGACGCTCGCCGTCGCAGGGGCCGCCCCCACCACGCTGGTGCTGGCCGAGGGGCTCACCGACCACCGCGTCCGCAACGCCGTGGACGTCGCGCTGACCAGGCCGGGCAGCACCCTGGTCGCGTCCGCACGGTCGGAGCCCGCCACCCCGTCGGACCGGCTGCCGGCCAGGGCGGACCTGACCGGGGTCACCGGCAGCGACCTCACCAGAACGCTCGTCGACCTCGTCGCGCGCGAGGTCGGCGAGGTCATGGGCGGCATCGACGGCATCGAGCCGGACCGGGCCCTTCGCGACTACGGGCTCACCTCGGCGGACGCGGTCCGGCTGCGGGACCGGATCGCCGCCGCCGCGGGGCTGCGTCTGCCCACGACACTCGCTTTCGAGTACCCGTCAGTGCGGGCGATCGCCGGGTACCTGCAAGCCGAGCTCACCGGTTCCCGTGAGCTCACCGGCCCGTCCGAGCCGCAGGCCGCGAGCGCCGACGACGACCCCATCGTGCTGGTGGGCATGGCCTGCCGCTATCCCGGCGGGGTCGCCTCCCCCGACGAACTGTGGCGGCTGGTCGCCGACGGCGTCGACGCCACCTCAGAGTTCCCCGACGACCGGGGCTGGGACCTCGACCGGCTGTTCGACCCCGAACCTGGCCGCAGGGGCACCTCCCGCACCCGGCGGGGCGGATTCCTCCGCGACATGGCCGACTTCGACCCCGAGTTCTTCGGGATCTCGCCGCGCGAGGCGCTGGCGATGGACCCGCAGCACCGGCTGCTGCTGGAGACCTCCTGGGAAGCGCTGGAGCACGCAGGCATCGACCCGACCTCCCTGCGCGGCGCGCGGGCCGGGGTGTACGCCGGGCTGATCTACCACGACTACGTCATCGATCCCGACCGGGTGCCCGCCGAGTCGGAGGGCTACCTCGGCACCGGCACGGTCGGCGCCGCCGCCTCCGGGCGGATCTCCTACGTGCTGGGGCTGCACGGTCCCGCGCTCACCGTCGACACCGCATGCTCCTCGTCCCTGGTGGCCATTCACCTCGCGGCGCAGTCGATCCGCCGGGGCGAGTGCGAACTCGCCCTGGCCGGCGGGGTGGCCGTCATGGCGACGCCGCAGACGTTCGTCGAGTACAGCAGGCAGGGCGCGCTGTCCGTGGACGGCCGGGCCAAGGCGTTCGCCGCCACGGCGGACGGCACCGGCTGGGCGGAGGGCGTCGGGATGGTCGTACTGGAACGGCTGTCCGCCGCCCGTCGCGCCGGGCACCAGGTGCTGGCCGTGCTGCGGGGCTCCGCGGTGAACCAGGACGGCGCGTCCAACGGTCTGACGGCGCCCAGCGGCACGGCACAGCAGCAGGTGATCCGGCTCGCCCTCGAGGACGCCGGTCTGACCCCGTCCGACGTGGACGCGGTCGAGGCCCACGGCACCGGCACCCGGCTCGGCGACCCGATCGAGGCCGGCGCGCTGCTGGCCGCCTACGGGCAGGGGCGCGAGAACCCGCTGTGGCTCGGCTCGCTGAAATCCAACATCGGGCACACCCAGGCCGCCGCCGGGGTCGGCGGCGTGATCAAGATGGTCCAGGCCCTGCGGCACCGCACCCTGCCGAAGACCCTGCACGTGGACGAGCCGTCGCCGCACGTCGACTGGGCGTCGGGAGACGTCCGGCTGCTCACCGAGAGCATGCCGTGGCCGGAGCTGAACCGGCCGCCGCGCGCGGCCGTCTCCTCGTTCGGGGTCAGCGGCACCAACGCCCACCTGATCCTGGAGGCGCCGCCGGAGGAATCCGCACCGACGCCCGCCACCGCATCGCACGTCGTCGCCTGGACGCTGTCCGGCAAGACCCCCGAGCGGCTGCGGGACTGGGCCGCCCGGCTGCTCCCGGTCGCCCAGCAGGAGGCGCCGGCGGACCTCGCGCACGCCCTGGCGGCCACCCGCGGTCACTTCGCCCACCGTGCCGTCGTGGTCGGCGGCGACCGCGACGAACTGCTCGCCGGGCTGCGGGCCGTCGCCGAGGGGAAGCCCGCGCAGAACGTCGTCGCGGGAGTGTCCGACGTGGACGGAAAGGTGGCGTTCGTCTTCCCCGGGCAGGGCACGCAGTGGGTGGGCATGGCCGCCCAGCTGATGAACGAACCCGTGTTCGCCGAATCGATCCACGCCTGCGAACGCGCCCTCAAACCCCACGTGGACTGGTCGCTCACCGAGCTGCTGGCCGGTGACGAGCCGCTGGAACGGGTGGATCGCATCCACCCCGCGCTGTTCTCGGTGATGGTGTCGCTGGCCGCCCTGTGGCGCTCCCGCGGTGTCGAACCCGACGTGGTGCTCGGCCACTCCATGGGCGAGGTGGCCGCCGCGTACGTCGCGGGCGCGCTGTCGCTGGAGGAGGCCGCCCGCGTCGTCGTGGTGCGCAGCCAGGTCATCGCGGAACTCGCCCCCGGCGCCGGCATGGCGTCGGTGTCCGCGTCGCGCGCGCAGCTGGAGTGGCTGCTGGAGCGCTGGCCGGACCGGCTCTGGATCTCCGCGCTCAACGGGCCGTCGTCCAGCGTGGTCTCCGGTGACGACCTGGCGATCAGAGGACTGCTCACCGAGTGCGCGCTGGACGGTCTGCACGCCCGCCGCATCCGCGTCGACGTCGCCTCGCACTGCCCGATGATGGAGCCGCTGCGCGAGGAGCTGATGGCCCGCCTCAAAGAGGTGCGCACCGGCGCGCCTTCGGTGCCGATGTACTCCACCGTGGACCTGGACTGGGTCGGCGCCTCCACGCTGACCGGCGAGTACTGGTTCCGCAACCTTCGGCAGCCGGTGCTGTTCCAGCCGGCCGTCGAGCACCTCGTCGAGCAGGGGTTCCGCGTCTTCGTGGAGCCCAGCCCGCATCCGGTGCTGACGTCCGGGATCGAACAGACACTGCAGGAGAGCGGCGGGACCGGCGTCGTGACCGGAACCCTGCGCCGCAACGAAGGCGGTCCCGCACGGTTCCTGATGTCCGCCGCGGAACTGTACACGCGCGGCACACACGGGGTGCGCCTCACCGCCGGCACCGGGCGGCCGATCCCCCTGCCGACCACCCCGTTCCGGCGGCGGCGGTTCTGGTTCACGACCACCGCCACGCGCACGGCGGGGACCGGCCACCCGCTCCTCGGCACGCCGGTCGAGTCCGCCCGCAGCGGCGAACTCGTGGCCGGCAGCCGCGTCTCGCCGGCCGACCAGCCGTGGCTGGCCGACCACGCGGTGAACGGCACCTGCATCCTGCCCGGCACCGCGCTGCTGGACCTCGCGTTGCGCGCCGCGCACGCCGGCGGCGGCACCGGACTCGCCGAACTGGTCATCGAGGCACCCCTGGCCCTGTCCCGGCAGGGCACGACGGAGCTCCAGGTCGTGGCGGACCCGGCCCGGCGCACGGTGGAGGTGTTCAGCAGGCCCGAGCAGCCGGGCAGCCCGTGGCGGCGGCACGCCCAGGGCACGATCGACGACACCTCCGACGAGCCGTCCGCCGGAGCGTTGCCTCCGGCCGACGCCGAGGAGATCGCCGTCGACTACGCGTCGCTGGCCGGGCGCGGCAACGAGTACGGTCCGGCGTTCCGGGCCTTGCGCAGGCTGTGGCGGCGCGACGGGCAACTCTTCGCCGAACTGCGGCTGCCCGAGGAGGCCCCCGGCAGGTTCGCCGGTCCCGGACTGCACGCCGTGCTCGGCGATGCCGCCCTGCACGCCCTCGCCCTGACCCAGCCGGTCCCGGACGGCCACATAGCGCTGCCGTTCGTGTGGCGCGACGTGTGGGCCGGCGACCGTCACGCCGGCCACGCCCACGCCCATCTGGTGCCCGCCGGCCAGGACGAGTTCACCGTGACCCTCACCGATGCCGAGGGCGAACCGCTGTTCCGCGGAACGCTCGGCACCCGCACGGTGGCCCTGCGCGAGCTGACGGGAGCACTGCCGACGGACTCGGTGTTCCGGACGCGGTGGAGTGACCTCTCCGGCACGGGGGCATCCGCACCGAAGTGGGCCCTGCTGGGCACCGACCACCTTGGGGTCACCGCCGACCTCGTGGACCTCGCCGACGCCGACGCCGTCCTGTGCACCCCGGCGCCCGGCGACGTCCGCGAGGCGACGCTGGACGCACTGTCCCACGTCCAGCACTGGCTGGCGGCCGATCACCCGGCCGACGTCCCCCTCGTCGTGCTGACCCGCAGCGACGACCTGGCGCACGCGGCGGCCCGCGGCCTGGTGCGGTCGGCGCAGTCCGAACACCCCGGACGCCTCCTCCAGATCGAGACGGACGACGACCCCCGCTCCTCGGCACGGCTCGCCGACGCGTTGGCCTCCGGACGGCCGCACGTGCGGATCAGCGCGGGACGGCTCCAGACACCGGAACTGCAGCGGGTCACCCCGGGGCGCGCCGCCCGGCCGGACCTCAGCGGCGGCACCGTGCTGATCACCGGCGGCACCGGCACGCTCGGCTCGCTGCTGGCACGGCACCTGGTGACCGAGTACGGCGTCCGCAGTCTCCTGCTCACCAGCCGCAGGGGCGCGCAGGGCGCCGCGCCACTCATCGCGGAGCTGACCGGACTGGGCGCCGAGGTCGCCGTCGCCGCCTGTGACGTCGCCGACCTCGACAGTCTCGCCGCCGCCCTCGACCTGGTGCCCGACGCGCACCCCCTGGTCGCCGTCGTGCACGCGGCCGGGGTGCTCGCGGACGGGGTGGTGACCGGGATGACCCCCGACCAGGTGGAGCAGGTGCTGCGCCCCAAGCTCGACGGCACGCTGAACCTGCACGAGCTGACGAAGGGCACCGACCTGGCCGCCTTCGTCCTGTTCTCCTCGCTGGCCGGTGTGCTCGGCAGCCCGGGACAGGGCAACTACGCCGCCGCGAACGCGTTCCTGGACGCCTTCGCCGAACGACGCAGAGCCGACGGGCTGCCCACGCAGTCGCAGGCGTGGGGCCTGTGGGAGGAGGCGTCCGGCATGACCACCGTGCTGCGCGAGCGCGACCGGGACGGCACCCTCCCGGACTCCACCGTGCCCATGCCCACCACGTTCGCCCTGGCCCTCTTCGACGAGGCGCTGCGGCAGGACGACGCCGCACTCGCCCTCGCCCGGTTCGACGTCGCCAAGCTGCGCACCCGCGGGGCACCCCCGCTGCTGCGCGGCCTCGTGCCCGCCGGAGCGGCCCCCTCCGCACCAGCCGTACACCTGCGCGACCTGCCCCCCGCCGAGCGGGCCGAACGACTGCTCGCCGAAGTGCGCGCGGCCGCCGCCGAACTCCTCGGTCACCAGGACGCCGAGGCCGTTCCCCCGGACCGGAGTCTGCACGACGTCGGTCTGGACTCGCTGACCGCGGTCGAACTGCGTAACCGGCTGAGCGCCCTGACCGGTCTACGGCTGCCCGCCAGGCTGGTGTTCGACCACCCCGCGCCGCAGGCCCTGGCCGATCACCTCCACCAGGTGCTGGCCACCCCGGCGGAGCCGGGCGCCTGAAGGCAGGCGTGACGGGTGCGGTCCCCGGGCGCGGGGCCGCACCCGTCACCCCACCGACCTGCGGGTGATGCCCCGCCAAAGCCCAGAAGCTCTCCACGGAGGTTGTGATGTCTCAAGACACGATGGACCTGAGCGGCCTGCGGGTCCTGGTGACCGGGGCGGCCGGGGGCCTCGGCCGGGCCCTCGCCGAGGCCCTGCACGCGGCGGGCGCGCACCTCGTGCTCACCACGCGGACCGCCGACTCGACTCCCGGCGCCGCCGCCGGGCTCGACGGTGGCCCCGAGGTCGTCACAGCCGTCGCCGACGTCACCAACGACGCCGAACTGACCGCGGCCGTCAAGCTGGCCACCGAACGGCTCGGCGGCATCGACGTCCTGGTCAACAACGCAGGTGTGGCCGGACCGGTCGGACCGGCCTGGGAGAACTCCCCGGCCGAGTGGCGGCACACCCTGGAGGTCAACCTGGAGGGCCCACTGGCTGCCTGCCGGGCGGTGCTGCCCGGCATGATCGAGCGTGGCCACGGGCGGGTCGTCACGATCTCCAGCCACGCGGGGCACACCCGCTGGCCGTACGTCAGCGCCTACTCCGTCTCCAAGGCGGCGGTCAACAAGCTCACCGAGAACCTTGCCATCGAACTGCTGCCGCACGGGATCACTGCGTTCAGCTACCACCCGGGGATGGTGACGGTCGGCCTCGGAGCACCCGCACCCGACACCCTGGACAGTGACAACCTCTGGGAGCGCCGCCTCTCGTCCTGGTTCGAAGCACAGCGCGAGGCCGGCCGCTACGTCCCGCTCGACGAGGCCATCGCCAACCTGCTGCGCCTGATCCGAGGCGACGCCGACCCACTCACCGGCCGCTACCTGACCTACGAGGACGACATCCCGGCCCTCGCCGCAGCCACAGGAAACGCCTGACGCCGTGCCGGGCGGCTGCCCCTCGCCCCAGCCGCCCACCGCACCCCGCAGGGGAGCGGAGTGGTCCCTCCCCCAGTGGTTGCTCAGAGCCAATCACGCCGCTTGAAGATGACGTACAACCGACACAAACCGCAGCCATGAGGGCGATGGCAAAGGGGTTGGCGGAACCAGCGTCCGCGGCGCCGCGTGGGCGGCCGGCCCCGGCCTCGCAGGTGTCATCGCGTGGTGGGTGCGCACCTCGTAGCCGTCCACAGGGCTCGGGTGCGGGCTCCCGTCCCGGCCCGCGCCCGTGCCACCAGCCCCTTCGAGACACGGCCGCTGTCAGGGCTTGCGGCTCCTGGGGTCCGCACGCCGACGGGGTCGTCGTCACGGCCGACGACATCCTGGCCGGATGAGGAAGAGTCCTCGAGGAGAGCTCGCAGAAGTAGGTCGTGGTGGAAGACGTACACGGGGCCGACTTGGCGCAGGACACCGCGGCATGCTGCGTCGTCGAGGAAGTCCACCACCGGCCAGGGCAGCCGGCCGGTCAGAGCGAAGTACGGTCGCGTCACGAGGCAGAACCTGCCGTAGGCGGTCGACAGCACGGTGGTTGCGCCAGTCGCAGCGGGGCGGCGAAAGCGACAACCGCCAGTGTCCACTGCGTCCACTGCGCGGAATGGAAGACTGTCACGGCAACGGCGCCGAGGCCGAGTGCGGTCGAGGTGAGCGCGATGGCCGAGTTCAGCAGACCGAAGAACAAAGAGGCACCCCGTCTTCAGCACCGGCTCGCTGCGTTCCGCCTCACGCTACCGCTGTGCGACGGGGACGCCGAAAGGATGGATGACGTTGCCGTCCGCGTAGGGAATTCCAGGGCGGCGTCGGCGGGGCGGGGTTTCCTTGAGGGCCTGGCCGTCGGTGAACAACTCGTCCAGGTGGAAGGCCAGGGCGTGCAGGGGGCCGCTTGTGCCGTCGGCGGGGTCGGGCCAGACCAGCGGCAGGCGCACCCGCCAGACGCGGGCCCGGTAGGACATGAGCAGGTCGGCCGTGTCGTAGGCGGGAGAGGTCTCGCAGCCCAGGAGTACGGGCAGGTCGCCCTGGGCGCCGGCGAAGCGGCACGTCTGTTTCAGGGACCAGGCGAGGTGCACGTGCGCGGGTGCGGCGGCGGGCGGCGGGCACGCGGCGTCATACCAGTCACCGGCGGGTGGAGCGGGCGGGGCGGGCGGGGCGGGCCGGGCAGGCGGGGTGAAGTCGGCGCGGCGTTCGCTGATGTCGAGCAGGCGCAGGCGCCGCCCCTCAGGGCCTGCCGCGTGCACCTTGTCGGCGCTCTCGGCTGTGAAGGCGATGGCCTGGATTTCCTCGAGTGTGGCGGTGACCGGCTGCTTGCGGCCCTCCTCAAGGCGCCGGTAGGGGAGCAGGGCCGTGCGCAGCCCCGCCAAGTCTTCGGCGGTACGGGGGGCGGGGGCGAGTTCGCCGGGCGCGTACCCGCCGCTGCTGTCTTCGAAGTCGACGAGGACTTCGTCATGAGCGGTGATCATGACGACCTGGCCCACGAGGTCGCCTGGGGTGTCGGTGGGGACGGTGGAAACCACCCAGTCCCCTTCCTGCCACGGATTCACCCCTCGCCCCCTTGCCTGGTCAGCCCTTCTTGCAGCCCTTCCAGCCTACGTGCCCCTTGACCCAATAGGCGGTCCAGATGCCCGTCAGGCCGTAGTTCTTGCCGTCGAGCTTGAGGTCACGTCCCATCGTGACCACGCACATGGTGCGCTTCTTCTTCCCGCGCCCGTACTTGTAGGTATGGGTGGTGGACACCTTGTTGACGTGGCCCTTGCTGCCCTTGGCGAAGTTGTTGATGGCCTTGTCCCACAGGCGCATCGCGTAGCCGTTGTAGGGGTGGTTGGCCTTGTTGCCGGTGGAGCCGCCACGCTTGATGTGCTCAAGCCCGTACTTGCGGTTGCCCACGCGTATCAGGGTGTCCTCGAAGTCCCCGAGGTACCAGCGGTAGACCTTCGCCGATCCCGGCCCGCTGCGGGTGTTCTTGGTACATGCGTCGTCGAAGCCGCAGTTCCACGACTTGGGCTTGGCCTTGTGGATGGATGCGTTGGCGGGGGCCGCGGTGAGCAGGACGGCCGCCGCCGCGGTGGTTGCCGTGGCTGTGGTGATGAGACGTTTTCTCATGGGGCGCACGGTACGGAAGGCGAATGGGGGTGTGAATTGTCCTTCAGGGCATACGCAATTGGGCGCCGGTGGTGCGACCGGTGCACCAGGTGAGCGTAACCATCAGCACCCCGTGGTTTGGTGCCCTTCTTGTGATGGTCGGGTCGGCTCTACGCCTCGCCGGTGGCGAGGACTCTGCCCACGTCATGACGGATGGCCGGGCGGCGGTTTCGAAACCGGCAGCCGGCCAGACCCGGAACGAGACCGGTTCGTTGTGTGACACCTGCACGTAAGGGGGCCACCTCGAACGCCTCACGCCAACGCGCGGGATCTATGCTGTGGCCTGCGGCCAACGTCGCTTCGTGAGTCCACACAACTCACGATGATCAACGGTGGCCGCACCTGCGGTGTCGCCTGTCAGTCCCGGACGAGACAGAACGGGTGTCCTGCCGGATCCGCGAAGATACGCCAGCTCCGCCCGCCATCACCCTCATCAAGCAGCGTGGCGCCCAGCTTGAGGACGTCTTCCTGAGCGTGCCCCAGGTCCTTGACCCCCAGGTCGAGGTGGAACTGCTGGGGCCGAGCAGGGTCGGGCCACCGTGGTGGCTGATGGTCTTCCACCCGCTGGAAGGCCAGCACCAACCCACCGCCGGTGTGGAGCGTCGCCCAGCCGTCGCCGAGCGACCACCGCGGATCCGGCTGGTTCACCACGCCGCCGAGAAGCGACTGGTAGAACCGGGACAGCTCAACAACATCGGCACAGTCCAGCACCACACACTGCAGCTTGGCGAGCTTGCAGGGCAGCGTAGAGCACCACCGCACATCAGGCTCGGACGAGCCTGATCACGATCTACAGCTGGAGTAGTAAGGGGTCCTTTCAGAATGCTGGATTCTTTGGGGCGAGGGTCAGGCGAGCTGGAGGAAGGCGTCGTGCATGTCGTCGCGCGCTTCCCAGCGGATCCGCAGTCGGCGGGGGCCGTGGAGCCAGGCGATGGCCGACTCGGCAACCCATCGAACTCGCCCCAGGCCGGAGCCGTGCGGCTCGCCGCGCAGGGTGATCTCGGGTGTGATGCCGCGCTCGCGCAGTCGGCGGCGGTAGATGTCGTGGTCGTAGCCGCGGTCGGCGTATGACGTGCGGGGCTTGCGCCGGGGCCGGCCCCGCTTGCCGCGTCCGGCGGCAGCCCGTCGACTAGGGGCAGGAGCTGGGTGACGTCCTTGCGTTGACCGCCGGTCAGGGACACGCGCAACGGGGGTGCCGCAGGCGTTAGTCAGCATGTGGCGCTTCGAGCCCGGCCGTGCACAGTCAACCGGGCTCGGACCGACTTTTGGGCTGCCCTCGCCCCCTCTTGGCCTGCACGTGCGAGACGTTGATCGTGGCACGGGAGAAGTCGAGGCGGTCCGCTGCCCGAAGCCGGTCCAGCAGCACCCGCTGGAGTTCCTCCCATACTCCGGCCCGCTGCCACTCGGCCAGACGCCGCCAGCAGGTGGGACCCGAACCGAACCCGGTCCGCACGAACCGCTACTCGGTCCCCATCCGGCTGATCGGCAAGCGGGTGAGCGTCATCCTTCACGCCTCTCACCTGGTGTGTCGTCCATGCCCTCAGCATGTCGGCCCGCCTGTCCGCCGTACGCCGGGACATCCCCGCGAAGCCCGCCGGAGGTCGAAGCCCTGGAGCCGGCCGAGCCGCCGCGCCCGGTCCGGCCGCCGTCAACCCGTGCATCGACCGTGCCGTGCTCGCGCAGCAGATCGCCCACCAGGAACAGCAGCGCCGCACCCTGGGCCGGTTCATCGGCCGGTGGGGTGCGGCGGCTGAGGGCCGTAGAAGCGCTGAACGGGGGCACGGGCGGTCCACGCCGGTTGTAGCTCGCGGGCGGGCATGAGCGAGGCGACTGCCGTACCGGGCAGCCGCCTCACATTCAGTTCTCTCCCGCCCGCTCAGCCGCGGGTGATGTTCTGCGCCTGCGGGCCCTTCTGGCCCTGGCCGATGTCGAAGGTGACGTGCTCGCCCTCCTGCAGCTCGCGGTACCCGTTGCCGTTGATCTCGGAGTAGTGGGCGAAGACATCCGGGCCTCCGCCGTCCTGCTCGATGAAGCCGAAGCCCTTTTCGGCGTTGAACCACTTCACGGTGCCGCTGGCCATGCTGGTCGATCCTTCGTGTCATACCCGGGAACAGCCCTTTCGCCGGGCATGCTCCGGCCCGCGCGTTCTCGCGAGCCAACAGCCGTTCTACCCCCAAGCCCGCCGCTTATCCGGCCGACGACACGACAGGCGAGGCCCGGCCCGCCGTACTACCGGGACGGGCGTCCGGTGTGGACGCTGGGGTTGTCGGTGAGGGCGATGCGGGCGGTGTCCTGCATCTCCATGAGCCCTTGCCCTCCCGTACTGCGACTGCGTCAGCGCCCTGATTCTGCTGCTCCGGGATCAAGGCGAGGCCGCGCATGCCGGCCTCGCCTTCTCCTTCCGTGAGCAGACGGCCGGGGTGAGGGGCAGGGACACCGCTGCGCCTGGCAGGGGTCAGTGGTGATGCCTGTCGATTGCCCGGAAGCTGCCGACGAGCGCGAACGGCACCGCGGCTCCATCGAAAACCGTTGTTCCGGGGATTGCGTTGCTGGAGTCTCCGCGCCCGATGGTCGCAATTGCCGCACCGTTGTCGCACGTAATCCCGGTGAAGAATTCTACCCTGTTGTCGGTTTCGTTCCGGACGTTGAAGCTGGTCGCCGGACTACTGATTACAGCGATGCACTCACCCCCCTCGACCGAATACGTTCGCTCGTTGACATAGACCCGTCCGTGATCGTCCGAACGGTCGCCGTACCTCGCCCGCCCGTTCCCTCCCGCCTGGCCGTTCCCTCCCGCCTGGCCGTTCCCTCCCGTCTGGCCGTCGCCTCCCGTCTGGCCGTCGCCTCCCGTCTGGCCGTTTCCTCCCATGTCTCCTCCTTGCGGCAAGGAGGCAGCAACCTCTTGCACCGACGGGGCGGACGCGGAATTTGAAGCCGACGCATAGTCCACGGTGGTTACAGCCACGACGGTGACGCCCACCGACAATGCGATCCCGACCGCGGTACGCGTTCGCATTCCGCTTCTTCCTCTCGCAGGCATTTCGCTTCTCCATCTCTCAGGGATGCCAGCCGACCCGGCCGCCTAAGAATGAACCTACTCACGCCGAATTCTGTCGCCACTTCAGAAATCCATGGGGGACACCAGAAAGGGGCCGATCGGGCGTTAAAGAGTCCGGAACGGGGCATGTGACGAGTCGTCACAAAGCGGGAATGGAAGCGACTTGGCTACAAGACTGGGCCATAAGGGGGCACCACTGACACCCCGTCACACTTCTGCGCGCGTGTCGGGCATTGACTGCTCCGCACGACGACAAGGACGCCACTGCCGGACACCGGGATCTGGCCTGGTCAGCGCCTCACAGCAGGAAGCCTGGCGGGCGCACACGCTCGCCAGGGGACAGACTTGCCGAAGCCCGCCGCAGAAGGACCGGAACGCGGCCGGTTCCTGGACTACTACACCCACTTCATGCCGGAGGCTGGCGGTAAGGGACGTGGTGCCATCGACGCCCTGCTGGGCCGTGCTTCCGAGGCCGCTGTGGCCGTGTAGGAGAGACGATTCCTCGAGCCGCGAGAAAGGGGGGCGCAGCATCGCTGCGTCCCTCCTTGGTGTTCCGTCGTCCGGCAGGCCGCTTACTCTGTGTGACGATCCGTGCTTCCAGTGGCTGGGGTTGCGTGAAGACTGATCGAGGCTGGTGCTGCCAGCGGGGGAGGGAACGGCGAAACGGAGCGCGTTTCATTCTCCCCAGATTCTCGCCAGCGTCGTCAGGGGCGTTCGAGACGGCCACGATCGGGGGTCTCCAGCCTGTGGTGTGGGTCCTCACTCGATGGTTGCTCAGAGCCAATCTCGCCGCTTGAAGATGACGTACAAACTGGCACAAACCGCAGCCATGAGGGCGATGGCAAAGGGGTATCCGAATACCCAGTGCAACTCCGGCATGTGCTCGAAGTTCATCCCGTAGACCGTCCCGACCAGCGTCGGAGCGAAGAGAATGGCCGCCCAGGAAGAGATCTTCTTGATCTCCTCGTTCTGTTCGAAGCCCGCTTCCGCCAGGGCCCGCATCTCCGCGTTCTGCTGCTGGGTCACCAGCGTCGCGTTCACCGTGAGGATGTCCGTGAGGGCCTGGCGGAAGCCGTCGACGCGTTCGCTGGTGTGGGTGACGTGGTCGGCTACGTCGCGGAGGTAGCTCTGGAGTTCGTCGTCCGTCTCGTACTTGGTGAAACCGGCCATCAGGCCGTGCAGCATCCCGACCAGGGGGCGGGTGGCCCGCTGGAACTCGACCACCTCACGGGAGAGTTCGTAGATGCGACGGGACACCTCCGGATCGCCCCCGAACACCTCGGTCTCGATCTCGTCGATGTCGTTCTGTACGCCGGCGACGACCGGTACGTAGTCGTCCACCACCGCGTCGAGGATGGCGTACAGCACCGCCTCCGGGCCCAGCTTCAGCAGTTCCGGGGTCTCCTCCATGCGGCGGCGCACCGCCGACAGGTCCGGCGCCGCGCCATGGCGGACCGTGATGACGAAGTCCGGCCCCACGAACACGTGCAGCTCGCCGAAGTCGACCTCCTCCGGCGCGTCGAGATAGCGGGCCGCGCGCAGCACGACGAACAGGGTGTCGCCGTAGCGCTCCAGCTTGGGGCGCTGATGGGCCTCCATCGCGTCCTCGACGGCGAGTGGATGGAGGTCGAACTCCGTCGCCAGCGAGATCAGTTCACCCTCGGTGGGACGGGCCAGCCCGATCCATGCCATGCCCGACGGGGCCTCCCGCAGTGCGCGGAAGGTCTCGGCGAGCGTCGCGGGCGCGGCGACCCGTACGCCGTCCTCGTACAGGACCGCCTGCACGACACTGGCCGCCCGGTCCGGCCGATCCGGATCCGCCGGTCCGGGCCGGGGTGCCGGTGGTCGGCCCGCCGGCGGCGCGGGCGGGGTCAGCGCGCGGCGCCAGACCGACCCCCTGGCGCTCTTCGAGGCTGGGCGGGCACGTCGTTCGGCCATCGGTTCGCCTCCGGAGTCGCACATCTGTCTGTGTGATCTTCGAGCAGGATATCCGGGGCAAACCGTGGCACGGGCCCCGGGAGTTCCGATCCCGCCGGGCGCCCGCTTCTGCCCGTCCCGCCGTGCGTCGCGGACGCTCTCTGTCCGTCCCGCCGTGCGTCGCGGACAGAAGCTGTCCGCAAGGGCCGTTAGCGTTCCCTCATGACGAAGAAGGCGACCTCGACCGCACCCCTGCTCGGCGCGCGCGCCCTCAACCGCGCCACCCTCGCCCGGCAACTGCTGCTGCGCCGCGCGCCGGTGGCCGAGATGTCGGTGAGCGGTGCCGTCGAGCATCTGCTCGGGCTCCAGGCACAGAACGTCAAACCGCCGTACTACGCCCTCGCCGCCCGCTTGGAGGGCTTCGCCCCCGAGCAGTTGTCGACGCTGATGGCGGAGCGCGCCGTCGTCCGGATCGTCACCATGCGGTCCACCATCCACACCCACACCGCCGAGGACTGCCTCACCCTGCGGCCCCTCGTGCAGCCCGCCCGCGAACGGGAACTGCAGCTGTTCCGCAAGGGCCTCGTCGGCGTCGACCTCGACCGGCTCACCTCCCTGGCCCGGGAGCTGGTGGAGGAGGAGCCGCGCACCCTCAAGCAACTGCGCGAGGCCCTGCTCGTCGAGTGGCCCGACGCCGATCCGCTCGCCCTCGGCATCGCCGCGCGCTGCCGACTGCCGCTGGTGCAGGTCACCCCGCGCGGACTGTGGGGCAGGAGCGGCCAGGTCGCGCTGACCACCGCCGAGCACTGGCTGGGCCGTCCCGCAGCACCCGCCCCGGCGCCCGAGACGGTCGTACGCCGCTATCTCGCCGCCTTCGGACCCGCCTCCGTCAAGGACATGCAGACCTGGGCCGGGCTGACCCGGCTGCGCGAGGCGTTCGAGCGGCTGCGCCCGGAGCTGGTCACCTTCCGCGACGAGAGCGGTGTCGAACTCTTCGACCTGCCCGACGCGCCCCGTCCCGACCCGGAGACCCCGGCGCCGCCCCGTCTGCTGCCCGAGTTCGACAACCTGCTCCTCTCGCACGCCGACCGCTCGCGTGTCGTACCGCCCGACCTCAAGGGCCGCAGCTGGCAGGGCAATCAGGCGTACCGGACCTTCCTCGTCGACGGATTCCTCGCGGGAATCTGGAAGTTCGACGGGCCCGCCGTCGTCCTCGAGCCGTTCGTTCGCCTCACCGCGGAGCAGCGGACGGACCTCGTCGCGGAGGCCGAGCGAACCCTCCGGACGCTCCCCGGTGAGGGCGAGGGTGAGGGCGGCGGCCCGTACGACATCCGCTTCGGCACCGTCGCGAACTGACGCGACCGGGACGTGACCGAGAAGTGGCGGACGCTGCGGACGTGGAGAGGGGGCGCTGCGAACCGCTCGTGGCAGGTTCGCAACGCCCCCTGACATCACCTGAGGACGTGCCTCAGGAGCTCACGGGCCGACCCGTTCCGCTCAGGAGTTGACCTGCGCGGCCACCGTGCTGGAGAAGGTGGTCAGCCGGGTGTAGATACCGGGGTACTGCGCGTCGGCGCAGCCGTAACCCCAGGAAGTAATACCTGCCAGGACGCCCCCGATGATCAGGGGACCGCCGCTGTCGCCCTGGCAGGTGTCCACGCCGCCGGACGTGTAACCGGCGCACACCATGTCGCTCGCGATGAACGCGGAGCCGTAGGAACTGGAGCTGCCGCAGACCGAGTTGGCCACGGTCGGCACGGTCGCGGTGCGCAGCTGGTTGGAGGAGGAGCCGCCCGAGGAGGTGGTGCCCCAGCCGAGGATGCGAGCGGTGGTGCCGGCCGCGTAGACGCCGGTCTGCGACGAGGTGACGTAAGAGACCGGGGTGTACGGCATCGACGACGACAGCGTCAGGACGGCGACGTCCTTGCCCGACTCGGCGGAGGTGTAGCTCGGGTGGATCCAGATGCGGCTGACCGTCCGGACGGTGCCGTCCGTGCCGTTGCGGTAGGTGCGGCCGCCGACGACACGGGTGTTGCTGGTCGTTCTGCCGTCGACACAGTGGGCCGCGGTGATCACCTTGGTCGCGGACACCAGGGTGCCGCCGCAGAACTGGCTCTGCGAGGCGTTCGTGATCTGCATGACGTACGGGTAGGCGCTCGCGGTGGTGGTCGTACCGCCGACGATGGGCTGGGGAGCGGCGACGGCGCCGGGGGCGGCCAGCAGAGCGGCCGCGGAGGCCGCGGCGGTCGCCGCGGCGGCGACGATCGTCTTCCTGGCACGGTTGAACCCGAACATGGTTCTCCTCATGGGGGGAGGGTTGCCGGTGGGGGACGCGCGGGTGGGGGTGGTGCACAGGAGCCCTGCGGGTACCGCCCCCGCTCGGGGGAGCCGAGCGGGGGCGGTGGGCCGGTCTGTGTGCCCTGGCGTGCGGCACGGCGTAAAACGTATGGCCGCTTGTGAACGCTCCCCAATGGGGGATCCCCCTAAGGGAGTTGGGGAGGGAAAACCCTCGATGACCCGGGGCGTGGGGTGAGCCTAGGCTGGAGCCGGAAGGGCTTCGGACCAGGGCAGGCAGGACCGGCCCCGGCCAGGGCATGGCAGGGCAGGGCCGCGTCGGGGCCGACGTGAAGCCTTCGCACACGGGTCCCCGGGAGGGGTCGTACACCGGTCCCGGGGAGGTCAGTTCGTACGGTGTCCCGCCGCCAGTCGCACGATGTCCACACGCGACCGGATCCCCAGCTTCCGGTAGACCCGGGTGAGCGTCGCCTCGACCGTCTTCACGCTGATGTACAGCTTCCCGGCGATCTCCCGGTTGGTGGCGCCCTCCATCACCAGCTCGGCGACCTGCCGTTCCGTCGCCGCGAGCCCGGCGAGGGCGTCCAGAGCCGACGGGGCGATCGCGGGCTGCGGCACGGGCGCCGGGGCGGCCGAGAGCTGCTCGACCTGACGCAGCCAGGGCAGGGCGCGGCAGCGGCGGAACAGCCGGGACGCCTCGTCGTACGCGGCCGGACCGGGTACGGGGGCCACCCCTGGGCGCGGAGCGACACCGAGTGCCCGGGGCATGGCGCGCAGACACGCCAGGGCGTACGCGGCCCGTGCCTCCTCCAGCCCGCAGCCCAGCTTGGCCAGCCGGTCCTGAGCCGACGTCAACTGCCGTACGGCGGCGTCGTGTTCACCGCGCGCCGCGCGGACGAGGGCTTCGGCCCGGTCGAGGGCCGCGAGGATGCTCTCGCGGCCCAGACGCATCGCCCGCTGCCGGGTGACGTCGATGACGTCCTGCGCCTCGGCGATCTCCCCTACCCGCACCAGCGCCTCGGCGAGGTCGGCCTGCCAGCGGCCGCGGGCCGGGTCGGTGACCCCCAGCCCCTCCTCCAACTCCCGTACCCGGCGCAGCGACCGCACGGTGCCCGCGGCGTCCCCGGACACCAACTGGGCGTGGCCGAGGGCGCCCAGGGCGCGCGAGAGGTACATCAGGTCGCCGTCCTGCTCGGCGTGCTCGGCGGCCTCCCGGGCCAGCGCCCGCGCCCGCTCCACATCGCCGCCGGCGGCCTCGGCGAGCGAGGTGAGCATGGCGGAGGCGCCCTCGCCGATGCCGGAGTCGCGGGCGAGCCCGTACCCCTCACGGGCGAGGTCGAGGGCCCGGCCGCAGTGTCCGGTGCGCAGTTCGATCTCGGCGAGGAAGCGCACGTAGTGCACCTCGCTCTCGACCATGCCGCGGCGCCGCACCTCGCGCAGCAGCGCGGTGGCTGTGGCCCGGGCGTCGCCGAACTGGTCGCTCATCATCAGCCAGCGGAAGCGGGTCGCGCCCGCCCCGTTGTGGTGGCAGGCCAGCTGCGGGTCCTGCGGCTCCTTCAGCGCCTTCTTGATCGTCGCGGGCGCGTCCGGGTGCCCCATCAACGTCTCGACCTGCGCCTGGTGGGCGAGCGCGAGCAGTTCGGTACGGCGGTCCCCGGCCCTCGCGGCCAGTTCCGCGGAGCGCGCGGCCTCCTCGCGGCCCGCCGCGAAGTCGCCGTCGATGACCAGTGCCCGCCAGGCCAGCTGGTAGTGGACCAGGGCGAGCAGCCGGGGGTCGTCGCCCGCGTCGGCGAGGGCCTGCGGGTACACGGCGTCGACCTCGGCGATCGACTGGCCGGCCGCCTCGATCACCACCATCCAGGCGCGGACGCGTTCGGCGGGCTCGGTGGCCCGGCTCAGCACCTCGCGGGCGATGTCCCGGGCGAGGTCGTTCTCGCCGGCGGTCAGCGCGTCCTCGGCGGCCTGGAGCCTCCGCTCGTCCGGCGACGGCGTCGCGTCGGCCGGGGTGTGCCGGGCCGCGAGCAGACCCAGCTCGGCGGCGACCGAGGGCGCGCCCCGGTCCCGGGCCACCGCGGCGGCCTCACCGAGCCGGGCGGCGACCTGCGGATCGGCGCCGGTGGTGGCCAGCGCCAGATGCCGGGCCCGCTCGATGGGGTCGACGGCGGCGGTGGACAGCGCGGCGTGGGCGGCCCGCCGCTCCTGGGCGGTGGCCTCCGCGTACAGCGCGGCCGACACCAGGGGGTGCGCGAAGCGCACGCCGGGGCTCTCCCGCTCCGGTGCGAGCAGGCCCAGCTCGACGGCGCGCGCGGTCTCCGCCTCGGCGTTCTCCCGTCCGGCGGCACGCAGCAGGGCCAGGGTGGGCCGGGCACCGGCGCTGGCCACGAGCAGGGTGCGGCGGGCCTCCGCCGGGAGCATGTCCAGCCGGTTCAGTACGAGGGTCCGCAGCGAGGTCGGCACCGGCAGCGGCTCGCCCGGACGGGGCGGGGTGGGGCTGTCGGCGAGGGCGCGGCCCAGCTCCAGCGCGAACAGGGGGTTGCCGCCGCTGGTGCGGTGGATGTCCCGCACGGTGGAGCGGGGCAGTCCGGTGTAGCCGCGGTTCTCCAGCAGCTCGGCGACATGCGCCCGGGACAGCGGGTTGACCCTGAGGGCCAGGGTGTCCGACGGGGACGCGCGTAGATACCTGTCCTGCTCGTGACCATGGGGGTCCGTCGAGGTGCGGACGGCGCACAGCATGCGGACCGGCATCTCGCCGAGGCGGCGGGCGGCGAACCCGAGCAGCTCGACACTGGCCGGATCCAGCCACTGGAGGTCGTCCGCGACGATCAGGACGGGGCCCTTCGCGGCCAGGGCGCGCAGGGTCGACAGGACGGCGAGACGCAGGGCGAGACCGTCACGTTGGAGCGTGGACTCCCCACGTCCGGTGAGCGCGGATTCCAGGGCCGTGCGCTGCGGGGCGGGCAACTGGTCGGAGACCTCGTCGACGACGAGGCCCAGCAGATCGGTCAGGGCCAGGAACGGCAGGTGCGACTCGGACTCGGTCGCCGAGCACCGCAGGACCGTACGGGCCGTCGTGTCGTATTCAGCGGCCAGTGCGCGCAGAACGGTCGATTTACCGATACCGGCCGAGCCGTGCACGAGGACGCTGCCGCCACGCGCGAGTTGCTCCCGCGCCGCGGTGAACAGCTCCTCCCTGCCTATGACCAGGTCGGGGCGGGGTCTCCCAGGCTCCTTGAAGTCCCGATGCACGGGCCACCGCTCCCCTCTGTGTCGTGTCCGGGCCAATATTAGGCAACCAGTCCTTGAATTTCGGAACGCAGCGTGGTGAGGGAAATAACAGGAAGGGTACGGCATAAGGAATTTCACACGCCCGAAACATGAATCCCGAACCATCGCCCGGTCTCCCTCACCGCCCCGCGCGACCGATGCGCGCCGGCCATGACCGACCGACTCGGCCCCGCGAGGGCCGACGACGGCCCCCGTCCGCCCCTGAGGGCTGACGGCGGACGCCGCTCCACCACCATCCTCCCTCCGCCCCGGTATGCGGCGAGCGCCTGCGCAGTCCTACGGCCCCGGCACGCGGCGAGCGCCTGCGGAGTCCTACGGCAGCAACCCCGCCCGGCGGGCCGCCACCACCGCCTCCAGGCGGGTGTGGGCCTCCAGCTTGCGCATGGCGGAACGGAGGTAGCCCTTGACCGTCTCGGGGCGCAGGCCGAGGCGGTCGGCGGTGGTGGCGTTGGTCGCCCCGAGCGCCACGCAGGACAGGACATCCAGCTCGCGGGGGGTGAGGGCGACCCGCGGCCCGGCGGGCGGGGCGGGCGGGGCGGGCGCGTCGGGACGGGGGGTGTCCGCGGCGGCGGCACCGGCCAGCCGGCCGCACACCTGGAGGAGCTCCCGCCGGAGCTCCGGGTCGACGATGCGGGGGGCCAGCGCCCGCAGCGCCCCATGTGCCTCCCGGATCTCCTCCCACGCCCCCGGTGACCCGTCCTCCGGCGGCCGGGCCGCCGCCAGCAGGTTCCGTGCCTCGTCCCGCACCACCAGGGCCTGCTCCATGTCCCGCGCGGCCTCCATCGCCGCCCCGACCGTGCGGTCGCCCAGCGGCTGGGGCGCGCGCAGGGCGCCGTACAGCACTCCGCGCACCCGGCGCCGTACGACGATGGGGACGGCGAGGACCGAGCGGATGCCCTCGGCGGCGACGGCGGCGTCGTACTCGTGGCTGATCTGCCGGGACGAGGAGTAGTCGGTCACCCAGCAGGGGCGGGCCAGCGCCACCGCCTTGCCGCCCAGCCCGTTCCCGGAGTGCACGGACAGCCCGCTGAGCG
Source organism: Streptomyces sp. NPDC030296 (assembly GCF_055572815.1). Lineage (NCBI taxonomy): Bacteria > Bacillati > Actinomycetota > Actinomycetes > Kitasatosporales > Streptomycetaceae > Streptomyces > Streptomyces sp. NPDC030296. The sequence goes on from NZ_JBVICQ010000004.1 coordinate 63,255, forward strand.
AGGTCGTCCGGTTGCCCTGGAGTTCACTGATGCGCAGTTGCCCGGGGCCGGGCTCGACGAGCCCGGCGAAGGCCAGCGGCAGCCCGGTGGCCAGCCTCAAGCGGTTCAGCGCGCCGCGCATGTCCGCCGAACCGGATGAAGCAGGATCGACGGGACCGAAGGAATCCACTGCCACGAACTCGCCCTTTCCGCGCGGCGCACCCCCGTTCGGGGGTAGTGAGACGCGTATCACGCATTACACGATGTCAGGCGACGGTCCGGCAATGAGGAGGACACATGTCGGCGAGGACGAGCGCCACGGAGGAGTTCCGGGCGGCCAGGGACTTCCTGCTGGCCCACCGGGAGGACTACGCCACGGCCTGCGAGGGCTTCACGTGGCCGCGCCCCGACTTCTTCAACTGGGCACTCGACTGGTTCGACGAGATCGCACGCGGGAACGACCGGACGGCCCTGCACATCGTCGAGGAGGACGGCACCGAGACCCGGCTGACCTTCGCCGAGATGTCCGAGCGTTCCTCCCGCGTCGCGAACTGGCTGCGCGTCCAGGGCGTACGGGCCGACCACCGGGTCCTCGTCATGCTCGGCAACCAAGTGGAGCTGTGGGAGACCGCCCTCGCCGCGATGAAGCTGCGCGCCGTCGTCATCCCCGCCACCCCGCTGCTCGGCCCCGCCGACCTGCGTGACCGCGTCGAGCGGGGCCGGGTCCGGCATGTGATCGCGCGGGCCGAGGACGCAGCCAAGTTCGACGAGGTGCCCGGCCGCTACACCAGGGTCGCCGTCGGTGGCACCGCGGACGGCTGGCGCCCCTACGAGGACGCCTACGCCGCACCCGCAGACTTCACGCCGGACGGCGAGACCAACGCCTCCGACCCGCTGATGCTGTACTTCACCTCGGGCACCACCGCCCGGCCGAAACTGGTCGAGCACACCCATGTGTCGTACCCCGTGGGCCACTTGGCGACGATGTACTGGATCGGCCTGAAACCCGGGGACGTCCACCTCAACATCTCCTCGCCGGGCTGGGCCAAGCACGCCTGGTCCAACCTCTTCGCCCCGTGGAACGCGGAGGCGACCGTCTTCATCCACAACTACACCCGCTTCGACCCGGCCCGGCTGCTGTCGGAGATGGAACGCGCGGGCGTCACCAGCTTCTGCGCCCCGCCGACGGTGTGGCGGATGCTGATCCAGGCCGACCTCACCCAGCTGCGCACCCCGCCCCGCGAGGTCGTCGCGGCCGGCGAGCCGCTCAACCCCGAGGTCATCGAGCAGGTGCGCCGGGCCTGGGGCGTCACCATCCGGGACGGCTTCGGCCAGACCGAGACCGCCGTGCAGGTCTCCAACAGCCCCGGCCAGGAGCTGAAGACCGGCTCGATGGGCCGGCCCAGCCCCGGTTTCAAGGTCGTCCTCCTCGACCCCGTCTCGGGCGCCCCCGACGTCGACGAGGGCGAGATCGCGCTCGACCTGTCCACCCGCCCCGTGGGCGTGATGACCGGCTACCACGGCGACCCCGACCGCACGGCGGAGGCCATGGCGGGCGGTTACTACCGCACCGGCGACATCGGCTCCCGCGACCAGGACGGCTACATCACCTATGTGGGCCGCGCCGACGACGTGTTCAAGGCGAGCGACTACAAGATCAGCCCGTTCGAGCTGGAGAGCGCCCTGCTGGAGCACGAGGCGGTCGCGGAGGCGGCCGTCGTGCCCGCGCCGGACGAACTGCGGCTCGCCGTGCCGAAGGCGTACATCGTGCCGGCGGCGGGCTGGGAGCCGGGCCCCGACACCGCGAAGATCCTCTTCGAGCACTCCCGGACCGTCCTCGCGCCGTACAAGCGGGTCCGCCGGCTGGAGTTCGCCGACCTGCCGAAGACCGTGTCGGGCAAGATCCGCCGTATCGAGCTGCGCGAGGCCACCGCCGAGGGCTCGGACGCCGAGTACCGCGAGGAGGACTTCCGGTGAGCGGCAGCGGCGGGCCCACGGGAGCGCCGTCGTACGCGCACGGGACGAGCGGCACGGCCCTCCTCGGCGACACCATCGGCGCCAACCTCGACCGCGCGGTGGCCGCCTGGCCGGACCGCGAGGTCCTCGTCGACGTGCCGTCCGGGCGGCGCTGGACCTACGCCCGGTTCGCGGCGGACGTCGACCGGCTGGCGTACGGGCTGGTCGCGAGCGGGATCGCCAAGGGCGACCGGGTGGGCATCTGGGCGGTCAACTGCCCGGAGTGGGTGCTCGTCCAGTACGCCACCGCGCGCATCGGCGCGATCATGGTGAACATCAACCCGGCCTACCGCACCCATGAGGTCGAGTACGTCCTCAACCAGGCCGGGGTGTCGCTGCTGTTCGCCTCGCTCAGCCACAGGACGAGCGACTACCGGGCGATGGTGGAGCAGGTGCGCGGGAACTGCCCGCGGCTGCGGGAGACCGTGTACATCGGCGACCCGAGCTGGGACGCGCTGATCGCGCGTGGCACCCCCGTCCCGTTCGAGGAGCTGTCCTGCGACGACCCGATCAACATCCAGTACACGTCGGGCACCACGGGCTTCCCCAAGGGGGCGACCCTCTCCCACCACAACATCCTCAACAACGGCTACTTCGTGGGCGAGTCGATCGCCTACACCGAGCAGGACCGGGTGTGCGTCCCCGTGCCCTTCTACCACTGCTTCGGCATGGTCATGGGAAACCTGGCGGCCACCTCGCACGGCGCCTGCGTCGTCATCCCGGCCCCGTCCTTCGACCCGAAGGCCACCCTGGAGGCCGTCCAGCGGGAGCGCTGCACGGCCCTGTACGGCGTGCCGACGATGTTCATCGCGGAGCTGAACCTCCCCGACTTCGCGTCCTACGACCTGTCGTCCCTGCGCACCGGCATCATGGCGGGCTCGCCCTGCCCGGTGGAGGTGATGAAGCGGGTCGTCGCCGACATGCACATGGCAGAGGTGTCCATCTGCTACGGCATGACGGAGACCTCGCCCGTCTCCACCCAGACCCGGCGCGACGACGACCTGGAGCACCGCACCGGCACCGTCGGCCGGGTCCTCCCGCACATCGAGGTGAAGATCGTCGACCCGGCCACCGGCGTCACCCGACCGAGGGGCACCGCGGGGGAGCTGTGCACCCGCGGCTACAGCGTGATGCTCGGCTACTGGGAGGAGCCCGAGAAGACCGCCGAGGCCGTCGACGCGGGCCGGTGGATGCACACCGGGGACCTCGCGGTGATGCGCGAGGACGGGTATGTCGAGATCGTCGGCCGGATCAAGGACATGATCATCCGAGGTGGCGAGAACATCTACCCGCGGGAGATCGAGGAGTTCCTGTACGGCCACCCGGGGATCGCCGACGTGCAGGTGGTCGGCGTGCCGCACGAGCGGTACGGCGAGGAGGTCCTCGCCTGCGTCATCCCGCGCGACCCCGCGCGGCCGCCCAGCCTGGAGGAGCTGCGGGCCTTCTGCGACGGACAGTTGGCGCACTACAAGATCCCGAGCGCGCTGCGCATCCTGGACGCCTTCCCGATGACGGTCTCGGGGAAGGTCCGCAAGATCGAACTGCGGGAGCGGTACGCGACCGGATAGGCGGCCTCCCGAGCTCAGGGCCCCCGGCCGGTCGCGCGCGGGGGCCCGGGTGCGGCCCACGTGTCCGTCGCCGTCGCCGTGTGCCGAACCGTCCGCCGTCGTGTCCGAACCGCCCGCCCCGAGTGCCCAACCGTTCGGGTCGGCCGCCGATCATGTTCCCGCGCCGGTCGCGACCAGCTCCACCGCGGCCGCGTTCACCGGCTGCGGGGTGCCCGTGAGGTCCAGGACGAACAGGGCGACGCCCAGAGCGTCGGCGCGGTCCCGGGCGTCGTCCGTGTATCCGGCGAGCGAGAAGCAGACACAGTCGCAGGACTCGGCCATCGCGGACAGCCACAGGCATTCGACGTCGCGGGGCGCGGCCGGCTGGACCAGCGGGTGCACCTGCGCCAGGACGCCGCGCGCGGCGAGCCCGACGCCGTGCGGCTGGCGCTGGTCGGCCCGGCGGATGTCCCTGTAGCCCAGCCAGCGCAGATAGAGAGCGACGGCGGTGACGGCGTCGCGCGCGGTGCGAATAGTGACGGGCTGGAAGGTGGCCCGCGCCGCGACGGGCGGTTCCACGGGCGGTTCGGCCGGGTCGCCGCCCCCGGTGCCCGACGGCTGGGCGGCGGCTGTGACGGGCACGCGCAGCACGGTCCCGCACGAGCAGCCCAGCTCCGGATGGGGCCACTGGTCCGCGCGTCCGCAGCTCCCGCAGCGGACGGTGACCCAGTCCTCGTCCCAGGTGCGGTGGGTGATGGGGACGGGGGCGGCGCGCCAGTTCAGGGGCGGCGCGACCGGGGTGCCGCACGCGCAGGGGTAGGCGGGCGCGGCGTACCGGTGCTCCCGCCCGCACTCCGGGCAGCGCACCGCCATGGTCTCGCTCATGTCCCACCCCACCACCGAGCTCACCGGGTCCGTCGCGACAGCCCCCTCATCGTCCTCCAGCCGGGCGCGCGCCGGCAGGGGAACACCACGACAGGCGCGGACGATCGGCGGTCCCGCCCTTGACGCCCCTCCCAGCGACTCCCACGCGGTACGCCGCGCCCGCCTGCCCCTGCGGCACCCCGGTCGCGCCGCCAAACGTCAATTCGCCCGAGCCGGGTGTCTACGGCGTCGACCACGTCAAGGGCGCCGAGGGCCTCGGCTGCAAGACGATCCGCGTGACCGACCCGGCCGACCTGGGCGCCGCCTTCGAGGAGGCGAAGAAGCTCGCGGCGCGGTACCGGACGCTGAAGGTCTGAGAGGGGTTGGTCTCCAACGTGGGCGGGGGCCGTGCGCCGGTGTGACCTCGCATGATGCGAGCCGCTTTGTCACACCGCCGCACGGCCCCCGTTTCCCCCGTGCCCCCCGTTTCCCCAGATCCCGCGAACCTCTGTCCCCCGTTCGCCGAACCCGCGATCCCACGGACCCCCGTTTCCCCCGTGCCCGCGAGAACGCGCTCCCCCGTACCCATGACGGAGCTTTCTCCCCGTCGAGGCCCGCCGCCCCCGTGCCGGCGGGCCTCGTGTGTTGAGGATGTGCCCGCACCCAGGGGCAGTTGAAGCCCTTCGACGGTGGTTCAGAGGTTGATTTGAGGGTTCCGTAGGCGCTCTACGCCCCGTTGCGTAGACAGACGGGTCCGGAGCGCGCCGGCCCCGGGACCGCGGCGGCGCACGACGGCGTCGGCCCGCGCCCCCGGTGCGCCTGGTTCATGGAGTTCATCAAGTTCATCGAGTTCGTCGGGGGTTCCGGACCGCGGTGGCGCCTGGGCGCGACAGGACAGATGTCGGCGTCGCCGCGGACCGGAAGTTCGGGGAGGCTTTGGCCGCCCTCGGAAGCCTCAGAGCCGGGCGCCGGAGAGGCGCTCCACGGCCCGCAGCAGCGCCGAGCGGTCCAGGCCGCCGTCGCCCTGCGCGCGCAGCGACGCCGCCAGTTGGGCCACCACGACGCCGACGGGGAGCGCGGCCCCGACGGTGCGGGCGGCGTCGGCGACGATGCCCATGTCCTTGTGGTGCAGGTCGATCCGGAAGCCCGGCGTGAAGTCCCGGTTCAGGAAGTTGTCCTTCTCGCGGGTCAACACGGTCGAGCCGGCGAGTCCGCCGTGGAGGACCTCCGGCGCGGCCCCCAGGTCCCCACCCCTCGCCGGGGATCGACAGGGCGCCGAGGTCCGGGCCCGGCAGCCGGCCGGCGTAGAAGTTGAGTCCCGTCAGCCGGACACCGGCGCCGTCGAGCGCGTGCGCTCCAGGAGCGGGAGCTCCGTGACGAGGATCGACAGGTTGACGTTGAAGCGCTGCGCCGCGAATCCCATGGGGCCTCAGACGCTCCCTTCCATGCCGCTACCCAGTACTTCCCCGGCGCCTATTTTTCCATAAGGTGGAATCTATTTTCTGCCTAATGGAAGCTGACTGTTCGGGGTTCGGGCTTGTCAAGAGGGTGCGGCAAAGCCGACGCGCCGGACGTCCCCTCGAACGGCTCAGTCCGCTCGGCCGGAGGAGGCGGGAGAGCGTGAGCGGTGTGACGGTGGTGGAAGGGATGAGCCGGCACACGAGCAGAAGGAGGGCGCGATGGCGTACGGACCGGTCGACAGCGGCACGGTGTGCCCGGCCACGGGCATGGACACCGGCCTGCCGCCGGACCCGTCCCTCGGCGTCTTCGAGCAGATCACCGCCGTCGCCGACGCCGTCCTCTACGAGGGTTACCTCCTCTACCCCTACCGGCGGTCGTCCGCGAAGAACCGCGTCCGCTGGCAGTTCGGGGTGCTGTTCCCCCGGCAGTGGGTGGAGGCGGACGGCCCCGTGGTCCCCGGTGTCTCCGGCTCCGCCGACTCCTGGTACCAGCGGACCGAGTGCCTGCTGCGCGTCCGGCGGCCCGGCGCGAACGTCCGGGTGAGGCTCCGTCACCTGCAGACGCAGCACAAGCAGGTCGAGGAAGTCGGCCCTGACGGCGGCCACCGCCCGGTCGCGTCGCTGCGGACCGACGACGGCACGGTCCATCTGACCTTCGACGAGGCGGTGCCGCGCGAGACCGAGATCGTCGTTGCGCTGGACGACCTGCTGGGCGGCGAGAGCACCGTCCCGGTGGAGGCGGCGGCCGGCGAGGACATCGAGCCCCTGCCGGGTCGCGCGGGGCGGGTGGTGCGGCGCCGGGAGGAGGTGAGGGCGAACGTCACCCTGACGGCCGAGCGACTCGCGAACGACGTGTTCCGGCTCCGCGTACGCACCGCGAACGCCGTGGACGGCCTGGAGCCCCGAGCGCCTCGTGACGAGGCGCTGCGGCGGGCGCTCATCGCCACCCACACCCTCATCGGCGGGGTCGGCGTGGAGTTCGTCTCGCTGATCGACCCGCCGGGGGAACTGGCCGATCAGGCGCGGGCCTGCCGGAACGAGTTCACCTTCCCCGTCCTCGCCGACGAGCCCCCCGCCGGCGCCGTCGTGCTCTCCGCGCCGATCATCCTGCCCGACCACCCCCAGGTGGCCCCGGAGAGCCCGGGAGACCTGCACGACGCGGCGGAGATCGACGAGATCCTCACGCTGCGCACCATGCTGCTGACCGACGAGGAGAAGCGGGAGGCGCGAGCGACCGACCCGCGCGCCGCCGCGATCCTCGACCGGGTCGACACCATGCCCCCGGAGGTCTTCGCCCGCCTCCACGGCGCGGTCCGCTCCCTGAACCCGGTCACCGCCGCATCTGCGGCCACGACTTCGGTCTCCGCCGCTTCCGCAGCCATGCCCCCGGTCCCCGCCGCTCCCGGGGCCATGCCCCCGGTCACCGCCGCTCCCACAACCACGACTTCGGCCACCGCCCCGTCGGTCCCCGCCACCGTCCTGTCGACCACCCACGCCACCGCCCCGTCAACCCCCACCACCGCCCCGGTCGCTGCCGCGCAGGCCCCCGGCCCGGCCCCGTACACCGACCCGGCCGGCCTGTTTCCGGTCGCCACCACCCCGGCACCCGCGCCCCCCTGCGCCGCTCCCGCGGTGGCCGCGGCGGTCGCGTCCGAGCGGCCCGTCTGGTGGCAGGAGGGGGCCGACGACGGGCTCTCGCCGACCACCGAGACCGTGCTCGTCGACGGGGTGCCGGTCGGCGGCGGCAGCCGGGTACGGCTGCGGCCCCGCAGGAGCGCCGACGCCCAGGACATGTTCCTGGCCGGGCGCACCGCGGAGGTGGCCGCCGTCTTCCACGACGTCGACGGCAGCGTGCATCTCGCCGTCACCCTCGACGACGACCCCGCGTCCGAACTGCACACCTGGTACGGCCGCTTCCTCTACTTCCGGCCCGACGAGCTCGAACCACTGGAGCCCGCCACACCGCCGGACGAGCCGTCGAAACCGGCTCCCGCCGCAGCTTCGGCGCGGCACTCGACAACCGACTCCGAGACCCGCCGCAGCGGAGGCCGATGACATGACCACCAGCAGCAGTACCACCGAAGTCAGCGAGGAACCCAGCCGGGCCGAGGACCGAGAGGGCTTCGACGAGATCACGATCCTGTGGATCTCCGAGGGCATGAGCTGTGACGGCGACACCGTCTCGCTGACCGCCGCGGGCCAGCCCTCCATCGAGGACCTGGTCCTCGGGCTGATCCCCGGCCTGCCGAAGGTCAACCTCGTCAACAAGGTGCTGTCCCCCAGCCTGGGCGGTGAGGACTTCCTCGCTCCCTACCGGGCGGCGGCACGCGGCGACCTGGCCCCCTTCATCCTCGTCATCGAGGGCTCGATCCCCAACCAGAACATCATCGAGGGCGACGGCTACTGGACGTCCTTCGGTAACGACCCGGAGACCGGTGAGCCGCAGACCCTCAACTGGTGGATCGACCAACTCGCCCCCAAGGCCTGGGCCGTGGTCGCCGCCGGCACCTGCGCCACCTTCGGCGGCATCCACGCCATGTCCGGCAACCCGACCGGCTGCATGGGCCTCGCCGACTACCTGGGCTGGGACTACACCTCCCAGGGCGGGCTGCCCGTGGTCAACGTGCCCGGCTGCCCCATCCAGCCCGAGAACTTCATGGAGACCCTCGTCTGGGTCCTCTACCACGCGGCCGGTTCCGCGCCCCCGCCGCCGCTGGACCACATGCTGCGCCCGCAGTGGCTGTTCGGCAAGACGGTCCACGAGGGCTGCGACCGGGGCTCGTACTACGAGCAGGCCGGGTTCGCCAAGGACTACAACTCGCCCAAGTGCCTGGTGAAGACAGGATGTTGGGGACCCGTGGTCAACTGCAACGTGCCCAAGCGCGGCTGGATGGCCGGCATCGGCGGCTGCCCGAACGTCGGCGGCATCTGCATCGGCTGCACCATGCCCGGCTTCCCCGACGCGTTCATGCCGTTCATGGACGAGCCGCCGGGCGGCACCCTGTCGTCGCTCGCCATCAAGCCGTACGGCGCGGTCATCCGCCGGCTGCGCGGCATGACCAACGAACTGGTGAACCACGAGCCGAGGTGGCGCCACAACAAGCGCAAGCTCACCAGCGGCTACAACCCGCGCTACCGCCCCTGACGCCGCGGCACCGCGTCCCGGTGCCGCGGGACCGACCACCCGCGCCACCCCCACACCCCCAGGCACCACCCACACCCCCAGGCACCACCCAGCCCCCCAAGCACCACCAGCCCCCCCCAAGCACCACCAGCCATATCCCCAAGAACCACGAGATCCCCAAGCACCACCAGACCCCCACCCACACCACGCCGACAGCGAGGGGCAGCACCGCACATGACCACCACCGAGGCCCGGCCCACCGAGCGCAAGCCGCCACAACTCGTGGACATGTCCTGGGATCCGATCACCCGGATCATCGGGAACCTGGGCATCTACACGAAGATCGACTTCGCCAACAGGGAAGTCGTGGAATGCCACAGCACCTCGTCGCTGTTCCGCGGCTACTCGGTGTTCATGAAGGGCAAGGACCCCCGCGACGCGGGCTTCATCACGTCCCGGATCTGCGGCATCTGCGGCGACAACCACACCACCTGCTCCGACTACGCCCAGCAGATGGCCTACGGCGTCAAGCCGCCCCCGCTGGCCGACTACATCGTCAACCTCGGCGAGGCGGCGGAGTACATCTTCGACCACACGATCTTCCAGGACAACCTGGTCTTCGTGGACTTCTGCGAGGCGATGGTCAAGTCCACCAACCCCGGTGTGCTGGCCCGCGCCGAGGCCACCTCGGCACCCCGCGGCGACATCCACGGCTACCGCACGATCGCCGACATCATGCGGGCCTTCAACCCCTTCGAGGGCGAGGTCTACAAGGAGGCCCTGAAGGTCAGCCGCATCACCCGCGAGATGTTCTGCCTCATGGAGGGGCGGCACGTCCACCCGTCCACGCTGTACCCGGGCGGCGTCGGCACGATGCCGCAGCCGACCACCTTCACCGACTACCTCAGCCGGCTCATGCGGGTCATCGACTTCGTGAAGAAGGCCGTCGCCATGAACGACGACGTCTTCGACTTCTTCTACGAGGCGCTGCCCGGCTACGAGGAGGTCGGCCGCCGCCGTGTCCTGCTGGGCTGCTGGGGCGCCTTCCAGGACCCCATGACCGTCGACTACCGCTACGAGACGATGAACACCTGGGGCAAGCAGATGTACGTCACCCCGGGCGTCATCGTCGACGGTGAGCTCGTCACCAACAACCTCATCGACATCAACCTCGGCCTGCGCATCATGCTGGGCAGTTCGTACTACGAAGACTGGGTCAACGAGAAGCCGTTCGTCACCCACGACCCGCTCGGCAACCCCGTCGACATGCGCCACCCGTGGAACCAGACCACCGTCCCGGTGCCGCAGAAGCGGAACTTCGACGACAAGTACAGCTGGGTCATGAGCCCCCGCTGGCTCGACCCGCGCACCGGGGACCACCTCGCCCTCGACACCGGCGGCGGCCCCCTCGCCCGCCTGTGGTCGACCGCGCTGAGCGGCCTCGTCGACACCCCGTACGTCAAGGCCACCGGCCACAGCGTGCGGATCTCCCTGCCCAAGGGCGAGAAGCTCCCGGAGACGACGTTCGAGTGGCGCATCCCGCAGTGGAGCAACACCATCGAACGCGACCGCGCCCGGCCGTACTTCGTCGCCTACGCGGCCGCGATGGCCCTCCAGTTCCTGGAGGAGGCCATGGGGCTGGTGCGGGCCGGCGAGACCAAGGTGTTCGAGAACTTTGAGGTGCCCGACGAGGCGATCGGCTGCGGCTTCCACGAGGCCGTGCGCGGCGTCCTCTCCCACCACCTGGTGATCAAGGACAAGAAGATCGCCAACTACCACCCGTACCCGCCCACCCCGTGGAACGCCAGCCCCCGCGACAAGTTCGGCACCCCCGGCCCGTACGAGGACGCCGTCCAGGGCCAGCCGATCTTCGAGGAGAACGGGCCCGACGACTTCAAGGGCATCGACATCATGCGCACCGTGCGCAGCTTCGACCCCTGTCTGCCGTGCGGCGTCCACATGTACGTCGGCAAGGGCAAGACGCTGACCACCCTCCACTCGCCGACGTACGGGGCGAACCATGGCTGAGGCCGCCGCCCCCGCACGGCTCACGGCCCCCGACGTCGAGGCCCGGCTGGCCCGCCTCGACGAGCTGCTGGAGGAGGTCGAGTCCGCGCCCGGCCCCGCCGCCCGCGCGGCGACCGACGCGGTACGGCTGCTCACCGAGGTCTACGGTGAGGCCCTGGCCCGCGTCCTGGACCAGGCGGACGCGCCCCTCGCCGAACGCCTCGCCGACGACGAACTGCTCGGCCACCTGCTGGTGCTGCACGACATCCACCCCGAGCCCCCCGAGCGGCGGGCGGTCCGCGCGGTCGAACGCCTGCGGCCCGCCGTGCGGGAACGCGGCGGCGACGTCGAATGGGCCGGCGTGGCCGGGGACGTGGCCCGGGTACGGCTGACGTCGGGCGGCGGCTGCGGATCCGGGTGCGGCGGCGGAGGGGGCGGCGGCGACGTGAGTGCCGCCGTCCGCGAAGCGGTGCTCGCCATGGCTCCGGAGCTGACGGCGGTGGAGCCGGTTCCGGAGGCCCCGGCCCCCGCCTTCGTGCCGCTGACCACGCTCAAGCGCCGGGGTGCCCCATGACCACCGAGGGGGCGCTGGCCCGCCTCATCCGGTCCTCGGCCGACCGCGCCGCGGCGGCCGGGGCGGAGGTCTGCGACCTGTGCGCCGCACCGGTCGCCGACGAGCACGCCCACCTCTACGACACCGGGCAGGCGGAGGTGCGCTGCGTGTGCGGCCCCTGCTCGGTGCTGTTCGCCGACGCCAAGGCGGCGGAGGGCTACCACCGGCTCGTGCCCCGGCGCCGGGTGCGGCTGCCCCACCTGGACACCGCCGTCCTCGGGGTGCCGGTCGGCCTGGTGTTCTTCGTGCCCCGGACCGACGGCACGGTCACCGCCGAGGGCCCGAGCCCCGCGGGCGCCATGCGGTGGGAGGTGGAGGCCTCGGCCTGGAAGGAGCTGACCGGGACGTGTCCGCCGCTCGCCGGCATGGAACCCGATGTGGAGGCCCTCCTGGTGAACACCGTCCACGGCCTCGACCACCACTGGATCGTGCCGATCGACGACTGCTACCGCATGGTCGCCCTCGTACGCCGCGAGTGGCGCGGCCTGTCCGGCGGCGGCCGGGTCTGGCCGGCCGTCGAGGAATTCTTCGAGGACCTCACCGAGCGGTCATGACCACGCACTCCGCAGGTCGGAGGCGAGGAAGGAGCACACCTCATGGGCAGCATCAGAGTGGGCCGGGCCCAGGCCAGGCCCGACACGCCCCGGCACGTCATGGGCATGCACCAGGGCAACCGGGGACCGTACAAGGACCAGAAGGGACACCACGAGGACGGCACCGCCGACGCGCGCCGTTCCACCGGGATCCACTGGAAGCGGCATGACACCCTCGCGGAGGCCATGCCGAACATCTCACCGGGATGAGACAGCAGGGAGTCGCCGCAATGATGACGTACATGCGTGCACGAAGGCCCGCCGCCGCCCACCGCGGACGGAGCGGGATGACCGGACAGCGGGTCCTGATGGCCGAGGCCGCCATGGTCGGCGGTGTGGCCCTGGCGCTGCTCCTGTGGGAGTTGCCCAGCCTGCGCCGCGAGGCGCGGATCTGGCGGATGGCCGGTGGCTTCCGCGCCGGCCACCGGTATCCGTGAGCCGACCGTGCACGAACTGTCGATCGCGACCGCGATCATCGAACGGGCCGATGAGATGGCCCGTGCGGACGGCACGGACTCCGTCTCGGCGGTGACCGTCCGGGTCGGGGAGCTGGCGGGCGTCGTCCCCGACGCCCTCGGCTTCGCCTTCGAGGTGGCCCGGGACGGCACCGCCCTCGCCGGGGCCCGGCTCCAGGTCGAGCAGGTCCCCGCACTGGCCTGGTGCGGCCCGTGTGCGGAGGAGTTCGCGGTGGGCATGCCGCCGTTCTTCTGGTGCCCGCGCTGCGACCGGCCCTCCACCGAGCTGCGCAGCGGCCGGGAACTGGAGATCGCCGCGATCGAGCCGGCACCGGCCACCGCGTAGTACGGGGGCCGACACCGGCCACCGTACGACCCGGGGGTCGGCACCGGCCACCCGCACAGCCCGAGGGCCCCGCCGGCGTACCGGCGGGGCCCTCGGACGTCCTCCTCAGCAGATGCGCGGCAACTGCTCGCCGAGCGGCAGGTCCACCACCCGCGTGCCGCCGAGACCCGTGGCGACCACGACCATCCCCGGATGGTCGGCGACGCACTCGCCGATCAACGTGGCCCCGGCGCCCTGCGGATGGGCGCGCATCGCCGCGAGCACCTCCTCCGCCGCCGACGGCGGCACGAAGGCCACCAGGCGGCCCTCGTTGGCGACGTAGAGCGGGTCGAGCCCGAGGAAGCCGCAGGCGTTGGCCACCGCGTCCGGCACCGGAATCGCGCGCTCCCGGAGGCGGACGCCGGTCCCGGAGGCACGGGCGATCTCGTTCAGGGACGCCGCGAGACCGCCCCTGGTGGGATCGCGCAGCACATGGACGTCGGGGGTGACGGCCAGCATCGCCGCGACCAGATCCGCGAGCGGCGCCGTGTCGCTGGCGACGTCCACCCCGAACTCCAGCCCCTCCCGCACGCTCATGATCGCCACCCCGTGCAGACCGATCGGCCCGCTGACGATGACCGCGTCGCCCGGCCGGGCCCGCTGCGGCCGGATGTCCACGCCGTCCGGGACGAGGCCCACACCGGCAGTGGTGACGTACACCCCGTCGCCGTGCCCGGACTCCACCACCTTGGTGTCCCCCGTGGCGACCATGACACCGGCGGCCCCGGCCGCCGCTCCCATGGCGCGCGCGATCCGCTCCACGACTGCCAGCTCCACGCCCTCCTCCAGCACGAAGGCGGCGGACAGGTACGCGGGCCGGGCACCGCTCATCGCCAGGTCGTTGACGGTGCCGTTGACCGCGAGGTCACCCAGGCAGCCGCCGGGGAAGAACAGCGGCCGGACCACATAGGAGTCGGTGGAGAACGCCAACCGCGCGCCTCCCAGTTCGAGGACGGCGGAGTCGGCGAGCGAGGCCAGGACGGCGTTGCCGTAGGCGGGCGCGAAGACCTGCTCCACCAGTTCCGCCGACAGCGCGCCGCCCCCGCCGTGCCCCATGACCACGACCGGCTGGTCGCGCAGCGGGGCGGGACAGGTCCAGGCGGACGGATCGACCACATCGGCGAGTTGTTCAGGCAACGGGGTTCATCTCCTCCCGCGCGACCGGAGCGGCCTGCGGTGTCGGGCCGTCGTTCATCCGGCGGTACAGGTAGTACGCCGCGCAGGCACCCTCGCTGGACACCATGGTGGCGCCGAGCGGGGTGCGCGGGGTGCAGGTGGCGCCGAACGCGGCGCACTCCGTGGGCTTGATCAGCCCCTGCAGCACCTCGCCGCTGCGGCACTCGGCCGGCTCCTCGGTACGGATCCCGGTGACGTCGAAGCGGTGCTCGGCGTCGAACGCGCGGAACGCGTCGGTGAGCCGCCAGCCACTCGCGGGGATGCGGCCGATGCCCCGCCAGTTGCGGTCGGTGACCTCGAACACCTCCTCGATCATGCGGACGGCGGCCGGGTTGCCCTCGTCGCGCACGGCACGCGCGTAGGCGTTCTCCACCCGGTGCTCACCGCGCTCCAGCTGGCGGACCGCGCGGCGGATGCCCTCCAGGATGTCCAGCGGTTCGAAGCCGGTCACCACGATCGGGACGCCGTACCGCTCGGCGAGTTCCGGGTACTCGGCCGTGCCCATCACGCTGCACACGTGCCCGGCGGCCAGGAAGCCCTGCACCCGGCAGGCGGGCGCCGTCATGATGGCCTCGACGGCCGGGGGCACCCGCACGTGCGACACCAGCAGGCTGAAGTTGGTCAGGCCCAGGCGGCGCGCCTGGTGCACGGCCATCGCGTTGGCCGGGGCCGTGGTCTCGAAGCCGATGGCGAAGAAGACCACCTCCCGGTCCGGGTTGCGGCGGGCCAGCTCCAGCGCGTCGAGCGGCGAGTACACCACGCGGACGTCGCCGCCCCCGCCCTTGACCCGGAACAGGTCGCGGTCGGTGCCGGGCACCCGGAGCATGTCCCCGAAGGAGCAGAAGATCACCCCGGGACGGGCGGCGATCTCCAGCGCCTTGTCGATGACCTCCAGCGGCGTCACGCACACCGGGCAGCCGGGGCCGTGGATCAGCTCCACCTCGTCGGGGAGCAGACGGTCGATGCCGTGCCGGACGATCGAGTGGGTCTGCCCGCCGCACACCTCCATCAGCGCCCACGGCCGGGTGGCGGTGGCACGGATCTCGTCCAGCAGCCTCCGCGCCAGAGCGGGGTCGTTGAACTCGTCGATGTACTTCACGGGGTTCCCGCCTCCTTCGCCGCCTGCTCCCAGGCGTCGCCGAACTCCTCCTCCAGCAGCCCCAGTTCCTCGAAGAGCTTCAAGGACGCCAGGGCCGACTCCTCGTCCAGGCGCTGGAGCGCGAACCCGACGTGCACGATGACGTACTCACCGACGCGCACGTCGGGCACGTACTCCAGACACGCCTGCTTCTGCACACCGCCGAAGTCGATCAGCCCGGTGAGGGGGTCGGCGCTGTCGTCGATGGCCACGACCTTGCCGGGCACTGCCAAACACATGGGTCACTCCTCTTGTCGTCGGTGAGCCGCGACCACCAGTTGGCCGAGGGCCAGCCCGCCGTCGTTCGGCGGGACCTCGCCGTGCCGCAGCGCCGTGAAGCCCGCCCCGGCCAGCAGCCGCGCGCACTCCTCCTCCAGCAGGGCGTTGGCGAAGACGCCGCCGCTCAGGGCGACGACGGCAAGGCCGGTGTCCCGGCGTGCCCGTCCGCAGAGCTCCAAGACGGCCCGCGCGACACCCCGGTGGAAGCGCGCCGCGAGGACCGCGGACGGGGTGCCCCGGCGCAGATCGGCGACGAGCGCGCCCAGCACGGGCGCGGGGTCCCACACGCCGTCGCCGATGCCGAAGGCGTACGCCGAGGTGTCCGCGTCCCAGGCCGAGGCCGCGGCGGCCTCCAGCTCCAGAGCGGCCTGCGCCTCGTACCCCGCGCGGTGGCACACACCGGCGAGGGACGACACGGCGTCGAAGAGACGGCCCATGCTGGAGGTCGCCACACAGGCCAGCCCACGCGTCAACTGACGCTCCAGCAAGTGGAGTTCATCGCTGGTGCAGGCGGCCGTGCAGGGCAGGTCGGGGTCCCACGGCAGGCCCGCCGCCCACAGCCGGGCCAGCGCGAGGCGGCAGGGGTTCGCCACGCCCGCGTCGCCGCCCGGCAGCGGGGCCGGGGTCAGATGGGCGAGGCGCCGGTGGCCCGCGTAGTCGGCGAGCAGGATCTCACCACCCCAGACGGTGCCGTCGTCGCCGTAGCCCGTGCCGTCGAACGCGACGCCGATGACGGGCGTCGTGCCGTCGAGGCCGTGCTCGGCCATCGCCGACGCGATGTGCGCGTGGTGGTGCTGGACCAGCACGGGGCTGCCCCCGGCCAGCCGGGCGGCCCACCGGGTGGAGTGGTATCCGGGGTGCCGGTCCGCGGCGACCAGCTCGGGGCTGACGCCGGTCAGGCTCCGCATCCGTGTCTCCGCCCGCCGGGCCGCCTCCAGGGTGGTCAGGTCGCCCATGTCGCCGATGTGCGGGCCGAACCACGCCTGGTCGCCCTCGCCGACGCACAGGGCGTTCTTCAGGTCGCCGCCCACGGCGAGCGCGGGCCGCACCGCCACCGGCAGGCGCAGGGGGCGGGGCACGTACCCGCGGGAGCGGCGCAGCACCTGTTCGGTGCCGTCGGCGCGCACCCGCAGCAGGGAGTCGTCGCAGGGCGCGGCGACCTCCCGGTCATGGGCGAGCCAGGCGTCCGCGAGCCCCGCCAGCCTGGTCAGTGCCTCGTCGTCGTCCGTGACGATCGGTTCCCCCGAGCGGTTGCCGCTCGTCATCACCAGCACGCGCGGACCCGGCGGATCGCCGGGCAGCCCGAACAGCAGGGTGTGCAGCGGGGTGTACGGAAGCATCACGCCGAGGTGCGGGCTGCCGGGGCACACTCCGGACGTGAGGACCCCCTGTCCGACGCGCGGACGCAGCAGGACGATGGGACGCCGGGGGCCGGTGAGCGTGGCGGACTCGGCCGCGGAGACGGTGGCGATCCGCCGTACGGTGTCGAGGTCCGCGCACATCACCGCGAACGGCTTGCCGCCGCGTGCCTTGCGGGCGCGCAGGGTGTCGACGGCGGTGGCGTCGCCGGCGTCGCACGCAAGGTGGTAGCCGCCGAGGCCCTTGACGGCGACGATCCGCCCGGCGGCCAGCAGCGCGCGGGCCGCCGCGAGGGCGTCGGCGCCGAGGGCGGGCCGGGCAGCGCCGTCCGGCGCGGGCACCAGCCGCAGCCGGGGTCCGCAGTCGGGGCAGGCGACGGGCTGGGCGTGGAAGCGGCGGTCGCCGGGGTCGCCGTACTCGCGGGCGCACGCCGGACACAGCGGGAAGCCGGCCATGGTGGTGACCGCCCGGTCATAGGGCATCCCGGTGGCGATGGTGAAGCGGGGTCCGCAGTGGGTGCAGGTGACGAAGGGGTGCCGGTGCCTGCGGTCGGCCGGGTCGGCCAGCTCCCGCAGACAGTCCCCGCAGGTCGCCACGTCCGGCGGGAGCAGGGTGCGGCCCGAGGAGCGGTCGGTGGAACGGATCGTGAAGGCGTCGTCGTTACCGGTGACGGCCAGTTCCTCGACCCCGACGGCGGTGACGGTGGCCAACGGCGGCGGCTCGGCGGCCAGTCGGTCGCAGAAGAGGGTGACGCCGTCGGGCGGGCCCTCCACCTCGATGAGCACGCCGTCCGCCGTGTTGCCCACGAACCCGGCCAGTTCCAGGCCGGTGGCCAGACGGTGGACGAACGGGCGGAAGCCGACGCCCTGCACGGTTCCGCGGACGGTGACGCGTCGGCGCACCGTCCGGGCGTCGGCGGTGCCGCGCGGGGTGCGGGTGGCGGGCGCCGTCACGAGACGCGGCCGGCCGTGAGGCCGGACGCGGCGTCGTCATGGCGGTGCGGGCGCGGCGCCAGGGGAGGCCGGTGCACGGGCGCCCCGTCCCGCACGGCGAGCACCCGCTCCAGGACGGTGTCGACGCCCTCGCCGTCACGGGCGCAGGACCGCACCACCTCCACGCCCGGGTTGACCCGCTGGACATGGGCGAGGAAGGCGGACTGGTCGAACCCGGCGGCCTCGGCGAGGTCGGTCTTGGTGAGCACGACGAGCTGGGCGGAGCCGAAGGCCGTGGGGTACTTCAGCGGCTTGTCCTCGCCCTCCGTCACCGCCATCAGGACGATCCGCAGGCTCTCCCCGAGGTCGTAGGAGGCCGGGCAGACGAGGTTGCCGACGTTCTCCACGAACAGCAGCGAGGTGCCGGCGGGCAGCCAGCTCTCCACGTGGCCGCGCAGCTGCCGGGCCTCCAGATGGCACAGTCCGTCGGTCAGCAGCTGCTTCACCGGTGCCCCCGAGCGGGCGAGCCGGTGGGCGTCGTTCTCGGTCGCCAGGTCCGCGGTCAGCGCGGCCACCGGCACCCCCCGCTCCACGGCCCGGGCCAGCACCCGGCCGAGCAGTTCGGTCTTGCCGCTGCCCGGGCTGGAGAGCAGGTTGACCACGCTCACCCCGCGGCCGGTGAGTTCGTCGCGCAGGCTCGCGGCCAGCCCGTCGTTCTTCGCCAGGACGGCCTGGGTGACGTCGTCCATGGACTCGCACATGGGCACAGCTCCTCGCGGGTTTTCGGGTGCGTCGGACCGCTGCCGATCCTCCGCGCCCCCGGCCGCCGGACCGGGGAGACGGGCCGCGGGCGGGCCCTCGGATTCCTCCGGGCGGCTCAACCGGGGATCGCGGCCCGAGTCAGCGGCGGCGTCGCCGCCGGGTCGGCGAGCAGCGCCGGGACCAGGGTGTGCAGCGCGGTGACGGCCCGCGCGACGGCGTCGCGCACCGTCGCGCTGACGCCGGGCGCGATGTCCTCGTCGCCCCGCGGCAGCACCTGCGGTTCGCAGGCGAGGACGAGGACGCGGGGGAGCGGCTCGTCGCCGAGATGGGCGGCCAGGGCGAGGACCTTCGCCGGGTCCATGCCGTGCGCCTCGGGCGGGGGGCCGCCGGTGGCGCGGTCGGGGAGTTCCGGTTCGATCAGCGACAGGGTGCCGGGCCGGTGGCCGCGCGGGGAGGCGTCGACCAGGACGGCGGTGTCGTAGCCGCCGAGCAGTTCGTAGGCGAGGTCCATGCCGCGGATGCCGAAGTCCCGCACCCGTGCCTCGGGCGGCAGCGGGCGCCCTTCGAGGGCGCGGATCACCTCGGGGCCGAAGGCGTCGTCCGCGAGGAAGATGTTGCCGACGCCCGCCACCAGCAGCCGCGCGCTCATCGTGCGTCTCCCGTCGCCAGGGGCCGGGCGGAGCCGTGCGGGAGCTTGCGGACGAACGCCGAGCGCAGGGCGTGGTACGGGGCCTGGGGATCGAAGAAGACGGCGTGCATCCGGGCGAGTTCGTCCCGCCGGTGATCGGCGAGCGGCCTGCGCTCCTCGTCCGCCCGCCGGGCCGCCGCCTTCGCGGCGATCCGCGACGCGAGGTCCGGGGCGTCGGCCAGCGCCGCCGCCGTCCGGGCGACCTCGGCGGTGAAGCCCTGGGGCGGGACCGGCACCGGGCGGTCCACCAGCCCGATCCGCGCGGCGCTCACGGCGCTCACCGGCAGCGCCTCGCCCGTGAGTCGCTCGGCCGCCTCCGCCCCGACGCGGCGGGGAAGCGTGTACGTCCAGTACTCCGACCCGTACAGGCCCATGCGCCGGTAGTGCGGGTTGAGGACGGCGCCCTCGCGGCACCACACCTCGTCGGCGGCCAGGGCGAGCATGACGCCGCCGGCCGCCGCGTTGCCGCCGAGTGCCGCGACCACCAGGCGGTCGGTGGTGCGCAGCACCGCCTCGACCAGGTCGTTCATGGCGTCGAGGTTGGCCCAGGACTCGGCCGCCGGGTCGGCCGACGCCTCGATGACGCCCAGGTGGATGCCGTTGGAGAAGAAGTCGCGGGACCCGCCGAGCACCAGTACCGGGGTGGGGCGGGCGAGCGCGTACCGGTAGGCGTCGAGGAGGCGGCGGCAGTGGTCGGTGCTCATGGCTCCGCCGGGGAACGAGAAGTCCAGGAACCCGACGGCGCCCTGCCGCCGGTAGCGGATGTCGGTGAAGGTGCGCCGGTCCGGGGGCAGTTCGAGCGGGACGGTGCTCTCCGGCAGCCGGTGCGGGCGCTCGTCGCCGCCGGACGTCCCCCGGTCGGTGCCGGGCGGGGCGGGGAAGCCGGCGAGGACCGACGCGGCGGGGCGGCGGAACGGCGCCGGGTCGCCGGAACTCTTGCGGGGGCGCAGCTCCGGAATCCACACCGCGCCGTCCCGGGTGGCCCGGCAGACCGCGCCGGCCCGGGTCGCCAGCAGTTCGCCGGGAGCGCCCCGGAGCCGGTCCTCGGCGTGCCCGCCGTGCAGGAACACCTCCCGGCCGAGGAGCTCGTCGAGGACGCCCGGCTGCGAGTCGGCCGCGCGGAGCTTCCCCAGCACCGTCTCCGTGCTGTCGTTCTCCCAGTCGATGCCGCGCCGCTCCTGGCGGAAGAAGTCGCGCCACACCACCCGGATCCCGGGATCGCTCTGCGGCCGTGGTTTGAAGGACCCTTCGGCGTACCGCTGGACGGCCAGCAGCACGGCGGCCGAGGCGGCGTCGGCGACCTCGCCCCGGTACAGGTCGCTCTTGCCGACCTGCGGCACCGGGAAGGACACGGCGGCCCAGACGTCACCGGCGTCCATCCCCGCCTCCGCCTGGAGCACCGTCACACCCCACTGCGCCGCGCCCTCGGCGATCGCCCAGTCCAGGGAGGACGGGCCGCGGTCGCCGGGCGGTCCCGGGTGCACGATGAGGCAGGTGTGCTCCCGCCACACCTCCTCGGGCAGCGCCGTCCTCAGCATCGGCGCGACGATCAGTTCCGGGCGCGCCTCGCGCACGGCGGCCAGGACCGCGTCGGTGCCGTGCGAGGCCAGAACGACGTCGACCCGGTGACCCCGGTCGGACAGTTCCGCGTACACCCGCTGGGAGAGGCTGTTGAACGCGCTGGCTACGAGCAGGATGTCCATGATGGGGAATGTTGGCCCGTTACGGGAGGGGCGCGAAGGACCACGGCGGCGTTTCGCCGGGCACACCTCCCGACGCGGGCGTCCTCGGCGGGACCCGGTCGCCGTTAAGGTCGTGTCGCGACGGCTGGGCACACCGTCGGTGTGATGACAGAACGCGCGGGTCGGATCCGAGGTCATGGGGGCGTAGTGCGATTGAGAGTGGAGTTCACCACCGAGCCGTTCGACCTGGACGAGCCGCCCCGGCACGCGCTGGTCGCCCGCGACGTCATCGAGGCCGCCGAGCTGGACGCGGTCGACGTGGGCCCCTTCGGCAACACCGCCGAGGGCGGCTCCGAGGCCGTCCTCGGCGCGGTCGACGCCCTGCTGCGCCAGGCGCTGGAGGCGGGCGCCACCCGGGTCTCGCTCCAGGTCAACGTGATCGGCGAGCCAGCGGAGTCCGGGGAGGGGCAGGGGTGACCGCCGCCGGGGACGACCCCTTCGTCGCGGCCGTCAAGCCGCTGGTCGACGCCATGGGCGGGGTCCTGCTGCCGCCGGGCGAGGCCGGTCCCGACGACGTCGTGCTCTCCTGGCAGGGCGCCGACGTCGTCGCCGTCCGACTGCCGCAGCTCGCCGAGTCGCTGGACCACATCCTCGCCGCGCTGGAGCGCCGGCACGGAAAGCCCCTCGCCGACCTCGACCGGAAGACCAAGCAGGAGATCGTGCGGACGCTGGAGGCGCGCGGCGCGTTCTCCGTGCGGCACGGCGTGGAGACCGTCGCCGGCGCGCTCGGCGTCAGCCGCTTCACCGTCTACAACTACCTGAACAGGGAGAACGCGGCCAAGGGCCGGTGACGGGCCGCCCCGACGGTCGAAGGGTCCACCCCTGTTTTTCAACAAACTGTTGACGTGGTGTCGTCGCGGGGCGTTAGCTTGCCGTAGCCAGTCCAGCATCACGGCCACGGAGGCTCCCGTGACTTCGCGTTCCTCGACGCCGGGCCTCGCCCGGTTCAACACCCTGGAGAAGCAAGCCGCCGTCGCCGCGCTCCACGAGGCGTGCGCCTCGGCGGAATGGGGGCGCAGACTCCTCGCCGGCCGACCGTACGCCACCGTGGACGACCTGCTCGCCGCCAGTGACGCCGCCATGGCCGCACTGACCGCCGAGGACCTGGCGGAGGCGATGGCCGGACACCCGCCGATCGGCCGCCCCAAGCCGGGTGACCCGACCTCCGCCCGGGAACAGTCCGGCATGGCCGGCGCCTCCGACGCCCTGAGGGCGGAGATGCTCGAACTGAACCTGGCCTACCAGGAGAAGTTCGGCCATGTCTTCCTGATCTGCGCCACCGGCCGCACCGGTGAGCAGATGCGGGACGCGGTCAGGGAACGCATCGGCAACACGCCGGAGGAGGAACGGGAGATCGTCCGCGTCGAACTGGGCAAGATCAACCGCATCCGCCTGACCCGACTGGTCGAAGAGGACTGAGAGCAGCATGAGCACCAGCACCACGGCCTCCGTGTCCACGCACATCCTGGACACCAGCGTCGGCCGCCCCGCCACCGGGGTCGCCGTCCGCCTCGCCGCCCGTCCGGGACGCGACGCCGACTGGCGGGCCCTGGGCGGTTCCGCGACCGACGCCGACGGCCGGTGCAAGGACCTCCCGGCGCTGCCGGAAGGGACGACCCACGTACGGCTCGACTTCGCCGTGGAGCCGTACTTCCGGGCCAGGCAGGCCCAGCAGGCCGAGACCCAGCAAGCCGAGGCACAGCAGGACGCCCCCGCGCATCGGGACAGCGGTGTGTTCTTCCCCGAGGTGGTCGTCACGTTCGCCGTCGAGGGCGGCGAGCACTACCACGTACCGCTGCTGCTCAACCCGTTCGGCTACTCCGTATACCGAGGGAGTTAGCACCCATGCCCATCCTTGGACAGAACCAGTACGGCAAGGCCGAGAACCGCGTCGTACGCATCACGCGGGACGGCGCCACCCACCACATCAAGGACCTGAACGTCTCCGTGTCCCTCTCCGGCGACATGGACGAGGTCCACCTCTCCGGCTCCAACGCCAACGTCCTGCCGACGGACACCACCAAGAACACGGTGTACGCCTTCGCCAAGGAGCACGGCATCGAGTCCGCCGAGCAGTTCGGCATCCATCTCGCCCGCCACTTCGTGACCTCCCAGCCGGCCATCCACCGGGCCCGCATCCGCATCGAGGAGTACTCCTGGGAGCGCATCGAGCACTCCGGGAAGGGCGCGCACTCGTTCGTCCGCACGGGCCAGGAGACCCGGCTCGCGCAGATCACCTACGACGGCTCGGCGTGGGAGGTCGTCTCCGGCCTCAAGGACCTCACCGTCATGAACTCGACGGACTCCGAGTTCTGGGGGTACGTCAAGGACGAGTACACGACCCTCCCCGAGGCGCACGACCGCATCCTCGCCACCGACGTCTCCGCCCGCTGGCGGTTCAACTGGACCGACGACGAGCGGCCGGCGCCCGCCTGGGACACGTCGTACGCGCAGGTCAAGCGGCACATGCTGGAGGCCTTCGCCGAGACGTACTCGCTGTCGCTCCAGCAGACCCTCTACGCGATGGGCGCCCGGATCATCGACCACCGGAGCGAGATCGACGAGGTCCGCTTCTCCCTGCCGAACAAGCACCACTTCCTGGTGGACCTCGCCCCGTTCGGCCTCGAGAACGACAACGAGGTGTACTTCGCCGCCGACCGCCCCTACGGCCTCATCGAGGCGACCGTCCTGCGGGACGGCGTCGAGGCGCGCATCCCGGCCGATCTCACCAACCTCTGACGCGGACCCGGTACGTGCACCGGGAGTTGGGACGAACAACGATGGCACAGCGCATCGTCATCGAGAACGCGGCGATCGCGACCGTGGACGCGCGGGACACCGAGTACCCGTCGGGCCATGTGGTGGTCGCGGACGACGTGATCGAGTCGGTCGGCGCGGGCCGGGCTCCCGAGGGCCTGACGGACGTCGTACGCCGGATCGACGCCACCGGACACCTGGTGACCCCCGGCCTGGTCAACACCCACCACCACTTCTACCAGTGGATCACCCGGGGCCTCGCCACCGACCACAACCTCTTCAACTGGCTCGTCGCGCTGTACCCGACCTGGGCCCGCATCGACGAGCGGATGACGTACGCGGCGGCCCAGGGCTCCCTCGCGATGATGGCCCGCGGCGGTGTGACGACCGCGATGGACCACCACTACGTCTTCCCGAAGGGTTCCGGCGACCTGTCGGGCGCCATCATCCGCGCGGCCCGTGAGACGGGCGTCCGCTTCACCCTCGCCCGCGGCTCCATGGACCGCAGCGAGAAGGACGGCGGCCTGCCCCCGGACTTCGCGGTCGAGACCCTCGACGGGGCGCTCGCCGCCACCGAGGCCACCGTGAACGAGCACCACGACGCCTCCTTCGGCGCGATGACCCAGGTGGCCGTGGCCCCCTGCTCCCCGTTCTCCGTGTCGACCGAACTCCTCAGGCAGGGTGCCGAGTTGGCCCGCCGTCTCGGGGTGCGACTGCACACGCACGGCTCGGAGACGGTCGAGGAGGAGAAGTTCTGCCACGAGCTGTTCGGCATGGGCCCCACCGACTACTTCGAGTCGACGGGCTGGCTCGGCGAGGACGTGTGGATGGCGCACTGCGTCCACATGAACGACCCCGACATCGACGCCTTCGCCCGGACGAGGACCGGAGTCGCCCACTGCCCGTCCTCCAACGCCCGCCTCGCCGCCGGTATCGCCCGCGTCCCCGACATGCTGGCGGCCGGCGTCCCGGTCGGCCTCGGCGTCGACGGCACCGCCTCCAACGAGTCCGGCGAACTCCACACCGAGCTGCGCAACGCGCTCCTCGTCAACCGCCTCGGCCCCCACCGCGAAGCCGCCCTCGACGCCCGCCAGGCGCTGCGCCTCGGCACCTACGGCGGTGCCCAGGTCCTCGGCCGGGCGGCCGAGATCGGCTCCCTGGAGCCCGGAAAGCTCGCCGACCTGGTCCTGTGGAAGCTGGACACCCTCGCCCACGCGTCCATCGCCGACCCGGTGACCGCGCTGGTCTTCGGCGCGGCGGCCCCGGTGACCCTGTCGCTGGTGGGCGGCCGGGCCGTCGTGGAGGACGGCCGCCTGCTGCACGTGGACGAGGACGCGATCGCCCGCTCGACACGGGACGAGGCCCGGCGACTGGCCCGGATCGCGGCCGGGGACTGACCCCGCCGCCGCACGCCGACGCGGTGGCGGCAACCCGCCCGTGCCGTACGGCGCCCCGACTCCGGTCGAGGGGGACGGCCCTGGCCGGAAGCGGTGGACCCGAGCGGGGTCCACGGCGGCCGTCTCCGGGGCGCACAGCGACCGTGCGCCCCGGAACGGTGCGACTGACCCCGTGGCGGCCGGGCTCGGACCGGCGTGCTCGGCCTCGACAGACGGGCCTGGCCTCTCAGGAGAGCGCTGTGAGCCGCTCCCACACCTGTGTGGCCACCGTGTACGTGTCGCCGGTCGGCTCGGTGGTGAGCGGTCCCGGGTTCCGGGTCCAGTGGTCCTCCAGCGCGAACCAGTCGATCTTCTTCGGCGCCCGCCCCTCGGCGAGCGCGGCCCGCAGCTCCTCGAAGTACGTCGACCAGCGCAGCCGGTACAGCCCGCCGACCAGGCCCGCCCACTCCCGGTTCGCGTAGTCGCGCAGCCCCGCGTCCGCGCCCGCACGGGTGCCCCACACGGTCAGCAGCGACAGATTGTCGTACGCCAGCCGCTCCCGCTCGGCGTCGCCCGCCCCCCAGGCGCGCGCGTCCGCGACCCAACGGCCCAGCAGATGGCGGGAGTCGGTGGCCAGCAGCCGGTCCAGCAGATCCATCAGGGACAGCCACACCTCCGCCAGCTCCTTCAGCCCGGCGGCGTCCCGCGCGTCGTACGCCTCCTTGATCCGCGGCAGCAGGACGCGGCTGCGGTTGGAGAGGGTCTGGCGGGCCACGTCGAGCAGGTCCCGCCGGTAGGCGGACGAGGCGCGCAACGCGGACCGCACGCGCAGCAGTTCACCCAGGGCGGGCTCCAGGTCCGCCGCCGCGTACCGGAGTTGCTTGGGCGACCAGCGGGCCGCCCGGACGACGGTGAGCGCCGGGCGGGCACCGAACAGGCCGTCGGCGCCCTCGCTCCACCCGTCGGCGCGCGTGGTGCCGTAGACGGTGCGGCGCAGGATGTCCCAGGCGGCCTCGGCATGCGGATCACGGGCGCCGTAGCGCGCGTGCGCCCAGTCGGCGAACCACCTCTGAAGGTCCAGCTCGCCCTCGCGCCAGGCGAGTTCGGAGAAGAGGGCGAAGGCCGCCGGGTTGTTGTCCGCGGCCTCCGGCAGCAGCGCGATCCCGCGCAGCGCGCTGCCGGGCTTGGTGCGCCACGTCTCGTACAGCTCAGCCCAGTCACGGGTGTTGGCGCCGAGCACGGTGTGGCCGCCGAAGTTCCAGATCGAGCCGAACGCGTACGGGGCGCCGCCCCAGTCGGCCTCGCGGTCGGTGACCGTCGGGAAGCGGTCGGAGAGGCCGTCGACGACGAGCATGTGCTCCTTGTCGACGGCGTCGACGATCGCGCGCGGCGGGTTGTGCTGCCAGCCGAGGATCACCCAGGTGGCATCGGGGTGGGCCCGCCGCAGCGCCCGCTCGACGCCCTTCGCCGCGTCGCCCACGGGCACGTCGCCCGGGTCGCCGCCCTCGTGCAGCAGGTCCATCTTGTACAGGGTCGACGCCCCGCCGAACATCTCGTCCTGGGTGCGGTAGAAGGCGGCCGCGACCCGCGCGAAGGCGTCCGTGCGCGGGTCCAGCCAGTCCGGGCGGGCGAAACCCATCCATGTGCCCTGCGGGACCGTCCGCGCTCCCGGGACGCGCTCGGCGAAGCCCGGCGGGACCGTCCCGAAGTAGCCGGGGAACACCGGCGTCATGCCCAGCTCGCGCACCCGGTCGGCGATCCGGCGGCCGAGCGCGGCGCGGGCGTCGAGGAGCTGCCGGGAGACGGGGGAGGGGAACGCGGACAGGTTCTGCAGCAGCCACCACGGCTGGTGCGCGGGCCCCGGGACCCACGCCCGCAGCTCCTCCTCCCCGTACCCGAACTCCTGGAACACCCGGTGGTAGAGGGCGTCCGCGCCCGCGTAGACGAGGATCTCGTTGTAGCCGTGCAGCGCCAGCACGTCCAGCTCGCGCTCCCAGTACGACCAGTCGAGGTAGGCGCCCGTGTAGCCGTCGTTGGTGTCGTTCAGGGCGAAGCGATGGGGGACGTTCGCGCGTCGGGTGACGGTGCCGTCGAGGCCCGGCAGGGCGCGGGGGAGATCGGTCTGCTCGCCCGCCCAGTTGATCTCGGCGTACGCGATGTGCCGCAAGTACCAGTTCAGACCGGTGAGCCGGGTCGCCGGGGTGTCGCCGGTGACGGTGATGCGCCCGGTGCCGCCCGCGACGTGGAAGGTGTCCCGCTCGGTCCCCTCGGCGAACGTGATCTGCCGCCAGTGGTCCGGCAACAACCGCCGGGCCGCCGCCGCGGCCGCCGTTTCCGCCGCCCGGTCCGCGCGGGGCGCGTCGTCGGAGGGGTTCGCGCGGGAGGGGGCGCAGGCGACCGCCGCCCCCGCCGAACCGGCGGCGAGGACGGCGAGCAGAGCACGGCGGGCGAGCGGCATGATGCCTCCGGGTGCGGGTGGGGGTACGCCGTGGCAGCAATACCCACCGACACGGTCCTTCCGCACCGACACACGGCCACAAGGGGGAGAATCCGGCGTGAACGGCCGTAATCCCGCCCCCCCGCCGCCGACCCGGCCGTCCCGTACGCCCCTCGTACGCCTTTCGCTCGATCCGCCGTACGTCGATCTGCGCCGGATGTGCCGACGGGGAAACTCTCGCCGGACGCGACACGTTGTCGGGAAACAGGGATTCATCCGAAATGATCGCTTCGCGTCCGGTGGGGGCAGGAAGATCCGGGAGGAACCGGTACGTCCGGTTGTGGCCGGTCGCGGAGTCCGGGGGACAGAACGGGGACACACATGGTGCGTCGACACCATCGCGAGAGCTACTACGTCGTCGACGAGGGCAGGATCCTGGAGTTCGAGAAGGGAGACGCCGTCGCGCGCGTACCGAGCGCCGCCGAGCAGCAACTCGCCTTCCGCTTCTCCAGGTTCGGCGAGAAGGGGGTGCAACTCGACGAGGCGCTGCGGGCGAAGCTCGCGGCGGCCATGACCACGGTCGGCACGGGCGGCGACGACCCGGACTCGGGGAGGCCGGGGACACCGGTTCCGGCCGGGTTCACCTACCTCGGCCAGTTCGTCGACCACGACCTGACGTTGGACCGCACCCAGGTCGGGCTCGGCGAGCCCGTCCCGGTCGAGGAGCTGCTCCAGGGGCGCAGCCCCGCCCTCGACCTCGACTCGCTGTACGGCATGGGCCCGCACCACTCGGGCAGCGCCCGGTTCTACGAGGCCGACGGCCGCCTCAAGACGGGCACGACCCTCGGTGTGGGCTTCCCGCCCGAGCTGCCGCCCGCCAACACCGACCAGAAGGGCTTCGACCTGCCCCGCGCCGGTGAGACGGCCGGCGGCACCCGCGCCGACATGCGCGCCCCGCTCATCCCGGACGCGCGCAACGACGAGAACCTGGCCGTCGGCCAGCTCCACCTGGCGTTCATCCGCTTCCACAACCGCGTCATCGACCTGCTCGCCGACCGGGGAGTGCCCGAGCGCCGACTGTTCCAGGCGGCCCGGGAGATCGTCGTCAAGCACTACCAGTGGGTCCTGCGCACGGACTTCCTGCCGCGCGTCGTCGACCCGGAGATCGTCGAGCGCGTCTTCACCCGGGGGCGGCGGCACTTCGAGGTGCCCGGGTACACCCGGCCCGGCGACCTGCCGACGATGCCCATCGAGTTCTCCGTCGCCGCCTACCGGCTCGGGCACAGCATGGTGCGGACGGCGTACCAGTGGAACAGGGTGTTCCGTGCGGGCGGCCCCGGTCCGATCGCCTCGCTGGGTCTGCTCTTCCGGTTCAGCGGCACGGCGGGCAACCTCACGCCGGGACCGGACGACCTGAGCGACCTCGACGACCCGAACGCGGGGGAGAACCTGCGGCTGCCGAGCAACTGGATCGTCGACTTCCGCCGGCTGTTCGACTTCGGCGAGGCCGGCCGGGACGATCTGGTGGTGCCCAAGGGCGAGTTCAACCTCGCCAAGCGGCTCGACACCCTGCTCGTCGACCCGCTGGCCGCCCTGCCCACCGGCACCTTCGACGGCCGGGGCCGCCCGGCGCCGCCGCCGATCCACCGCAACCTCGCGTTCCGCAACCTCACGCGCGCCGCGATGGTCGAACTGGCCACCGGCCCGCAGCTGGCCGCGCAGATGGGCATCAAGGGGCTGACCGAGGACCAGATCCTGCGGGGCGCAGGCGGAGCCGTCCTGGAGGGCCTCACCGACGCCGAGCGCGCCCAGGTCGTGGAGCACACCCCGCTGTGGTTCTACGTCCTGCGCGAGGCCGAGGTGAACGGACGCCACCCCGGCCGCCTCACCGGCGTCGGCGGCACGCTCGTCGCCGAGGTCTTCCACCGGGCGATGGAGGGCAGCCGGGTCTCGATCGTGAAGCACCCGGGCTGGCGCCCGAGCCTCCCGGCCCACCGCAAGGGCCGCTTCACGATGACGGACCTGCTGCTCTTCGCCTTCGAGGACGACCCCGCGCTGCTCAACCCGCTGGGCTGACCTACGGGACGACGCTCAACCGCTGTTCGGGCCGTGGGCCGCGCTCACAGCCCGAACAGCGTGGGGCGGCGGGTCGCGCTCACAGCCCGAACAGCTTCGGGTCGTCCGCCGGCTCCCTGAAGTACGTGCCCGGGTCGGCGACCAGCCTGCGCGCCTTGAGGTCCATCAGGCCGCCCACACCGGTGATCTCGGCGGCCACCGTGCCGTCGGTCCTGCTGATCGTCTGCTCGATCCGGAAGGTCTTGCCCTCGCCCCAGACGACGACACACGTCACCTCGACCTCGTCACCGGCGAGCAGCTCGCGCCGGTAAACGGATCGTCGTCTCCAGTGCCACGGGTCCGACGCCCCTCGCCATCAGATCGGCCCGGCGGATCCCGGCGGCCTGGAGCAGCGACCAGCGCGCGTGCTCCCCGTACCGGAGGTACACGCTCTGGTTGAGGTGCCCCTGTACGTCGGTCTCGTACCGTTCCTCACGACTGAGCGGGAGTGGGTCCTGTTGCCAGGACCCATGCTCAGCCGGACGCCCCGAACGGTGGTGGGTGTCCTGGTCGCCCGCTTTCGCTCCGCGTCCGGCGCGCACGGATCGTGTCCGTGGTCCGTGGTCCGTGGTCCGGGAACGCGGGGGCGGGGTCCCTCACACGGGGCCTGGACGGTCCGATGGCCCTGCTCATCACTCCGGTGAGCAGGGGGCGGTGCCGTCCGTCGCCGGACCGGGTGTCCCAGGGCGCGCCTTCCCGCCCCGCACCCCGTGCACGACCCCGGCCTCCCAGTCCGCACAGCTCGTCCTCCGCCGTCAGCTGCCTGAGCCGGTCGCGGACCGCCACACCGGACGGGCCGACGGCGACGAACGGCGCCGCCAACTCCCGCAGCCCACGCCGGCGCCCCTGCTGCCGGCGCCTCCCGGTCACACCTTCCTGGGGGAGGCCAGCAGATACCGCTCCCGCGTCCGCGGGTCCGTGTGCTCGCTCGGCTGCCAGCCCGCCTGCCGCAGGGTCTCGGCGCAGCCGCGCAGCGCCGCCGTGTCCGGCTCGTGCACGGCGACGGCCTCCGGCTGCGGGGTGGTCCGCACCCGGTAGCCGCCGCGCTCCGCCTCCGGGCCCGCCGGGCGGTGGCCCGCCGCTTCGAGGGCGAGCGCGGCGGCCCGTACGAGATGCGCGCGCTCCCAGCCGCACGGGCGGTCGGTGGCGCCGCCCGGGTTCGTCATCCGGCGCAGTTCCAGCAGCCCCTGCCAGGCGCTGTGCACCTCACGGGCCCGCGCCGGTCCGTCCCCGGCGCTGTCCTCGCCGCCCACGCGGGCCGCGAACCCGCCCGACTCGGCGGGGGCGGCGCTCGGCGCCGGGGCCGCCGCCTCGGGCGGGCCGGCCTCCCTCACGCGGTGCCCCGCCGGGGTCAGGAAGTGATCGTGCGGCGGGCGCGGGTGGCGGAACGCCAGCCCTCGCTTCACCAGCGCCGCCAGCTGGGTCTCCGTACCCGTGAGGCGTCCGGTCACGGGCTCGGCGGCGTCGATGATCCGCCGCTGGACGGCGGTCGGCGGTCGGGTCACGACGACCTCCTTTCGCGGAGTGCTGTCACTCGGGGACGGCGTCAACCCACTCGAAGACTACGAGGAGGGTCTGACATTCCACGCCGCGAGCACCGGGCGGCCGTGCTCCGTGCCGAGCCGGCAGACCGTGCCCGTGGCGAGCTGGAACAGCGCCCCGGCGGACGCGGGCAGTCCGAGATACCGCGCGGTGAGGACGCGGAGGAAGTGGCCGTGCGCCACGAGCACCACACAGCCCTCCGTGTTGCCGAGCGCCGCGTGCGCCTTCGCCAGTATCCGGTCGGCGCGCGCCCCGACGTCCTCCGGGCCTTCCCCGGGGTGCTCGGGCGGTCCCGGCGCCACCCCGTCGGTGAACAGGAACCAGTCGGGCCGCGTCCGGTGGATCTCCTGGGTCGTCACCCCCTCGTACGCCCCGTAGTCCCACTCGGAGAGATCCGCGTCCACCCGCGCCCCGGTCAGCCCGGCCAGTTCCGCGGTCTGGCGGGCCCGCTTCATCGGACTGACGAACACGGCCCCGATCCGGTGCGAGGTCAGCAACGGCGCCAGCCCGCGCGCCTGTTCCCGCCCCCGGTCGGTCAGCGGAAGGTCCGTCCAGCTGGTGTGCTGCCCGGACAGCGACCACTCGGTCTCCCCGTGCCGCACCAGAAAAAGATCACCCATGTCTCACAGGCTACGAGCCCACCGCTCCAGTTCCTCGAACTCCGGCTCGCCGAGCCCCCGGCGGGGGTCGATCCGCAGCAGCAGGGCGGGTGTGTCGTGGTGCCGGGCGACATGGCGGACGTCGAGGTCGGTGATCATGTCGTCGACCCAGACGAAGGGCCGGCCGGCCGCCCACTCCAGGACCCGGCGGGTCTTCCAGTACAGGCCGTCGGGGTCGCGCGCGAACATGTCGGTGAACTCGATGACCGGCAGGTCGGCGGGGAGGCCGATCACCGGGCCGATCATCTCGTTCGCGTCGTGCATCCAGGTCGTCGCCCAGGCCAGGTCGTACGGCAGGGCGAGCAGGCGCTGCCCGTGCGCGGGGTTGAGGCGGATCCGCAGGCCCCGGCGGAGCCTGCGGGAGCCGGGCCTCTGGCGGGCGGACCAGACGGTGGGGTGCACCCGGCGGGTGACGTAGCCGCGCGGTCGCCACAGACGGGCGCCGAACGGGTTGAGGGGGCCGTCGACATCCAGGAGGAGGAGCGGTCGCTCAGTCATGGAGAGGGTCTACCCAGGTGTCCGGGGCGATCCGCAGGCGTCATCGACTGCTCTCGGTGCCGCAACTGATCATGCGTGGCCCTCGTGATCGACCCGGCCCAGCGGGAGGACGTGATCCCCCACCAGACGAAGAACCCGCTCGTCCTCCGCCGTCAGCTGCTTGAGCCGGTCACGGACCGCCACACCGGACGGGCCGACCGCGACGAACGGCGCCGCCAGCTCCCGCAGGCCACCCATCCCCGATCACCCGCCCCCCGCACCGGCCGAACCCTCACCGCTGTCAAACAGTGGTTCTCCGCTATTGCCGGTAGCCACTCAGGAACCGTCCGATACGGCTGATCGCCGCGTCCAGGTCGTCCGCGTGGGGCAGGGTGAGGATGCGGAAGTGGTCGGGGGTGGGCCAGTTGAAGCCCGTGCCCTGGACGACCTGGATCTTCTCGCGCAGCAGCAGGTCGAGGACGAACTTCTCGTCGTCGTGGATCTTGTGGACCTTGGGGTCGAGACGCGGGAACGCGTACAGCGCGCCCTTGGGCTTCACGCACGACACGCCGGGGATCTCGTTGAGCTTCTCCCACGCCACGTTCCGCTGCTCGTGCAGCCGCCCGCCCGGCGCGGTCAGGTCCCGGATGGACTGGCGGCCGCCGAGCGCGGCCTGGATGGCGTACTGGGCGGGGGCGTTGGCGCACAGCCGCATGGAGGCCAGCATCGTCAGGCCCTCCAGGTAATTGCGGGCGTGCTGCTTGGGGCCGGTGACGACCAGCCAACCGGAGCGGAATCCCGCCACGCGGTACGTCTTGGACAGGCCGCAGAAGGTGAGGACGACCAGGTCGGGGGCGAGCGCGGCGGCCGAGTGGTGCACGGCGTCGTCGTACAGGATCTGGTCGTAGATCTCGTCGGCGAACACCATCAGGCCGTGGCGGCGTGCGAGGTCGAGGATGCCCTCGATGATCTCCTTGGGGTAGACCGCGCCGGTGGGGTTGTTGGGGTTGATGATGACGACGGCCCTGGTGCGGTCGGTGATCTTCGACGCCATGTCGTCGAGGTCCGGGTACCAGTCGGCCTGCTCGTCGCACAGGTAGTGGACCGCCTTGCCGCCGGCGAGCGTCGTCACGGCGGTCCAGAGCGGGAAGTCGGGCGCGGGGACGAGGATCTCGTCGCCGTCCTCGATCAGCGCCTGCACGGCCATGGAGACCAGCTCGGAGACGCCGTTGCCGAGGAAGACGTCGTCGACGTCGACCTCCAGGCCGAGGGTCTGGTAGCGCTGGGCGACCGCGCGGCGGGCGGAGAGTACGCCGCGTGAGTCCGTGTAGCCATGGGCCCGTGGCAGCATCCGGATCATGTCCTGGAGGATCTCCTCCGGTGCCTCGAAGCCGAAGAGAGCGGGGTTGCCGGTGTTCAGGCGCAGCACGCTGTGGCCCGCCTCCTCCAGCGCGTTGGCGTGCTCGATCACGGGGCCGCGGATCTCGTAACAGACCTCGCTGAGCTTGCTCGACTGCCGGAACTCCATGCGCTCTCGCCCTCCGGTTCGTTGTGTTGCTTGGTTTTACCAAGTGGGTGCTTGGAAAGTCCAACGACATGTCTAGACTGCGTCGCATGTCACCTCGCCGAAGCTACGACCAGTACTGCTCCGCCGCCCGGGCGCTCGACCTCGTCGGTGACCGCTGGACCCTGCTGATCGTGCGCGAACTGCTCGCCGGGCCGCGCCGCTACACGGACCTGCACGCGGACCTGCCCGGCGTCAGCACGGACGTCCTCGCCTCACGGCTGAAGGACATGGAGCGTGACGGTCTGTCGACCCGGCGCCGACTGCCGCCGCCGGGGGCCGCGTACGTCTACGAACTCACCGGCCGCGGACGGGACCTGCTCCCGGTGCTGCAGGCGCTGGGGGAGTGGGGCGAGGGCGTGCTGGGGGAGCGCCGGCCGACGGACGCCGTACGGGCGCACTGGTCCGCCCTGCCGCTGCTGCGGAACCTCGACGGCTGCGCCGCCGGGCTCGTCGAAGTCCGCCTGGAGGAAGGGACGTTCCACCTGTGGACCGGCGCCGAGGACGGCCCGGTCTACGGCGACGGCCCCGCCCCGGGCGAGCCGGACGCCCGGCTCACCCTCGACGAGGAGACCTGCGAGGCGGTCCGCCGCGGCGAACTGTCCCTCAGGGACGCCGTACGGGCGGGCCGGGTCGAGGTGTCGGGGGAGGGGGCCCTGGCGAAGGAGTTGCGGGAGGGGTGAGGGCCGGTCCACGCCGAAGGCCCGCCGGACCCGGATGAATTCCAGGGTTCGGCGGGCCTTCACGGGGGTGTCAGGCGCCCGGCGGGGGCACCCTCGTCGGGCGGCCCGAGCCGCGGGTGAGGCAGTAGCCGCCGATGCCCGCGAGGGCGGCGAGTACCGCGCCGAGCGCGGTCCAGACCCAGCGGTCGCTCCACCAGCCCGACGCCCAGCCGTCGTCGGGTTCGAGGGAGGACAGGACGGCCTCGGCCGAGGAGTCCTCGTCGTCCTGCTTCGAGGTCACCGCTATGCCGGGGACGAGCGGCTGCGCCAGCGAGCCGTCGACCGCCGCCGCACCGCCGATGTCCTTCGACTCGGCCCGGACCTCGACCCCGACCGGCAGCCCGAGGTCGCCTGTGGCCAGCCGCGTCGTCGTCAGCCGGACGTAGTACGTGCCCGGCAGCGGGTCCTCGGACCACGGCTCCGACCAGGCGCGGACCGTGCGCAGCGTGCAGGACAGCTCCACGGAGGCCGCCCCCGCGTCGGCCGTGCGCGTCTGCGCCCCGTACTGGCAGGCCTGGCGGCGCCGCAGCCCGTCGTACACGTCGAGCTGCCACGTCGAGGCGGACTCGGCCGCCTCCGGCAGCTTCACCGTCGCTTTGACAGTGGGGCGCCCGCCGGCGTCCGCGGGGAACGACCAGTACAGGTAGTCGCCGGTCGAGGCGCTCGCCGTCGCGGTCTCCCCCTGCTCGAACTCCGCCGCCGTACGGAAGGAGGTGCCCGCCTCGGTGGGCGCGTCACCGTTCTCCGACGGGCTCGCGGAGGGAGAGGAGTCCGCGGCCGCCGGGGAGACGGCCAGGGCCAGCATCAGCAGGGCGGCGCCCCACACACGTGTGATCCGCATCAGTTGGTCCTCCAGACCGCGACCCGCCAGCGCGAGAGCCAGCCCCACAGCACACCCGCCAGGAACCCGACGAGCACCAGCACACCGAGCAGCCACCAGCCGCGGCCGAGACCGAACGACGCCACGTCCTTCGCCGGATCCGGACCCTCCACGACGTCGACGGTGATCTCCAGCGGCAGACCGGGCGTGGTCTTCACCCCGCCGGCGGCCGCGTACGAGTGGGTCACCTGGAGGCACACGGTCTCGGCGACGTCCTCGTCCTCCTCGTCCTCGGCCTCCGCCTTCGGATAGCGCAGACCCGTCGAGATGACGTCCGTACGGCCGGTGCCGGCCGCCTCGCCGCGCACGATCTCCCGGTTCTTGACGGTGACCGCGCGCAGCAACACCCCGTAGTGCGGGTTGACGTCACGGTCCGCCGCGACGCTCACCGAGGCCCGCAGCTCCTGGCCCGGCTTCACATCCACCCGGTACCAGCGCTGCTGGTTGAACTCCTCACGGTCGGTGAACAGCCCCGAGGTGAGCGTGGGCGCCCCGGCACACGCGTCGGCGCCCTCGACGGCCTTCGGGACGACCACCGGGTCGGCCGCGCGGTCCACCAACTGGTTGACCCGGTCGGTGAGTTCGTCCCGGTGCTCGATCGAGGTGTACGTGCCGCCGGTCGCCTCGGCGATGCAGCTGAGCTGGACGCGCATCTTGGCGTTCGGGACCAGGCCGAGCGTGTCGATGGTCAGGCCGATGCCCTTGGCGGCGATCTCGCGGGCCACCTCGCACGGGTCGAGCGGGGCGCAGGTGTCCTCGCCGTCGCTGATCAGGACGATGCGCTTGGTGCCCTCGCCGCCCTCCAGGTCGTCGGCCGCCTTCAGCAGCGCGGGGCCGATCGGGGTCCAGCCGGTCGGGGTGAGCGTGGCGACGGCCGTCTTCGCCTCGGTGCGGTCCAGCGGGCCCACCGGGTACAGCTGCGCGGTGTCCTTGCAGCCCGTCTTGCGGTCGTCGCCGGGGTAGTTGGCGCCCAGCGTACGGATGCCGAGCTGGACCTCCTCGGGCGTGGCGTCCAGGACCTCGTTGAACGCCTGCTTCGCCGCGGCCATCCGGGACTGCCCGTCGATGTCCTTCGCCCGCATCGAACCGCTGACGTCCAGCAGGAGGTTGACCTTCGGCGCGGTGGCCGTTACCTCGTCGGCGACGGCCGTCGACGGGACGGCGATCCCGGCCGTCAGGGCGGCGAGCAGGGCGAACACCCCTGCTGCCAGCCGTTGTCTTGTGATCATCGGCGGATCCTATTGATCAGGTGGCCCGCGCTTCAAAACGAGACCGCCCGTTCACCCGTCGGCCAACGGCACCCGCCGCGCGCCCCGAGGACGCGGAGAACCGCGGGTGTTCACCCCGGCCGCCGGGCCGGCGCCCGGCCGGGTGAGCAGCCCCCGACCGGACGGGGCGACAAGTTCCGCACGAGGACCGCCGGACGTGCCTCACCGCAGCGGAGTCGGCAGTTCCGCCCAGATGTCACCCGGCCGCTCCGGCGAAAGGCGCATCGTCGTCAACGCCTTCGTCGGTACCGGCCCCTGCGTCAACGTGGCCAGATCGGCGGTCGGCGGCATGTCCCGTACGGCCGCAGCGAGCGCCTCGCGCAGCACGGGCGTCGAACCCGCCGTCGCCCCGAGCGTGCCCGTGATCAGCGCGCCGAACAGCTTGCGCCGCAGGGTCGTCTCGTCGTCCGTGATGATGCGGCCGGTCATCGCGGGCGCCGCGACGCCGTGGCGGGCCAGCCGGGCCGGGCTCACCCTGATGTCCGCGAGGTCGCGGTAGACGAGCCGCACGGGGGCACCCGACGGCGAGAGCACCACCAGGAGGTTCTGGCCGTGTGCCTCCAGGGCCACCCCCAGGTCGAGCAGCCGGAGGCAGACCGTGAGCGCGAGTCGGCTGAAATCCGCCAGCCACGACGGCGACCCGGGCAGTCCGGTCGCCGCCAGCGCGGCCACGGGGACGACCCGCTCACCGGCGGCCGTGTCCGCGTACCTCTCCGGTGACTCCCGCAGCACCGCCGCCAGATCCGGGGACCCTGCGGTGACCGCGCCGAGCGTACGGGTCACGTGCAGCAGACCGTCCGTGCGGGAGGCGACCTCCGCCATGAAGTCCGACACGATCGCCGACGTCTCGATCGAGTAGACCGAGATGTCCCGCACGGAGGACGTCAGCCGGGCGCTCAACGCCGTCTTCACATGCGCCCCGCCGTCCGCGAGGGCGAGGGTGCGCAACGACATCAGCGGATGCGCCTCGACCACCTCGCCGAGAGGGCACTTGAGCACATGCGCCGCCTGCCACGGATGGACCGGCACCAGCACCCGACCGCCGTCCCGAAACCGCTCCGGCCACTCCCCGACCACCAGCGCCTCGTCCACGGGCGCCAGCCCCAGCCGCACGACCGGCCGGTGCTCGGGCCCGTACGCGAGCTGATCGGCGGCGGAGAACCCGGGCCGGGAACGGCAGTTGGGGTGGAAGGGATGCCCGTCGACCATCGACTGCTCCCACTCCCGGCTCGTCTCCGGCGCCCGGGCCACCGCCGGCCGTCCGGCCCGCGACAGCGCCAACGAGGCCGCACTGTGGTCGAGTTCGGCGGCGAAGGCGGCGCTGTGCGGCACCGCCAGCGCGCTCATCAGCCGCGCCGGACGGTCGTACGGCCGCCCGTCCAGCCACACCTGCTCGACCGGCGCGTCCGTGGCGTACGGGTCGACCGCCGGGCCGTGCAGCCGGCGGCCGTCCGTCATCAGGAGGGTCACGCCGTCGCCCCCGGCCCTCTCCCGGCGCGCCACCCAGGGCAGCGGCTCGTGGGTGAGGCCCCGCCACAGCCGGGCCAGCACGGCCGCCCGGGCGCCGGGGAGCGCCGCCGCGTACGGCAGCGCCAGATCGGGGCGTACGGCGCCCAGCTCGGCGCCGAGCGCCGCCTCGGCATCGGACATCGGGTGTGGGTCCACGGACGGGCTCCTAGGGTGCGGGAACGGTGACGGGCGGGTACGGGCACCGCGTCGACAACGGCGTACGGCCACTGCCCGCCCGTCTCCGCGGCGACGCGGGACGGCGGCGGGACACGCCACCACGGGCAGACATACTGATCACACATGCACCGTATGTGGAACGAATGGACCCCGTGGACGCCAACCCGCCCCGCGCCGACGTCGGCACCGCCGCCGACGCCCATGCCGCCGCGCCGCTGCTCAACTGCCTCCTGCGGGAGGCGGGGGAGCCCGTCGGACCCGGTGTGCACCGCCTCGCGGCGAGCGGCCGCCTCCTGCGCGTCCGGGGCACCCGCCGCCCCACCGACCCCGAGCTGCTCACCGACGGCACCCGGCGTCGGCTGACCCACGCCGAGCTCGTCGACCTCACCGCCGACGAACTCCAGCTCCGCACCGGCCTCGCCAACCCCGAGCTGCCCGCCGAGATGCTCGACAGCCGCGCGGCCGTGGCCGCCTTCCTCACGGCGCGCGCCCAGGCGACGCCACCGGGGGACCCGTACCGGCGGTCCGAGCAGTCGCTGATCACCGGGCACCCGTACCACCCCGCCCCCAAGGCGCGCGGCGGCGGTCCGGCCGCCGCCTGGCTGCCCTACGCGCCGGAGGCGTACGCCGGCTTCCCGCTGACGCTGCTCGGGATCCGCGAGGACACCGTCGTCGAGGAGGGCGACACCACCGCCCTCGACACCCTGGGCACGGCCCCGCCCGGCTACCGGCTCCTGCCCGCCCACCCCTGGCAACTCCACCTGGCGGGGAAGGAGTTGGCCGAGGCCTTCGCCGACGGCCGGCTGATACGGCTGGGGCACACGACGGGCGAGGTGTGGCCGACGGCCGCGATCCGCACGGTGTACGTATCCGGGAAGGCCCTGCGGGGGCACCCCGGCGGGGCCGGGGCGACGACCCCCGAGCCGGGCCCCTGCGACCCGGACCTCTTCCTCAAGTTCAGTCTGGACGTGCGGATCACCAACGACGTGCGGCGTCTGTGGCGGCACGACCTGCTCAAGCTGCGCCGCACCGACGCGGCGGCCCGCGCGGCCTTCGCCGCGCTGCCGGACGGCGCCTGGCTGAGCGACCGCGGCTACCGCACCGCCGCGTTCGCGTTCGAGGAGCTCGCGGTCCTGGTCCGCGACGGACTGGCCGGGCACCTGGCCCCCGGGACGACCGCCGTCCTCGGCGCCGCGCTCACCGAGGACACCGCGGCGTTCCCGGACAACCCGCTGGTCCGCACCGCCACCCCCGACACATGGTGGACGGCGTATCTGCGGGCGGTCGTGCCCCCGGCCCTCGGCGCGTTCCACCACCACGGCGTCGTCCTGGAGGCCCACCTCCAGAACACCCTCGTCGCCTGCGACACCGCCGGCACCCCCGTCCAGGTCCTCTACCGGGACGCCGAGGGCGTGAAGCTCCTGCCGGACGTGACCCGCGAGGCGGGCTGGGAGCGGCTGGTGTACTGCCTGTTCGTCAACAACGTCCTGGAGGTCGCGGCGGCCGTGGCCGAACACCACCCCGGAGTCGACGTGTGGGCCGCCGTACGCGGGGAATTGGCGCGGCACCGCGAGGTGCCCGGCGTCGAGGACCTCCTGCACGCGCCGACGCTGCCGGGCAAGACGAACCTGCTGCTGCGCTGGACGCGGGCCGACGGCGCGGACGCCCGCTACCTCCCGCTGCCCAACCCGTTCCGGCATGCCGACCGCTCCGGGGCGGCGTAACGTCCTGCGTGAGGGCACTCGGGTACTCCGGCCTGCCGTGCCGCACCCGAGGGGAGCCGGCGGCCCGTCCACGGCCGCCCGGCCGTGGCCCGCGACGCTGGAGGTGCCTCGTGACCGGCACGAGTGATCCGGCCACCGCCGCCGATGCGCTGGACGCCGCGTTCGCGGAGACCGTGCGGGGCATCGGCGCGTCCATCGGCGCCCTCTATCTGCTCGCACCGGACGAGGAACTGCTGCGCCTGCATCTGCTGTGCGGCGCGCCGGCCGAGTTCGCCGCACCCTGGACGCGCGTCCCGGTCGCCGCGCCGGCCCCCGTGGCGGTCGCCGCCCGCGA
Organism: Streptomyces sp. NPDC030296; assembly: GCF_055572815.1. Taxonomy (NCBI): domain Bacteria; kingdom Bacillati; phylum Actinomycetota; class Actinomycetes; order Kitasatosporales; family Streptomycetaceae; genus Streptomyces; species Streptomyces sp. NPDC030296. The sequence continues at coordinate 103,915 of NZ_JBVICQ010000004.1, forward strand.
GGGCCGCCTGGTGTGGGTGGGCAGCCAGGAGGAGATGGCCCGCTCCTTCCCGCGCACCGCGATGGTCCTGCCGTACCCGCTGGCCCTGGCGGCCGCCCCGGTCACCGGCGCCCGGCGCTGGGGGACGCTGCTGCTGATGTGGCCGACCGGCCGCCCCCCGTACATGACGGGTCGCGAGCGGGGCCACATCGAGTCCCGGTGCCGACGTCTGGCCCGGCTGCTGGAGGAGGCGGAGGAGCGGGACGGCGCGCCGGTGCCCGCCGACCTCCCCCGTGTCGTCCCCGCCGGGGCCGGCCGCCCGTCCGCCAGTGAGGAGATGGCCCTGGCGGACTTCGTGGAGCGCCTGCCCGGCGGCAGCTGCGCCCTGGACCTGGAGGGCCGGTTCACCTACGTCAGCCGCGGCGCCGGCGAGCTGTTCGGCCGGGAACCCGAACAACTGCTGGGTACCCTGCCGTGGCAGGCGCTGCGCTGGCTCGACGAACCCCTCCACGAGGACCGCTACCGGGCCGCGGTGATCACACGGGAACCCGTGTCGTTCTCGGCGTGCCGACCGCCCGGCCAGTGGCTCGACTTCCACCTCTACCCCGACACCAGCGGCATCAGCGTCCGGGTCGTGCCGCGCGGCACCGCGCCCCCGCCCGTGCCGGGGCACCCCCGGTCCACGAGCACCGTGACGCCGTCCCGCGCGGGCCGGCTGTACCAGCTCACCCACCTGGCCGCCGCCCTCACCGAGGTCGTCGGTGTGCAGGACGTCGTCGACGTGGTCGCCGACCAGATCATGCCCGCCTTCGGCGCCCACGGGCTCGTGCTGTCCGCCGCCGAGGCCGGGAAGCTGCGCATCATCGGCTACCGGGGCTATCCCCCCGAGGCCATCTCCCGTCTCGACGGCCTCCCCCTCGACACCGCGTTCACCCCGGCCGGGCGCGCCCTGAGCAGCGGGGTCCCCGCGTTCTACAGCGAACCCGCGGAGATGGAGCGCCTCTACCCCGAGGCGCCCGTCGCCAGCGGAAAGCAGGCCTGGGCGTTCCTGCCGCTGATCATCACCGGCCGTCTGGTGGGCATCTGCGTCCTCTCCTACGACAGTCCCCACGAGTTCGAGGCAGAGGAGCGGGCCGTGATGACGTCGCTCGCCGGGCTCATCGCCCAGGCCCTCGACCGCGCCCGCCTCTACGACACCAAGCTCGAACTCGCCCACGGCCTCCAGCAGGCGCTGCTCCCGCGCACCCTGCCCACGGTCCCCGGTCTGCGCATCGCCGCCCGCTATCTGCCCGCCACCCGCGGCATGGAGATCGGGGGGGACTTCTACGACCTGATCCGGTTCGGCGACACCGCCGTCGCGGCCGTCATCGGCGACGTCCAGGGCCACAACGTGGCCGCCGCCGCGCTCATGGGCCAGGTCCGCACCGGCGTCTACGCCCACGCCACCCTCGGCACACCCCCCGGCGAGGTGCTCGCCCGGACCAACCGGCTCCTCACCGACCTCGCCCCAGACCTGTTCACCAGCTGCCTCTACGCCCACCTCGACCTCGGCGACGGCCGGGTGACCCTCGCCAGCGCCGGACACCCGCCGCCCCTGCTACGCCTGCCCGACGGCGACACCCGGCCCCTCGCGGTCCCGCCCGGACCCCTCCTCGGCATCGACCCGGATGCCGTCTACCCGGTGACGGAGATGCCGCTCACCCCGGGGATGACGCTCGCCTTCTACACCGACGGTCTCGTGGAGAGACCCGGCGTCGACCTGGACGACTGCATCGCCCGCCTCGCAGGGCACCTCGCGCGCGCCGACACCCGGGACCTGGACGTGCTCATCGACGAGCTGGTCGAGAAGGCCGGCCCGGCAGGTCGGCGCACGGACGACATCGCGCTGCTCCTGCTGCACCACGGAGGACAGCACGGAAACAGCGGTTGACACCACAGGGAACCCTGCGGTGTCAGAGAATCCGGTGCGCCTCCGGTGCGCCTGTACGCCGGTGGGCGCCGGTCCGCTTCGAGGGAGCCCGCGCGTCAGCCGACCTTCTGCTCGCGCTGGTCACGCAGTTCGTGGACGGTGGCGGTCAGGGTGCCGTCCTGCTGCTCGTAGTGCGACAGGGCGAGGCCGAGGCCGAAGAAGGTGGGCGCCCACTCGCCGACGAACAGGCCCCAGCGGTCCGCGCGGGCCAGCCCGGTGCCGGGCTCCATCTTGAGTGACCCCGCCCAGGCGACGACGGTCAGGCCGATGGACGCCATGGCGGCGATGTAGGCGTGCTCACTGCGGATTCCCATGTCGTGCATCTTCTTGATGACCATGATCGACTCCTCGTGGGTGGGGGATGTCCGCTCGGCGGGCGAGTGCCCGTGACCGGGACACCTATGCGTCGATTGACCGTAAATGCCCGTTATTTGCCATTCAAAAAGCGGCGGTCAGTCCGCGACATGGCGTTCGATCCAGTCGGCCGCGGTGCGGCGGAAGACCCGCCGGCTGTCCGCGCGCAGGAAGTCGTGGCCCTCGTTGCGCAACAGCAGCAACTCGGCCTCCAGACCCCGCTCGCGGGCCGCGCGCACGAACTGCTCGGACTCACCGAGCGGCACGTTCGTGTCGTGCTCGCCGTGGACGGTGAGCACCGGTACCCGCAGCGCGTCGATCCGGGTCATCGGGGACAGCGAGTGCAGCAACTCCCGGTCGCGTTCCGGATGGCCGTACTTGTGCGCGGCCGACTCCGCGATCCACGGCTCGGTCCCGGCGTAGAACGTCGCGAAGTCGGACATGCCGCACGCCGCGACACCCGTGCGGAACAACTCCGGGTGCCACACGAGCGAGGCCATCACCAGATAGCCGCCGTACGAGCGGCCCATGACGGCCAGCCGCCGCGGATCGGCGAGCCCCGCCTCCACGATGTGCGCCGCGCAGTCGGCGACGTCCTCGATCGCGGCGAACCGCCCCGTGCCGAGATCGGCGTCGACGAACGACCGGCCGTGCCCGGAGGAACCGCGCACGTCCGGCGCGAAGATGTCGAGCCCCCGGCCCGACAGCTCGTGGTACAGCGGGTTGAACACGGGCCGTTCCTGCTCCTCGGGACCGCCGTGCAGATGGATCACACACGGCGCCGGCTGCCCCGGGGCCCGGCCCGGCGCCCGGTAGTACCAGCCGCTCAGCGGCAGCCCGTCCCGCGCGACCGGCCGCAGGGGCACGGGACGCACGGGCGAGCGGCCCGGTGGTACGGCGTCCTCGTCGCGCGAGGACCACGTGGTGCGCCGTGGGGCGCCCTCGGAGAGCCACCACATCCCGGGCCGCCGCTGCGACCCGGACAGCGCCAGCACCAGCTCCGAACCCCCGCCGGCCCGCGCCATCCGCGTCACCACCTCGTGCGGCAGCGACACGGACCGCCGCACCCCCACCGAGGCGATGCCCGCGGCGCCCGAGACGGTGGTGACCTCCAGCTCGGTGGCCCCCCGCACGTTCCACGCCAGGGCCGCCGTGGACCCGTCGCGGCCGAACGCCAGCAGTTCCAGACCGCACCCCTCGCGCTCCGCAGTGACGGTGATGCCCTGCTGCTCGCCCCCGGGCGCCAGCCGTACGGCGAACAGCGCGGCGAACTCGCGGGCCGCGTCGCTGCGCAGCCACAGCGTCGTGGCGTCGGGGGAGAACCGGCCGATCCACGGGTCACCGTCCGCGACCGGCAGCGCGAACGTGGTCCGCAGGTCGGAGGTGCGCACGACGAGGGCCTCGCGGCGGCCGCGGGGGCCTCGGCGCACCAGGGCGAGCCGTCCGTCCCGGCTGAGGTCGCACACCCGCAGCGTGGCGGCGCCGCGTTCCACCGCCAGCAACGCGGGTGCCGCCGCGCCCGTGGGGTCGACGAGGTAGGCGGCGAGGCCACCCGCGGCCTCCTGGTCGCTCTCCTGGTCGTGGTCGCGGGCGGTCCCCCCCTCGCGTTCCGCGAGATGGGCGGCCGGCCCGGCGTCGCCGTAGCGCGGGCCGCCCAGCAGCACGGCCCGGCCGTCCCGCACGGCCCAGCCCGGCGGACGGGCCGGCGTGTACGTGTGCGGGTCGGCGAGGCCCGGCTCCGCGCGGGCGGGCGACTCGTCCGTGTCGCCCCCGGCCGGCAGGAGCACCGGCTCGGCGACGGTGACGGCGACCGCCGACCCGTCGTGCTGCCAGCAGCCGAGGTACGCCGAGCTGCCGGGCTCGGCACCGGCGAGGACGCGCCGCCCGGTGCCGTCGGGCCGTACGCACAGTACCCGGGTGTGCTCGCCGCCTCCGGGGGCGGTGGTGTAGGCGATCCAGCGGCCGTCCGGCGACCAGGCCACCTCCTTGACCGGGTGGGGATCGGAGTCCAGCAGATGGACCTCGTCCCCGTCGACGGGCCCGGTCCACAGCTGCGGCACCCCGCCCCGGTCGCAGATGAACGCGACCTGTCTGCCGCTGGGGTCGACGGAGGGGTACCAGCAGCCGTGGGACCGCAGCGGCTGGGGCGTGTCCCGTGTTCCGGCGGTCTCCGGCAGCGGCACCGGTACGGGGGCCGTCGACGCCGGGGGCGCCAGGGCGGTCGCCCCGGACCACGCGGCGGCCGGGGCGACCCCGACCGCGGCCGGGGGCGCGGTGCCGTGGTCCAGGGGCAGCCACGGCACCCCGTCGACGACGTCCTCACCGGCCTGGACGCCGAAGGGGGGCGCTGCCGGCGGGTCCGACGGGGCTGCCGTGGCCGGGCGCGGGGATCGGCTCCCCTGCACCCCGGTCAGCTGATTCCGTGCGTTTGCAGCCATATCTCCAGCAAAGCTACCTGCCACAGGGCGTTCGCCCCACGCCTGGTGCGGTGCTCGTCCGGCGCCGACAGCAGCTTGGCCACGTACGCGTCCTCGAAGACACCGCGCGACGTGGCCTCGGGAGCCGTCAGGGCCTCGGTCACCCGGTCGAGTACCGGACCCGCCATGTGCATGATGGCGGGGACCGGAAAGTAGCCCTTGGGCCGGTCGACGACCTCCGTGGGCAGGACCTTCCGGCCGGCGGCCTTGAGGACTCCCTTGCCCCCGTCGGCGAGCTTCAGCTCCGGCGGGCAGAGGGCGGCCAGCTCCACGAGTTCGTGGTCGAGGAACGGCACCCGTGCCTCCAGCCCCCAGTCCATCGTCATGTTGTCGACCCGCTTGACCGGGTCGTCGACCAGCATCACCTCGGCGTCCAGCCGCAGCGCCGCGTCGAGGGCGGTCTCGGCGCCCGGGCGGGCCATGTGCTCCCGTACGAAGCGGCCGGACACGTCGTGGTCGGGCAGCATGTGCGGCCGGACGATCCCGGTGAGGTCGCCGTGCGAGCGGTCGAAGTACGTCTCCACGTACGCCTCGGGGGCCCGCTCCCTGGGGACGGCGGCCATGTCCGGGTACCAGTGGTAGCCGGCGAAGACCTCGTCGGCGCCCTGGCCGCTCTGGACGACCTTGACCTCCTTCGCCACCTGCTCGGACAGCAGATGGAAGGCGACCACGTCATGGCTGATCATCGGCTCGCTCATCGCCTCGACCGCCGCGTCCAGCGCCGTCGACACCCGGTCGGAGGGCACCATCAGCTGGTGGTGGTCCGTGCCGAAGTGCCGGGCGACCAGATCGGAGTAGTGGAACTCGTCGCCCTCGACACCGCCCTCCGACTCGAACCCCACGCTGAACGTCGCGAGGTCGGTCTGCCCCTCGTCGGCCAGCAGCGCCACGATCAGACTGGAGTCCAGGCCGCCCGACAGCAGGACGCCCACGGGCACGTCGGCGACCATGCGGCGGCGTACGGCGGTGCGCAGCGCGTCGAGCACCGCGTCACGCCAGTCGTCCGCGCCGAGCCCCGCGTGCTCCGGCACGCGGCTGTACGACGGCTGCCAGTAGCGGATGTCCCGCTCACGGCCGTCGGGCTCCACGACCCGCACGGTGGCGGCGGGCAGCTTCCGCACCCCGTTCAGGACGGTGCGGGGCGCGGCCACCGTGGCGTGCCAGCTCATGTACTGGTGCAGCGCGACGGGGTCGAGGGAGGTGTCGACGCCGCCGCCCGCCAGCAGGGCCGGCAGCGAGGAGGCGAAGCGCAGCCGCCCCGGCGACCGGGCCAGGTACAGCGGCTTGATGCCGAGCCGGTCCCGGCCGAGGACGACCCGCCCGGTGTCCTGGTCGACGATGACGAAGGCGAACATGCCGTAGAAGTGGTCGACGCAGTCGGTGCCCCACTGCTGGTACGCCTTGAGCACGACCTCGGTGTCGGAGTCGGAGAAGAAGCGGTGGCCGAGTCCGCGGAGTTCCTCTCGGAGTTCCTTGTAGTTGTAGACGCAGCCGTTGAAGACACCGGTGATCCGGCCGGCGGAGTCGGCCATCGGCTGAGCCCCGCACTCGGACAGGTCGATGATCTTCAGCCGTCGGTGGCCCAGGGCGACGGCGCCCTGCGACCACACACCCCTGCCGTCCGGTCCACGGGCGGCCAGCCGGTCGGTCATGCGTTCCACGGCCGCCAGGTCCGGCCGTCCGCCGTCGAAACGGATCTCTCCGCTGAGACCGCACATCAGGCCGCACCCCCTCGCGGAGTGACGCCGGTCGTGCCCGGCGACGAGTGGGCGCCCGGCGGGCACCACCCGGTCTGATCGTTGTCGGTCCTGCTGGTGGGCATGTCGAACTCTCCTTGATCGAGGCGGCACCGGCGCCGAGGAGCGGACCACGACCGCTCCTGGTGGGGGCGCCCCTGTCGTGGGGCGCTGACCGGTGACCGTCTTTCCGCATGGCTGTGCGGTTCAGCCCCCGATGGCTTCCACTGGGCCCGATGCCACGGGCCCCCGCACCGTCGTCGTCGCGGCCGCCGCGACGGGCCGCCGCACCGGGGCGGGCGCGGGGCGCGCGCTTCGGTCGCCCCGGGTCTCGGCGACGACCGTGTCCACGGCGGCGCGCAGGCCGTGGACCTCGGCGATCCGGCGCAGCCGGTGGGCGGCGCTGCCCCGGGCGAGGGTCTCCGTCATGAGCAGGCGCACCGTGTCCCAGTCGCCGCAGGCCTCCAGGGCCGGGCGCAGCCGCCGGAGCATGCCGCGCAGGACGACGGGGGCGGGCGCGGCCAGCCGGGTGTCCGGATCGACCAGGGGGCCCTCCAGCCCCGTCCGGGCCGCCCGCCACGCCGCGGCCCGGAGCCACTCGTGCCGGCCGTCGCAGATCTGGTCCCCCCGCTCCAGGCGGAGCCGCGCGTCCTCGACGAGGGCCCGGAACAGCCCGGCGACGAGGACGACCGTCTCGGTGCGCGGGCAGGCGTCGCAGATCCGCAGTTCCAGGGTCCGCTGGTGGTCGGAGGGCCGCAGGTCGTAGTAGATCATTCCCGGGTCGCTGATCGCTCCGCCGCGGATCATGTCCGCGACGGCGGCGTCGTAGTCGGCGGCCGAGGGGAAGCAGCCGACCGGCCCGGCGGTGGGCCAGCGCTGCCACAGCATGGTGCGCCAGCTGGCATACCCGGTGTCGGCGCCCATCCAGAACGGGGAGCTGGCGGAGAGCGCCAGCAGCGGGGGCAGCCAGGGCGAGACGGCGCACATGATCCGGACGGCCGTGTCGCGGTCGGGTATGTCGACGTGGACCTGGGCGCTGCACACGAGGTGCTCGTCGGAGACCCGCCGGTACTCCTCGGCCATGGTCCGGTACCGGGGGTCCGGGGTGGGGTCACCCGGCGTCAGCCGCGCGAACGGCACGGTGCCTGCGGCGGCGACGGCCAGCCCCAGAGGGGAGGCCGCCGCGTCCAGCCGTCGCCGGGCCTCGGCCAGGTCGGCGCGCAGGGCCTCCAGCGAGGTGTGCACCCGGCTGTTCCACTCGACGGCCGACCGTTGGAGCTCCGGCTTGAAGCCAGGTCTGCGCAGACGACCGAGAACCGCGTCCGCCCCCGGGACGAGTCGCCCGCTCTCCAGGTCCAGCACATGGAACTCTTCCTCGACGCCTACCTGAACGGTCACGATCTCTCCCTCGTCCGTTCCCGAGATCGCCCGCCGGGCAGGAGACCCGCGGCGACCGTTGCGCCATGCGAGTTCCCGGCAAAAGCATAAATAAGCCTCAAGATCTTGCACGTCTGTCGTGTGCGCTGTGCACATGAGCGGGCGCGGCGGGGATTCGTACGGCCCCAGGACCGGCTCCGTCAGCGGAAGGAGACAGACGCGAGCGCCCCGAGTCCGGTGGCGCAGACGAGGAGGGCGCACGCGCAGGCGGCGTGGCGTCTGAGGAGTGAGCGCCGGAGGGTGGCGTACACGGTCTCGTACTCCTCCCGCAGCTGCCCGGCCCGCTCCACGGTGAGCAGCAGCATGTGGCGGGTGAGCTCCATGCGCCGGTGGAGGTAGTGGTCGGTGACGTCCTCCGCCTGGGCGGTGGTCAGCCACGGCATCCGGGCGCACAGGTCCTCCGCCTCGCGCCGGGCCTGCTCGCGGTGGGTGCGGGCGAGGAGGTACCCCTCGACCGTCGCCGCCGACCCGCCGTCGTACCCGGTGTCGTCTCCCCTGACGCCCCCGCTGTCGTACCCGCCCTCGAACCCGCCGTGCGGCGGTGTCCGCCGCTCGCGCCTCACCGCGGCTCGCCCTTGTGGCTCTCGGCGTCGACGGCGTCCCGCCTGCCCTCGTTCGCCCGCTGCTCGATCTGCGCGAGCCGCGGGTGGTGCAGGTCGAAGGCGGGGGACTCGGAGCGGATCCGGGGCAGGGTGACGAAGTTGTGCCGCGGGGGCGGGCAGGAGGTCGCCCATTCCAGGGAGCGGCCGTAGCCCCAGGGGTCGTCGACCTCGACCTTCTTGCCGATCTTGGCGGTCTTCCAGACGTTGTAGAGGAACGGCAGGGTCGACAGGCCCAGCAGGAAGGAGCCGATGGAGGAGAGGGTGTTGAGGGCCGTGAAGCCGTCGGCGGCGAGGTAGTCGGCGTACCGGCGGGGCATGCCCTCGGCGCCCAGCCAGTGCTGGACGAGGAAAGTGGTGTGGAAGCCCACGAAGAGGGTCCAGAAGTGGATCTTTTCCAGCCGGTGGTCGAGCATGGTGCCGGTCATCTTCGGCCACCAGAAACTGAAGCCGCCGAACATCGCGAAGACGATCGTGCCGAAGAGCACGTAGTGGAAGTGCGCCACGACGAAGTAGCTGTCGGTGACGTGGAAGTCCAGCGGGGGCGAGCCGAGGATCACGCCGGTCAGACCGCCGAAGAGGAACGTGACCAGGAAGCCCGCCGCCCACAGCATCGGTGGTTCGAACGACAGCGAGCCCTTCCACATCGTGCCGATCCAGTTGAAGAACTTCACTCCCGTGGGGACGGCGATCAGATACGTCATGAAGGAGAAGAACGGCAGCAGCACCGCCCCCGTCGCGAACATGTGGTGCGCCCACACGGTCACCGACAGGCCGGTGATGGCGATGGTGGCGCCGACCAGGCCCATGTACCCGAAGATCGGCTTGCGGGCGAAGACCGGGATGATCTCGGTGATCACCCCGAAGAACGGCAGCGCCAGGATGTAGACCTCGGGATGGCCGAAGAACCAGAACAGGTGCTGCCAGAGGAGCGCCCCACCGTTCTCGGGATCGAACACCTGCGCGCCGAACTTGCGGTCCGCCTCCAGTACCAGCAGCGCGGCGGCCAGCACCGGGAAGGCCAACAGCACCAGAACCGACGTCAGCAGGACGTTCCAGGTGAAGATCGGCATCCGGAACATCGTCATGCCGGGGGCGCGCATGCAGATGATGGTCGTGATGAAGTTGACCGCGCCGAGGATCGTCCCGAACCCGGACAGCGCCAGCCCCATGACCCACATGTCCCCGCCGACGTACGGGGTTCGCTCGCCGCCGCTGAGCGGGGTGTAGGCGGTCCAGCCGAAGTCGGCGGTGCCGTTGGTGGTGAAGACACCGCTGATGACGATCAGGCCGCCGAGGAGGAACAGCCAGTACGAGAGCATGTTCAGCCGCGGGAACGCCACGTCGGGCGCGCCGATCTGGAGCGGCATCACCGCATTGGCGAAACCGGCGAACGTGGGCGTCGCGAACAGCAGCAGCATCACCGTGCCGTGCAGGGTGAACGCCTGGTTGTACTGCTCGGCGGAGAGGATCTGCAACCCGGGCCGGGCCAGCTCCGCGCGGATCGCCATCGCGAGCACCCCGCCGATCAGGAAGAACCCGAACGACGTGATCAGATACAGGTGCCCGATCTTCTTGTGATCGGTGGTGGTCAGCCAGGAGACGATCACCTGTCCCCTGCTGCGGCGCTCCACCGCGGGGACCGGGGCGACCGGTTCGGTGTGTGTGGCCATCGGATCCCTCAATCGGCGGTCGGGGGGGCTTCGGGGGCGGCGGGACAGGCCCCTGCGAAGGCCGGTCGTTGTCACTCCGCGCGTAACCGGCCCAGCGGAAAGTAGTCGTGCCGTTCCGCACCCGCGCCCCCGAAAGGCCCGTCAACGGGCCAAATGGCCGAATGATCCATCCCTTCGGGTGGATTCCGCCGCGACCGCCCGCGGGGGCACTTCGCCGGATCGCGGCGACTGCCCGGACCGACGCCCCCGGATCGTGGCGGTGGCGGTGATGGCGAGGCCCAGACCGTTGCCGCCGCGGGTGCGGGAGCGGGTGCGGGTGCGGGTGCGGGTACGGGAGCGGGCCTCGTCGACCCGGTAGAACCGGTCGAAGACGTTCGGGGCCGCCTCCAGCGGCACGCCGGGTCAGGGCACCATGAGCCTGGTCACCGCCCTGTTCTGGACCACCCTCGGCTCCCGTCGGACTTCGACCGCACCGAACGCTGGTTCCTCCGGCACGGAACGAAGGCGGTCTTCTACGGCCGGATGGTGCCCCTGTTGTTACGCAGCCTCGTCTCCCTGCCGGCCGGCGTCGAGCGGATGCGGATGGCGCAGTTCCTTTCTCTGACCGCCCTCGGCAGCCTGATCTGGAACTCCGGCTTCGTCACACTGACCGCGTCGTGTTCGTGGCGGTCCGGCTGCGCGAACGGAGGCGGGGCGCCCCGTAGGCGCGAGCGGCGTCCGGCCGCCGCTCGCACACCGTGCGGCCCATGAGAGTCTGACCCCTGATCAGGATCGATGAGAGCGATGCCGATCATCGTGTCGAACACGGGGGCGAGCCATGACCATCCAGCGGCCGGGACTGCCCGGCGACCTTCCGCCGGCCGAGGTGCTGTGGGCGCGCTGGTCGCTCGTCGCCGTGCTGGAGGCCACCACGGCGGACGAGCGGGAGGGCCATCACCGCACGGGGACCTGGGTGGACGACGAGGGACTCCACCTCGACGACTCCGGCTGCACCTGGTGGACCCTCGAACAGCGGGGCGAGGGGCGGTACGTGCTCTTCGGCGAGGACGAGTCGAGCGGGATCAAGTGGCACGAACCGCCGGTCGACATGCTCGCCGGCGCCCCCGACTGGCTCCCGCACGAGTCGCTCCGGGACCTGCTGAAGGGCTGGCAGCTCGGCTGCGTCTACTGGTACGAGAACGGCACCTGGGCACGTGCCCCGTACCCGGCGACCCTGCACGACGACGGACTCGACTGCGGCATGAGCCGCTTCGTCGACCGGAAGGACGTGCTGAGGACGATCGCCGACGAGGACCACGGCGCCATGCCGGCCCACGACGCCGAGACCCTGCTGACCCACGCCGAGACCCACCGGCTCACCCCCGACCTGCTGATGTCCCTCGTCAACGAACCCGACTGGCGCGAGCTGGACCGACCCGCCATGACCAGGGCACTGGAGCGCGCCGGTCTTGATCGGACACCGTAGCGATCACCCAGGCTGCTTCGTCACCGTCGACGATGGTCTGCGCGCCGTGCCGGCGAACCCCATGCGGTGAGTTCGAGGCCGTGCGACGAGACTCGATCTTCTCCGCCGAGAACGCCCTGGCCCCCACGCCGTGCGTCGACCGCTACTCGGAGAGGTGACTCTCCAGGTCGCCGAGCACCTCGTCGGCGGCGGTCACACCGAGGCCGAGGTACCACGTCTCGTCCGGGACGTCGTGGGCGTGGCCCGCCTTGACGGCGGAGAGGTTCTTCCACAGCGGGTTGCCCTGGGCCTTGGACTTGTCCGTGGCCTTCGGGTCGCCGTACACGCCGGTGAAGATGTAGTCCGCGTCGGCCTGGTCGATGTTCTCGGCGCTGATCTCGGCGGCGAGGTCCTCGATGTCCTGGTTCTTCGGGCGGGGCACGCCGACGTCCTTGAGGATGGTGCCGATGAACGAGGCGTTGGCGTAGAGGCGGACGACGCCGTCCGGCATGTAACGGACCATCGAGACCGTCGGCTTGTCGACACCGAGCCTCTTGCCCAGCGCGTCGGCCTTCGCCTCGTACGACGCCAGTTTGTCCTTCGCCTCGGCCGTCTTGTCGAGGGCCGCCGCGTTGAGGAGGTAGTTCTCCTTCCAGGTGAAGCCGGGGCGGACGGAGAACACGGTCGGCGCGATCTTGGACAGCTCGTCGTACTTGTCGGCGGCGCGCAGTTGGCTGCCGAGGATCAGGTCGGGCTTCAGCGCGGCGATCGCCTCCAGGTTGAGGCTGTTGATGGTGCCCACGTTCTTCGGGTTGCCCGCGTCCTTCTTCAGGTACGACGGCAGCTCGGGGGAGCCCTCGGTGGGGGCGAGGCCGACGGGCTTGACGCCCAGCGAAACAACGTTGTCGAGCTCACCGACGTCGAGGACGACCACGCGCTTCGGCTGGGTCTCGATCTTCGTCTCGCCCATGGCGTGCTCGACGGTGCGCGGCCATTCGCCGGCCTTGGCGTCGGTGCCCATCGCGGCTGTCTTCCTCGCCGCGTCCGCGAAGTCCTTGCCGCCCTTGGCAACGTCCTTCTTCCCGGCGGCCCCCTTGGAGGGCCCGGCGCCCGACCTCTCGCCGCCGGAGGAACCCCCGCACGCGGTCAGGGTCAGCGCGGAGGCGAGGGCGAGGGCTGCGGCGGCGGTGCCGCGGCGGCGGAGGTACATGGGAGAGCTCCCGTCGTTGAACTTAGGTCTCCCTTACTTTATGGGTTGTCTGTGGGCCGGGAGCCCGCGGGGCGTGTGCTTTCGGACACCGGGCGGGCCCGGCACCACGAGCGGACCACCCGTCACGGGGTCCGGTACGACGACCGAGGCGAGGCCGAAGACCTCCTGGACGAGGTCGGCCGTGACGGTGTCGGCGGGCGGGCCCTGCGCCACGATCCGGCCCGCCCGCATGGCGATCAGATGGTCGGCGTAGCGGGCGGCCTGGTTGAGGTCGTGCAGCACCGCGACCACCGTACGGCTGCGCTCCTTGTTCAACTGCCGTACGAGGTCGAGGACTTCGACCTGGTGGGCGATGTCGAGGTAGGTGGTCGGCTCGTCGAGCAGCAGCAGGTCGGTGTCCTGGGCGAGGGCCATGGCGATCCACACGCGCTGGCGCTGACCGCCGGACAGTTCGTCGACCGGACGCTCGGCGAGGTCCGTGGTGCCCGTGCGTTCCATGGCGTGGGCGACGGCCGCCTCGTCGGAGTCGGACCACTGCCTCCACCACTTCTGGTGCGGCTGCCGTCCCCGCGAGACCAGGTCGGCGACCGTGATCCCCTCCGGCGGCATCGGCGTCTGCGGCAGCAGCCCTATCACCTGGGCGATCCGCCGGGTGGGTACCTGCGCCAGTTCGGCGCCGTCGAGCAGCACGGCGCCCCGACGCGGTTTCAGCAGCCGGCCGAGGGCCCGCAACAGCGTCGACTTGCCGCACGCGTTCGGCCCGACGATGACCGTGACCTTCCCGTCCGGCACCTCCAGGTCCAGATCCTCGACGACCGTACGGTCCTCGTAGGCGAGGGTGAGTCCGCGGGCGGCCAACCGGTTGCCGACGGGGCCTTGAGCGGGAACGGCGTCCTGAGCGGGCGTGAGCTCGGTGGGGCGGTCGTCGGTCAAGCGGTTCCTCCGGAGCGGTTGCCGCGGGTGCGGACGATCAGCCACATCAGACAGGGGGCGCCCACGAGGGCGGTGAAGACGCCGACCGGCAGTTCCAGCGGCGAGAGGAGCTTGCGGGCCAGCACGTCCGCGACGACCACGATCAGCGCGCCCGTCAACGCGGAGCACACCAGCGGGGTCTGCGGGGTGCGGGTCAGGCGTCGGGCGATCTGTGGGGCGAGCAACGCCACGAAGTCGACGGGACCGGCGGCCCCGGTCGCGGCGGAGGCGAGGACGACACCCAGGACGCTCAGCCCCAGCCGTACCCGGCCGAGCCGGATGCCCAGCGCGGTGGCGGTGTCCTCGTCGAACGCCGCGCTCCGCTGCGCGCGGGCCGCCCACAGCAGGAGCGGCACGAGCAGCAGCAGGACCGTGGCGAGCGGGGCCGCCTGGTCGTAGCCGCGGCCGTTGAGCGACCCGGTGAGCCACACCTTGGCCTGCTGGGCGACCAGATAGTCCCCCTTGGTGACCAGCAGCCGGGTCAGGGAGCCGAGCGCCACGGAGATGCCGATGCCGACGAGCACGAAACGGGAGGCGGAGAGCCCTCCCCGCCAGGCGAGCAGATAGACGAGGAGGGCGGCCAGCAGCCCGCCCGCGACGGAGACGTACGGCAGGACGGCGTAGGAGGTGAGGCCGAACGTCATCGCGGCGACCGTCGCCGCGCCCGCGCCGTGTGTCACACCGATGACGTCGGGACTGGCGAGCGCGTTGCGGGCCATGGTCTGGATCAGCGCCCCGGACAGCCCGAACGCGGCCCCCACCAGCAGCCCGGTCACCAGTCGCGGCAACCGCAGTGTGCCGACGACCAGTTCGTCCGGGCTCGGCAGCCCGAGCAGCACCCGCACGACCTCGGCCGGCGGGACGAACGCCTCCCCGACACACAACGACACGACCACAGCCGCCGCGAGGAGCACGGCCAGCACGACGGCCACGGCGAGCGCCCGCCGGTGCACCAGGAAACTGCTTCCTCGCCCGGCCCGCACGACAGCGTGCCCGGCGGGACGAACAGGGAGGGAAACGCGTGGTTCATCGACGGACGTCATACGGCCGCCACCGCCTTCCGCCGCACCAGCACGATCAGGAACGGCACGCCCGCGAGCGCGGTCATGACGGCCACCGGCACCTCGGAGGGCCGTACGACGACCCGGCCGAGGATGTCGGCGAGGAGCACCATGACGGGACCGAGCAGCGCGGCCATGGGCAGCAGCAGGCGGTGGCCGGGACCGACGAGGGCGCGGGCGATGTGCGGTACGGCGAGGCCGACGAAGGCGATGGGGCCGGCTGCGGCGACGGCGGCGCCCGTGAGGACGGTCGCGCCCAGGGCGCCGGTGGCCCGCAGCAGAGCGACGTTGCGGCCGAGCCCGCGGGCGATGTCGTCGCCGAGCGCGAGCGCGTCCAGGCCGCGGGCCATGGCCAGCACCAGCAGCAGACCGGCGAGCAGGAACGGCCAGACCTGGCCGGCGATCGTCGCGTCCCGCCCGCTGATCGAGCCGACGTCCCAGAAGCGGAACTCGTCCAGCGCCCGTGCGTTGGTGGTGAGGATCGCCGAGACGACGGAGGCGAGGAACGCGTTCATCGCCGCCCCGGCCAGCGCCAGCTTCACCGGCGACGCCCCTCCACGCCCGCCACTGGCGACGGCGTAGATGCAGACCGCCGCGGTTCCGGCACCGGCGAAGGCGTACCAGACGTACCCGGTCAGTGTGTGCACGTGGAGGAAGGCGATGGCGCAGACGACGCCGAGCGAGGCGCCCTGGCTGATGCCGAGGATGCCGGGCTCGGCGATCGGGTTACGGGTGATGCCCTGCAGGACCGTGCCGGCGACGGCCAGCGCGATGCCGACGAGCACACCGATGACCGTGCGCGGCACCCGCAACGACCGGACGACCTGGGCGTCATCGGTCGTGCCGCCGTGTGCCAGCGCGTCCCACACCGCCGACGGCGGGATCGTACGGCTGCCGACCGCGAGGCTCAGCAACACGGCCAGCGACAACAGGAGAAGGGCGGCGGCCAGTCGGCCGACACGGTGTCCTACGACTCCCGACATGCACCCTTCTCCATCACTTCCCCGCCCCCAGGCAGCTAAGGCTCACCTAAGAGTACGGTGTCGGAGAAGGGGGCCCGCCAGGGACCGCCTGCGCCGCCCGCGAGGCCGGTCTCCACCGGCCGGAGGCGGACAAGCAGCGGAGGAGGTCCTCCCTACGCCTCGGTCCTGCTGGAGGCGGGGGAGTCCGTGGTGACGCCGGCACGATGGCTCGGGCACGCCTCCCCTGCTGTCACGCTTGGTTACTATGCTCACTTCATGCCGGAGGCCGGAGGCCGGAAGCAAGGGGCGCACCGCCATTGACGGACTGCTGGGGAGAGCGGGAGACGAGCATGTCAGCCGAAACTCCCGGGATTCTCCCCAGCGCTGAACGGGGTTGAAGATGCTGAGAGAGGTCACCGCGACCCGCTACGTCACGCCCCTGCGGTCCGGCGGTTCCGTCCCCGGTGTCGTCGAGGCCGACGACCTGGGGACGTACGTCGTTAAGTTCACCGGCTCCGCGCAGGGCCGCAAGGCGCTGGTCGCCGAGGTGATCGTGGGGGAGCTGGCGCGAGCGCTCGGGCTGCGGTTCCCGGAGTTGGTCCTCGTCCACTTCGACCCGGCGATCGCCGACGACGAGCCCCACCAGGAGGTGCGGGAGCTGCACGGGGCGAGCGCGGGACTCAACCTCGGCATGGACTACCTGCCGGGCGCGAAGGACTTCACCCCCGAGGTCGCCAAGGCGTTCCCCGTGGATCCGGCCGAGGCGGGCCGGATCGTCTGGCTCGACGCCCTCACCGTCAACGTCGACCGCACGGTCCACAGCTCGAACCTCATGGTCTGGCCCACCCTCGGCACCGTCCCCCCGCGGCTGTGGCTCATCGACCACGGCGCCGCACTCGTCTTCCACCACCGCTGGGACGCCTCGGACCCCGCGAAGGCGTACGACTTCCGCCACCACGCCCTCGGCCACTACGCACCCGACGTCCGCGCCGCCGACGCCGAGCTGGCGCCGAAGGTCACCGAGAGCCTGCTGCGGCGGATCGTGGCGGAGGTCCCCGACGCCTGGCTGGCCGCCGAGGACGGCTTCGCGACGCCCGACGCGGCGCGCACGGCGTACGTCGACTACCTCCATGCGCGCGTGCGGGCCTCCGCGGCCTGGCTCCCCACGGACTTCCCCTCCCGGGAGGAACTCGCCGCCGAGGAGGCGCTCCGCGCGGCGAGAACACAGCGAGGCCGCCCGGACTGGCTCAAGAGGGTCCCCGATCTCCACGGCAAACCGGCGGCGGAACAGGATTGGTCGGTGCATCTCGGATGACGGACAGTACGGACAGTACGGACATGGTGGACGCGGCGACCGGCACGTCCCCCGCCCCCCGGCGCGTGTCGATCGAGTACTGCACCCAGTGCCGCTGGCTGCCCCGCGCCGCCTGGCTCGCCCAGGAACTGCTCACGACGTTCGAGGCCGAGCTGACGGAGCTGTCCCTCAGGCCGGGCACCGGTGGCGTCTTCGTCGTCCGGGTCGACGACGAGGTCGTCTGGGACCGCCGTGAGCAGGGCTTCCCCGAGCCGACGGCGGTGAAGAAGCTCGTACGCGACCGAGTGGCCCCGGGGAAGACCCTGGGCCACTCGGAGCGGTGAGGTCCGGCGGGCCTCAGCCGCGCAGCCGCTCGTACGCCGGCAGCGTCAGGAAGTCCGCGTAGTCCTCGTCGAGGGCGACCTGGAGGAGCAGGTCGTGGGCCTGCTGCCAGTGGCCGGCGGCGAAGGCCTCCTCGCCGATCTCGGCGCGGACGGCGGCCAGTTCCTCGGCGGCGACCTTGCGGGCCAGCTCGGGCGTGGCCTTCTCGCCGTTCTCGAACTCGACACCCGCGTTGATCCACTGCCAGATCTGGGAGCGGGAGATCTCCGCGGTGGCCGCGTCCTCCATCAGGTTGAAGATCGCCACTGCGCCGAGGCCGCGCAGCCACGCCTCGATGTAGCGGATGCCGACCTGGACGGCGTTGACGAGGCCGCCGTACGTGGGCCTGGCGTCGAGCGAGTCGATCGCGATCAGGTCGGCGGCCTCGACGTGGACGTCCTCGCGCAGCCGGTGCTTCTGGTTCGGCCTGTCGCCGAGGACCTTGTCGAAGGACTCCATGGCGATCGGCACGAGGTCGGGGTGGGCCACCCAGGAGCCGTCGAAGCCGTCGTTCGCCTCGCGGTCCTTGTCGGCGCGGACCTTCTCGAACGCGACCTTGTTGACCTCGGGGTCCCTGCGGGACGGGATGAACGCCGCCATGCCGCCGATCGCGTGCGCGCCGCGCTTGTGGCAGGTGCGGACGAGGAGTTCGGTGTACGCCCGCATGAACGGGGCGGTCATCGTGACCGCGTTGCGGTCCGGGAGGACGAACCGGGCGCCGCCGTCACGGAAGTTCTTCACGATGGAGAACAGATAGTCCCAGCGGCCCGCGTTCAACCCGGAGGCGTGGTCGCGGAGTTCGTAGAGGATCTCCTCCATCTCGTACGCGGCCGTGATCGTCTCGATCAGCACCGTGGCCCGGATCGTGCCCTGCGGGATGCCGACGTGTTCCTGCGCGAAGACGAAGACGTCGTTCCACAGGCGGGCCTCCAGGTGCGACTCCGTCTTCGGGAGATAGAAGTAGGGGCCCTTGCCGAGGTCGAGCAGCCGCTGGGCGTTGTGGAAGAAGTACAGGCCGAAGTCGACGAGCGCGCCGGGCACGGGCGTGCCGCCGGCGTCGACGAGGTGACGCTCGTTCAGATGCCAGCCGCGCGGGCGCATGACGACCGTCGCCAGCTCCTCGTTCGGGCGCAGCGCATACGACTTGCCGGTGCGCTCGTCGGTGAAGTCGATGTTCCGGGTGTACGCGTCGGCCATGTTCACCTGACCCAGGACGACGTTCTCCCAGGTCGGGGCGGAGGCGTCCTCGAAGTCCGCGAGCCACACCCGGGCGCCCGAGTTGAGCGCGTTGATGGTCATCTTGCGGTCGGTGGGGCCGGTGATCTCGACCCGGCGGTCCTCCAGGGCGGCGGGCGACGGGGCCACCTTCCACGAGTCGTCGGCGCGGATCGCGGCCGTCTCCGGGAGGAAGTCGAGCGTGGAGGTGCGGGCGATCTCCGCGCGGCGCTCGGCGCGGCGGGCGAGCAACTCGTCACGCCGGGGCGTGAACCGGCGGTGCAGCTCGGCCACGAAGGCGAGGGCCGCGTCGGTGAGGATCTCTTCCTGGCGGGGCAGGGGCTCGGCGTCGACGATGGCCAGCGGGGACGGCGCTGGTGCGGACATGAGCTGTCACTTCCTTCAGCGGGCGTGGCACCGGGTGTCGGTCGACCCGGGTGAGGCTGGGAGCGCCCTCGGGTTCAGGGGAGCGCTTCTGGAACGTGGATACTAGTTTCCTCATGGTGGAAGTTCAATGTTTTGTTGATGCCGGGATTCTCCGGGTCGAGGCAGGGTGACGCAGAGTGCCACTCCGCTCAGTACGCGCCGCTCATTCGAGACGGGTGAGGTCGGCTCATTCGAGACGGGTGAGGTCGTCCTCGGTGTCGATGTCGTACGGCCGCGCCACGTCCCCGCACTCGACGAGCGTGATGTCCTCCGTGTGCGCCTTCAGGTAGGCGCGTGCCCCCCGATCGCCGGTGGCAGTCGCCGCGATGCCCGCCCAGTGCTCGGCGCCGAAGAGGACGGGGTGGCCCCGTTCGCCGCCGTAGGCGGCGGCCACGAGCGACTTGCCCGCGCCGGCCGGCTCGTACGCGGCGAGCACCCGGGCAACGGCCTCCGGTCCGATGCCCGGCTGGTCCACGAGCATCACGAGCGCCGCCTCGGCGCCCGTACCGGCGAGCGACTCCAGTCCCGCGCGCAGCGACGAGCCCATGCCGTCGGACCACCGCGGGTTGTCCACCAGGACGCACTCGGGCAGTTCGGCCCGGGCGCGTACGGTCGCCGCCTCCGCCCCGAGGACCACATGGATCCGCGAACAGCCGGCCGCCCGCAGCACCGCGGCCGCGTGTTCGACCAGGGGGCGCCCACGGTGGGGGAGCAGCGCCTTGGGGCGCCCCCCGAGACGCCGCCCGCCGCCCGCGGCGAGCAGCAGCGCGGCGACACGAGGCGACGGGCCGCCGCCCTGCGCGCCCCGGCTGTCGCCGTGTGCGCCCTGACCTGCGGTCTCCGTATCGTCTCGGCCTGCGGGCCGTCGGTGGTCGTGTGTCATGCGCCCTGCATACCCGAACCGGCGTGCCGGTGCCCGTGAACCGGGGGTCGATGGCGTCCGTCGGCGGAGAATCCTTGGGGCTGAATTTCGGTCCTCGGTGTGGCGCTCGCCATACCGTTGGCGTTTACTGGCCCGCGCCACCCCCGGCGGACGACCTACGGCCAGGGGCGGCCGGTCGTGCGACGGGGCGCGGCCGGGTCTCGCGCGCGACGGTGTGCGTGAGGGGGGAGAGCTGGGTTGCGGAGCTTGGGGCAGAGGCCAGTGACCGGCAGTGGCGAGGATGCGAGGGTGGTGGAGCTGCGGTCCGCCGTGTCCCGGTTGCGTCGTGAACTCGCCGCGCATCCCGCCGAGTTCCCGGACCGGGGGATCGCGGAGGACGAGTTGGCCGCGCTGGCGGCGATGGTCGTGAGCGGCATGCCCGAGGTGCCCCGGTTGCGGCGGTCCCTGCTGTTGATCGCGGGGGCGATCGGCTCGGTCAGCGCGCTCGCGCGAGGGCTGGCGGAGGTCCGCACGGCGGTCGACCTGTTCGGTGAACCGCCGGGCCGGTGACCGCCGGGCCGGTGAGCGTCTGGCCGGTGACCGCAGGGGGTTTCGCCCCCGCCGCCCAGCACTCTCACCGGTGAGTCGCCGCCTCCTGGTCGGTTACTCCTCCGGTTCCCAGGCGCGGAGCAGATCGAACAGCCCTGCGTCCCCGTCGATCCGCACGGCGTCCGCCGAGATGCGGTCGTACATGAAGAGGATCAGCTCACCGGCCGTGCCGTGGACGGAGACGCCGGCCGCGTCCGGGCCCTCGCCGGCGGCGGTGACGGGCAGGCGGTCGGAGCGTGCGCCGTCCCCGTCGACCGTGAGGCGCCAGGAGGAACCCTCGGTGGCGTGGAAGTCGAAGGCCGTGGGCTTGTGCGGCCAGGCGGCCGTCGTCGCGCAGCAGGTGGACAGGAACTCGTCGACGCCGTCGAGCGCCACCGCGTCCGGCAGGGGCCGCGGAGCCCCCAGGGTGAGCTGGACGTCGTAGGTGTGCACGGCGGTCTCCTGGACCCGGTGCCGGGCGACGCCACCGGAGGTGGGCGGCGACTGCGACGCACTCCACCACGTCCAGCAACCGGCGTCCGGTCCGGCCTCTCGCAGCGCGCCCAGCAGCAGCTCGGTCGACTCGGTCAACCAGGCCGACAGGGCCTCGGGCTCCCGTGGCGCGACCAGGGCGGCGCGCTCGGCGACGGCCTCGGCCGCCGGAGCGTCGGCGGGGCCGGCGGCGACGAGGGCGGCCCAGAAGCGGTCGCCTCCGCCCAGGTGCTGTGCCAGGTCGAACAGCGTCCACTCGGGACAGGTCGGCACCCGCGCGTCGAGGTCGGACGCGGCGGCGACCGCGCCCCGGAACGCGATCGACCGTTCGTCGATCAGCCGCAGCAGGTCGGAGAACTCAAGTGTCGTGGCCACACCGGGTATCTATCACCGCACCCCGGCGACCGGACAGCGAATTTCGGCACCCACCGGCGGCCGCCGACGAAAGGGCACCCCTGAGCCGAGACGCGCCCGGTTCTCATCCCCCCGAGTTGGCGAGCGCTTCCGACAACTCCGCCGCCACCTGCTGCAGCACCGGCACGATCCGTTCCGTCGCCGCCTCGGTGACCCGGCCCGCCGGACCGGAGATGGAGATCGCGGCGGCGGTGGGGGAATTGGGGACGGAGACGGCGAGGCAGCGGACACCGATCTCCTGCTCGTTGTCGTCGACGGCGTAGCCCAGGTCGCGCACCTCGGCGAGCGCGGCGAGGAAACCGTCGGGTGTCGTGATCGTCTTCTCCGTCGCGGCGGGCATCCCGGTACGGGACAGCAGGGCCCGGACCTCGTCGGCGGGCAGATCGGCGAGCAGGGCCTTGCCGACGCCCGTGGAATGGGGCAGCACGCGGCGGCCGACCTCGGTGAACATCCGCATGGAGTGCTTGGACGGCACCTGCGCCACGTACACGATCTCGTCGCCGTCGAGCAGTGCCATGTTCGCCGTCTCGCCCGTCTCCTCGACCAGCCGCGCCAGATAGGGGCGGGCCCAGGTGCCGAGCAGCCGGGACGCCGACTCGCCGAGGCGGATCAGGCGCGGGCCGAGGGCATACCGCCGGTTGGGCTGCTGGCGCACATAGCCGCACACCACCAGCGTGCGCATCAGCCGGTGGATCGTGGGCAGCGGCAGCCCGCTGCTCGCGGACAGCTCGCTGAGGCCGACCTCGCCGCCGGCGTCCGCCATCCGCTCCAGCAGGTCGAAGGCGCGCTCGAGGGACTGGACGCCGCCGCTGGACGAGGACGACCTGGTGGAGTCGGTGGTGCTGGCGCTGGACGTCGGCACGGCGCGGGTCCTTTCACGAAGGCAGGCGAAGTCGCAGCCTACCGGGCAGTTCGTTGACTGCTCGCTTGCATGTCACTATGTTCTGCCTGACGGAATTTTCATTCCGGTTTGTGAAAATGTCCAGAGTGGCGGGGTGAGGAGCAGAGTGGGGGAGGGGGCTCTTGACGCGGCCCGACCTGGAGTGAAGACTCCTTCAACAGAACGTTGAATTCCGTTACGTGGAAGTAAAACCGGCGGACGCGGAAGAGAAACGACGGCAGGGCGAGAGGGGTCCGGGTGTCCGACGCTGAACTGGTGCTGCGCTCGACGCGGGTCATCACGCCCGAGGGATCGCGCCCCGCCGCGGTCGCGGTCGCGGACGGCCGGATCACGGCCGTCCTCCCGTACGACGCCGACCTGCCCCCCGGCGCCCGCCTGGAGGAGCTCGGCGACGACGTCCTGCTGCCGGGGCTGGTCGACACCCATGTGCACGTCAACGATCCGGGCCGTACCCACTGGGAGGGCTTCTGGACCGCGACGCGGGCCGCGGCCGCCGGCGGCATCACCACCCTCGTCGACATGCCCCTCAACTCCCTGCCGCCGACCACGACCGTCGACCACCTCCGTACGAAGCGGGAGGTCGCCGCCGACCAGGCGCACATCGACGTCGGCTTCTGGGGCGGCGCGCTGCCCGACAACGTCAAGGACCTGCGCCCGCTGCACGACGCCGGGGTCTTCGGCTTCAAGGCGTTCCTGTCCCCGTCCGGCGTCGACGAGTTCCCGCACCTGGACCAGGAGCGGCTCGCCCGCTCCCTGGCCGAGATCGCGGGCTTCGGGGGGCTGCTCATCGTGCACGCCGAGGACCCGCACCACCTCGACACCGCCCCCCAGCGCGGCGGCCCCCGGTACGCCGACTTCCTCGCCTCCCGCCCGCGCGGCGCCGAGGACAGCGCCATCGCGGCCCTCATCGACCAGGCCCGACGACTCGACGCCCGCGTGCACGTCCTGCATCTGTCCTCCAGCGACGCGCTGCCGCTGATCGCCGCCGCCAAGGCCGACGGCGTACGGATCACCGTGGAGACGTGCCCCCACTACCTCACCCTGACCGCCGAGGAGGTCCCGGACGGGGCGAGCGAGTTCAAGTGCTGCCCGCCGATCCGCGAGTCCGCCAACCAGGACCTGCTGTGGCGGGCGCTCGCCGACGGCACGATCGACTGCGTGGTCACCGACCACTCCCCGTCCACGGCCGATCTGAAGACCGACGACTTCGCCACCGCCTGGGGCGGCATCTCGGGTCTCCAACTGAGCCTCGCCGCGGTCTGGACGGCGGCCCGCGGACGCGGCCACACACTGGAGGACGTGGTCCGCTGGATGTCGACCCGCACGGCGAGCCTCGTCGGCCTCGACCACAAGGGCGCCATCGAGGCGGGCCGCGACGCCGACTTCGCGGTGCTCGCCCCGGACGAGACGTTCACGGTCGACCCGGCGGCCCTCCAGCACCGCAACCGGGTGACGGCGTACGCGGGCAGGACGCTGTACGGCGTCGTCAGGTCCACCTGGCTGCGCGGCGAACGCATCGTCGCCGACGGCGAGTTCACCGCGCCGAAGGGAAGGCTCCTCACCCGCACCCCCTGAACCGCTCCCGCACCCGCGGCGGCCCACAACCGAGAGGCAGACCTGATCATCGTGACGGCGATCGTGCACTTCACCGGCGACGCGAACCCGTACGGCGGCGGTGACCCGTACGCGGACTACCGCACCGCCGACCTCCCCTTCGCCCACTACACCGACCTCGCCGACCGCAGGCTCGGCGCCGGTGTCATCGCCGCCAACGACGAGTTCTTCGCCCAGCGGGAGAACCTGCTGCTGCCGGAGCGGGCCGAGTTCGACCCGGAGCACTTCGGGCACAAGGGCAAGATCATGGACGGCTGGGAGACCCGGCGCCGCCGGGGCGCCTCGGCCGACCACCCCTGGCCGACCGCCGAGGACCACGACTGGGCGCTGGTCCGCCTGGGCGCGCCCGGCGTCGTCCGGGGCATCGTCGTCGACACCGCCCACTTCCGCGGCAACTACCCGCAGGCGGTCTCGGTCGAGGCCACCTCGGTGCCGGGCACCCCCTCGCCCGAGGACCTCCTCGCCTCCGACGTGAAGTGGACGACCCTCGTACCGCGCACCCCCGTCGGCGGCCACGCGGCGAACGGCTTCGCCGTCTCCGTCGAACAGCGCTTCACCCACCTGCGTGTCAACCAGCACCCCGACGGCGGTATCGCCCGTCTGCGGGTGTACGGCGAGGTCGTCCCGGACCCCGCGTGGCTGGACGTCCTCGGCACCTTCGACGTGGTCGCCCTGGAGAACGGCGGCCTGGCGGAGGACGCCTCCAACCTCTTCTACTCACCGGCCACCAACACCATCCAGCCCGGCCGCGCCCGGGTCATGCACGAGTGCTGGGAGACCCGTCGTCGCCGTGACCAGGGCAACGACTGGATCCGCTACCGCCTGGCCGCGCAGGCCGAGATCCGTGCCCTGGAGATCGACACGGCCTGTCTGAAGGGCAACGCGGCGGGCTGGGCGAGTGTCTCGGTCCGGGACGGCGAGGACGGCACCTGGACGGAGATCCTCCCGCGCACCCGCCTCCAGCCCGACACCAACCACCGCTTCGTGCTCCCCGAGCCCGCGGTGGCCACCCACGCCCGCATCGACATCTACCCGGACGGCGGCATCTCCCGCCTGCGCCTCCACGGCTCCCTGACGGACGAGGGCAGGGCGCGGCTGGCGGCACGCTTCCAGGAACTCGGCGCCTGACAGCATCCGTCCCGGCCGCACCGATGAGTTGCGGGCCCCCGCGGGGTCTGAGGTGATGACAACAGACCCCGCACCAGGAAGCAGGCGATCGCCATGGGCAAGCTCGTCTCGACCGTCTTCGTCACCCTCGACGGCGTATACCAGGCCCCCGGCGGCCCCGAGGAGGACACCCGCGGCGGCTTCGAGCACGGCGGCTGGAGCTTTCCGTACGCCGACGACGACTTCGGGAAGTTCGTCGACGAGAGCTTCGGCAGGGTCGGCGCGTTCCTCCTCGGCCGCCGCACGTACGACATCTTCGCCTCGTACTGGCCGAAGGTGACCGACCCGGCCGACCCCGTCGCCGGCAAGTTGAACACACTGCCGAAGTACGTCGTCTCCACGACCCTCACCGACCCCGAGTGGTCCGGCACCACGGTCATCGGCGGCGACCTCGCCGACCAGGTCACCGCCCTCAAGGAGCGCACCGACGGCGAACTCCAGGTGCACGGCAGTGGGGCGCTGGTCGGTTCCCTGATCGACCTCGGCCTCCTCGACACCCTGCACCTGCTGACCTTCCCGGTGGCGCTCGGCTCCGGCCTCCGGCTGTTCCGGGAAGGAGCCGTGCCGACCGCCTTCCGGCACGCGGGAGGCCGGATCACCGGCAAGGGCGTCTCGATCCAGACCTACGAGCGGGAGGGGCGCCCCACCTACGGCAGTTTCGCCCTGCCCGAGGACGCCTGACGGGGCGTCGTATGTGAAGGAGGACGGGCCGTCCGTGAACTCCGGTTAACTCCCGGAAAACTTCACGGACGGGCCCGCTGAATCCTCGGACTTGTCATTGACATGTCATCGTCTACGCGCGTCATCATGAGGCATGCGATTCCCCCCACGCACTGCGCGCGCCACGCGTCTCGGCGCCACCGCCGCCCTGCTGTCCGCCCTCCTCATGGGCGGCACCGTCACCGCCAACGCCGCGGACACCTCGGCCGCCGCGGTCGGCAGCATCTGCCACAGCCGCCTGCCGTCGCAGGCGTACACCACGCTGAACCTCATCGAGCGGGGAGGCCCGTTCCCCTACAGGCAGGACGGGAGCGTCTTCCAGAACCGGGAGCGCGTCCTGCCCTCGCGGTCGAGCGGCTACTACCACGAGTACACGGTGAAGACACCCGGTTCCTCGACCCGCGGCGCCCGCCGCATCGTCACCGGGCAGCAGCACCAGGAGGACTACTACACCGCCGACCACTACGCGTCCTTCGACCTGATCGACCACGACTGCTGATCACCGTCGGGACACCCGCCGGGCCGTCCGCCCTCCCCCCACCGGAGCGGACGGCCCGACGGGCCCCGGTCATCCGGCCTTCCGGCTGTCGGCCGCCGCGAACAGGGCGAGCCCCAGCACGATCAGCGCGATGCTCACATAGATCTCGTAGCCGTCCAGCACGGCCCACCGCTGGGTCACCCCCCACCGCAGCTTGCCGGTGAGCTCGTAGACCAGACCACCCGAGCCCTGCAGGAGGGCGAGGAACCCGAGGAACTCCAAGAACTGCTTCATGGCAGGGATCCTCGTGCCGCGGACCCCTCCCACCCATCGGCCGCGTGGCCCTGCCCGGCCGACCTCGGTACCGATCCGTACGGCGCCGGGCCGCCGAAAGTCCACGAGGTCACGACTTTGGTCGCGATCCCCGGCGGAAGGGCGCCGACGGGGGCCGACTCTGCATAGATTTGTCGACTGTGAGTGGTGACCGACCGGTGCCCGAACCATCGGCCTTTCCCGGGCGGCGCTGGCTGTTGCCGTCCGCCGTCCTCGACCCCGCCCAGGACCCCGGCACCGGGCGGCCGGAGCGGCGACCCCGGCGCACCGCGCGCGACTGGGCCGTCGACTTCACCTGCTTCCTGCTGGCGGTGGGCATCGGCCTCCTCGCCCTGGACACGGTGAACAAGGAGGTCGGTCTCCCCGACACCTACGCAGCCCTCGACCAGGTGCTGGGCGCGCTCGCCTGCGCCGCGGTCTGGCTGCGCCGACGCTGGCCGACCGGGCTCGCCGTCGCGATGGTCCCGGTCTGCTTCGTGTCCGCGACCGCGGGCGGCGCCGGCCTCGTCGCCCTCTTCACCCTCACCGTCCACCGGCCCTTCCGGTACGTGGCCGGGGTGGCCGGCGTCTCCGCGCTGCTGAACCCGGTCTTCTACTGGCTGCGCCCCGACCCCGACGTCAGCTACCCCTGGGCGGTCTTCCTCTCCGTCCTGCTCACCGGCGCCATCGTCGGCTGGGGCATGTTCGTGCGCTCCAAGCGACAGCTGATGCTGAGCTTCCGGGACCGCGCCCGACGGGCCGAGACGGAGGCGGCCCTGCGGGCCGAGAAGGCGCAGCGCCTGGCCCGCGAGGCCATCGCCCGCGAGATGCACGACGTCCTCGCCCACCGGCTGACCCTGCTCAGCGTGCACGCGGGCGCCCTGGAGTTCCGGCCCGACGCGCCCCGCGCGGAGATCGTCCGCGCGGCGGGCGTCATCCGGGAGAGCGCCCACGAGGCGCTCCAGGACCTGCGGGAGATCATCGGCGTGTTGCGCGCGGGCGACTCCGACGACGCCGGACGCCCCCAGCCGACGCTCGCCGGGCTGGACGGCCTGGTCGCCGAGTCCCGCGTGGCCGGCATGAAGGTCGTCCTCGACAGCCACGTCATCGACCCCGCCGCCGTCCCCGCCTCCGTGGGCCGCACCGCCTACCGCATCGCCCAGGAGTGCCTCACCAACGCCCGCAAGCACGCGCCCGGCGCCGAGGTCACCGTCACGGTCTCGGGAGCCCCGACCGACGGACTCACCGTCCGCGTCCGCAATCCCGCCCCGCCGGGGGAGGTCCCGCCGGTCCCCGGCTCCGGACAGGGGCTGATCGGCCTGACGGAGCGGGCGACCCTCGCCGGTGGCCGCCTGGAGCACGGCCCCGAGGCGGACGGCGGCTTCGAGGTGCGGGCCTGGCTGCCCTGGTCCTGAGAACGGGTGTGCGCGGAGCCGGGGAGTCGACCATGATGGCCAGTCGACGCGTTCGGCACCGGGCACCTCGGAGGGGACAGCAGCGTGAGTTTCGGGGGACACGATCCGTACCAGCCGCTCCGGCCGCCGAACGGAGGACCGCACCCCCCGCCGCCGTACCCCGGCCCGTACGTGCCGCCCCAGCCCGGCCCGTCGCCCTACGGACCGCCGTTCCCCCACCCGCACGTGGCGCGGCGCCCGCCCTCCCTGTGGCAGCGGATGCGGGAGGACGACTGGCCGCCGCTGGGGGAGTTCCTGAGCGGACTCCGGCTGCACGGCTGTCTGTGGGCGCTGGCCGCGCTGTGCGCGTGGCCCCTGGTCGTCGGGGTGCTGGCGGGCTACCCGCTGGCCCGCTCCGCCCGCCGCCGGGCCCGGCGGCTGTTCCCCTCCGGGGCCCGCCACCGCGTCTTCGACCCGGGCGTGGCACGGGTGCAGCAGACCAGGGCGTGGACGGCCACCGCGATGTCCCTGCTGATCCTCGCCGTGTACGGCAGGCCGGAGGACGTGGACCAGGCGCAGGAACAGTTCATGATGCGGATCACGATCACCCCGTGGCTGCTGCTCCTGAGCGCACCGGTCGTCGTGGCGGTCCTCTTCCGCCGCTCCTCGCCCGCCGCCCGTCGCGCGATGCGCGCGCCGCTGCGGACCGCCGGCAGAACGGCCCTGTGGTACTTCGGCGGTTTCACCGCGGTGCCGCTCATGGTCGCCGCGATCCTCTACGCCAAGGACCGCATGGGCCCGGACGCGGGCCGCTGGGTGCCGCTCGCCCTCCTCGTGCCGCTGGTGTGGATGCTGCTGTTCCTCGCCTTCGCGACCGGCCCCGCCGTACGCACCGCCTTCAACACCGCCGACGTGCACGCGGCACTCCCGGCGCTGCTCACCGGCGTCCTGGTGTGGGAGCTCGCGGCGATCGGGCTGGCGATGGGCGGGATGCCGCCGGGGCCGCCGGTGGTGCGGTTCGCCGCGCTGGTGGGTGGGCCGTTGTCGGTGACGGCGGTGGCGGGGTGGGAGATCCGCCGGTTGCGGGTCCGGTACGGGGTGGGGTTGCGGGGCGCCTTGTAGCTCGGGGGTGCGCGGTTCCTTGGCGGGTGCGGGTTCGTCGTGGTTTCTCGCGCAGTTCCCCGCGCCCCTGGGGGACGGGCCTGCGGCCGGCCCTCCCCCTGAAAAGCACGGGGCGCAGCCCCGGGCGCCTCTCAGGGGCGCGGGGAACTGCGCGATCAGCCCCCACTCACCCGCAGCCGCCGACGAACCCGCACCCCCGAGCTATGAGGCGCCCCGGCCCCACTCCCGCGGCACCACCCGTTGGCCCGCCGAGCCGTACACCCAGGCCGACGCTTCGTCGATGAAGTCGCCGGGGAAGCCGAGACGGAAGCCGGTCGTGTCCTCCAGACGGGCCAGGACCTCCTCCGGCAGGACCAGCCGCGCCGCGCCCAGGTTGTCCGTGAGCTGTTCGGCCCGGCGGGCGCCCAAGATGGGGTGGACGGCGGGGGAGTGCGCCATGGTCCAGGCGATGGCGACCTGCGCGGGCGTGGCACCGAGCTCGTCCGCGGCGGACTGCACGGCCTGCGCGACCGCCCGCTCCCGCCGCCCGATGGTCTCCGCGGACAGCCGGGTCGCCGTACCGGGCTCCGGCCCGCCCGCCCGCGTGTACTTGCCGGACAGGATGCCG
Organism: Streptomyces sp. NPDC030296; assembly: GCF_055572815.1. Taxonomy (NCBI): domain Bacteria; kingdom Bacillati; phylum Actinomycetota; class Actinomycetes; order Kitasatosporales; family Streptomycetaceae; genus Streptomyces; species Streptomyces sp. NPDC030296. The sequence continues at coordinate 133,775 of NZ_JBVICQ010000004.1, forward strand.
TTCTGCAGCGGGCTCCACGCCGCGACCGACATCCCGAACGCCTCCGCCATCGGCAGCAGCTCACGCTCGATGTCCCGGTTCAGGAGGCTGTACGGCACCTGGAGCGCCGACAGCGGGGACCAACCCCGCCACTCCGCGAGCGTGTTGGCCCGGGCCACCACCCACGCCGGGGCGTCCGAGATCCCGACGTACAGCACCTTCCCCGACCGTACGGCGTCGTCCAGCGCGCGCATCGTCTCCTCGACAGGGGTGTTCCGGTCCCAGATGTGCACCCAGTACAGGTCGATGTAGTCGGTCCCCAGGCGCCGCAGACTGGTCTCCAGCGACAGGGCCAGGTTCTTGCGGTGGTTGCCCGCCGCGTTGGGGTCGGTGCCGTCGCGCGAGACGGTGTACTTCGTGGACAGCACGAACCGGTCCCGCTGCCCCTTGAGCAGCTCGCCGACGATGCGCTCGCTTTCCCCGCCCCGGTAGTTGACGGCCGTGTCGATCACATTGCCGCCGGCCTCCGCGTACACGTCGAGGATGCGCGCGCACTCCGCCCGGGGCGCCCCCACCCCGCCCTGCTCGCCGAACGTCATGGCGCCGAGGAACAGCTCGGAGACACGGAGCCCGGTCCGGCCCAGGAGTCGGTAACGCACCCAAAACCTCCGTCAGTTGAATGCCGTACCGGCCGACACTAACGGGTCGCCCCCGCGGAAGGCGTCGGTCCGTGACGCGGCGTCATTACGGTAGGTCCATGACCGACATCCGAACGGCGCGCCGATGACCCCCATCCGACTGCTCCTCGTCGACGACGACCCCCTCGTCCGCGCCGGGCTCTCCTTCATGCTGGGCGGCGCCGACGACATCGAGATCGTGGGCGAGGCCGCCGACGGCGCCGACGTGGACGCCCTGGTCGACCGTGCCCGCCCCGACGTCGTCCTCATGGACATCCGGATGCCCACCGTCGACGGCCTCTCGGCCACCGAACGGCTCCGCCGCCGCGCGGACGCCCCCCAGGTGGTCGTCCTCACCACCTTCCACGCCGACGACCAGGTCCTGCGGGCCCTGCGCGCGGGCGCCGCCGGGTTCGTACTGAAGGACACCCCGCCCGCCGAGATCGTCGACGCGGTACGCCGGGTCGCCGCCGGTGATCCCGTCCTGTCGCCCGCCGTCACCCGTCAGCTGATGGAGCACGCGGCGGGCGGCGCCCCCGACACCCGCCGCACGACGGCCCGTTCCCGGGTCGCCGCCCTCAACGACCGGGAACGCGAGGTCGCCGTCGCGGTCGGCCGGGGCGTCTCCAACGCCGAGATCGCCGCCGAACTCTTCATGAGCGTCGCCACCGTCAAGACCCACGTCTCCCGCATCCTCGCCAAGCTCGACCTCAACAACCGGGTGCAGATCGCCCTGTTGACGTACGACGCCGGGCTGCTGGAGGAGGACGGACGCTAGCGCCGGCCGCCAGGGCGGGGAGCCCCGACCGGGGGCGGTCGCCCGGTGGGCGGGGAATCCGGTGCCTGGCGCGGGCACTCGCGCGGGGGCCCGTGCGTTGTGCGGGTGAGGGGGGATTCATGGGGAACACGCATGTGATCGATCTGAGGGAGTACGGGGCCCGGTTCACCGAGGACCCGTATCCCGTGTACGCCGAGCTGCGCGCGCTCGGCCCGGTGCACCGGGTCCGGCTGCCCGGACCCGACGCGCACCACGAGGCGTGGCTGGTCGTGGGGTACGAGGAGGCGCGGGCGGCGCTCGCCGACCCCCGGCTGTCGAAGGACGCCTCGAAGATCGGTGTCACCTTCCTCGACGAGGAGCTGATCGGCAAGTACCTGCTGGTCTCCGACCCGCCGCAGCACACACGGCTGCGGGGGCTCATCACCCGCGAGTTCACCGCCCGCCGTGTGGAGCGACTCCGGCCCCGGATCCAGCAGATCACCGACGACCTGCTCGATGCGGTGCTGCCGCTCGGACGCGCCGACCTCGTGGAGTCCTTCGCCTATCCGCTGCCGCTCACCGTCATCTGCGAACTGCTCGGCGTGCCCGAGTTGGACCGCGCAGCCTTCCGCGAGATGTCGACGGAGACGGTGGCCCCCACCAGCGCGGAGAGCGAGTACGACGCCTTCGTCCGACTCGCCGCGTACCTGGGCGAGCTGATCGAGGACAAGCGGTGCTCCCCGCCCGCCGACGACCTGCTCAGCGCGCTGATCCGCACGACCGACGAGGACGGCGACCGGCTGTCGCCGGACGAGCTGCGCGGCATGGCCTTCATCCTGCTCATCGCCGGCCACGAGACCACGGTCAACCTCATCGGCAACGCCGTGCGCACCCTGCTCGCCCACCCCGGCCAACTCGCCGAGGTACGCGCCGACATGAGCCTGGTGGACGCGGTGGTGGAGGAGACCCTGCGCTACGAGGGCCCCGTGGAGAACGCGACGTTCCGCTTCGCCGCCGAGCCCCTCGTCATCGCCGGCACACCCATCGAGGCGGGCGATTCCGTGCTGGTCGGCCTGGCCGCCGCCGACCGCGACGACAGCCGCTGCCCCGTCGCCGACCGCTTCGACATCCACCGCGACACCCGGGGCCACCTCGCCTTCGGGCACGGCATCCACTACTGCCTGGGCGCGCCTCTGGCCCGGCTGGAGGCCCGCGTCGCCCTCCGCACGCTCCTCGACCGCTGCCCCGACCTCGCCCTCGACGGAACGCCGGGCCCCTGGCTGCCGGGCATGCTGATACGCGGCGTACGGAGCCTGCCGGTCCGCTGGTGAGTACGCTCTCCTCGCCCGCGCATGCCGCCCCCGAGCCCCCGCAGGAGAACCCGACCATGCTGCGCACCGCGGAGATCACGGCGGCCCTCACCCGGCCGCCGGGCGGCAAGGAGAGCCATCAGCTGTACTGGGGGCCCACCCTGGAGTTCAGCCTGGACTGCTTCGTCTGCGAGCGCCTCGGCCGCACCACGTTCTTCGAGCGGGGCGCGGAGAAGGCCCTGTGCTCCGGTACCCGCAGCGGCCTCGGCCGCCATCACGCGCCGGCCCGCATCGCCGCGTTCGACAGCACCTCCGGCGACGAACGGCTCGCGGTGCGGATCCTGGTCGACTTCTGGTGGGCGCCCTTCGAGGACGGCCGTGACGGCCGCCGCTCCGCGGCCCCGACCAGCCACCCCTGGGTGCGACTGCACCTCGGGTACTACTGCCACGAGACCAGGGAGTCCGGCAAGCCCAGCATCCAGACCAACGTGAGCCGCCCGTGGGACCTCCGCTGCGGCGACTGCGACCAGATCCTGGCCACCGACACGGAGACCCCGGCGGTACGGCTGCTCGTGTGACCCGCGCGCACGGACACACCGGCGGTACGGCCGCCGGGCGGCTCAGTCGCGGCCGCCCGGGATCTCTCCGAGGTTCACCGGCCGGTGCTCCCGGCGGGACAGCTCGCAGGCCTCGGCGACGCGCAACGCCTGCAGCGCCTCACGGCCGTCGCAGGGGTTGGCCCGCTCACCGCGCACCACTTCGACGAACGCGGCGACCTCGGCCTCGTACGCGGCGGCGAAACGCTCCAGGAAACCGGTCCACGGCTTGTCGGCGGGCGGCGGCCCGGCCGGCTCGGTGGACGCGACCGGCGTACGGTCGTCCAGCCCGACCACCACGGTGTCCAGCTCACCGGCCAGCTCCATGCGGACGTCGTAGCCCGCCCCGTTCACCCGCGCCGCCGTCGCCGTGACGAGGGTGCCGTCCTCCAGCGTCAGCACGGCGGCCGCCGTGTCCACGTCGTGCGCCTCCCGGAACATCGGGTTCCCGGTGTCCGACCCCGTGGCGTACACGGTGACGACCTCGCGCCCCGTCACCCAGCGCACGGCGTCCAGATCGTGGATCATGCAGTCCCGGAAGATCCCCCCGGAGACCGTCAGGTACCCGGCGGGTGGCGGCGCCTGGTCGGCGCTCAGCGCCCGCACGGTGTGCAGCCGCCCCAGCCGGCCCGAGCGCACGGCCTCACGGGCGCTGACATAGCCGGAGTCGAAGCGACGCTGGAAGCCCATCTGCAGCACGGTTCCGGCGGCGTCGACCTCGGCGAGCGCGTTTAAGGTGCCCTGCATGTCCACGGCGATGGGTTTCTCGCAGAACACCGGGAGTCCCGAGCGTGCTGCCCGACCGATCAGTTCGCCGTGGGCCGATGTGGCGGCCGTGATGACCACGGCGTCCACACCCCAGGTGAAGATCTCGTCCACTCCCGGTGCGACCGTCTCGCCCAGGCGGTCCGCGAGGTCATGGGCCCGCGCCGTGTCGACGTCCGTGATGATCAGGGAGCCGACGTCGCGGTGACGGCTGAGCGCGGTCGCGTGAATCGTCCCGATTCGACCCGCTCCGATAAGTCCGATGCGCATGAGAAACAAAGTGCGGGCGTACCCGCCGCCGTGTCAATGCTTTGTCCGGACAACCGAACGACGCGGCTTCCCGTCATCCGGCACCGGGGCTACGCTCGGCCCGTGCCGAAACCAGAAGTGGATCCGACCGTGTCGCTCCAGCTCAGCGTCGACCGCAGCAGCCCGGTCCCGCTCTACTTCCAGCTGTCGCAGCAACTGGAGGCCGCGATCGAGCACGGCGCGCTGACCCCGGGCAGCCTGCTGGGCAACGAGATCGAGCTGGCCGCCCGCCTCGGCCTGTCCCGCCCCACCGTCCGCCAGGCCATCCAGTCCCTCGTCGACAAGGGCCTCCTCGTCCGCCGCCGCGGCGTGGGCACGCAGGTCGTCCACAGCCAGGTCAAGCGCCCCCTGGAGCTCAGCAGCCTCTACGACGACCTGGAGGCCGCCGGCCAGCGCCCCGAGACCCGGGTCCTGCTCAACACCACGGTCCCCGCCTCCGCCGAGGTCGCCGCCGCCCTCGCCGTCGCGGAGGGCGGAGAGGTCCACCGGATCGAGCGACTCCGTCTGGCCCACGGCGAGCCCATGGCCGCCCTGTGCAACTACCTCCCGACCGGCCTGCTGGACCTCGACTCGCCCCAACTGGAGTCGACGGGCCTGTACCGCCTGATGCGCTCCGCGGGCATCACCCTGCACAGCGCCCGCCAGACGATCGGTGCGAGAACGGCCACACCGGAGGAAGCCGAACGCCTGACCGAACCCGACGGCGCCCCGCTCCTGACCATGCAACGCACCACCTTCGACGACACGGGCAGAGCGGTCGAATACGGCACCCACATCTACCGAGCCTCCCGCTACTCGTTCGACTTCCAACTCCTGGTGAGGGCATAGGCGACTTCCCGTCCCCTCGATGGCGGCGCGGCCGCCGAATGGGGGCGCGGGGAACTGCGCGACCGGCCCCCACCGGACCCCGCACCCGAAAAACAACCCATGGCACCCCCCGCCCCCACGCCGCACCAAGCGGAGCGCTAAGGCAGAATCGGCCCGATGAGCACTTACCGCGACTTCACCCACCGCGGCTCCGCGCGGGCCACCGTCCTGCGTACCGTCGGCACGCGCGAGCGCCGCTCGCACCTGACGGCGCCCCGCGTCCCCACCGTCGGCATCGACATCGGCGGGACGAAGGTCATGGCGGGCGTCGTGGACGCCGACGGCAACATCCTGGAGAAGCTCCGCACGGAGACCCCGGACAAGTCCAAGAGCCCCCAGGTCGTCGAGGACACGATCGTGGAGCTGGTGCTGGACCTCTCCGACCGGCACGACGTGCACGCCGTCGGCATCGGTGCCGCCGGCTGGGTCGACGCGGACCGCAACCGCGTGCTGTTCGCCCCGCACCTGTCCTGGCGCAACGAACCACTGCGCGACCGGCTCGCCGGCCGCCTCGCCGTGCCCGTGCTGGTCGACAACGACGCCAACGCCGCCGCCTGGGCCGAGTGGCGCTTCGGCGCCGGCCGTGACGAGGACCACCTGGTCATGATCACGCTCGGTACCGGCATCGGCGGCGCGATCCTGGAGGACGGTCAGGTCAAGCGCGGAAAGTTCGGGGTCGCCGGGGAGTTCGGCCATATGCAGGTCGTGCCCGGCGGACACCGCTGCCCGTGCGGCAACCGCGGCTGCTGGGAGCAGTACAGCTCCGGGAACGCGCTGGTCAGAGAGGCCCGCGAGCTGGCCGCGGCGGACTCCCCGGTCGCGTACGGGATCATCGAGCACGTCAAGGGCAACATCGGCGACATCACCGGGCCGATGATCACCGAGCTGGCCCGTGAGGGCGACGCGATGTGCATCGAGCTGCTCCAGGACATCGGCCAGTGGCTCGGCGTCGGCATCGCCAACCTGGCTGCCGCCCTCGACCCGTCCTGCTTCGTGATCGGCGGCGGTGTCTCGGCCGCCGACGACCTCCTCATCGGCCCCGCCCGCGACGCCTTCCGCCGCCATCTCACCGGCCGCGGCTACCGCCCCGAGGCCCGTATCGCCCGCGCCCAGCTCGGCCCCGAGGCCGGGATGGTGGGCGCCGCCGACCTCGCCCGCCTCGTCGCCCGCCGCTTCCGCCGCGCCAACCGCCGCCGGGTCGAGCGCTACGAGCGGTACGCGCGGTACGTGGAGGCCCGCCGCACCACCCAGGACTCCGCATGACCGCCTCCGTGCCCCGCCAGGGCACCTCACCCGAGGAACCCGAGCAGCCCGCCGAGGACCGCCGCCACAAGATCCGCCGGCGCGCGCTCACCCTGGCGATCATCGTGCTGCTCATCGGCGTCCCCGCCGGATATCTGGTGATCTCCGCGAACCAGAGCCGGGACAGCGGCAAGGACAAGGAGGAGAAGTACTCGGCGACCGGCCTCACCGCGCACTGGCCCTCCCGGCTCCAGCAGCGCCTCTACGACGTCCCGATCCCGCCGTACTCGAAGCACCTCGCGTACTACGAGACCAACAACTGGCGGACCAGCCGTCTGTACGTGCAGTTCTACACGAGCAACGAGGGCCTCGAACGCTTCCTCGACCAGATCGGCACCAGCACGGCGGCACTGAAGAAGGGCGAGCTGGCCGTCCACGCCCGCGACCGGCGGATCGTCGGCTGGGACTTCAGCGGCCCCGGCCCCTGGTACGGCCTCGTCAACAAGCGGAAGAGTCCCGCGCCCACCCACGACATCGTCGTGAACCGGTCCAACCCGGACCATCCGATGGTGTACCTGGTGTCCCGAACCGTGCCCTGACCTGTGCGTATCCGGGCCCGCGCGGGCTCCCGCACGGTCGGCGGGACCGATTGTCAGACCCCGCCCGTAGAGTCGGAGACAGCTGATCGGAGCCGGAGACGGCTCATCCGACCATGGGCGGGGAGGTGACCGTACGCATGCGGGACATGGCTGCTGCCGAGGCCGACCCGGCCGTTCACGGGGCCGTCACGGCCGTGCCCGTGACACCGGTCGTCACCGATCCCCTGAGCGTCCCGGTGCGGCTGGCCGCCGTCTTCCTGCCGGCGCCCCTGCCCCGCCACGGCCGGGTCGCGTTCTGGGACCCGGACAGCGACAAACCACCGCCCGGCACCCCCGAGGACCTCACCGTCGTCCGACGGCACGGCGCCACCGGCGTCCGCAGAGGGACCGTCCCCGCCCTGTCCCTGCCCGTCGCCGCCGCCCTGCCCCTGCTCGCCCGGGCCCGCCGCGACCCCGCCGCCCACCCCGCCACGGCCTGCTGGGGCGCCGCCGCCCTGCACGCGCTGCGGCTCGTCGCCCGGGGACGCCTGCTGCCGGGGCTCACCGCCGACGGGTTCGACGCCTGGCGCGCCGGACCGCTCGACCCGGACGACATCGCCCACCTCAGGGCCGTCGCCGCGGCCCTGCCGTACGAGGGCCACGCCGTTCCGCTGCCCGGCAAGGGCCCCCTCCGGCTGCCCGAACCGGAAGCGCTGATGCGCTCCTTCCTGGACGCCGTCGCCGACACCCTGCCCCGCGGCCCGGCCGCGCCGTACGTCTCCGGCAAGCCCTTCGCGGCGAGCACCGGCCAGCGGCTTCCCGGCGCCCGCGACTGGGCCGCCGAGGTCGCCGCCGGCATGGACGCGGGTGTACGGATCTCCCTGCGCCTCGACCTGTCGGCGTACGACCTGTTCGACGACAGCGAAGGGGGCCGCCGGGCCGGCGCGGCCGTCGTCCAGGTGCACAGCCTCGCCGACCCCACGCTGGTCGTCGACGCGGCGGCGCTGTGGGCGGGCGACGCGGACGAGGCGTTCGGGCCCCGCGCCCGGGTGGACGCCGCCCTCGCCGTGCGCCGCGCGGCCCGCGTCTGGCCGCCCCTGGACCGGCTCGCCGACCAGGACGTCCCTGACGTCCTCGCGCTCTCCGAGGACGAGCTGTCCGACCTCCTCGGCGTGGCCGCGACCCGGCTGGCGGCGGCCGGGGTCGCCGTGCACTGGCCCCGCGACCTCGCCCAGGACCTGAGCGCCCGGGCCGAGGTGCGCCCGGCGCCCGGCTCGGCCACGGACGGCACCGGCTTCTTCGAGAGCGAGGAACTGCTCAGCTTCCGCTGGCAGTTGGCGCTCGGCGGCGACCCGCTCACCGACGCCGAGATGGACGCCCTGGCCGAGGCCCACCGCCCGGTCGTCCGGCTGCGCGACCAGTGGGTCCTCGTCGACCCGGCTCTCGTCCGCAAGGCCCGCCGACGCGAACTGGGCCTGCTCGACCCGGTGGACGCCCTGTCCGCCGCCCTGACCGGCACGGCCGACGTGGACGGCGAGACCGTGGAGGCGGTCCCGGTGGGCGCGCTGGCCGCGCTCCGCGACCGGCTGACGGCCGGCGTCGGCCCGGTCGACCCGCCCCCGGGCCTCGCGGCCACCCTCCGTGACTACCAGCTCCGGGGCCTGGCCTGGCTGGACCTCATGACCTCCCTCGGCCTCGGCGGCTGCCTCGCCGACGACATGGGCCTCGGCAAGACCATCACCGTCATCGCCCTGCATCTGCGCCGGGCCCGCCCCGAGCCCACCCTCGTCGTCTGCCCCGCCTCCCTGCTGGGCAACTGGCAGCGGGAGATCACCCGATTCGCCCCCGGTGTGCCCGTCCGCCGCTTCCACGGCCCCGACCGCTCCCTGGACGACCTCGGCCCCGGTTTCGTCCTCACCACCTACGGCACGATGCGCTCGACGGCACCCCGACTCGCCGAGCAGCGATGGGGGATGGTCGTCGCCGACGAGGCCCAGCACGTCAAGAACCCCTACTCGGCGACGGCGAAGGCCCTGCGCACCATCCCGACGCCCGCCCGGGTCGCCCTCACCGGCACCCCCGTGGAGAACAACCTCTCCGAGCTGTGGGCCCTGCTCGACTGGACCACCCCCGGCCTCCTCGGCCCCCTCAAGTCCTTCCGCGCCCGCCACGCCCGCGCCGTGGAGAACGGCGAGGACGAGGAGGCCGTGACCCGACTCGCCCGGCTGGTCCGCCCCTTCCTGCTCCGCCGCAAGAAGTCCGACCCCGGTATCGTCCCCGAACTCCCGCCCAAGACCGAGACCGACCACCCCGTCCCCCTCACCCGGGAACAGGCCGCGCTCTACGAGGCCGTCGTCCGCGAGTCGCTGCTGGCCATCGAGACGGCGAAGGGCATCGCCCGCCGGGGTCTGGTCCTGAAACTGCTGGGCGCCCTCAAACAGATCTGCGACCACCCGGCGCTGTACCTGAAGGAGGACGCGGCCGGCCACGGCGACCGCCTGTCCGCCCGCTCCGGCAAACTCGCCCTCCTCGACGAACTGGTCGACACCCTGCTCTCCGAGGACGGCTCGGCCCTGGTCTTCACCCAGTACGTGGGCATGGCCCGCCTGATCACCGCGCACCTCGCCGCCCGCGCGATCCCCGTCGAACTGCTCCACGGCGGCACCCCCGTCAAGGACCGCGAGGACATGGTGGACCGCTTCCAGAGCGGGGCGACCCCTGTCCTCGTCCTGTCCCTCAAGGCGGCCGGCACCGGCCTGAACCTCACCCGGGCCGGCCATGTCATCCACTTCGACCGCTGGTGGAACCCCGCGGTCGAGGAACAGGCCACCGACCGGGCCTACCGCATCGGCCAGACCCAGCCCGTCCAGGTCCACCGCCTCATCACCGAGGGCACCATCGAGGACCGCATCGCCGAGATGCTCGAAGCGAAGCGGGCCCTCTCCGACGCCATCCTCGGCTCCGGCGAGGCGGCCCTCACGGAACTGACCGACCGCGAACTGACCGACCTCGTCTCGCTGCGGAGGTCGACATGAGCGCCCCCGACCACCCCGCGCCCCGCCCCGCGGACGCGGCCCGCCAGGCACTGCGCGCGGCCCGCGAACGGGCCCTGCGCGGCGCGGACCAGGAGGAGACCGCGACGCCACCGACGCCGACCGACTGGGGTTCGGCGACCGGCGGTACCGAGGGGGCGCAGGGCGCGGAGGGGACGAGCGACTCGGGCGGCGCCGAGAGCATGTCTGGTGGGGCTGCTGGAAGGTCCGACCGTGCTGGTGCTGGTGCTGGTGCTGGTGCTGGTGCCTCGGACTCGGAGGGTGCTGCGTCCGGCGGAGCCCGTGGGGCCGGTGAGACGTCGGGGCGGGGCGTGGAGATGACGTCCGGGCGTGGCAGTGCGGTGCCGCAAAGCCTTGGTGACGAGTCGGAGGGCGGGGGTACGGCCGCCGCGTCGGCCCGGAGTGAGACCCAAGGGACGCGGGGTGCCCGGCCGGGTGATGTGGCCCGGGCGGCGCTGTGGCGGGCCGCGGGCGCCAGGGCGGCAGCCCCGCCGGAGGAGCCGTCAGGGGAGCGTGCGTCACGCACCCCCGAGGCCCCGCGTGCCGGTGGGACCGCCGCACCGGGCGGTGCCCGGCCCGGTGACATCGCCCGTGCCGCGCTGCGCGCCGCTCGGAGCGCGGCGGAGCGGGCCCGCGCGGAGGCCGAGGCGGAATCCAAGGCCAAGGCTGATGCCAAGGGCAGGACCGATGCTGATGCCGGGGCCAAGGCCAGGATCGGTGCTGATGCCGGTGCCGGGGGAGCCGCACCTGAGGCATCGGCGGCACCGGCAGCAGCCGATGCCGGGCGCCGGGCTGTGCCCTCGCGCCGTCCGGCGGATCAGGCCCCGAGCCGCCGCAGCGGGGGGCAGGAAGGGAGGGGACACAGCGCTGACCGGGGTGAGGGCGCTGACCGGAGTGAGGGGCCCCGCCCGGTCCGGGACCTACGCGCCTTGCTCGCCGGTGCGTTCGAGCTGCCCTCGGAGGACCTTGCGCCGACGCACGGCCTCACCGCCGCCGAGCCTCCGCAGGGCGACTCCCGTGATACGGCGAGAGCCGAAGCCCGTAACCGAGCCGAACCGCTAGCCCGAGGCGAAGCCGAAGCTCCCCTCGGCGACCGGGCTGTCGGCCGTGCCGTCGACCACCCCGCAGATGCCCGGTCCGCAGGCGGCGGCGCCACGCCCCGTGTCCCCCGCACCATGGCCGCCCCCTCCCGTGACGGCGAACTCCGGCGTACCTTCCGGGCCTTTCCGCCCCGGACCTCGGGCGGAGAGGCGTTCGCGGAGAGCTGGTGGGGGAACGCGTGGGTGACCGCGTTGGAGGAGGGCGCCCTGGACGCGGCCCGGCTCGTGCGGGGGCGGGCGTACGCCGACAAGGGTTACGTGGACGCGATCACGGTCACGCCGGGGCTGGTGCTGGCGTACGTCCACGGCAGCCGGCCCCGGCCCTACCGGGTGCAGGTCCGGCTGCGGACACTGGACGACGACGAGTGGGACCGTTTCCTGGACACGGCGGCCGAACGCCCCGCAGACATCGCCGCCCTGCTCGACAAGGAACTCCCGCAGTCCCTCGCCGGTGCCGGTGTTGGTGCCGCGCCTGCGTCCGGCGGCCGGAGCCCTCGCGGTACGCGATTGCTGCCCGGACCGGGTGAGCTGGAGTCCCACTGCAGCTGCCCGGACCGAGGGCACCCCTGCAAGCACGCGGCGGCGCTCTGCTACCAGACGGCACGGCTGCTGGACGAGGACCCGTTCGTCCTGCTGCTGCTGCGCGGCCGGGGCGAGCGGGAGTTGCTCGACGCGTTGTCGCGGCGCAACGCCGCGCGGGCGGCGCGTGCCGCGCAGGAGCAGCGGCCCGCGGCACTCCCCGGTGTCCGGGCGAGCGAGGCCCTCGTCCCGCGCACGCTTCCGCCGCTGCCCGCACCGCTGCCCCCGCCCCCGCACCCGGAGCAGCCCCCGGTGTATCCGGGGGCGCCGGGCGGCCCGGACCCGTTCGCGCTGGACCAGTTGGCCACCGACGCGGCGGCCCGGGCGCACGCGCTGCTCACCACCGGACGGGACCCGGTCGCCGAGCTGACGCTCTGGCAGGACGCGGTACGGCTGGCCGCGGCCCGCCCCGGCTCCGGTCTGACCGCCACCACCCGCGCCCTGTACTCGTCGCTGGCCGCCGCCACCGGCCGCACCCCGGCCGACCTGGCCCGCGCGGTCGCCGCCTGGCGTCAGGGCGGCCTCGAAGGGCTCGCCGTCCTGGAGGAGCCGTGGGACCCGCCGGCGGGCCGCTTCGACCGTGCCCGCCCGCTGCTCCTCGCCGCCGACCTGCCGGCGTTCCGTCCCTGGCACAACCACCTCACCCACCCCCTCGGCCACGTCCAACTGCGCCTGGGCAGGGACGGCCTGTGGTACGCCTACGAGTCCGAACCGGGCCACGACGACTGGTGGCCGAGAGGCACACCCGACCTCGACCCGGTGGGAGCCCTGACGGGCCTGGGCTCGACCGACGACCACTGACCCTCACGGACGCGGAGACCCCCAACCCCGACGGCGCGCCGGGGGCGCCCGCAGCGCACGACACGCTGGGAACTTTGTTCGACGGATGGTCCGTCGTCGTGCTCCGTTCCCGCGCCCGGGGCGTGACCTGCGCTTCGGTGAAGACCGTGTGGAAGTTGCCCGTCGATGTTCGGGAGCCGCACGGGCGGATTCCGGTCCCCGGGACGGAGCACCGAGGGCGGGACGTTAGCGTGGAGCGGTGAGTGAGACGACGACCCCTGCCCTCCAGTACCGCTTCGACGGGCCGGACGACGCCCCGGTCCTCATCCTCGGGCCCTCGCTCGGTACGACATGGCACATGTGGGACAGGCAGATCCCCGAACTGACCAGGCAGTGGCGGGTCTTCCGGTTCGACCTGCCGGGCCACGGCGGTGCGCCCGCGTACCCCGGCGGCTCGGTCTCCGAGCTGGCCGCCCGGCTGCTGGCCACACTGGACGCGGTCGGTGTGCAGCGCTTCGGCTACGCGGGCTGCGCGCTCGGCGGCGCCATCGGCGCGGAGCTCGCGCTGCGCCATCCCGACCGCATCGCCTCGCTCGCGCTGATCGCCGCCTCGCCGCGCTTCGGCACGGCCGACGAGTTCCGCCAGCGCGGCGTGATCGTACGGACGAACGGTCTCGACCCGATCGCGCGTACGGCCCCGGACCGCTGGTTCACCGCCGGGTTCGCGGCGGCGCAGCCCGCGATCACCGAGTGGGCCGTGCAGATGGTCCGCACCACCGACCCCGGCTGCTACATCGCCGCCTGCGAGGCCCTCGCCTCGTTCGACGTCCGCGCCGAGCTGGGCCGTATCGGGGTTCCCACCCTGGTCCTCGTCGGCTCCGACGACCAGGTCACCGGGCCCGCCGAGGCCCGTACGCTCGTCGCGGGCATCCCGGACGCCCGGCTCGCCGTCGTCCCCAGCGCCTCGCACCTGGTGCCCGTCGAGCAGCCCGCCGCGGTCACCGACCTCCTCGTCCGGCACTTCTCGACGGCCTGGCAGCCGGTCTACGACTCGACCACCGGTCAGATCGCCATCCCGGCGGCGCCCGCCAAGCCGGCCCTCGCGGTCGCCGTGCCGCAGCAGAGCGGTCCCGTCGCCGAGATCGCCCCGGCCGCCGTCCAACCGGAGGCGACGGGCAGACCGGACCCGTACGACGCCGGGCTCAAGGTCCGCCGCGAGGTGCTCGGCGACGCGCACGTCGACCGGGCGCTGGCCACGGCGGACGAGTTCTCCGGGGACTTCCAGGAGTTCATCACCCGCTACGCCTGGGGCGAGATCTGGGACCGGCCGGGCCTCGACCGCCGCTCCCGCAGCTGCGTCACGCTCACCGCCCTCGTCGCCGGCGGACACCTCGACGAACTCGCCTTCCACACCCGGGCCGCCCTGCGCAACGGGCTCACCCCGAACGAGATCAAGGAAGTCCTCCTGCAGGCCGCCGTCTACTGCGGCGTCCCGGCCGCGAACAGCGCCTTCAAGGTCGCCCAGCAGATCATCCGGGAGGAGACCACCCCCGAGGAATGACCCCGGCAGCCGGCCCGCACAGGCCGGGAGCTGGTGCGGGAAACCGGCGAGCGGGCCCTCGGGCGCCCAGCGGGGGCAGGATGGACTCATGACCATGAAGCTCACGAAGAAGTCGCACGCCTGCGTCCGTCTGGAGAAGGGCGGACGCACGCTCGTCATCGACCCCGGCGGGTTCAGCGAGGAGGACGCGGCGGTCGGCGCGGACGCGGTCCTGGTCACGCACGAGCACCCCGACCACTTCGACGAGGGACGGCTGCGCGCGGCCCTGGAGGGCAACCCGGCCGCCGAGATCTGGACCCTGCGCTCCGTCGCCGAGCAGATCTCCGCCGCGTTCCCCGGCCGGGTGCACACCGTCGGCCACGGCGACACGTTCACCGCCGCGGGCTTCGACATCCAGGTGCACGGCGAGCTGCACGCCGTCATCCACCCAGAGATCCCCCGCATCACCAACGTCGGCTACCTCGTCGACGGCGGCCGGGTCTTCCACCCCGGTGACGCCCTGACCGTCCCCGACCACGCCGTGGAGACGCTGATGCTCCCCGTGATGGCCCCCTGGAGCAAGATCTCCGAGGTCATCGACTACGTCCGCGAGGTCAAGCCGCAACGCGCCTACGACATCCACGACGCCCTCCTCACCGACCTGGCCCGCCCGATCTACGACCGCCAGATCGGCGCCCTGGGCGGCGCCGAACACCTCCGCCTCGCCCCCGGGACCTCGGCGGACCTGTAGGGGAACGGGGCGGGGGACCGGGCGGGACGGCGTTGTCGGACCCGCCCGGTAAGTTGTGGGGCATGCGTATCGCCACCTGGAACGTGAACTCGATCACTGCCCGCCTCCCGCGGCTCCTCGCCTGGCTGGAGACCAGCGGCACGGACGTGCTGTGCCTCCAGGAGGCCAAGATCGCCGAGGACGCCTTCCCCTTCGACGCGCTGCGCGAGCGGGGCTACGAGGCCGCGGTGCACGCCACCGGCCGGTGGAACGGCGTGGCGGTGATCTCCCGCGTCGGCCTGGAGGACGTCGTCAAGGGCCTGCCCGGCGACCCCGGCTACGACGGCTTGGTGGAGCCCCGCGCGATCTCCGCCACCTGCGGCCCGGTCCGCGTCTGGTCGGTGTACGTGCCGAACGGCCGCGAGGTCGACCACCCGCACTACGCGTACAAGCTCCAGTGGTTCGAGGCGCTCAAGGCCGCCGTCGCCGGTGACGCCGCAGGCAGCCGCCCCTTCGCCGTCATGGGCGACTACAACGTGGCCCCCACGGACGACGACGTGTTCGACGTCGCCGCCTTCGAGGGCGCCACCCATGTCACCCCCGCCGAGCGCGCCGCCCTCGCCTCCCTCCGCGAGGCCGGCCTCTCCGACATCGTCCCGCGCCCCCTCAAGTACGAGCACCCCTTCACGTACTGGGACTACCGCCAGCTGTGCTTCCCCAAGAACCGCGGCATGCGCATCGACCTGGTCTACGGCAACGAACCGTTCGGGAAGGCCGTGAAGGACGCGTACGTGGACCGCGAGGAGCGCAAGGGCAAGGGCGCCTCGGACCACGCGCCGGTGGTGGTGGACCTGGACGTGTAGCGGCCCCGCGGACCGCGCCTCAGAGCAGCCGCAGATCCACCGACTCGGCCAGCGCGGCGAGCCCCGCCTCGCCCGGATGCAGATGGTCCCCGCTGTCGTATGCGGGAAGCATCCGCGCCGGCCGGTCGGGGTCGCGCAGCACCCGGTCGAAGTCCAGCACCCCGTCGAACGTGTCGTTGCCGCGGATCCACTCGTTGATCGCGACACGGTGGGCGTCGGCGGCCGCCGTGCAGCGGGCCTCGCCCTCGCAGGGCGCGATCGTCGCCACCAGCATCCGCAGACCGCGTGCGTGGCCCCGGGCGGCGATCTCCCGCAGCCCGTCCACGACCTGGTCCGCCGTGCCGCCCCAGCGGACGTCGTTGACGCCCTGGAAGACGACGGCGGTACGGGCGGACGTCTGGGCGAGGACATCGCGGTCGAGGCGGTGGAGGGCGCTGACCCCGCCCGTGTCGGTTGAGACACCGTCGCCGGGATAGCGGTCGGTGACCACCCGGTTCGCGGAGATCCCCTGGTTGAGGACCCCGTAACGGGGGACCAGGCGCTGCTGTCGCAGCCGGTCCGCCAGGACGTCCGGCCAGCGGCGGTTCGCGCCCACCGTCGTCCGCTCCCCGTCGGTGATCGAGTCGCCGAGGAGGACGACCGACCCCGGCCCGCCTCCCACGTCGACGCCCGTGAGCAGCGGCCAGGTCGTGATCGTCGACGTGTAGGGCGCAGCCGACCCGTCCCCCGCGTGATCGCCCGGCTCGCTGACGTACGAGGTCTGCTGGGCCAGCCGGTGCACGGGCGCGGCCGGCACCACGCCGGGCAGATGGAAGCTGACCAGCAGATCCGTGTCCGGTGGCACCTCGAAGCCCAGCGGATCACTGAACGCCTGCGCGCCCGCCGGGATCTCGGTGCCCGCCCGGCCCCCGAACGCCAGCGGAACCGGAGTCCCGAGGGCGGCGGCCCCCTCCGCCCGCAGGGCCACCGTCGCGCTGCCGACCCGCACGGGCGCCGACGCGAACGTGTTGTCGAGCCGGATCCGCACCCGGGGCCCGCCCGCCGAGGTGTGCACGACCAGCCGCAGGGTGCGGTCGGTCCACGGGCCGACGGCGGTGTAGCCCGAGGTGGAGGCCGCCCAACTGCCGGTCCAGCCCCGTGACTCGGGCCGCACCGACAGGGCGAACACATGCAGGTCCCGGTCGCGCGGCAGCGTCACGGAAGCCACCTGCCGGCCCCGTACCAGCGGCACGGTGACGACGTACAGCCGGGCCTTCTCGGCGAGTTGACCGCCGGGCGTGTTGATGTGGGGGAGGGCGACGGCCTTGGTGGCGAGCGGGCCGGTGCGCCAGTCGGGGGCGGTCAGCCGATACGAGGAGCGTGCGCCGCCGGTGTAGCGGACCGTCCCCGTGCCGCTCGCGTCGGCGCCGCCCGTCGCGGCGACCAGGAAGGCGAGGGCGTCACCCCGGCCCCGTGCCCGCACGGACTGGCCGTCGGCCCGTACGTTGTCCGCCTCGCCCGGGGCACGGTCCGGCCAGGTCAGGCGGGCGCCCTGGACGGTCAGTGCGCCGCCCGGAGTCCAGCCCGCCGCCGTCAGGTCCCGTGCCGAGAGCGAACCGCCCGAGCCGTCGAAGTCGGCCTCACCGGGCCGGGCGTCGTCACTGACCGCCCGGTTGTCGAACAGCCGTGCAAGCGGGACCGGTTCGCCCGCCCCGCCGGTGGCGGCACGGGCCGACGCGACGGGGGCGACCCCCGCCAACAGGCCCAGTACGACAGCCGTTCCCCAGACGCGTCGGCGCACGCGCGACCCTCCCGTTCCCCTGATGACGACGGATGCGCCACGAAACTAAAGAGGCGTCAGGGACCCGTCAATGAGGCAGGCGCGAACCGGGCGCGAACTCCGGGCGAACAGGCGATCTCCGCGCGCCTGTGGTGCGAAGGGCGGTGCGAATGACACGCTGACCGCATGAACATCCCTTTCCTGGGCAACTGGCGCAAGAAGCGTGGTCCCGCCCTGGGAGTCGCGGTGATATCCGCCGACGAGAACGAGGGGGACGACAACGGTCAGGAACGCCACGAGCGCATCGCCGGACTCCTCTCCGAATGCGAGCTGCTGCGCGCGCAGGCCCAGCAGGCAGGGGTCGAACTCGACGACTCGGCGGACTCGTTGGAGGCGCTCGACCAGCTGGTGCCGCGCTGGCGCGACGACGAGGAGACCGCCACCTGGCTGGGCAACGACGCCGGGCTCTACCTCGGAACCGTCGTCGTCCGCACCGTTCCGGGCGCCCGCTGGGAGATCTGGCCCAATGGACAACCCGTGGTGCGGCTGGCCTCCGGACGGGAGATCCACGTGGTCGAGGCCGGACACGAATGGGCCGACAACGGAGCACCGGAGCTGTCGCAGCTGTACGCCGAGATCGCGGAGGGGTGAGCGTTCCTGACAATACGGCTAATCCCCGACGGTGCGTGTCGCGTGTGGAGCCACCTCGCGTGCGGATAGTTTGCGGCACCTGCGACACGACACGGCCGAGAGCGAACAGGGCGGGCAGGGCATGGCTGTCGATCCGCTGATCGAACTGCATGGTGTGAACAAGTACTTCGGGGAGCTGCATGTCCTCCAGGACATCGAGCTCACCGTCGGCAGGGGGGAGGTGGTCGTGGTCATCGGCCCCTCGGGGTCGGGGAAGTCGACGCTCTGCCGGGCCATCAACCGGCTGGAGGCCATCCACTCCGGGGAGATCCTGCTCGACGGGCAGCCGCTGCCCGCGGAGGGCAAGGCCCTCGCGGCGCTCCGCGCGGACGTGGGCATGGTCTTCCAGTCCTTCAACCTCTTCGCGCACAAGACGGTCCTGCAGAACGTGTCGCTGGGTCAGGTGAAGGTCCGGAAAAGGAAGAAGGAGGACGCCGACGAGCGCTCCCGCGCCCTCCTCGACCGGGTCGGCCTGGCCGATCAGGCGCCGAAGTACCCGGCACAGCTCTCGGGCGGCCAGCAGCAGCGTGTGGCGATCGCGCGGGCGCTGGCGATGGAACCGAAGGTCATGCTCTTCGACGAGCCCACCTCCGCCCTCGACCCCGAGATGATCAACGAAGTCCTCGAAGTCATGCAGCAGTTGGCGCGTGAGGGGATGACCATGGTGGTCGTCACCCACGAGATGGGCTTCGCCCGTTCCGCCGCCAACCGTGTCGTCTTCATGTCCGACGGGCGCATCGTCGAGGACCGCACGCCCGACGAGTTCTTCACGAATCCGAACAGCGACCGCGCCAAGGACTTCCTCTCCAAGATCCTCAAGCACTGACCGCCGCCGCTGGACCGGGCGCGGGCCTCGACTACGATGAGCGGTTCCTCCACTTGGGGGTGACGAGGCCGAGGACTCCATCCCGGTCGCACAAGGGGACGCTGCTGCCAGGCGCGCAGTAGCCAGGGGCCAGGCCCGCCCGGCGGCAGCCGGAGATCACTGCTCGCGCAGCGGGATCGACACGTACGACGGGTCGTTCGGCGGCGAGGAGAAGGTCAGCTGCGCGCCGGACGGGTTGTGCTCGATGTAGAGCGGGTCGACCGTGTCGACGACCAGGGCGAGACGGTGGCCCGCCGGAACGTCGTAGGCCGTGGAGAACAACTCCAGGTCCACGCCGAACGGCTTGCCGGGCGTCTCGCCGTGGAAGGTGTACGGCGCGTGGCTGACCAGCTTGCCGAGGCCGAGCGGGCCCACGTCGTACAGATAGGCGACGAGGGTGCCGCTCTCCTTGGTGGCCGTCACCGTGGTGTGCAGTTTCGCGGTGCCCCGCACCTGCTGCGTCGTCCGGTACTTCTCCGACTGCCACACGGCCGCCCAGCGGCGCGGAAGCAGGGGCATGGAGGCCACGGGCGGCAGTTGGACGACCTGGTCGAGGACGCTGGACAGGAAGACCACCCCGCCGTTCGCGCCCGAGTCGACGTTCGCGTGGATCGTGGTGCCACTCGCGAGGGCGATCTTCTTGCGGGTGGCGGTGACCGACTTCCAGTCCGGATAGCCCTCGAAGGCGCCGCCGGTACGGGACTTCAGCCGCACGGGTTGCTCGGCGTCGATGCCGTTGGCCTGGCCCCGAAGATAGTGGTCGAACCACCGCCGGGTGTCCGTCCACACGTCGTTGGGCAGCCCGAACAGGCCCGTCAGCTCGGTGGTGGCGTGGTCGCCGGGCCGCAGTTCCAGGCGCTTGGGGCCGGTGAGCTTCTCGTAGAAGTCGGCGTACTGGTTGGGCGGGAAGATCGAGTCGCCCCAGCCGTTGGCGAGCATGACGGCTGTGCCGTTGGTGTTGAGGGCGTCCACATATGTCTCGGGGGAACGTTTCTTCCCCCACTCGATCATGTCCTGTTCCTTGGTCAGGTCGGACGCGTAGAGGTTCTTGAAGATCTCCTGGAGCTCGGGGCTCTGACGCCCCGTGATCCGGCCGGCGCCGTCGAGCACCCCCGCCGCCTGGAGGTGCTGGGTGCGCCCGGAGTAGATGGAGTCGATGAGGTCGGCCCAGCCGCTGAGCGCGGCGACCGCCTTGACCCGCTTGTCGTGCGCTGCGGTGAGCAGGCTGATGCCCGCGCCGTACGACAGCCCGGCCATGCCTACGCGGCGCGCGTCGGCCGGGGTGTGGGCGAGTGCCCAGTCGATGACCTTCGAGGCGTCGGCTATGTCCGGTGGCCCGGCGACTTCTATGTACCCGCCGGACTCCCAGAAGCCCCGTACGTTGTAACTGACCACGACGTAACCGGCCTTGGCGAGCTGCTGCGCCTGGGCCAGGTACTCGACCTGCGGCAGCCCCCAGCTCGTGGGGAGCACGAGCAGCGGGTAGCTGCGGGAGGCGTCGGCGGGGGCGACGACATTGGCCTTGAGGACCGTGCCGTCGGCACCCGTGATGTCGACGAAGCGGGTGGTGGGGGAGTCCGCCGAGGCCGCCTGGGCGGTGGGGGCGAGTCCGAGGGCCGTACCGGCGACCAGGGTGGCCGACACGGCCCCCACGGTCGTCGTGCGCAGGGCCTTCGCCGTGCGCGATGTGGTGCCGTGCGGGTGTCTCACGGGTCGCTCCTCACTCGTGTCAGTGCAAAGTGACCCGACGGTAACCGCCGCGGCTTACCAGAGGTAACTCCTCGGTAAGTTACGTGACGGTAACAGTTGGCGTGAACGCGTCGGCGGGGCTCGCCCGTCCCGTTCTGCGAGCCTGTCCTGCGAACCTGCCCTACGAGGCCCGGTGCGTGGCCTTGGCGGGGAGCGCCGCCGGTGGGGTCTGAGCGGCGCGGGTGACGTCCGCGACCAGTTCGACGACATCGGGGCCGTACGCCTGGGAGTTGATGACCTTCAGCAGGAGGACGAAGCTGCCGGTGCCGTACTTGCGGTGGAGCCGCTCGTGGTGGCGGGCGAGGTAACGGGTGGCCGCCTGGTTGGTGATGGCCCGCTGGCCGCAGAACAGGAAGACGGGCCGGGCCTGGTGGGGCTGGCCCGTGGTGAGCCGGGCCAGCAGGACGTGCTCGGTGACACCGGGCTCCAGTCGGTAGGTGTCGTCGCCGACCAGGAAGGCCGCCCGGTCGGGGCCGGGCTCGGGATCGGTGTTGAAACGTATGCCCGGCAGCATGGCCCCGATGTGCGCGGCCATCCGGCGGTTGGAGACGGGCCCGCCCACACAGAACTCGGTGCGTTCGCCGAAGCCCTGCTGGGCCGCGTCCTGGGTGATCATCTGGGCGTGCGCACCGCAGTCCTTGATCAGGGCGGAAAGCTCCAGCAGCGCGAACACGTCGAAGCGGTGCACCGCCATGTCCGCGCTGGACGGATCGCGGTTGACCACCAGCAGAGACTCGGAGTTCTCGGGCAGCCCGAAGAACGCCTGCTTGCGGCGGAGCTTGCGCTTCCACAGGTAGGTCCGGACGAACCAGCCCAGCGAGGCACTGATGCCCGCCGCGATCACGCCGAGGACGATATTGCGCACGTCGTCATTCATGGCCGCGCATGGTAGCGGGCGCGACCGAACACTGTCCGAATCCGTGTCCGATTCCTTGACCGGCTCCACCCGGCCGCCCGCTCGGTCACCTGTGCGGATCCTCCCGTACGACGTCCCGTCGCGGGCGAATGAAGGGGCGGCCAGTTGGCCGAGACGCCGCTGACGGCGGGACGGCGGCCACGTTAGTCTGCGCGAACGGTCGTTGACTGGAGGTACGGATGCGTCTGCGTCGCCCTGTCGCGCGGAAACTGACGGTTCTTGCGGCGGTGTCCGCCGTGGTGTCGGTGGGGGCGGCGGCGCCGCCGACGTCCGCCGCGACGGAGCCCGTCGAGAAGGTGCCGGTCGCCGTCGGTTACGGCGGTGCCGTCGCGAGCGTCGACCCCGACGCCTCGGCCGCCGGGATCGAGGTCCTCAGGAAGGGCGGCAACGCCGTGGACGCGGCCGTCGCGACCGCCGCCGCCCTCGGCGTCACCGAGCCGTACTCGGCGGGCATCGGTGGAGGCGGCTACTTCGTCTACTACGACGCCGCGAGCCGCGAGGTGCACACCGTCGACGGCCGTGAGACGGCGCCGCTCAGCGCCGACGAGAGCCTCTTCCTGGAGAACGGCACGCCCATCCCGTTCGCCGAGGCCGTGACGAGCGGACTGAGCGTCGGCACGCCGGGCACGCCCGCCACCTGGCGGACCGCGCTGCGCAACTGGGGCAGCAAGCCGCTCGCCAAGCTGCTCAGGCCCGCCGAGAGGCTCGCCCGCGACGGCTTCACCGTCGACGCCACCTTCCGCGCTCAGACCGCCGCCAACGAGGCCCGGTTCCGCAACTTCCCCGCGACGGCCGACCTCTATCTGCCCGGCGGACAACTGCCCGTGGTCGGCTCGACGCTGAAGAACCCCGATCTGGCCCGCACCTACGCCGAGTTGGGCCGCGAGGGCGTCGGGGCGCTCTACAAGGGCGACATCGCCCGGGACATCGTCGCCACCGTCAACAAGCCGCCCGTCGACCCCGCGTCGGGCTACAACGCCCGCCCCGGCGACCTGACCACCGCCGACCTCGCCGCCTACCGCACCAAGAACCAGGCGCCCACCAAGGCGTCGTACCGCGGACTCGACGTGTACGGCATGGCTCCCTCCTCCTCCGGAGGCACCACCGTCGCCGAGGCGCTCAACATCCTGGAGCGGACCGACCTGTCGAAGGCGAGCGACGTCCAGTACCTGCACCACCTCATCGAGGCGAGCCGTGTGTCGTTCGCCGACCGGGGCCGCTGGGTGGGCGACCCCGCCTTCGAGGACGTACCGACGAAGGAACTGCTGTCGCAGCGGTACGCCGACTCCCGCGGCTGCCTGATCAAGGACGACGCGGTGCTCACCAGCCCCGTCGCCCCCGGCGACCCGCGCCACCCGGCGGCCTGCCCCACGGGCGGCACCGCCGCGCCCACGACGTACGAGGGCGACAGCACGACCCACCTCACCGTCGCCGACAGGTGGGGCAACGTCGTCTCCTACACCCTCACCATCGAGCAGACCGGCGGCAGCGGCATCACCGTGCCCGGCCGTGGCTTCCTGCTCAACAACGAGCTGACGGACTTCTCCTTCACCCCCGCCAACCCGGCCGTGCACGACCCGAACCTGCCGGGGCCGGGCAAGCGGCCGCGCTCGTCCATGTCACCGACGATCGTGCTCGACAAGCACGGCAGGCCCGTGGTGGCGCTCGGCTCGCCCGGCGGCGCGACCATCATCACCACCGTGCTGCAGACCCTGACCGGGTTCCTCGACCGGGGCCTGCCGCTGGTCGACGCCATCGCCGCGCCCCGCGCCAGCCAGCGCAACCAGACCACCACCGAACTCGAACCGGGCCTGTGGAACAGCCCCCTGAAGGGAAAGCTCGAAGCCATCGGGCACGCCTTCCGGCAGAACCCCGAGATCGGCGCGGTCGCCGGTGTCCAGCGACTGCCCAACGGCAAGTGGCTGGCCGCCGCCGAGACGGTACGCCGCGGCGGCGGCTCGGCCATGGTGGTGCACCCGACGCACTAGTCCGCGTCAGCCCACCTCAGCCCACGTCTGATCCCTCCGGAGCGGGCGGCGTCGTCGTGCGGAAGGCGAGCCGCCCGTCCTCCGTCTCCACCCGCACCCGGCTGCCGGACGGCAGCCGGCTGTCGAGGAGCAACCGGGACAGGGGGTTGTCGACCTCCCGCTGGATAGTGCGGCGCAGCGGCCGGGCCCCGTACTCGGGCTGGTGGCCGTGGCGGGCGAGCCAGTCGACGGCCTCGTCGGTGAACTCGATGCCGATGCCCCGCGCGTGCAGCCGCTCCCGGGTCCGTTCGAGCAACAGGTCCGTGATGCGCCGTAGTTGCTCTGCCGTGAGCTGCCGGAACACGACGATCTCGTCGACGCGGTTGAGGAACTCGGGCCGGAAGTGCTCCCGCAGCGGCCTGAGGATCCGCTCACGCCGGTCCTCCTCGGCCGCCTCGGCACCGCCCGCCCCGAAGCCCAGCCCGGCCCCGCGGCGCGTGATCGCGTCCGAGCCCAGATTGCTCGTCATGACGATCACCGTGTGGGTGAAGTCGACCGTGCGGCCCTGGGAGTCGGTGAGCCGGCCGTCGTCGAGGACCTGGAGCAGGACGTTGAACACATCCGGGTGGGCCTTCTCCACCTCGTCCAGCAACAGCAGCGCGTACGGGTGCCGCCGTACGGTCTCGGTGAGCTGACCGGCCTCCTCGTGGCCCACATAACCGGGCGGCGCGCCCACCAGCCGGCTGACCGTGTGCCGCTCCTGGTACTCGCTCATGTCGAGGCGGACCATCCGGTCCTCGCTGCCGAAGAGGGCCTCCGCCAGCGCCCTGGCCAGCTCCGTCTTACCGACGCCGGTCGGGCCGAGGAAGAGGAAGCTGCCGATGGGCCGGTCGGGGCTGGCCAGCCCGGCGCGCGAGCGCAGCACCGCGTCGGCGACGACGCCCACCGCCTCGTCCTGCCCGACGACCCGCTGGTGCAGATGCTCCTCCAGCCCGAGCAGCCGTTCCTTCTCCTCCTGGGTGAGGCTGCTGACCGGGATGCCGGTCTGCCGGGACACCACCTCGGCGATGTCCTCGGCGGTGACCCCCAGGCTCTGCCCGTCGTCGGCCAGGTCGCTCTCACGGCCCTCGGCGACCCGCTCGTTCAACTCGGCGATCCGGTCGCGCAACCGCGTCGCCTGCTCGTACTGCTCACTCGCGACCGCCTGGTCCTTGTCACGGGTCAGCTGCTCGATCTCCCGCTCCAGAACCCGCAGATCCGTGCCCTTCGTGCGGGAACGCAGCCGCACCCGGGCGCCCGCCTGGTCCATCAGGTCGATGGCCTTGTCGGGCAGCCGCCGGTCGGTGAGGTACCGGTCGGACAGGTCCACGGCCGCCGCCAGCGCCTCGTCGGTGTAGCGGACCTGGTGGTGGGCCTCGTACCGGTCGCGCAGCCCACGCAGGATCTCCAGCGCGTCGGCGGCGGACGGCTCGGAGACCAGCACCGGCTGGAACCGGCGGGCCAGCGCCGCGTCCTTCTCGATCCTGCGGTACTCCTCCAGGGTCGTCGCGCCCACGATGTTCAGCTCGCCGCGCGCCAGCGCCGGCTTGAGGATGTTGCCCGCGTCCATCGCGCCGCTCTCGCCGGAACCGGCGCCCACGACGGTGTGCAGCTCGTCGATGAAGACGACCAGCTCCTCGGAGTGCGTCCGTATCTCGTCGACGATGGTGGTCAGCCGCTCCTCGAAGTCGCCCCGGTAGCGGGTACCGGCGACCACCCCCGACAGGTCCAGGGCGACCACGCGGCGCCCGGCCAGCACATCGGGCACGTCGCCCTCGGCGACGCGCTGCGCCAGCCCCTCCACGATCGCCGTCTTGCCGACGCCCGCCTCGCCGATGAGGACCGGGTTGTTCTTGCCCCGCCGCGACAGCACCTCGACGGTCTGCTCGATCTCCTCGTCCCGCCCGATCACCGGATCGATACGGCCCTGGCGCGCCTGCTCGGTCAGATCGCGCCCGTACTTGTCGAGGGTCGGCGTGGCCGCGCGGCGCGGCAGCTCCGACTGCGGGTACAGGGGACGCGGCAGTCCGGGCTGGGTGCCGTTCGGCGGTGGCTCGGACGCCTCGGGCGGCAGCGACGCGGCCGACAGGCGCGCGGCGTTCAGGATGTGCCCGGCGGCCGAGTCCGGGTTGCCGGCGAGGGCGCTCAGGACGTGTTCGGGGCCGATGTAACCGGAGCCGGCGGCACGGGCCAGCTCATGGGCGTCCAGCAGGGCCCGTTTGACCGCCGGCGTCAGGGCGAGTGACGCGGGCGCCGGCCCCTGGCCGGGTTTGTGCCGGGCCGGGCCCGACCGCTCGTCGATCTCCCCGGCGAGCGCGTCCGGATCGGCGCCCGCGCGGGCCACCAGACTCCGGGTCGGCTCGGCGGTGAGCGCGGCGCGCAGCAGATGCTGGGTGTCCAGGTCGCTGCTGCCGTGCTGCGCCGCGTACGCCGCCGCGTCCGCCACCAACTGCCGGGCCTGGCCGCTCATCAGTCGCCCGATCTCGATGCGCTGGGGGCGGGGTCCGCCGAAGAAGCGTGCGAAGAACTCACTGAAGGGGTCCGGACCGTAGCCCTCGGGCCCCGGGAATCCGCTGTTCATTGGCACGCGAGTGCCCTGTCGCTGCGCGGCTACACCCGGGGGCGTCGTCGGGGTGGGCGTGCGTGGGCGGGTGCGGGTTCGTTGTGGTTGCTCGCGCAGTTCCCCGCGCCCCTGAAAAGCGACCGGGGCTGCGCCCCGTGCTTTTCCTCGCCCACCCGCACCCGGCATCGCACCGGTGGGCCCGTGGCGCTCTACCGTGCGGTCAGCACCCTCGGCCCCGCGTCCGTGATGGCCACCGTGTGTTCCACGTGGGCCGCGCGGGAACCGTCGTCCGTGCGCAGGGTCCAGCCGTCCGGGGCCGCGTGGTACCCGTCCTTGCCGCCGCCGGTCAGCATCGGCTCGATCGCGAGCACCAGGCCGTGCCGCAGCGGGAGCCCCCGTCCCGGCCGGCCCTCGTTCGGGACGGACGGGTCCTCGTGCATGTGGCGGCCGATGCCGTGGCCGCCGAAGCCGTCGGGGACGCCGTACCCGGCGGCACGGCACACCGAGCCGATGGCATGGGCGATGTCGCCGATGCGGTTGCCGACGACGGCGGCCTCGATGCCCGCCTCCAGCGCCCGCTCCGCGGTCTCGATCAGCCGCAGGTCGGCCGGGCGCGGCTCGCCCACGACGAAGCTGATCGCCGAGTCACCGGCCCAGCCGGCCAGATGGGCGCCGCAGTCGATGGAGACGAGGTCGCCGTCCCGGAGCCGGTAGGAGGTCGGGATGCCGTGCACGATCGCGTCGTTCACCGAGGCGCAGATCACCGCCGGGAACGGGGTCGGCGCGAACGAGGGCCGGTAACCGAGGAACGGCGACGTGGCGCCCGCCTCGCGCAGCACCTCGCGCGCCACCTCGTCCAGTTCGAGCAGGGACACACCCACGTCGGCGGCCTTCCGCACCGCGCTGAGCGCACGCCCCACGACCTGCCCGGCCTCGTACATCGCGTCCATGGACGCGTCCGTCTTCAGTTCCACCATGCCAATTACTATACCGGTCAACTTCCAATTCTAATACCGCTTCCCCGAGGGGGGTCGGTATTAGAATGGGCGCATGGTGCGCACCCCTCTGACCCCCGAAGAGCGCGAACGCGGCGAGCGGCTCGGCCGGTTGCTGCGGGAGGCCCGCGGCGGTCGCAGCATGGCGGAGATCGCCGCCGGCGCGGGCATCTCCGCGGAGACGCTCCGCAAGATCGAGACCGGCCGCGCCCCCACCCCGGCCTTCTTCACGATCGCCGCCCTGGCCCGCACGCTCGGCCTCTCCATGGACGAGCTCGCCGGACGCTGCACACCGCTGGAGGCCGCGCCGCCGGCGGCGGTGGCCTGAGCGGGCGGAGGGGCGCCCTCCGTACGGGAACTGGCCGGAGCCCGTCGTCGCATGGCCTGAATCCCTTGCGCACAGCCGCCGGATCGGCCCGCACAGGACACTGCGTCCGGGCCGAAAACTCGGCGTAGCCCTCCTGTAACACGGCTGGTGTTTTCTGGCGGACCGGGGCACTCCAGTCTGCCGGGGAGCGTGGGATGGCTGTGGATCAACTCCCGGGCGAGGTCCGGGAGTTCGCTGGTTACCTGAACAAGCTGATGACGAAGTTGGACCAGGGCGGCGGTTGGTGCGCCGTCTTCTGGCGGCGCGACCCGGACGGCATGCGGGCCTGCCTCGACGGCCTGGAGGTTCCGCCGTGGGACGTCGTGGAAGCGCTCATGCACGACCTCCACACCGCGTACGGTCCCGCGGTCGCCGCCCAGGAGACCGAGCGGGCCCGCGCCCTGCACGGCGCCTCGCTCGCCGCGTACGACGCCCTGCCCGGCGGCCGGGACGCCCTCGGCGACCAGTTCGACGTCATGCTCCGCGAGCAGCGGTACGCCGCCGAGCGCACCGCCGAACTCAACCGCCGCCTCCGTACCGCCACCACCCGGGAGGAGGCCGAGTCCCTCCGTCTCGACCTGGCCTGGGCCCACGACGACCACGAACGGGCCACAGCCCGCTGCGCCGAACTGCGCGCCCGGATGGAGAACCTCGACCGTCGCGCCCCGCACCTGCCTGTGCGGGGCGCGACGCGCTTCCCGGACGACCCCGCCAGTGCCTTCTCCCGGGCGCCGGACGCGGAAGGGCGCGGGCAGGAGGCGGCGACACCCGGCGGCCGCACCGGCCGTACGTACACGGGCCCGGAGGGCGACGCCCACACGGTCGGCCGCGAGGCCCAGCTCCAGGCCCAGAGCCATGAGATCGCGTACGACGCCCGGACTGTCCACGCGGGCGTGCGCGACGTGCAGACGGTCCACGCGGGCGCGCACGACGCCCGCACCGCCCACGCGGGCGCGCACGACCCCCACGGCTCCGCGCCCGAGGCCGCCGCATCGGAGACCGAGGCGGTGGCGTCCAAGAAGCGGGCCAAGCGGCGTCCCCGGGGTGGAGCCCGCTTCGCCGGTGCCGTGGAGGCGGAGGAGGCGCCCGTCGTCGTGCCCGAGAGCGCGCCCGCGCAGGCGGCCGCGCCCCAGGCGCGTGCGCGCCGGGGCGCTCGCTACGCGGGGGTCGCCGAGGAGACCGTGCCGCCGCAGCGGACGGAGCGGCCGGCCCGGCAGGCCCTGGACGACCAGGCGCGGCGGGAGGTCGCCGGGACCGTCGAGCGGCTGCTGCGGCTGCGCAAGGAGGGGCGCAGCGGGGAGGCACACGCCCTGCTCGTGGAGGTCGCCCAGTGGCCCGCCGCCCGTTTCCCGCTGCTCGCGGCTGACATGCACCGGGCAGGACTGGGTGCCGACTGGGCGACCCTGCTGTGGGAGACCGCCTCGCTGCCCGTGGACCGGCTGGTCGCCGTCGTCGACGCCCTGAACGCCGTGGGGCGCGGCACCGACGGGGAGCAGATGCTGCGGCAGGGCATCGCGCGGCCCGCCGAGGAGATCGGCGAGGCGGTGCTCGGCCTCACCGAGGAGGGGCGCGAGCGACAGGCGCGTGCGCTGCTCGACGCGTATGTACGCACGCGTACGCCCGAGGAGGCGGCGCGCGTCGCGGAGGCGCACCCGCAGCGGCTGACCCGTATGGTCGTGGAAGCGGCCCGTGCCGTGTCGGAGGACCGCCACCGGGACGTGGCGCACGCCCTGCGCGTCGCCGGACTCGCCTGACGGCCCAACCGGGAGCCGCGACCGGCCCGCCGCGCGCGGACGCGGGGGCACAAGGAGGCGATCACCCACTGGAGTGCGAAACGTGATCGACTCGGCCGGTTAACGGCGATGGTCTTGCCCAGCCCGTCGGCGAGGCTTACTTTCAAGCCTCTACGGCCTGTTTCTACGGGCGTAGAGGCTCTCTGACTTTCCCGGTCGAAGGAGCAGCTGACATGGCCAACGTCGTACGAGCCGCCCTCGTCCAGGCGACCTGGACCGGCGACACCGAGTCCATGGTCGCCAAGCACGTCGAGCACGCCCGCGAGGCGGCCCGGCAGGGCGCCAAGGTGATCGGCTTCCAAGAGGTCTTCAACGCGCCGTACTTCTGCCAGGTGCAGGAGCCGGAGCACTACGCCTGGGCGGAACCCGTGCCCGACGGGCCGACCGTCACGCGGATGCGGGAGCTGGCCCGCGAGACCGGCATGGTGATCGTCGTCCCGGTCTTCGAGGTCGAGCAGTCCGGCTTCTACTACAACACCGCCGCCGTGATCGACTCCGACGGCACCTACCTCGGCAAGTACCGCAAGCACCACATCCCCCAGGTCAAGGGTTTCTGGGAGAAGTACTACTTCAAGCCCGGGAACCTCGGCTGGCCGGTCTTCGACACCGCCGTCGGCAAGGTCGGCGTCTACATCTGCTACGACCGCCACTTTCCGGAGGGCTGGCGCCAGCTCGGCCTGAACGGCGCCCAGCTCGTCTACAACCCCTCGGCCACGCACCGCGGCCTCTCGTCCCACCTGTGGCGGCTCGAACAGCCCGCGGCGGCCGTCGCCAACGAGTACTTCGTCGCCGCGATCAACCGCGTCGGCGTGGAGGAGTACGGCGACAACGACTTCTACGGCACCTCGTACTTCGTCGACCCGCGCGGCCAGTTCGTCGGCGACACCGCGAGCGACCAGGACGAGGAACTCGTCGTACGGGACCTCGACTTCGACCTGATCGAGAACGTACGCACGCAGTGGGCGTTCTATCGGGACCGCAGGCCGGACGCGTACGAAGGACTCGTACAGCCCTGACGTAGGCACGTACAGCCCTGACACGCCGCACCCGTACCGCAGTGAAAGGAGTGGTGCAGCCGTGACCGACGAACTGCTCGGCCGCCACAAGGCCGTGCTGCCCGACTGGCTCGCGCTCTACTACGCGGACCCCCTGGAGATCACCCACGGCGAGGGCCGCCACGTCTGGGACGCCGCCGGCAACAGGTACCTCGACTTCTTCGGCGGCATCCTCACCACGATGACGGCGCACGCGCTGCCCGAGGTCACCAAGGCGGTGAGCGAGCAGGCCGGGCGGATCATCCACTCCTCCACGCTCTACCTCAACCGGCCCATGGTGGAACTGGCCGAACGCATCGCCCAGATGTCCGGCATCCCCGACGCCCGGGTCTTCTTCACCACCTCCGGCACCGAGGCCAACGACACCGCCCTGCTGCTGGCGACGACGTACCGGCGGAGCAACCAGATCCTGGCGATGCGCAACAGCTACCACGGCCGCTCCTTCAGCGCGGTCGGCATCACCGGCAACAAGGGCTGGTCACCGACGTCGCTGTCCCCGCTCCAAACGCTGTACGTGCACGGCGGCGTCCGCACCCGAGGCCCCTACGCCGACCTGAGCGACGCCGACTTCATCGCGGCCTGCGTCGCCGACCTGGAGGACCTCCTTGGCCACGTCCGGCCGCCCGCCGCGCTGATCGCCGAGCCGATCCAGGGCGTCGGCGGCTTCACCTCACCGCCGGACGGCCTGTACGCGGCCTTCCGCGAGGTGCTCCAGCGGCACGGCGTGCTGTGGATCGCCGACGAGGTGCAGACCGGCTGGGGCCGCACCGGCGACAACTTCTGGGGCTGGCAGGCACACGGGCAGAACGGGCCGCCCGACATCCTGACCTTCGCCAAGGGCATCGGCAACGGCATGTCCATCGGCGGTGTCGTCGCCCGCTCCGAGGTCATGAACTGCCTCGACAGCAACTCCATCTCCACCTTCGGCGGCACCCAGATCACCATGGCCGCCGGCCTCGCCAACCTCAACTACCTGGTCGAGCACGACCTCCAGGGCAACGCGCGCCGCGTCGGCGGGCTGCTCATCGAGCGGCTCCGCGCGATCACGGCGCAGGTCCCGGAGGTGAAGGAGGTCCGCGGCCGGGGCCTGATGATCGGTGTCGAGCTGGTGAAGCCGGGCACCGAGGAGGCCAACCCGGACGCGGTCGCCGCCGTCCTCGAAGCCGCCCGCCGGGAGGGCCTGCTGATCGGCAAGGGCGGCGGCCACAACACCAGCGCCCTGCGCATCGCGCCCCCGCTCTCCCTCACCGTCGCCGAGGCGGAGGAGGGTGCCGACGCCCTCGAACGTGCTCTGAGGAGCATTCGGTAGCACCACCGGAGCAGATCTGAGGAACGCCCCATGACCACCGCCCTGGAACCCGCCCTGTCGGTACGCCAGGTCCTCACCCTGGACCGGGTCCTCGCCGGAGAGCCCGAGGTGGTGGCCGGGGCCGGCCAGCTCGACCGGCCCGTGCGCTGGGTGCATGTGGCCGAGGCCCCCGACGTGGGCGTCATGCTCACCGGCGGCGAGATGGTCCTCACCACCGGGGTCCTCCTGGCTGGCGACGAGGAGGCGCAGGCCGAGTACATCCGCTCCTTGCACCGAGCCGAGGCCGCGGCCGTCGTCCTCGGCCTCGGCCGCGCCTTCCCGACGCCGCCCGACGTGATGCGCCGGGCGGCGGAGCGCTGCGGACTGCCCATGGTGGTGCTGCACCGGCCGTTCCCCTTCGCCGAGTTGACGGAGGAGGTCCAGTCCCGGCTCGTCCGGCGGAAGTTCGCCGCCGTGAGCCTCTCCGAGGCCGTACGGACCGCGCTGACCGGCCTCATCACGGCCGGCGCCCCGCTGCAACGGCTGCTCGACGAGATCGCCCAGCACGCGGGCTGTCCGCTCGTCGTCACCAACCTCGCCCACCGCGTCCTCGCCACGGCGGGGGAGCGGCCCGCCGTCGACGACGTCCTGCGCGACTGGGAGCGCATCTCACGGCAGGCGGGCGGCACCGAGGGCGACGGCTGGATCCGCGCCGAACTGGGCGGACGCGGCGAGCGCTGGGGCCGGATCGTGCTGTGCGGCTACCGCGGGGACACCGCCACCGGGCGGCTCCTCGCCGACCGGGCCGCCGAGGCGCTCGTCCTGCACCGCATGCTCGGCGGGACCGCGCACAGCTGGGAGGAGCAGTCCGCGCAGAGCCTGCTGACCGACCTGGTCTCCGGTGTCGTACCGGCCCGGCAACTGCTGCCCAGGGCGCGGGCGGCCGGGCTGCCCGTCAACCGCCGGACGTTCGTGCCGCTCGTCGTACGCGACGGAGACCCGGCCCAACTCGACCGGGTGCTGCGGATGCTGGGGCTCTCCGGCCTCGTCGCCGAACTCGCCGAGGGCGCCACCGCCGTGCTGCTGAGCCTCGCCCGGGACCAGGACGCGCAGGCCCTCACCGCGCACTTCGCGACCCGGCTGCGCTCGGAGTCCGGGGTGCGCCGGACGGTCGTGGCGGCGGCCGAGCCGCGCATCACCTGGGAGGAGGTCCCGGCGGGACTGCGCGAAGCGCGGCACGTGGCCGACGCCGTAGCCCAGTCGGCGACCGGGCTCGACCTGCCCGCCGTCGTACGGCTGCGCGACGTCCATCTGCGCGGCCTGATCCGGTTGCTGAGGGACGACCCGCACGTCCAGGCCTTCGCCGAGCGGGAGCTGGACGGGCTGCTGTGCGGCGACCGCCACGCCGAGCAGGATCTGCTGCCGGTCCTGCGGACGTATCTCGCCACCGGCCGCAACAAGTCGCACACCGCCCAGCTGCACCACGTCAGCCGGCCCGCCCTGTACCGCCGTCTCGAAGCCATAGAGGCCCGGCTGGGCGTCGACCTCGACGACTT
Organism: Streptomyces sp. NPDC030296; assembly: GCF_055572815.1. NCBI lineage: Bacteria > Bacillati > Actinomycetota > Actinomycetes > Kitasatosporales > Streptomycetaceae > Streptomyces > Streptomyces sp. NPDC030296. The sequence goes on from NZ_JBVICQ010000004.1 coordinate 167,102, forward strand.
CGAGCAGGCCGCGTCCGTGCACATCGCCCTCCTCGCGCACGACGCGCAACAGGGCTGAAACATGCCGGGACCTGGGAAAACGGCGGTGAAACATGCGTCCACGAAGAGGTGACACGGTGGAACGCCGAGCGGCTCCAGACGTGACACCGTGCAACTCAAACCCGACCTTCGGGCTTCCTAGTCTCGCTTCACACCGAGTGACCGGAGGTCCCGATGAGCAGAGTCATCCGCGCAGCCATCTTCCAGACGGCCTGGACCGGCGACAAGGAATCGATGATCCAGGTCCACGAGCAGGCGGCCCGCGACGCGGCGGCACAGGGCGCCCAGGTCATGTGCTTCCAGGAACTGTTCTACGGCCCCTATTTCTGCCAGGTCCAGGACAAGGCGTTCTACGAGTACGCGGAAGCAATCCCCGACGGCCCGATCGTCAAGCGCTTCCAGGCGCTCGCCAAGGAGCTGAACCTCGTCCTGGTGCTGCCGATGTACGAGGAGGAGCAGCCGGGAGTCCTCTACAACACGGCCGCCGTGATCGACGCGGACGGCAAGTACCTCGGCAAGTACCGCAAGCACCACATCCCGCAGGTGCCCGGCTTCTGGGAGAAGTTCTACTTCCGCCCCGGCAACGCCGGCTGGCCCGTCTTCGACACGGCGGTCGGGAAGATCGGCGTCTACATCTGCTACGACCGTCACTTCCCGGAGGGCTGGCGGGCGTTGGGCCTCGGCGGAGCGGAGATCGTCTTCAACCCGTCGGCGACCTCGCGCGGTCTGTCCCGCTACCTCTGGCAGCTGGAGCAGCCGGCGTCGGCCGTCGCCAACGAGTACTTCATCGGCGCGATCAACCGGGTCGGCGTCGAGGACCTCGGCGACAACGACTTCTACGGCACGTCCTACTTCGTCGACCCGGAGGCCCAGTTCGTCGGCGAGGTGGCGAGCGACAAGGAGACGGAACTGGTCGTCCGCGACCTCGACCTCGCCAAGCTCCGCGAGGTACGCGACCGCTGGCAGTTCTTCCGCGACCGCCGCCCGGACGCGTACGGCCCGCTGACGGCGCCGTAGCACGCCTCCCCGCGACCCCGATCGTCGAAGGGTCGCGGGGCAGTGCCTGACATGCGGCTTCCGCCGCGATGGGGGCCCCTCCCGCTCGAGCGGAGTCGAGAGTGGGGGAGCGACCCGCCACGAACGACCGGCACTTTCCCGACAACCGAACGGAGCGTGACCGAATGAGCGGCCGTACTCTGATCCGCGGCGGTCTCGTCATCACCGCGTCAGACGAACTGCACGCCGACGTCCTGATCGAAGACGGCCGAGTCGCCGCTCTGGCGGCCGGCGGTACGGCCACCGCGGCGGCCTGGACCGCCGACCGCACCCTCGACGCCACCGGCAAGTACGTCATCCCGGGCGGTGTCGACGCCCACACCCACATGGAGCTGCCCTTCGGCGGCACGTTCGCCTCCGACACCTTCGAGACCGGCACCCGGGCCGCCGCCTGGGGCGGCACCACGACCATCGTCGACTTCGCGGTGCAGAGCGTGGGCCACACCCTCCGCGAGGGCCTCGACGCCTGGCACGCCAAGGCGGAGGGCAACTGCGCCATCGACTACGGCTTCCACATGATCGTCTCCGATGTGAACCAGGAGACGCTCAAGGAGATGGACCTGCTGGTGGAGGAGGGCGTCACCTCCTTCAAGCAGTTCATGGCCTACCCGGGCGTCTTCTACAGCGACGACGGCCAGATCCTGCGCGCCATGCAGCGCTCCGCCGACAACGGCGGCCTGATCATGATGCACGCGGAGAACGGCATCGCCATCGACGTCCTGGTCGAGCAGGCGCTGGCGCGCGGCGAGACCGACCCCCGCTACCACGGCGAGGTCCGCAAGGCGCTCCTCGAAGCGGAGGCCACCCACCGGGCCATCAAGCTCGCCCAGGTCGCCGGGGCGCCCCTGTACGTCGTGCACGTCTCGGCGATGGAGGCGGTCGCCGAGCTGGCCAGGGCACGCGACGAAGGGCTCAACGTCTTCGGCGAGACCTGCCCGCAGTATCTGTTCCTGTCCACCGACAACCTCGCGGAGCCGGACTTCGAGGGCGCCAAGTACGTGTGCTCCACCCCGCTGAGGCCCAGGGAGCACCAGGCCAAGCTGTGGCAGGGTCTGCGCACCAACGACCTCCAGGTCGTCTCCACCGACCACTGCCCGTTCTGCTTCGTCGGGCAGAAGGAACTCGGCCGCGGTGACTTCTCCAAGATCCCCAACGGTCTGCCGGGCGTCGAGAACCGGATGGACCTGCTGCACCAGGCCGTTGTCGACGGGCACATCTCGCGCCGCCGCTGGATCGAGATCGCCTGCGCGACCCCGGCCCGCATGTTCGGCATGTACCCCAAGAAGGGCACGATCGCGCCTGGAGCCGACGCGGACATCGTCATCTACGACCCGCACGCAGAGCAGGTCATGTCCGCCGAGACCCACCACATGAACGTCGACTACTCGGCGTACGAGGGCAAGCGCACCACCGGCCGGGTCGAGACGGTCCTCTCGCGCGGCGAACTCGTCATCAGCGAGCGGGAGTACACCGGTCACGCCGGGCACGGCGTCTACACCCCCCGCTCCACCTGTCAGTACCTCAACTAGGAGCGGAGCAGATGGACTTCGGACTCGTCCTGCAGACCGACCCGCCGGCCTCGCGTGTCATCGAGCTGATGAAGCGCGCCGAGGACAACGGCTTCACCTACGGCTGGACCTTCGACTCCGCCGTGCTGTGGCAGGAGCCGTTCGTCATCTACAGCCAGATCCTGTCGAACACCACGAGACTGAAGGTCGGCCCGATGGTCACCAACCCGGGCACGCGCACCTGGGAGGTGACCGCCTCGACCTTCGCCACGCTGAACGACATGTTCGGCAACCGCACCGTCTGCGGCATCGGCCGCGGCGACTCCGCGATGCGCGTCGCGGGCCGCAAGCCCAACACGCTGGCCCGGATCAGCGAAGCCATGAAGGTCATCCGTTCGCTGGGCAGCGGGGGAGAGGCCGACCTCGGCGGCACCGTGATCCGCTTCCCCTGGATCAAGGAGGACGCCGAACTCCCGGTCTGGATGGCCGCGTACGGCCCCAAGGCCCTGAAGATGACGGGGGAGGAGGCCGACGGCTTCATCCTCCAGCTCTCCGACCTGTACCTCACCGAGTACATGGTCAAGGCGGTCAAGGACGCGGCCGTCGCCGTCGGGCGCGACCCGTCCGAGGTGAGGATCTGCGTGGCCGCCCCCGCGTACATCACCGAGGACGACTCGCCGGAGGCGCTCGCCCACGCCCGTGAGCAGTGCCGCTGGTTCGGCGGCATGGTCGGCAACCACGTCGCCGACCTGGTCTCCAAGTACGGCGAGCACTCCGCGGCCGTACCGGAGGAGCTCACGGACTACATCAAGGCCCGCGAGGGGTACGACTACTCCCACCACGGACGGGCCGACAACCCCGACACGGCGTTCGTCCCCGACGAGATCGTCGACCGGTTCTGCGTCATCGGCACCCCCGAGATGCACATCGCGAAGCTGAACGCGCTGCGGGACCTGGGCGTCGACCAGTTCGCCGTGTACGACATGCACGACGCGCAGGAGCGGGTGATCGACGTGTACGGCTCCACGGTCATCCCCGCCATCACCGGCTGACCAGGGGATTCCCTCCCGGGTCGGCTCCTGCCACAATCCGGAACGCTCCCCTCCATCACGACCCCCCACACCTTGACTCCCTCCCCGCTCCCCCGGGGAGGGGCCCAAGGCCCCGCACGGCCTTTCTCTCCCGTCCCGCCTCCTTGATTGGCCTGCCCATGACCGAAACAGTCCCCCCGGGGTCGCCGATGGCCCAGTCCGTCGACTCGTCCGGCCGGATCGAACTGGCCCCAGGGGCCTTCCCCGCCGACAGTCCCTTCGCCAACGAGGACCTGCGTCCCGTACCCGTCTCCGCACGCAAGTGGACGACGTACAACTTCGCCGCGCTGTGGATCTCCATGGCCCACTGCATCCCCAGCTGGACCCTGGCCTCCGGCCTGGTCGCCCTCGGCATGGACTGGAAGCAGGCCGTCTTCACCATCGCCCTGGCCAACGTCATCGTGCTGCTGCCGATGCTGGCCACCGGGCACGCCGGACCCAAGTACGGCATCCCGTTCCCGGTGCTCGCCCGCGCCTCGTTCGGTCTGCGCGGGGCGAACATACCGGCCATGATCCGCGCGGCCGTGGCCTGCGGCTGGTTCGGCATCCAGACCTGGATCGGCGGCAGCGGCATCTTCGCCCTCGGCTCCAAGCTCACCGGCGGTCAGTGGGAGACCGCCGGGAAGATCGCCGGCAACCCCTGGCCGCTGTGGCTCTGCTTCATCCTCTTCTGGGCGCTCCAGATCGCGATCATCTACCGGGGCATGGACTTCCTGCGGCACTTCGAGAACTGGGCCGCGCCCTTCGTGATCGTCGGCGCCTTCGTGCTGCTGATCTGGATCGCGGTCAAGGCCGACGGGTTCGGCGCGCTGCTGGACCAGCCGTCCAAGCTGGGCTGGGGCGCCGACTTCTGGCCGGTCTTCTTCCCCTCCCTCATGGGCATGATCGGCTTCTGGGCCACCCTCTCGCTGAACATCCCCGACTTCACCCGCTTCGGCGCCAGCCAGAAGGCGCAGACCTGGGGCCAGTCCCTCGGTCTGCCCACGACGATGACGCTCTTCGCGATCCTCGCCGTCCTCGTCACCTCCGGCTCCGAGGCCGTCTACGGCGAGGCCATCTGGGACCCGGTCACCCTCGCCGCCAAGGCCGACAACACCTTCGGTCTGCTCTTCGCCCTGATCACCGTGCTGATCGCGACCATCTCCGTGAACATCGCGGCGAACGTGGTCTCGCCGGCGTACGACCTCGCGAACCTCGCGCCGAAGCTCATCAACTTCCGCACGGGCGCCCTGATCACCGGCGTCCTCGGCATCCTGATCTTCCCGTGGAAGCTCATCTCCACGCCCGAGTTCTACATCTTCACGTGGCTCGGCGTGGTCGGCGGACTGCTCGGCACGGTCGCGGGCATCCTCATCGCCGACTACTGGATCATCCGCCGCACGGTCCTGCACCTCGCGGACCTGTACACGGCGGGCGGCCGCTACTGGTACTCGGCCGGCTGGAACTGGCGGGCCATCGCCGCGTTCCTGGTGGGCGGCGTCCTCGCGGTCGGCGGCTCCTACTCGACCGTGAACGCGGAGGGGGTCTCCTCGGGGCCGTTCCCGCAGGACGGCCTCATCCCGTTCCTCAAGCCGCTCGCCGACTACGGCTGGGCGGTGGGCCTCGCCGTCTCGACGCTGGTGTACGTGGCGCTGATGGCGGGGGAGCGGGAGAAGGCGAGGGCGACCGTCTGAGCCTGAGCCGACGGTCCTGACCGTGGTGGCGGTGGCCGTGCCGGCGGCGTGCCCCTACTGGGCGCCCTCCAGCACGGCCACCGCCTCCTTCGCCGCCTTGATGGCCCCCTTGTTGATCTCGTCGGTGCCGGGGGCCTTCTGCGACTCGAAGTCGCTGCCGTTGTAGGTGACGACCACCAGGGCGTTGGCCACGCGCGCGTACACCACACCCTCGCGGGTCTGCTGCTTGTCCTCGGTGGTGAGGTTCACGACGGAGTAGGCCGCGTCACCGAGACCGGGCACCGCGCCGCCGCCGCTCTTCTGTGATATCCGCTCCTTGTAGGTGGTTTCGGCCTTCGCGTCCGTTTGGTGAATCTCGTACGAGATGTCCAGCCAGCGGTAGTCGTAGCCCTTGAGGGCGTTCCAGGAGCAGGTGCGGCGCACGGACTCGTCGGTCGACGCTATTTCCTTGCCGGCCGTCTTGGCGCCCGGAACAAGGGATTTGACCGATTTCGCCGCGATGGCCCCGCAGGGTGAGGGGGCCTTCGCATATGTCTTGGTCGCGGCGGACGTGGCCGGCGCGGACTCGGAGGTGGAGATGGGCCCGGACGCGGTCTCCTGCGCGGACTCCTTCCCCGCCGGGCTCGTGTCCGACGAACCGGACGACAACGCCCAGCCTGCCGTGGCGAGTACGGCGACCGGAAGCAGACGCACGGTGAGGGCGAGCGGCAGAGGGAGATCACGCACAGCGCACTTCTCGGGGTCGTGGCGGCGGTACCGCCGGTCGGTGGGGTACGTCAGTGTCACACGACTGCCTGTGGGGCGGAAAGTGCGACCTCGCTCTGTGTATACGTGGTGACCGGCCCTCACCGTTCAGTCGTGACAGCGACTTTCCGGAGTCCCGCCTTCCGCCGGGAGCGCGTGTCAGGATCGGATCCATGATCCCGACACCCCGCCGCACCGCCTCCCGTGTGTTCCTGGCCGCCGCGCTGGTCCTGGCCGTCGGCGGCTGCGGACTCGGGGCGGAGATCGACCGCGAGGTGAACCCCGACCGCGACCTCCCCTCGACATCGGTCTCGTCCGCGGGAACCGAACGACCGGGAGGCGTGCACGCCGACGAACTGCCCGAGGGAGTGCCCTCGGGCCTGGACGCGCGGCCCACGCAGGCACCCTCGGCCGATCCCACGGACGCCTGCCCGTCCTCCGGGGCGCGGATGCTGCCGGGTCTCGTGGAGGCCGCGACGGGACTGCGCGCGATGACGGTGACGCTCACCAACTGCGGCACGAAGCCGTACACCGTGAACGGCTATCCCTCGGTCCAGGTGCTCGACGAGGATCGCGAACCCGTCGACGTGCGCGTCCTGCGCGGCCCGCGGCAGATCACCACGGGTGTGCCCGACCCGGGCCCGCACGAGGTGACGTTGCAGCCGGGCGAGTCCGCGACCACCTCGCTGGTCTGGCGCAACACCGTCACCGAGGCGGACGCCCCCGCCGTCAACGCCCCCTACCTGCGCGTCGCCACGGCGAAGGGCCGCCCCGCACAGGTACTCGCCCCCGACGGCGGCCTGGACCTGGGCACCACCGGCCGCCTCGGCACCGGTGCCTGGACCAAGGCGCGGGGCTCTTAACCGGTTGCACCGCGTTCGCGGCGATCAGCACCCTTGACGCATGACCCGGTTACCTTCCCCAGCGTCCGGAACCCCTTCCCTGCGCGAGGAGATCCTCGCCTACTACGAGCGGGGCGGCGAGAACACCCGCCTCACCGAAGGCGCCGGACGACTGGAGTTCTGGCGCACCCAGGAGCTGCTCCGGCGGTTCCTGCCGGATGCCCCCGCGCGCGTGCTCGACGTCGGCGGCGGCACGGGCGTCCACGCGGCGTGGCTCGCGGGGGACGGACACGAGGTCGAGGTCGTCGACCCCGTACCGATGCACGTCGAACGGTCGGGCCTGCTGCCCGGTGTCACCGCCCGGCTCGGGGACGCCCGCACACTGCCCGCCGAGGACGCCGCGTACGACGTCGTCCTCCTCCTCGGGCCGCTCTACCATCTGCCCGAACGCCCGGAGCGGGTGCGGGCGCTGGTGGAGGCCCGTCGTGCCGTCCGGCCCGGTGGTGTGGTGGTCGCGGCCACGATCAACCGGTACGCGGGCCTCAACGACACGCTCCGGCAGGGGAACTACTTCCTCCCGGAGCGGCGTGCGCGCACCGACGCCGTCTTGACGGACGGGCGCCACATGCCCTCGGCGGACGACCCCGCCTTCACCACCGCCTACTTCGCCGACCCCGCCGAGGTGCCGGGCGAGTTCGACGCGGCAGGGCTGGTCTGTGAGGGCCAGTACGGCGTGGAGGGCGTCGCCTGGCTGATGGGCGACGTGGACGAGTGGCTCGACGACCCCGAGCGGCGGGAGGCCGTTCTGGCGGCGACCCGGTGTATCGAGTCGGAGCCGTCGCTGCTGGGTACGAGCGGGCATGTGCTGACCGTGGGGCGGCGCCAGTGAGGCGGGCTGTGGGCGGCCCGTGTCACCGCGGGGCCGAGGGCGACTGAGGGCGCTGCGTACGATCGGCGGACGATCGTCGCGCTTGAGGAGTCCGCCCGTGTTCACCACTCGACCGACGCTCCAGGGGACCTTCGGCATGGTGTCCTCCACGCACTGGCTCGCGTCGCAGTCCGCGATGGCCGTCCTGGAGGACGGCGGCAACGCCTACGACGCGGCCGTCGCCGCCGGGTTCGTGCTGCACGTCGTCGAGCCGCACCTCAACGGGCCCGCCGGGGAGGTCCCCCTCGTTCTGGCGACGGCGGACGGCGAGGTCCGGGTCCTGTGCGGACAGGGCGTGGCGCCGGCCGGGGCGACGATCGAGCACTATCGGGGACTCGGACTGGACCTCGTCCCCGGCACGGGCCCCCTGGCCGCAGCCGTGCCCGGCGCGTTCGACGCGTGGATGCTCCTGCTGCGCGACTACGGCACCAAGGACCTCGCCGACGTCCTGAAGTACGCCATCGGGTACGCGGAGGACGGGCACGCGCCCGTGGAGAACGTCGGCGCGACCGTCGAGTCGGTGCGCGACCTCTTCGAGCAGGAGTGGGTGTCGTCGGCGGAGGTCTACCTGCCCGGCGGCCGGGCGCCCCGCCCCGGCGAACTGTTCCGCAACCCCGCCCTGGCCGCGACCTGGCGGCGGCTGCTCGCCGAGGTCGAGGGAGCGGGCGACCGCGAGGCCCGCATCGAGGCGGCACGGGAGGTGTGGCGCTCGGGCTTCATCGCCGAGGCCCTGGTACGGCAGGCCGGGCGACCCACCCTGGACACCAGCGGCGAACGGCACACCGGCACCCTCACCGCGGCCGACCTCGCCTCCTGGTCCGCTTCCTACGAGTCCCCGGCGACCTACGACTGGAACGGCTGGACCCTGTGCAAGGCCCGGCCCTGGAGCCAGGGCCCGGTTTTCCTCCAGCAACTCGCGCTGCTGCCGGACGAACTGCCCGCGTACGGGTCGGCCGACTACGTGCACCTGCTGATCGAGGGCTGCAAGCTCGCCATGGCGGACCGCGAGGCCTGGTACGGCGACGCGGCCCCGGTGCCGTTGACCGAGCTGCTGTCCGACGCTTACAACGCCGAGCGGCGGACCCTCATCGGCGACACGGCCTCGTACGACCTGCGGCCCGGCAGCCCCGGGGGACGCACCCCCCGCCTGAGCGCCCACGCGCGCGTGGTGGCCACCGACCAACCCGGCTTCAACCCCATGGGGGCCGGGGAGCCCACGGTCGGCGGCGCCCGCGCCATCGGCGAACCCACGGTCGCCAAGAGCCCCCGTTCCCCGGTGCCGGGGGAGCCCGAGGTCGGGGCGGACGGGAGCACGCGGGGCGACACCTGCCATCTGGACGTCGTCGACCGCTGGGGCAACATGGTCGCGGCCACGCCCAGCGGGGGCTGGCTCCAGTCCAACCCCGTCGTGCCCGAGCTGGGTTTCCCGCTCGGCACCCGGTTGCAGATGACCTGGCTGGACGAGGGGCTGCCGAACTCGCTCACCCCCGGCCGCCGGCCCCGCACCACGCTCACCCCCTCACTCGCGCTGCGCGACGGGGTGCCCGTGATGGCGTTCGGCACGCCCGGCGGAGACCAGCAGGACCAGTGGCAGCTCCACTTCTTCCTCGGCGTCGCCCTGCGCCCACCGGCCCGGGGCGGCCTCGACCTCCAGGGCGCCATCGACGCCCCGAACTGGCACAACGACGCTTTCCCCGGCTCCTTCTTCCCGCGCGGCATGCGCCCCGGCAGCGTCACCGTCGAGTCCCGCATGCCCGCGGAGGTCGTCGCGGAGCTCCGCCGCCGCGGCCATGACCTCACCGTCGGCGAACCGTGGTCCGAGGGCCGCCTCTGCGCGGTCGCGCGCGACCCCGCGACCGGCGTGCTCTCGGCGGCGGCCAACCCGCGGGGCATGCAGGGGTACGCGGTCGGACGCTGAGCGGGAGCCGCCGCCCGGCCGCGGCGGACCCGCTGTTCATGGTGATTCCATGCGGAGTGCACCCTTCCGGTGGGGATTGTCAGTGGTGCGTGCTGTGATGGAGGCATGATCGAAGACAGCGAAACCATCGACGAGTTTCTCGCCCGGCGCGCCTCCGACGTCGAAGAAGCCATCCGCAAGGCGGCGGCCGCCGAGATCATGCCGCGCTGGCGGCAGCTCGCCGAGCACGAGGTCGACCAGAAGAACGGCCCCCACGACCTCGTCACCGACGCCGACCGCAAGGCCGAGCTGTATCTGACCGAGGCGCTGCCCGCGCTGCTGCCCGGCTCCGTCGTCGTCGGCGAGGAGGCGGTCCACGCCAACCCCGCGTCCTACGAGGCGATCCGCGGCGACGCGCCGGTCTGGATCGTCGACCCGGTCGACGGCACCCGGCAGTTCGTGCACGGGGAGCCCGGCTTCTGCACGCTCGTGGCCCTCGCCCTGGACGGCGTGGTGCGCGCCTCCTGGACGTACGCGCCCGCGCTCGACCGGCTCGCCGTGGCGATACGGGGCCGGGGTGCCACGCTGGACGGCGAGCCGCTGCACGCCGGTTCCCCCGAGCCCGGCCGCGACCTCGACGTGGCCACCTCCCACCCGGACTACACCACGGAGGAGCAGAAGGCGGCGCTGCTCGGCCTGTGGACGGAGGGCGTCGCCCCACGCCCGTGCGGGTCGGCGGGGCTGGAGTATCTCGCCATCGCCCGAGGGCGGCTGGACGCGGTCGCGTTCTCCTGGGAGGCGGCCTGGGACCACGCGGCAGGCCTCCTCCTCGTCGAGGAGTCCGGCGGAGCCCATCTGACCCTCGCGGACGAGCCCTTCCGGATAACCGGCGGCAACACCCTGCCGTTCACGGCGGCGCGGGACGCGGCCACGGCTCGCCGGGTGCGGGGGTTGCTGTCGGCCGGAGCCTGAGCTGCAGTCCCGGGCAGGTGCCTGGTTCCAGGTAGAAGCGGATGGTGACCACCTCGAACTCGGTCACGGTGCCCACCGCAGGCCAGTCCTGGGCCTCCCTGGGGAGGTGGAGCACATCCACGAAGGCTCCCACGGGCCGCCCGATGTCCACGACCATGCCGGTCAGCCCCGGCCCCCAGGGCAGCGCGGACACCGTGCCCATGAGCCGGGCGCCCTCGGGGAGCGGCCCCGTGTCGTAACGGCTGAAGTGCCGGTCCCGCAGAGCCACCCTCCACGCCTGTTCGAACGCCTTCTCCGTGACGGGCACCGCCTCCGGCGGCTCCTCGACGGGCCCCTCGTCGAGGACGCCGTACACGGCCTCGTAGAGCTGACCGGCGAGCGGACCGTGTTCCTCGCGTGTCGCGGTCAGGTACGCCCGCGAGGCGGCGACCGACGCGGCGCCGGACGTCTCGTCCGGGCGTTTCGTGAGCCGTCCGGGCAGCGGGGGCAGCTCCCGCCGGCCGTCGAAGGTCGCCTGCCGCAGTACCCGCCCGTCTTCCCCCACCTCGAACCAGTGCCGGAGCTCCTGCTCGGGGTCGGTGCGGCGGAACCGGCGCGTCATGCGGCGCAGCCTACCCATGCCGTGGCTGTCGGTGGCCGGGCATATCCTGAGCGCAGGTTCGCCGCCGGGCGGAAACCCGTTCGCGGCGCTCGATGACCATCGACTGACGAAGGGGTCCGAACGTGCCGGCGATGCTCGACGCGGTGGTGGTGGGGGCGGGGCCGAACGGCCTGACGGCTGCCGTGGAGCTGGCCCGCCGCGGCTTCTCCGTGGCGGTCTTCGAGGTCAAGGACACGGTCGGCGGCGGTGCCCGCACCGCGGAGCTGACCCTGCCCGGCTTCCGGCACGACCCCTGTTCGGCGGCCCACCCCCTGGGCGTCAACTCGCCCGCGTTCAAGGGAATGCCGCTCGCCCGCTACGGCCTGGAGTGGCTGCACGCCGAGCTGCCCATGGCGCACCCGTTCCTGGACGGCTCGGCGGCGGTGCTGTCGCGCTCCGTGGGGGAGACGGCCGCCTCGTTCGGGCCGCGGGACGCGGGCGCGTACCGCAGACTGATCGAGCCGTTCCTGCCCAAGTGGGACACCCTGGTGCGGGATTTCATGTCGCTGCCACTGTCGGCGCTGCCCCGCGACCCGGTCACCCTCGCCCGCTTCGGCCTCGCCGGACTGCCCCCCTCCACCTGGCTGATGCGCCGCTTCAAGGACGAGAAGGCCAAGGCGCTGTTCTCCGGGCTGGTCGCGCATGTCATCGCCCCGCTCGGCGGCCTCGCCACCGGCGCCGTGGGCCTGGTCTTCGCACTGGCCGCGCACGCCGCCGGCTGGCCCGTCGCCCGCGGCGGCTCCCAGGCCGTCTCGGACGCGCTCACCGCCTACCTCGAGGACCTCGGCGGCACCGTCCACACCGACTACGAGGTCAAGCGGCTCGACGATCTGCCGCCCGCGCGCGCCTACGTCTTCGACACCTCGCCCACCGCCCTGGCCCGGATCGCCGGCTTCGGCAGCTTCTACGAGTCGTACCGGTACGGCGCGAGCGTCTTCAAGGTCGACTACGCGCTGGACGGTCCCGTGCCCTGGACCGCCGAGGAGGCGCGCGCCGCGGGCACGGTCCAGGTCGGGGCGAGCAAGGCGGAGATCAGCACCGCCCTGGACGCCGCCGCCCGGCACGGCCACGCCCCCGACCGGCCGTTCCTGATCACCGTGCAGCCCAGCCTCGTGGACCCCACCCGCGCCCCCGAGGGCAAGCACGTCTTCTGGGCGTACGGCCACGTGCCGAACGGCTGGACCGGAGACTTGACCGACGTCGTGGAGCGCCAACTGGAGCGCTTCGCACCCGGGTTCCGCGACCTGGTCCTCGCCCGCGCCACCGCCGGCCCGCCCGAACTCGCCGCGCACAACCCCAACTACGTCGGCGGTGACATCGCCTGCGGCGCCGCCTCCGGCCTGCAGCTGCTGCTCCGTCCCAAGCTCACGTTCCAGCCGTACCGCACCCCGCATCCGGCCGTGTTCATCTGCTCGTCGGCCACCCCGCCCGGCCCCGGAGTGCACGGAATGTCGGGGCACAACGCGGCCAAGGCGGTGTGGCGGAGACTGCGTCAGGAACTCTGACGGTCATTAGCATGCAGATGCGTTCATCGGTAGGCAGTATCAAGTCACGAAATGAAAAAGGTCTTCACGCTTTCTTTGCATGAATGCCCAAGTGGCAGGGGTAAGTTGCCGCCATGAAAGCTCGGAGATGGGATGTCCGCTCCGGCTCGCGGCAAGCCGTGCGCCTCGCGGATCTCTCTCAACTCGTACGTGCGCCAGCCGCGTTGAGCGTGCCGGGTGACATCCTCGCGGGGGCCGCAGCCGCAGGACGCCCGCTCAGCGGACCGACGCTGGGAGCCATGGGATCATCCGTCTGCCTCTACTGGGCCGGCATGGCTCTCAACGACTACGCCGACGCCACGATCGACGCCGTCGAACGCCCCGAGCGGCCCGTCCCCTCGGGCCGCGTCCCCCGCGACACCGCCCTCGCCGTCGCCGGAGCGCTCACCGCCGCCGGCCTGGGGCTCGCCGCCGCGTCGGGCGGCCGCCGCAGCCTGCTGGCGGCGCTGCCGCTGACCGGCGTGATCTGGGCCTACGACCTGAAGCTCAAGTCCACCCCCGCGGGAGCGGCCGCCATGGCCTCGGCCCGGACCCTGGACGTCCTCGCCGGCGCGCTGGCCGCCGCCCGCCCGGGCGGAACCGGCAGGGCACTGCTGCGTGGCGCCGCCCCGGCCGCGCTCGTCGGCGCCCACACGTACACACTGTCCGCCCTCAGCCGCCACGAGATCTCCGGCGCCCCCGCCCGCGTGCCCGCCTCGACCCTCGCCGCCGCCACGACCACCGCCCTCGCGACGGCGCTGCCCGCCGTCCGCACGGTGATCGTCTCCGCACGGGCCGGCACGGCGGCACCGTCCCCGGGGCGCACGGCCGCGTCCGCCGCCCAGCGGTACCTCGGCAGCCATCCCACCACTCGGTCGGCCGTCACCCGGGCCGCCCTCGTCGGCGCCGGAGCCCTCGCCTACCTCGGCACCTACGGCACGGCCCAGATCCGCGCCGTACGGGAGCCGTCGGGCGAGAACGTACGGCGAGCCGTGGGGGCCGGGATCCTCGGGTTCCTGCCACTCCAGACGGCGCTGACAGCGCGCAGCGGCGCCACGGTCGCGGCGGCCGCCCTCGGCGTCGCCCACCCCCTGGCCCGGCGGCTCGCCCGGCGTGTCTCCCCCACCTGAACCACCCCCTCGACCAGCACAGACCTCCGCAGGAGGAATGCCGGCATGACCGTGCCCCCCACCCCCCTCCGATTCGGTTACGGCACCAACGGCTTCACCAACCACCGGTTGGGCGACGTCCTCACCGTCCTCGCCGACCTCGGCTACGACGGTGTCGCCCTCACCCTCGATCACGGACACCTCGACCCGTACGCCCCCGACCTGCCCCGACGAGTCGCCGAGATCGCCCGGGACCTCGACCGGCACGACCTCGACGTGACCCTGGAGACCGGCGCGCCCTACCTCCTCGACCCCTGGGGCAAGCACCAGCCGACCCTGATGTCCGACGCGGCCGAACACCGGATCGACCTGCTGCGGCGCGCCGTACGCATAGCCGCCGACCTGGGCTCGCCCACCGTCCACCTGTGCAGCGGACCCGCACCGCACGACGGACTCCCGGCGGGGGACGCCTGGAAGCGGCTCGCGGCGGGCGTGGAGACCGTCCTGGAGACCGCCGAGGAGTACGGCGTCTCCCTGGCGTTCGAGCCGGAGCCGTACATGTTCGTCGACACCGTCGAGCGATGTCTCGAACTGGCCGAACTCATCGGCGGGCACGACCTGTTCGGGATCACCCTCGATGTGGGGCACGCCCACTGCGTGGAGGAGCGGACCGTCCTGGAGTGCGTGCGGCTCGCCGCGCCGCGCCTGCTCAACGTGCAGATCGAGGACATGCGGCGCGGAGTCCACCAGCACCTCGAATTCGGCGCGGGCGAGATCGACTTCCCGCCCGTGCTCGCCGCCCTGCGGGACCTCGGCCACCGCGGACTGGTCTCCGTGGAGATCCAGGGCGGCTCCCTCGACGCCCCCGACGTGGCCCGCCGCTCCATCGAGTTCCTGCGCTCGGCAGCGGCCTGACCCCCTGAGACAGCTCCTTCCATCTCCCTCCACCTCCTCCGCCTTCCCGTCGCTCTCCCTCCCTCCGCTTCCTCTCGCCTCCCTCCTCTTCCTCCCTCTTCCCTTCCTCTCGTGTTTCGCTCCCTCCACCCCCCACCGGAGGCTGTTCCGCCATGGCGTCCCTCGGCATGCCCGCATCCGTGCCCCCCGATCCCCGGACCGCCCTCTCCCGCCATCCACTCGAACCGGCCGCCCGCTCCTGGCTCGCCCACGCGGAAGCGCGGATCGCCGCGCGGCCCGCCGCCGTGCGGGCCCTGTTCCCCGCAGCCCGCAGACACTGCGGACGCGCCCCGCTGGACGCCCATTGGACCGCCGACGAGGCCGCCCGTGCCGTCCTGCTCACCGCCCTGCCCCTGACCGGCGAACCCCTCGCCGCCGAACTGGCGAGCCTCTTCCGCCACGGCGACCCGGCCGAACAACGGGCCGTCCTACGAGCCCTGCCCCTCCTCGACGCCTCCACCGAGGCCGGCGGCGAGCCCCTCGCCGACCTCGCCCTCCCTCTCGTCCGCGAGGCGCTGCGCGGCAACGAGAGCCATGTCGTCGAAGCCGCCCTCGGACCGTACGGCGCGGCCCGGCTCCCGGACGCCGAGTACCGGCAGGCCGTGCTCAAGTGCGTCTTCCAGGAGATCCCGCTCGACCGGATCGCCGGGCTCGACACCCGTGCGGACGCCGAACTCGCCCGTATGCTCGCCGACTTCGCGCATGAGCGGGTCGCCGCCGGCCGGAACGTCCCGCACGACATCTGGCCCGTCGTCCGGGCCCACCCCGCCCGCGCCGACCTCGTCGAGCGGCTCACCGCCGAGACACGGGCCGCCGCGCCCGAACGCCGCGAGGCCGCCGTACGCGCGCTGAAGGAACTCCAGTAGTCCCACGGGACCCCACCGAAAACGCCCCGCTCCCCGAAGAACCCGAGGAAGACCAGAACGTGCGTATCTTCGACCCCCACATCCACATGACCTCCCGGACCACCGACGACTACGAGGCGATGCACGCGGCCGGGGTCCGCGCGGTCGTCGAGCCGGCCTTCTGGCTCGGCCAGCCCCGCACCTCCCCCGAGAGCTTCTACGACTACTTCGACGCGCTGCTCGGCTGGGAGCCGTACCGGGCCGCCCAGTTCGGCATCCAGCACTTCTGCACCATCGCGCTCAACCCGAAGGAGGCCAACGACCCGCGCTGCCGGCCCGTCCTGGACGAACTGCCCCGCTACCTCGCCAAGGACAGGGTGGTCGCGGTCGGCGAGATCGGCTACGACTCCATGACACCGGAGGAGGACGAGGCACTCGCCCGCCAACTGCAACTCGCCGTGGAACACGGCTTACCGGCGCTCGTGCACACCCCGCACCGCGACAAGGCCACCGGCACCCGCCGCACCCTGGACGTCGTACGGGAGTCGGGTATCGACCCCGAACTCGTCGTCCTCGACCACCTCAACGAGCTGACCGTCGGCATGGTCCTAGACAGCGGCTGCTGGGCCGGGTTCTCGGTCTACCCGAGGACCAAGATGAGCGAGGACCGCATGGTCGCCATCCTCCAGGAGCACGGCACCGACCGCGTCCTCGTCAACTCGGCCGCCGACTGGGGGCGCTCGGACCCGCTCAAGACCCGCAGGACCGCCGACGCGATGCTCGCCGCCGGCTTCGACGACGACACCGTGGACAAGGTCCTCTGGCGCAACCCCGTCGGCTTCTACGGACGGAGCGGCCGACTCGACCTCGACGAGCCCAAGCCCGACGAGGAGTCGAGCTTCCAGGGCAACTCCGTCCGCCGCGGCGGAGAGTGAGCGCCCGGCCATGCGATTCCGGCACCCCGACGGCAGCCCCGTCCACCTCGGCTACTGCAGCAACGTCCACCAGGCGGAGGACCTCGACGGAGTCATCGGCCAGCTCGCCGCGTACGCCGAACCCGTGCGGGAACGCCTCGGCGTCGACCGGCTGGGCATCGGCCTCTGGCTCGCCCGTGACACGGTGACCCGGCTCGTCGACGACGAGGACGAGGTCAAGCGCCTCAAGGGCGAACTCGCCGCCCGCGGGCTGGAGACGGTCACCCTCAACGCCTTCCCCTACGCCGGGTTCCACCGCGAGGTGGTCAAGAAGGACGTCTACCTGCCCGACTGGGCCGACGAGGCCCGGCTGCGGCACACCCTCGACTGCGCCCGCGTGCTCGCCGCGCTCCTCCCCGACGACGTCGCCCGGGGGAGCGTCTCCACCCTGCCGCTGGCCTGGCGCACCCCCTGGCCCCCGGACCGCGCCGAGACCGCCCGCCGTGCCCTGGACCGGCTCGCCGCCGGACTCGCCGCGATCGAGTCCGACACCGGGCGCCGCGTCCGCGTCGGCTTCGAACCGGAGCCCGGCTGCGTCGTGGAGACCACCGCCCAGGCCGTACGGGAGCTGCGCGGACTCGACCCCGAGCGGCTCGGCGTCTGCCTCGACGCCTGCCATCTCGCCGTGCAGTTCGAGGACCCCGTGGCCGCCCTCGCCCGCCTCGCGGACGCCGGGCTCGCGGTCGTCAAGCTCCAGGCGTCCTGCGCCGTCGAGGCCACCGACCCCGCCGATCCCGCCGCCCGCGCGGCCCTGCGGCGCCTCGCGGAGCCACGGTTCCTGCACCAGACCCGTACGGCGTCCGCGCCCGAGGCCCCCGTCCACGCCGTCGACGACCTGCCGGACGCCCTCGACGGCGGCCTGCCCACCAGCACCGGGCCCTGGCGCGTCCACTTCCACGCCCCGCTGCACGCCGACCCCGAGCCGCCGCTGCGCACCACCGCCGACCAGCTGACCGCCGTCCTCGCGGGACTGCTCGGCGGCACCTCCGTCCACTGCGACCACATCGAGGTCGAGACCTACACCTGGTCCGTCCTCCCCGAGCCGCCCGCCGACCTGGCCGGGGGCATCGCCGCCGAACTCGCCTGGGCCCGCGACCGGATGACCGGCCTCGGCCTCAAGGAGGACCACCAGTGAGCACTCCACCGCCGAGCACCCCACCCACGAGCACACCGTCCGCAAGTACACCGGCTGTGAGTACACCGTCCGTGAGGTCTGCGTCAGCGAGCACGCCGGCCGTGAGTATCGCGCCGGCGGGCACGCGGCCTGCGGGTGCACCGCCCGCGCGCCGGCTCGTCGTCCTCGACATCGTCGGCCTCACCCCCAAGCTGCTACGGCACATGCCCGCCGTCGCCGCCCTCGGCGAACGCGGCTTCCGGGCCCGTCTCGACCCCGTCCTGCCCGCCGTGACCTGCACGGTCCAGTCCACTTTCCTCACCGGCGAACCCCCGGCCGGGCACGGCGCGGTGGGCAACGGCTGGTACTTCCGCGACCTCGGCGAGGTCCTGCTGTGGCGGCAGCACAACGCGCTCGTCGGCGGCGAGAAGATCTGGGACACGGCCCGCAGGACCGCCCCCGGCTACAAGGTCGCCAACATCTGCTGGTGGTACGCGATGGGCGCGGACGTCGACCTCACCGTCACCCCCCGCCCCGTCTACTACTCCGACGGCCGCAAGGAACCCGACTGCTACACCTGGCCGCCGTCCCTGCACGACGAACTCGCCGACCGGCTCGGCCCGTTCCCGCTGTTCACCTACTGGGGCCCCAACGCCGGAATGCCCTCCACCCAGTGGATCCTCGGCGCCGCCCGCCAGGTCTTCGACGAACACCGGCCCGACCTCACCCTCGTGTACGTCCCCCAACTCGACTACGAGCCCCAGCGGTCCGGGCCCGACTCGCCCACGACCGCCGAGAGCGCCCGTCGGCTCGACGAGGCGCTGCGCCCGCTGATCGACCACTTCCTGCGCGAGGGCGCCACGGTCGTCGCGCTCAGCGAGTACGGCATCACCCCAGCCTCCCGCCCCGTCGACATCAACCGCGCACTGCGCCGCGCCGGGCTCCTCGACGTGTACACGCAGGACGGCATGGAGTACCTGGACCCGTGGACCTCACGGGCCTTCGCGGTCGCCGACCACCAGATCGCCCACGTCTATGTCCGCGACCCCGCCGGCACCGCCGAGGTAGCCAAGCTCCTCGCCGAACTCGACGGCGTCGACGAGGTGCTGGACGCCGAGGGCAAGAAGGCCCACGGCCTGGACCACGAGCGTTCCGGCGAACTCGTCGCGGTCGCCGACCCCGACGCCTGGTTCACGTACTACTACTGGCTCGACGACGCGCACGCCCCCGACTTCGCCCGCCAGGTCGAGATCCACCGCAAGCCCGGCTACGACCCCGCGGAGCTTCTGTACGACGACAGCGTCCCCGCGGTGAAGCTCCGCGCGATCGGCCAGGTGGCCCGCAAGAAGCTCGGGTTGCGCTACCGCGTCAGCACCGTCCCGCTGGACCCCTCCGGCGTCAGCGGCAGCCACGGCCGACTGCCCGCCGACCCGGACGACGGCCCTGTCCTGCTGTGCTCCGCACCGGACGAGGCACGCGAGGCGTACGCCGCGACCGAGGTCAAGCAACTGCTGCTGACCCTCGCGGGCCTCCCCACGGCCGACGCCCCCCACCCAGACACCGACGCGAACTAGGAACGGCACACCGCGATGACCACGCACCCCCCGCTCCCCACCGCCCGCCCCCTGCTCGACCCCGCCCCCGAGTACGCCAAGTGGCAGGCCGAGGAGCCCATCCGCCGCGTGGCGCTGTGGGGCGACAACAGCCCCTGGGTGATCACCCGGCACGAGCACGCCCGCACGGTGCTCTCCGACGCCCGCTTCAGCTCCGACGGCACCCGTGACGGCTACCCGACCATGCGCCCCCAGCCCACACCGCGCACCCCCGGCCAGATCTTCATGATGGACGGCCCCGACCACAACCGACTGCGGCGCATGCTCATCAGCGACTTCACCCATCGCCGGGTCGAAGCGCTGCACCCCTCCGTCACCCGGCACGTCGGGAACCTGATCGACACCATGACGGCCGACGGGGCCACCGAGGCGGACCTCGTCGAGGCGTACGCCCTGCCGCTGCCGTCGCTGGTGATCTGCGAACTGCTCGGCGTGCCCTACGAGGACCACGCGTTCTTCCAGCACCAGGCCCGGACCTTCCTCACCATCGCCACCAGCCCCCAGGAGGCGATGGCCGCCCGCGCCCGTCTGTACGACTACCTCGGTGAACTGCTCGCCCGACGGACCGAGGAACCCGCCGACGACCTGCTCTCCCGGCTCGCGACGGAACGGGTGGCCACCGGCCAGGCCACGGTCGAGGAGGCCGTCGGCGTCTCGTTCGTGCTGCTCCTCGGGGGCCACGAGACCACCGCGAACATGATCGCCCTGTCGACCGTGGCCCTGCTGCGCGACCCGGCGCAGCTCGCCGCGCTGCGCGCCGACCCCGCGCTGTGGCCGGGCGCGGTGGACGAACTGCTGCGGTACCTGACGGTGGTGCACTCGGGCATGCGCAGGGTCGCCACCGAGGACGTGGAGGTGGGCGGCGTGCTCATCCGCGCCGGCGAGGGCGTCATCGTGCCCCTCCAGGCGGCCAACCGCGACCCGGACGTCTACCCCGACCCGGACCGGCTGGACGTCACCCGGGACGCGTCCCGGCACCTCGCGTTCGGGCACGGGGCCCACCACTGCGTCGGCGAGTCCCTCGCCCGCGCCGAACTGGGCATCGCCCTGCCCGCCCTCTTCGACCGGCTGCCCGGCCTGCGCCTGACCGCCGACCCCGAGGACTTCGCGCAGCCGCTGAGCCCGGTGCACGGGGTGCGGTCACTGCCGGTCGCCTGGTGACCGACGGATGGCCCGGCGACCGGGTGGAGGGCTGACGACTGCTGCTATAGAGGTGGTCATGACCACCATCACCCTCGTCCAGGGGGACATCACCCAGCAGTCCGTCGACGCCATCGTGAACGCCGCGAACTCCTCCCTCCTCGGTGGGGGAGGAGTGGACGGCGCGATCCACCGGCGCGGCGGCCCCGCCATCCTGGAGGACTGCCGCAGGCTCCGCGCCTCGCACTACGGCAGGGGCCTGCCGACGGGGCAGGCGGTGGCCACCACGGCCGGAGCGCTGGACGCCCGATGGGTCATCCACACGGTGGGCCCGGTCCACAGCCAAAGCCTGGACCGGTCCGCCCTCCTCGCCTCCTGCTACCGCGAATCCCTCCGAGTGGCCGACGAGTTGGGCGCCCGCACGGTCGCCTTCCCCGCCGTCTCCGCCGGCATCTACGGCTGGCCCATGGACGACGCCGCCCGCATCGCCGTCGAGACGGTCCGCTCCACCGAAACGGCGGTGGAGGAGGTCAGGTTCGTCCTGTTCGACGACCGAGCGTACGAGGCGTTCGCGTCCCAGGTCGGCTGACGGGGCCCGCCCCGCGCCCGCTCGCCTCCTGCCCGCGCCGCCGCCTCGACGCGGCGGTCCCGGACGGTGGAACGGGCGAGGGGCCCCTAAAGTCGTTGCCGTGTGCGCCCTCCGGCCCGTCCGCCGCGCCCGGCCGCTCAGTCCCCCTCGGGCGCGTCGCTGATCCCCAGCCGCAGGTGCTCCACGTGGTACACGGCCTGGTCCAGCAGCTCGGCGACATGATGGTCGTGCAGCGCGTACACCACCGAACGGCCCCGGCGCTCGCCCACCACGAGCCCCAGGTTCCGCAGCAGGCGCAGCTGGTGGGAGCACGCGGACTGTTCCATGCCGACCTCGGCGGCCAACTCGGTCGCCGGGAGCGGGCCTTCGCGCAGCCGGGCCAGGATCAGCAGCCGGGAGGGCGTGGACAGGGCCTGGAGGGTGGTGGCCACCTTCGCGACGTTGCCCGCGTCCAGACGTACGCGGGGGGTGGCGTCCTGCGCGGTGGCGGTTACGGCTCCATGACCCATGGCGAGTATCTTACTCACCGCACATGAAGGCATGAATGAGTCTTCATGTGTTCCTGTATGGTGGGCCGGGTGTCTGCCACTCTCGCCCCGTCACCGGTCCGCCGTACGCCCCCGTCGACGGCCCCCCGCCGCCGCACCCGCCTCCTCGCCCTCCCCGAGGCGCGCTGGGCCCTGGCGTCGACCGTCGCCTTCCTCATCGCCTTCCCGCTGGACCTCGCCGGCGCCTCCGCCTGGCTGTACGGCCCGCTCTACGTCGTCGCGTACGCGGCCGGCGGCTGGGAGCCCGCGCTCGAAGGGCTGCGGGCGCTGCGTGAGAAGAGCCTCGACGTCGATCTGCTGATGATCGTCGCGGCGCTCGGCGCCGCCGCGATCGGCCAGGTCCTCGACGGCGCCCTCCTGATCGTCATCTTCGCCACCTCCGGCGCCCTGGAGGCCCTCGCCACCGCCCGTACCGCCGACTCCGTACGCGGCCTGCTCGACCTCGCGCCCACCACGGCCACCCGGCTGTCACCGGACGGCACCGAGGAGACCGTGCCGACCGACCGGCTCGCCGTCGGCGACACGGTGCTGGTCCGCCCCGGCGAACGCATCGGCGCCGACGGCCGGGTCCTGGAGGGCGAGAGCGAGGCCGACCAGGCGACCATCACCGGTGAACCCCTGCCCGTGCCCAAGGCGCCGGGCGACGAGGTCTTCGCCGGCACCCTCAACGGCAACGGCGCGCTGCGCGTCCGCGTGGAACGCGACCCCGCCGACTCCGTCATCGCCCGCATCGTCGGCCTCGTCGAGGAGGCGTCCCGCACCAAGGCGCCCACCCAGCTGTTCATCGAGAAGGTCGAACAGCGGTACGCCGTCGGAGTCGTCGTCGCGACCCTCGCCGTCTTCGGCATCCCGCTGGCCTTCGGCGAGGACCTCACCGAGGCCCTGCTCCGGGCCATGACCTTCATGATCGTCGCCTCGCCCTGCGCGGTCGTGCTGGCCACCATGCCGCCACTGCTCTCCGCCATCGCCAACGCCGGCCGGCACGGCGTCCTCGTCAAGTCGGCCGTCGCCATGGAGCGGTTGGGCGAGGTCGACGTCACCGCGCTCGACAAGACCGGCACCCTCACCGAGGGCACGCCCGAGGTCACCGCCGTACGGCCGCTGCCGGGCTCCGGGCTCGACGAGGACGGGCTGCTGGCGCTGGCCGCGGCCGCCGAGCACCCGAGCGAGCACCCGCTGGCCCGCGCGGTGGTCGCCGCCGCCGGTGCGCGAGGGCTGCGCCCGGCCACCGCCGAGGAGTTCGTGGCCACGCCGGGGCGGGGCGTGCGCGCCACTGTCGAGGGGTCCGTGGTCACCGTGGGCCGACCGGACGAGTACGGCGCCTCCGACGGCGAAGCCCTCGACGGTGACGTCACCGGCGGCGACCTCGTCGGCCGTCAGGATTCCGGAGGGACGACCGTTCTCGTCGCGCGGGACGGGGTCGCCGTCGGACTGCTGACCCTCACGGACCGTGTGCGTCACGACGCGTCCGCCGCCGTCGCGGGGCTCACCGCGGTGACCGGCAGCGCGCCCGTGCTGCTGACCGGGGACAATCCGCGGACCGCCGCCCGGGTGGCCGCCGACACCGGGATCACCGACGTCCGGGCCGGGCTGCTGCCCCAGGACAAGGTGACGGCCGTACGGGAGCTGCAGGGCGGCGAGGGCCGCAAGGTGCTGTTCGTCGGCGACGGGGTCAACGACGCGCCCGCGCTGGCCGCCGCGCACTCCGGGGTGGCGATGGGCCGGGCCGGGTCCGACCTGGCGCTGGAGACGGCGGACGCGGTGGTCGTGCGGGACGAGCTGGTCGCGATCCCGGCGGTGGTGCGGTTGTCGCGGGCGGCCCGGCGGCTGGTGGTGCAGAACCTGGTGATCGCGGGGGTGTGCATCGCCGTGCTGGTGGTGTGGGACCTGGTGGGGCATCTGCCGTTGCCGCTCGGCGTCGCCGGGCACGAGGGATCCACCGTGATCGTGGGCCTCAACGGGCTGCGGCTGCTGCGGGAGAGCGCCTGGCGACGGGCCGTCGGGTAGCCGCACCCGACGGGGGCCACCCGACGGGGGCGTCCGCGGCTCGTCCCGTGGTGCGGCCGTCCCCCGAGGCCCATGGCCGTGCCGAGGTCGCCCCCACCTCGATGTCGGATTCTCGCCAGCCCGGCCCCCTCCCGTGCTCGATGCTTGAGCCATGCGGAACGGGATGTACAGGGACGTGGAGCGGTGTGTGCGGGCCGTGCAGTCGAAGGACGCGCGGTTCGACGGGTGGGTGTTCACCGCCGTGCTGACCACGCGGATCTACTGCCGGCCGAGCTGTCCCGCGGTGCCGCCGAAGCCGCGGAACATGACGTTCTATCCGAGCGCGGCGGCCTGCCAGCAGGCCGGGTACCGGGCGTGCAAGCGGTGCCGGCCCGACACGAGCCCGGGATCACCGGAATGGGACCAGCGGGCCGACCTCGTGGCCCGGGCGATGCGGCTCGTGGCGGACGGCGTCGTCGACCGGGAGGGTGTGCCGGGGCTGGCCCGGCGGCTCGGGTACAGCACCCGGCAGGTCGAGCGGCAGCTGCTGGCGGAGCTGGGGGCGGGGCCGCTGGCCCTCGCCCGGGCGCAGCGGGCGCAGACCGCGCGGCTGCTGATCGAGACCACCGCGCTGCCCATGGCGGAGATCGCGTTCGCCGCCGGCTTCGCCTCGATCCGGACGTTCAACGACACCGTGCGGGAGGTGTTCGCGCTCTCACCCAGCGAGCTGCGGGACCGGGCCGCGAAGCGGGCCGGGATCCCGGTCGTGGCGCCCGGCGGCCCCGCCGGGACACCGGGTGTCCTGGCCCTGCGGCTCCCCTTCCGGGCCCCGCTCAACCCCGACAACCTCTTCGGGCACCTCGCCGCGACCGCCGTGCCCGGCGTGGAGGAGTGGCGCGACGGCGCGTACCGGCGCACGCTCCGGCTGCCGTACGGACACGGCATCGTCGGCCTCACCCCGCGCCCCGACCACATCGCCTGCCGGCTCACCCTCAGCGACCTGCGCGACCTGCCCGTCGCCATCAGCCGCTGCCGCCGCATGCTGGACCTCGACGCCGACCCGGTCGCGGTGGACGAGCAGTTGCGGGAGGACCCGGTGCTGGCGCCGCTGGTCGACAAGGCGCCCGGCCGCCGGGTGCCGCGCACCGTAGACGAGGCCGAGTTCGCCGTACGGGCGGTGCTCGGCCAGCAGGTCTCCACGGCCGCCGCCCGCACCCACGCGGGCCGCCTGGTCCTCGCCCACGGCGACCCCGTCGACGACCCCGAGGGCGGCCTCACCCATCTCTTCCCCTCACCCGAGGCGCTCGCCGCCGTCGACCCCGCGACCCTGGCGATGCCCCGCACCCGCCGGGCGACCCTCACCACGCTCGTCGGCCGGCTCGCCGGGGGCGAGCTGCACCTGGGGGTGGACAGCGACTGGGCAGAGACCCGCGCCCGCCTCCTCGACCTGCCCGGCTTCGGCCCCTGGACCGCCGACGTCATCGCCATGCGCGCCCTCGGCGACCCCGACGCCTTCCTCCCCACCGACCTCGGCGTCCGGCGCGCCGCCTCGGAACTGGGCCTGCCGTCCACCCCGGCCGCGCTCACCGCCCGCGCTGCGGCCTGGCGGCCCTGGCGGGCGTACGCCGTCCAGTACCTGTGGGCGACGGACAGCCACCCCATCAACTTCCTTCCCGCATGAGCCCTTTGAAGGACACGGCATGAAGCAGCACACAGTGACCGACAGCCCCTACGGCCCCCTCACCCTCGTCGCCGACGACGGCGTGCTCTGCGGCCTCTACATGACCGGGCAGCGCCACCGCCCGCCGCAGGAGCACTTCGGCCCGCGCGACGACACCCTCCTCGCCGACGCGAAGGAGCAGCTGGCCGCCTACTTCGCGGGCGAGCTGCGGCAGTTCACCCTCACACTGCGTCTGCACGGCACCCCGTTCCAGCGCGGCGTGTGGGAGCAGCTCGCACGGATCCCCTTCGGGGAGACCCGCTCGTACGGCGAACTCGCCGACTCCTTGGGCAGTCCCAAGGCGTCCCGGGCGGTCGGCCTCGCCAACGGCAAGAACCCCGTCGGGATCATCGTGCCCTGCCATCGCGTGGTCGGCTCCGACGGCAGCCTCACCGGGTACGGCGGTGGCCTGGACCGCAAGCGGCGCCTGCTCGACTTCGAACAGGGCACAGCGCTGTTCTGATCGCCCGCCGCCGGCCGCCCGGCTCCCGGCCGCTCAGCCGTCCACGGCACCGACCCTGCGCAGCAGTTCCGGCAGCGCGGTGCCGATCGGATCTCGTACGACCTCGTCGGCCAGCTCGTCGTACGGAGTGGGCTCGGCGTTCACGATGATCAGCCGGGCCCCGTGGTCGGCGGCGACCCCGGCGAGCCCGGCGGCGGGCTGCACCTGGAGGCTGGTGCCGACGGCTATGAACACCTCGCACGCCTTCGCGACGGAGACGGCCTCGCCGAGCACCACCGGGTCGAGGCGCTCACCGAACATCACCGTCGCCGACTTCAGCACGCCCCCGCACTCCAGGCACGGCGGGTCGTCCTCACCGGCGTCGAGACGGGCGAGCGCGTCCTCCATCGGCGTACGGGCATGACACTCGGTGCACACCACGGACCGGGCCGTGCCGTGCAGTTCGAGGACCTTGCGGGCCGGCATCCCGGCCAGCTGGTGGAGCCCGTCCACGTTCTGCGTGATCACCCGTACCGGCACCCCGGACCGCTCCAGCTCGGCGATCGCCAGGTGGGCCGCGTTCGGCTCGGCGTTCAGCGTCTCGCTCTCCCGCCGCATCCGCCACGAGCGTCGGCGGATCTCCGGATCACCCATGTAGTACTCGTACGTCACCAGCTTCTCGGCCTCCGGGTCCGTACGCCACAGCCCGTTCGGACCGCGGTAGTCGGGGATACCGGAGTCGGTGGAGACACCGGCGCCGCTGAGCAGGGCGACGAGGGGCTTCTTCATGGGGCCGAGGGTAGGTCGCCCGGCAGCGCGGGACCAGCGGATATCGGAGTGCGCCCAGGGCGCCAAGGGCCAAGGGGCCGCTGGAGCCGGGGCGGTCAGGGGGCGGGGATGCCGTAGGCGCGGTCGTAGTGCTGGGCGACCAGGACGCCGGAGTGGTCGTAGGCGAGCTGCCAGTCGTTGACGCCGGTCTCCACGCCGTCGGTGAAGTGCCACAGCAGCCGGCCGCGGGCGGCGTCGATGGCGTAGAAGCCGTTCCTGTTCTTGTAGGCGGGCACATAGACCGCGCTCGGCCCGGTGGTCACCGGCAGGCCGCCGTTGAGCGGCGGGGTGGGGCAGAACCAGCGCCGGGAGCCGGTCGCGGCGTTGAAGGCGTGGACGCCGGAGGGGTTGGTGGCGGTGACGTACACGGTGTTGCCGTAGACGCCGAGGGAGGCGAACTGGCCGTCGTCGGGGCTCACCCGCCAGCGCACCTTGCCCGTGGCGAGGTTGAGGGCCTTGAGTTCCTGGCCGATGGCGAACACGGTCCGGTCGAGGACGGCGAGACCCGGCCGGAGGTCGTAGCCGACGGGGTGCCGCCACAGGACGCCGGAGCCGTCGGTGTCGCGGGCCGTCACATTGCGCAGGCCGTCGGCGTAGACGAAGTAGCCGGGGACGATCACCGGGGCCAGTCGGATGCCGACGTCCTCCGGGCTGATGGGGATGACCTCGGCGCGGCGGCGCGCGAGGTCGACGCCGAAGACGGTGTCCGTGGACGTCGCGACGCCCTGCTCCTCGGACTCCCGCTGGAGCCGGACGCCGATGACGGAGATGTAGCGGGCGTCGACGACACCGAGCAGCGTGGTGAACCGGAAGTCCGGTCCGAAGTCGATGGTGAACCGCTCCGAGCCGTCGGCCGGGTCCACGCCGATCACCGTCGAGCCCTCGCCCAGCGCGACCGCCGCGCCGAAGGTCAGCACCACCGGGGTGGGGGACTGGCTGATGCCGCGGTAGACCCACTTGGGCCGGGTGCCGTTCTTGAGGTCGAGACTGAGCAGGTCACCCGGCCGGGTCTTCACCAGGGCCGCCCCCTTGTGGAACACGGCCGGCGCCTGGAGCAGCGGGTCGCCCCGGTACACCCAGAGCGGCTCGGGGGCCGGGCCGAGCGGCGTCGTCCTCCGCCCGGCGGGCTTGTCCCGCCGGGACAGGAACACGGCACCCCCGATGGCGGCCGCGGTGGTGGAGGCGGCCGACGCGGCGAGCACCGTACGCCGGGACGGTCCCGACCGTTCGGGCACCCGGCGATGACCGGGCGAGCTCCCGCGATAGGGCTCCGGCTGCCCGGGGGAGCCGCCGGGGTGGGCGCCGGGAGCCTCGGCGCCGGGCGACTCGACGGTGTCCGCCACCCCGTCCGGGTGGGCGGAGTGGTCACAGCCCTCCGCCGCGCACGGCACCGGCGTCGCGGAGGCGTACGGGGCGGGCTCGCAAGCGTAGGGCGCCGGATCGGACGCGTACGCGGACCGGCCCGAGGTGGACGGCGCCGGGGCGGGACCGTACGGTGCCCGGCCCTCGGCGTGGGGCGCCCGGTCCTGCTCCTGGACGCCGCCCGCCGCGTCCCGGCGATGGGGGGACGGCTCGGGGACGTCCCAGGACACTGGGCCGGGGCGGACGTCGTCCGGCGCGGTGGCGAACGTCGCGACGGCCGCCACGCGCAGGGCGATCGAGGCGGTCACCGACGGCGGCAGCCAGCCGTCGCCCGTCACCTGCTCCACCCCGCCCGGCGCGCAGGCGGCGGCCAGCTTGTCCGGAGTGATCCGCAGCCGCGGGTCCTTGGTGAGACAGAGACTGATGATCTTGTCGAGCGGGTCCGGTACGCCCGACAGATCGGGCTCGCTGTGCACGACCTGGTAGAGGAGCGTGGCCGCCGCCGTCCCGCTGAACGGGGCGTGTCCGGACGCGGCGTACGTGAGCACGGACCCTAGGGAGAAGACGTCGCCCTCGGGGCCCAGTGGCTCGCCCGTGGCCTGCTCGGGACACATGTACTCGAAGGACCCGAACAGCGCTCCCGAGCGGGTGAGGTCGTAGCCGTCGGTGGCGCGGACGATGCCGAAGTCGATGACCCGCGGACCGTCGGCCGCCAGCAGGACGTTGGACGGCTTCAGATCGCGGTGCACCAGCCCGGCCGCCTGCACCGAGATCAGCGCCTCGGCGATCCCGGCGCCCAGCGCCAGCACAGACTCCACCGGCAGCGGCCCGTGCTCCAGGACGGCCTCGGCCAGGGTGGGGCCGGCGATGTAGTCGGTGGCCAGCCACGGGATCGGGCCGTCCGGGTCGGCGTCCACCACGGGCGCCGTGTACCGGCCGCCCAGGGCCCCCGCCGCCTCCACCTCGCGCCGGAAACGAATCCGGAAGTTCCGGTCGCCCACCAGCTCGGGGCGGATGGCCTTGACCGCGACGAACCGCCCCTGGGGGGAGCGCGCCAGGTAGACCCGCCCCATCCCGCCCGCGCCGAGCCGGGCCGCGAGCCGGTGGGGACCCAGTACCTCGGGATCGTCAGGGTCAAGTGGTTCCATGACCTCAGCTGCCTGTTCTCGGTCAAGCCGGGCGGGAAACGGCCCGCGCGGGTGGGGGGAGACCGGCGTGTCCGGGGGATCCCGTACGACCGCTCCCCAGAGCCCCGCAATCCTGCCGAAGCCGCGGCCCGCGCCCGGGATGCCGGTCCAGGGATCCCGAGTGCCGCCCCGGTACCGGAGCGGGCGAGCGCAGGGCGATCGCTCGGACGGGGTCTGCGGTCAGCCTAGAGGCTGGAGTGACCAGTGGGCAGCGTTTTCAGCCAACGCTTTAATTTTCATCAACGATGGCGGACACCTTTTCACCATCCGTACAAGGGCACTTGACCGTAGGTCAGCTGACTCCTGTCAATGGCCGACCCCCGCGACAGCGGGTAGCCGTGGCGCATTGTCGACGGTCCTCAGCCGACCCGGATCCCGTTCTCCAACTCCACCGGACCGGTGCCGTCCGCCAGCGCGTCGAGCGCGGCGAGCACACGGCGACCCAGAGCCTCCGGCAGGTACCCGGTCAGTTCGGCCCGCGGCACGAGCCGCCACGACAGCAACTCCTCCTCCTGCAACCGGATGCGGGACAGCTCGCCCTCACCGATCACCCCGCCGTCGTACAGGTACGCCACCAGCGGCGGCCGCCCCACGCCGTGCACCCAGTCCACGGCGAGCAACCGCCCGGGCTCGATGTCGAGGCCGATCTCCTCGGCGGTCTCGCGCCGCGCGCCCTGCCGGGGCGTCTCCCCGTCGTCCGACTCGATCGTCCCGCCCGGCAACGCCCACCCCTCGCGGTAGTTGGGCTCCACGAGCAGGACCCGCCCCTCGGCGTCACGGAGGATCGCGGCGGCGCCGGCGAGGACCTTCGGGAGGCTCGCGATGTACGCGGCGAAGTCTTGAGTGGTCATCCAGGAAGGGTAGACGGCGCCCACCCTCACACCGAGGTCCGCGCCAACCGCACCGTCCGCTCCGCGAGTTCGCTGATCCGCACCCCGTCGAAGCCGAACACGGCGCTGCGCACGGTGTCCTCCAGCGGGTCCTTCCACCGGTCCGGGATCGCCGCCGCCCCGCACAGCACCCCCGCCACCGAACCGGCGGTCGCGCCGTTCGAGTCGGTGTCCAGGCCGCCGCGCACGGTCAGCGCGACGGTGCGGGTGAAGTCACCGTCGCCGTACAGGAGCCCGGCGGTGATCACCGCCGCGTTCGGGATCGTGTGGATCCAGTGCGCCCCCGCGGTCTCCTCCGCCACCGTCGTGAGCGTGTCGTCCCAGGTCATCCCCGTCTCGTGCAGCGAGGCGACCCGCCGCACGGTCCGCGCGAGCCGGCTGCTCGCCGGGATCACCGTCAGCGCCTGCTCCACGGCCTCGCGCACGGTGCCCGCCGTGAACGCCGCCGAGACCAGCGCCGCCGCCCACATCGCCCCGTACACGCCGTTGCCGGTGTGCGACAGGACCGCGTCACGGCGGGCCAGCGAGGCCGCGCGCCGGGGCGCGCCCGGGCTGGTCCAGCCGTGGACGTCGGCGCGGATGAGGGCACCGATCCACTCCTGGTACGGATTGTCGTACGTGGCGGTCAACGGGGGCTTCAGACCATTGGCCAGATTGCGGTAGGCCGCCCGCTCCGCCGTGAACGTCTGGAGATACGGCAACCGCAGCAGCCACAGATCGCCGACCTGCTCGGTGGTGAAGTCGAAACCGTGCGTCTCCAGCAGGTGCAGCCCGAGGACCGCGTAGTCGACGTCGTCGTCGCGGCAACTGCCGTGGACGCGGCCGCGCACGCACTCCCGCCACTCGGGACGCAGTGCGAGCCGGTCGCCCTCGTCGGCCGGCTCCGGCAGGTAGTCGGTGAGGGGCAGCGCGTCGGCGCGGCGCAGATAGCGGTCGATGCGCTCCCGCGTCCAGTGGTCGCCCTGCTCGACCGGCTTGCCGAGCATGTTGCCCGCGATCCGGCCCAGCCAGCCTCCGAGTACACGGTCGGCGAGTTCGCTGCCCACAGGGGTCATGGCTGAAGGTCTACCCAATTCCGCGGATCGGCGCTCGGTGAACGGGCGGGTACGCGGCGTGTCGCGCTCGATGGGCGGGACGGGGCATGACGGAGCCGCCCCGGTGAGGTTAAGGTCACAGCGGCGCGACTGCCCTGACATGCGCAAGGCCCGATGAGCGAGGGGAACGCAAGGTGGCGAACGCCGCAGTGGACGGGACCGACACCGGCACGGCGACCCCGCGGGTGTTGATCGCCGCGGACAAGTTCAAGGGCACGCTCACCGCCGTCCAGGTCGCCGCGCGGGTGACGGCGGGCCTGCGCCGGGTCCTGCCGGACCTGGAGGTCGAGGCGCTGCCGGTGGCCGACGGGGGAGACGGCACGGTGGCCGCCGCGGTCGCCGCCGGATTCACCCGCCACGAGGTACGGGTGACCGGCCCGCTGGGCGAGCCCGTGACCGCCGCGTACGCGCTGCGCGGCGACACCGCCGTGGTCGAGATGGCCGAGGCGAGCGGGTTGCAGCTGCTGCCCGCGGGGGTCTTCGCGCCGCTCACCGCCTCCACGTACGGCTCCGGGGAGCTGTTGCGTGCCGCGCTCGACGCGGGTGCCCGCACGATCGTGTTCGGGGTGGGCGGCAGCGCCACGACGGACGGCGGCGCGGGCATGCTCGCCGCCCTGGGCGCGCGCTTCCTGGACGCGGCGGGCGAGCCCGTCGGGCCGGGCGGTGGCGGACTGCGGGACCTGGTGACGGCGGACCTGTCGGACCTGGACCCCAGGTTCGCCTCGGTCGACCTCGTCCTGGCGAGCGACGTCGACAACCCGCTGACGGGCCCCAAGGGGGCGCCCGCGGTGTACGGCCCGCAGAAGGGCGCGAGCCCCGCGGACGTGGCGGTTCTCGACGCGGCGCTCGCCCACTTCGCGGCCGTTCTGGAGAAGTCGCTCGGCGGCCGGGCCGCCGAGCACGCGCTCGCCCCCGGCGCGGGCGCCGCGGGCGGCATCGGCTACGGCGCCCTCGTCCTCGGCGCCCGCTTCCGCCCCGGCATCGAGGTGATGCTCGACGTCCTGGGCTTCGCGCGGGCGCTGGAGGAGGCCACGCTGGTGATCACCGGCGAGGGCTCCCTGGACGAGCAGACGCTGCACGGCAAAGCGCCCGCGGGGGTCGCCGCGGCCGCGCGGGCCGCGGGCAAGGAGGTCGTGGCGGTCTGCGGCCGCCTGGCCCTGCCCCCGGAGGCGCTGGGCCGCGCCGGCATCCGCAGGGCGTACCCGCTGACGGAGGTCGAGCCGGACGTGGCCCGCTGCCTCGCCGACCCGGGCCCGATCCTGGAGCGGGTGGCCGAGGGAATCGCCCGGGACTTCCTGACCTGATCGGTCAGGGGCAGCTCGATGCTCGGACCGGATGAACTGGACCACCGACCCGAACTCCGCCCAGTCGCTCAGCGAGTCGCCCAGCTCGGTCTTGTACTGGGGCGGGCAGGGCGCCGGGATGGTGCGGGGCACCAGGACCGATGGCTGCTGGGCCGGGTTCGTGTGGCACGGGTCGTCCATCTGCCTCGGGCGGATCGACCTGCCGGAGCCCTGGAGATCACAGGATGAAGACGTCGTAACCGGCCTGCGCCAGATCCTTTGAACGCGAAACAGGTGTGGCCCGAGCCGGGAGGGCTCGGGCCACACCTGTCGGTGCTGCTGTGGGTCAGGGCAGCTGGGCCGCCCGCGCCTCGCGCCGGTTGTCGCGGAAGGTGTTCACCCGGCGGGCCGTGGCGAACAGCGGGATGACCGCGCCCATGACGAGCTGCAGGGCGCAGCCGGCCTGGAGCAGGAACTGCCCGCCGGGGGCCGCGAAGGCCCAGGCCGCCAGGAGCCCCATGGACAGGACGATCCAGGAGAGCATCGCGACCGCGAGGACACCCCGCGGCTTCGGGTACTCGACCCGGCTCACCATCAGCCACGCCGTGCCGAGGATCGCCAGGAGCGTCGCCTCGAAGGGCAGCTCCAGCAGCACGATCGACACCACGGTCAGCGCGCCGAACGGCGACGGCATGCCCTGGAAGGTGCCGTCCTTCACGGTCACGCAGGAGAATCTGGCGAGCCTCAGCACCACCGCCAGAAGCACGACGATCGCACCCACCGCGGCCACCCGCTGGTGCGCGTCGTTCGCGACCATGCCGTAGACGAGGACGAAGTACGCGGGCGCCAGACCGAAGCTGATCAGGTCGGAGAGGTTGTCCAGCTCCGCGCCCATCGGCGAGGAGCGGAGCTTGCGCGCCACCAGCCCGTCGAACAGGTCGAAGATGGCCGCGCAGAGCATCAGGATGACCGCCGTGGCCGCGCTGTGGCGGGCCATGCCCGTCTCCTGGCTGCCCGTGATGTGCGGGATGAGGATGCCCGTGGTGGTGAAGTACACCGCCATGAAGCCGCACGTCGCGTTGCCCAGCGTCAGCGTGTCCGCTATCGACAGGCGCAGCGACAGCGGCATCTCCTCCGCGTCGTCCTCCGTCTCGTCGACGTCCGGCATCCAGTCGGTCGCCGGGCCGGTCTTCCCGGCCTGTGTATCAGGATCAATCACGGTCAATGCGAGTCACCCCAGCCACGGTCTTCTGACCCACCTCGACGTCGACCTCCACGCCCTCGGGCAGGTAGATGTCGACCCGCGAACCGAAGCGGATCAGCCCGATCCGGTCACCCTGCTCGACCTTGGTGCCCTCGGGAACGTACGGAACGATGCGGCGAGCCACGGCGCCGGCGATCTGGATCATCTCGATGTCACCGAGTTCGGTGTCGAAGTGCCAGACGACGCGCTCGTTGTTCTCGCTCTCCTTGTTGAACGCCGGGACGAACCCGCCCGGGATGTGCTCGACGGACGTCACCGTGCCGGAGAGCGGCGCGCGGTTCACATGCACGTTGAGCGGGCTCATGAAGATCGCGACGCGGGTCCGGCCGTCCTTCCACGGCATGATGCTCTGCACCACTCCGTCGGCGGGCGAGATGACCCGGCCCTGGGCGATCTCACGCTCGGGGTCGCGGAAGAACCACAGCATGCCCGCCGCCAGCGCGGTGGCGGGTACGGCCACGGCCCGCGCGGCGCCGGAGCGGCGCGAGCGGGCGAGGCTGAGTGCTGCGGTGGCGACGGTCGGGAGAAGCCACGGCGATGCTCCGCGCGCGAGCCGTACGCCAGCGAGGCTGTCGCGAGGTGCAGAGGTTTGGCTGTGGGGCATGGATGACCTTCGTAGCGGATGATGCCGCGCGGTGACAGGGGACGGCGGCTTTCCGGGGATCGTACCGGTCGCGGCCCGCAACTGGGCAAGCCAGGAAGCCGAGTCGGCGGCCGAACACTGCTGACGGGGTGTGATCTTCTTCTCGAAGAAAACACCCCGAACCAGACATTCGACCCTGGACTAGCCCTGGAATCGATACTCCTCGAGTAGCCGGCGACCGATGATCATTTTCTGGATTTCGGCGGTACCTTCACCGATGAGCAGCATCGGGGCCTCCCTGTAGAGGCGCTCGATCTCGTACTCCTTGGAGAAGCCGTAGCCGCCGTGGATCCGGAAAGCGTCCTCGACGACTTCTTTGCAGTATTCGGAGGCGAGGTACTTCGCCATCCCTGCTTCGAGGTCGTTTCGTTCGCCCGAGTCCTTTTTGCGTGCTGCGTTCACCATCATGGCATGAGCGGCCTCGACCTTGGTAGCCATCTCGGCCAGCTTGAACTGGATGGCCTGGTGCTGGGCGATCTGCTTGCCGAAGGTGTGGCGCTGCTGGGCGTACTGCACACCCAGCTCGAATGCACGCTGCGCGACACCGCAGCCACGCGCCGCCACATTCACGCGGCCCACCTCGACACCGTCCATCATTTGGTAAAACCCTCGGCCGGTGACGCCGCCGAGTACACGATTGGCCGGAATGCGCAGTCCGTCCATGATGAGTTCGGTCGTGTCGACGCCCTTGTAGCCCATCTTGTCGATCTTCCCGGGAATGGTGAGGCCGGGCCGGACCTCTCCGAAGCCGGGCTCCTTCTCGACCAGGAAGGTCGTCATCGACTTGTGGGGTGCCGTGCCCTCGGGGTGTCCTTCGTCACTTCGGACGAGAACGGCGACGAGGGTTGACGTCCCGCCGTTCGTCAGCCACATCTTCTGACCGTTCAGGACGTACTCGTCGCCGTCCTTGACCGCCTTCGATGTGATCGCCGACACATCCGAGCCGAGCCCCGGCTCCGACATCGAGAAGGCACCGCGGACGTCGCCGGCCGCCATCCGCGGCAGGAAGTACTCCTTCTGCTCCTCGGTGCCGTGCTGCTTGAGCATGTACGCCACGATGAAGTGCGTGTTGATGATCCCGGACACGGACATCCAGCCGCGGGCGATCTCCTCCACGCACAGCGCGTAGGTGAGGAGGGACTCGCCCAGACCGCCGTACTCCTCGGGGATCATCAGACCGAACAGACCCAGCTCCTTGAGTCCGTCGACGATCGCTTGCGGGTACTCGTCGCGGTGCTCCAGCTCGGTCGCGACCGGGATGATCTCCTTGTCCACGAAGTCGCGGACGGTGGAGAGGATCTCCCGCTGGATGTCCGTGAGGCCGTGGGTCTGGGCGAGTCGCGCCATGGCTACTTCTCCTGTGCCTTCAGCTCCGGGCGGCCGGGCTGCTCGCCGCCGCGCTCCTTGATGTACGTCTCGGTGGGCACCATCACCTTGCGGCGGAAGACGCACACGAGGGTGCCGTCCTGCTTGTAGCCCTTGGTCTCGACATGGACGATGCCGCGGTCGTTCTTCGACTTCGACGGCCACTTGTCCAGCACCGTCGTCTCGCCGTAGATCGTGTCGCCGTGGAAGGTCGGCGCCACGTGCCGCAGCGACTCGATCTCCAGGTTCGCGATCGCCTTGCCGGAGACGTCCGGGACGGACATGCCGAGCAGCAGCGAGTAGACGTAGTTGCCGACGACGACGTTCTTGCCGAAGTCCGTCGTGCTCTCGGCGTAGTTCGCGTCCATGTGGAGCGGGTGGTGGTTCATGGTGAGGAGACAGAAGAGGTGGTCGTCGTACTCCGTGACCGTCTTCCCGGGCCAGTGCTTGTAGACCGCCCCGACCTCGAACTCCTCGTACGTGCGTCCGAACTGCATCGCGCTCAGGCCTCCGGGATCTCGAACTTGGACGTGCGCTGCATGCCCGCCGCACGGCCCTTGCCGGAGATGACCAGCGCCATCTTGCGGCTGGCCTCGTCGATCATCTCGTCGCCGAGCATCGCGGAGCCCTTCTTGCCGCCCGCCTCGGACGTGTAGTAGTCGTACGCGTCCAGGATCAGCTCCGCGTGGTCGTAGTCCTCCTGCGACGGCGAGAAGATCTCGTTGGACGCCTCGACCTGGCCCGGGTGCAGCACCCACTTGCCGTCGAACCCGAGGGCCGCGGCGCGCTGTGCGACCTCGCGGTAGCCGTCGATGTTGCGGATCTGGAGGTAGGGGCCGTCGATCGCCTGGAGGTTGTTGGCGCGGGCGGCCATCAGGATCTTCATCAGGATGTAGTGGTAGGCGTCCGCCGGGTAGCCGGGCGGCTGCTCGCCCACGACCAGCGACTTCATGTTGATCGACGCCATGAAGTCG
Organism: Streptomyces sp. NPDC030296; assembly: GCF_055572815.1. Lineage (NCBI taxonomy): Bacteria > Bacillati > Actinomycetota > Actinomycetes > Kitasatosporales > Streptomycetaceae > Streptomyces > Streptomyces sp. NPDC030296. The sequence goes on from NZ_JBVICQ010000004.1 coordinate 203,939, forward strand.
GCCGGACCGAAGATGATCGTCTCGACGCGCGGAGAGGCCTGCGCGATCTCGTTGACGTTGTTGAGGCCCTGCGCGTTCTCGATCTGCGCCTCGATGCCGATCTTGCCGACCTCGAAGCCCATCGTCTTCTCGATCTGGGTGAGCAGCAGGTCCAGCGCGACGACCTGCTGGGCCGTCTGCACCTTCGGCAGCATGATGCAGTCGAGGTTCTGGCCGGCCCCCTCGACCACGGTGACGACATCGCGGTACGTCCACTCCGTCGTCCAGTCGTTGACCCGCACGACCCGCGTCTTGCCGGTCCAGTCGCCCTCGTTGAGGAACTTGACGATGGTGTGCCGCGCCTCGGGCTTGGCGAGCGGGGCGCACGCGTCCTCCAGGTCGAGGAACACCTGGTCCGCCGGGAGGCCCTGCGCCTTCTCCAGGAAGCGGGGGTTGCTTCCCGGTACCGCGAGACACGAGCGGCGGGGACGCAGACGGTTGACGGTCATGCGGGGACCTCCAGGGGGTCGAGCTTGTTGGCCTTGCGGATCTCGTCGACGATACGGCCGATGATCCCGGTGATGTCGAAGTCCTTCGGGGTGAACACGGCGGCCACTCCGGCGGCCCTGAGCTGCTCGGCGTCGGCGTTCGGGATGATCCCGCCGGCGATCACCGGGATGTCGGTCGCGCCGGCGTCCCGCAGCCGCTCCAGGACGTCCGGGACGAGCTGCGCGTGCGAGCCGGAGAGGATGGACAGCCCCACCGCGTGCACGTCCTCGGCGAGGGCCGCGTCCACGATCTGCTCGGGGGTGAGCCGGATGCCCTGGTAGACCACCTCGAACCCGGCGTCACGGGCCCGCACGGCGATCTGCTCGGCCCCGTTGGAATGCCCGTCCAGGCCCGGCTTGCCGACCAGGAAGCGGAGCTTGCCCACACCGAGGTCCCGCGCGGTCAGCTCCACCTTGCGGCGCACCCCGGACAGGGCCGAGCCCTCCTCGGCCGCCACCGCCACCGGGGCGGAGGAGACACCGGTCGGGGCGCGGAACTCCCCGAACACCTCACGGAGGGCACCGGCCCACTCGCCGGTCGTGACCCCGGCGCGGGCGCACTCCAGGGTGGCCTCCATGAGGTTGTCCGTGCCCTTCGCGGCCTCCTTCAGCCGCTCCAGCGCCTTGCACGGGCGCGGGTGGTTGAAGGGCGGCTGGTAGCGCGTGTCCCGCCAGTGCTGGAGCGAGGCGATGACACGGGCCTCGACGGCCGGGTCGACCGTCTGGATCGCCGTGTCCAGGTCGGCGGTCAGCGGGTTCGGCTCGGTCGTCTCGAAGATGTTGACGCCGACGATCTTCTCCTGGCCGGACTCGATCCGCGCCCGGCGCTCGGCGTGCGAGGCGACGAGCTGCGACTTCAGATAGCCGGACTCGACGGCGGCCATCGCGCCGCCCATCTCCTGGATCCGCTCGATCTCGGTGAGCGACTCCTCCACCAGCGCGGCGACCTTCGCCTCGATGACATGGGAGCCCTCGAAGATGTCCGCGTACTCCAGCAGGTCGCTCTCGTGGGCGAGGACCTGCTGGATGCGCAGCGACCACTGCTGGTCCCACGGCCGGGGCAGGCCCAGCGCCTCGTTCCAGGCGGGCAGCTGCACGGCACGCGCGCGTGCGTCCTTGGAGAGGGTCACGGCCAGCATCTCCAGCACGATCCGCTGGACGTTGTTCTCCGGCTGCGCCTCGGTCAGCCCGAGCGAGTTGACCTGGACGCCGTACCGGAAACGGCGCTGCTTGGGGTTCTCGATGCCGTACCGCTCGCGCGTGATCTTGTCCCAGATCCGCCCGAACGCCCGCATCTTGCACATCTCCTCGATGAAGCGGACGCCCGCGTTCACGAAGAAGGAGATACGGGCCACGACGTCCCCGAACTTCTCCTCGGGAACCTGCCCCGAGTCGCGCACGGCGTCGAGAACCGCGATCGCGGTGGACATCGCGTACGCGATCTCCTGGACCGGTGTGGCGCCCGCCTCCTGCAGGTGGTAGCTGCAGATGTTGATCGGGTTCCACTTCGGGATGTGGGAGACCGTGTAAGCGATCATGTCCGTCGTCAGCCGGAGTGAGGGCCCCGGCGGGAAGACATGGGTTCCCCGCGACAGGTATTCCTTGACGATGTCGTTCTGGGTCGTGCCCTGGAGCTGGGTGATGTCCGCACCCTGCTCCTCGGCGACGACCTGGTAGAGCGCCAGCAGCCACATGGCGGTGGCGTTGATGGTCATCGAGGTGTTCATCTGCTCCAGGGGTATGTCCTGGAACAGCCGGCGCATGTCACCGAGGTGCGCGACCGGCACGCCCACCCGGCCGACCTCGCCGCGGGCGAGGATGTGGTCGGAGTCGTACCCGGTCTGCGTCGGCAGGTCGAACGCCACCGACAGACCGGTCTGGCCCTTGGCGAGGTTGCGCCGGTACAGCTCGTTGGACGCCTCCGCCGTGGAGTGGCCGGCGTACGTGCGCATCAGCCACGGCCGGTCCTTCTGGCGCTCAGTCATCTGTGCTCCCGGATGTCTCAGATGTTGCGGAAGCGGTTGATGGCGTCGATGTGCTGGTCCCGCTTGGCCTGGTCGCGCACGCCCAGGCCCTCCTCGGGGGCGAGGCAGAGCACGCCGACCTTGCCCTGGTGGAGGTTGCGGTGCACGTCGTAGGCGGCCTGGCCGGTGTCCTCCAGGGAGTACACCTTCGACAGGGTCGGGTGGATCTTGCCCTTCGCGATGAGCCGGTTGGCCTCCCAGGCCTCGCGGTAGTTGGCGAAGTGCGAGCCGATGATCCGCTTCAGGGACATCCACAGGTAGCGGTTGTCGTACTCGTGCATGTAGCCCGAGGTCGACGCGCAGGTGGTGATGGTGCCGCCCTTGCGGGTGACGTAGACGGAGGCGCCGAAGGTCTCGCGGCCGGGGTGCTCGAAGACGATGTCGATGTCCTCGCCGCCGGTGAGTTCGCGGATGCGCTTGCCGAAGCGCTTCCACTCCTTGGGGTCCTGGGTGGACTCGTCCTTCCAGAACTTGTAGCCCTCGGCGTTGCGGTCGATGATCGCCTCGGCGCCCATGGACCGGCAGATCTCCGCCTTCTGCGGCGAGGAGACGACACAGATCGGGTTGGCGCCGCCGGCGAGCGCGAACTGCGTGGCGTAGGAGCCGAGTCCGCCGCTCGCGCCCCAGATCAGGACGTTGTCGCCCTGCTTCATGGCGGCGCCGTTGCGGGAGACGAGCTGCCGGTAGGCGGTGGAGTTGACCAGGCCCGGCGCGGCGGCCTCCTCCCAGCTGAGGTGGTCCGGCTTCGGCATCAGCTGGTTGGACTTGACCAGCGCGATCTCGGCGAGACCGCCGAAGTTGGTCTCGAAGCCCCAGATGCGCTGCTCGGGGTCGAGCATGGTGTCGTTGTGGCCGTCGCTGGACTCCAGCTCGACGGACAGGCAGTGCGCGACGACCTCGTCACCGGGCTTCCAGGCGTTGACGCCGGGGCCGGTGCGCAGGACGACGCCCGCGAGGTCGGAGCCGATGATGTGGTACGGCAGGTCGTGGCGCTTGGTCAGCTCGCTGAGCCGGCCGTAGCGCTCCAGGAAGCCGAACGTCGACAGCGGTTCGAAGATCGACGTCCACACCGAGTTGTAGTTGACCGACGAGGCCATGACGGCCACCAGGGCCTCGCCCGGGCCGAGCTCGGGCAGGGGGACCTCGTCGAGGTGGATCGACTTGCGGGGGTCCTTGTCGCGGGTCTCGAGGCCCGCGAACATCTCCGTCTCGTCCTTGTGCACGGTGATCGCGCGGTACGACTCGGGGAGCGGCAGAGCGGCGAAGTCGGCGGACGTGGACTCCGGCGACTGGATCGCGTCCAGGATTTCCTTCACGGTGGTGCCTCCGGCGACGAGCGTCCGAGGGAAGACGCTGTTGAGGGTTACGTCGGGGTGCTGCTGATCTGTCTGGGTGATGCCGTCGGTTCGGCGGAGGGGTGGTGCTCTCGGCGGCGCTTTGTGGCGCGGAAGGGTGCCTGTGACGCAGGCGTCCGGACGCGCGGGCACGTGGCTCGCGGGGACAGTCGGCGTACGGAGTTCTCTGTTCGCCGGCCGCCCGGACACCATCAACGTATGGCACGCCGTGTCACCTCGCAAGGCACCGAGTGCCAGAAAGTTCGCTCAGGTGAAATCTTTACGTAACAGTTGAGCGATGATCGATCAGAGGGGGTCGTAAAAGGGCCTCTGACATGCCAAAACGGCCACCCGATGGGGTGGCCGTCATCACAGTTACCGATGAGTAAAGAGGGGCTCCGAAGACCCGCGGGAGCCGTCAACGGTCCCGGAGGGCCTCCTCGATCGTGCGCATGACCTCGTCCAGGGGGGCGTCCGTGCGGGCCACGGTCACCAGGACCTCGCCGTGGGTGGACGCCGTCGCGGCGGCCGGCTCCGGGCTCATGGAACGGCCCGCGCCGATGCCGGTGCCGAAGGTCTTGCGGACGATGGCGAACGCGTGGTCGAGCTGGGTCTCCACGTCGCCCTGACCGCCGGAGCGCAGCCAGCGGCGCAGGACGTGGTTGTGGGCGGTGACGACCGCCGACGCGGCCACCTCGGCGAGCAGCGGGTCGTCGTTGCCGTCGTCGACATGGGCGTGCTCGTCGAAGTGGCCCAGCAGGTAACGGGTGAAGAGGCGCTCGTAGCGGGCGACGGACGCGATCTCCGCCTCCCGCAGGGTGGGGACCTCACGGGTCAGCTTGTAGCGGGCGACCGAGATCTCCGGCCGCGCCGCGTACATCTTCATGACTTCCTTGATGCCCCGGCACACCGTGTCGAGCGGGTGCTCGTGCGCCGGTGCCGCGTTGAGCACGGCCTCCGCGCGGATCAGGGTGTCGTCGTGGTCCGGGAAGATCGCCTCTTCCTTGGAGCGGAAGTGGCGGAAGAAGGTGCGGCGGGCGACACCGGCCGCCGCCGCGATCTCGTCGACGGTGGTCGCCTCGTACCCCTTGGTCGAGAACAGCTCCATGGCCGCGGCCGCCAGTTCCCGGCGCATCTTGAGCCGTTGGGCGGCGGCACGACTGCCCGCGGCACTCTCCGGCGCGTCGGGCGTAGCTGGTGTACGTGAGGACTTGGCGGGCTGGGACATGCCCCGAACGTACTGCATCCGCGCAGGAGAGTGCGCAGGTCCACCGATCCCCCTGCCCCGCGCGGGCGGGGGAGTACGGGTGCCGGAGGGCACGGACCGGCCGCCCGGGGAGAGCAGTCCGCCCCAGTCCGTGCCCTCGTGGAACCAGTCGCCCGGCCGCTCAGCGCTTGGCATATTCGCGGAAGCCGCGGCCGGTCTTGCGGCCGAGGCAGCCCGCGGCCACCAGGTGCTCCAGCAGCGGCGCGGGGGCGAGCCCCGGGTCGCGGAACTCGCGGTGCAGGACCTTCTCGATGGCCAGCGAGACGTCCAGCCCCACCACGTCCAGCAGTTCGAACGGACCCATCGGGTAGCCGCCGCCCAGCCTCATCGCCGCGTCGATGTCGTCCAGCGTCGCGTAGTGCTCCTGCACCATCTTGATCGCGTTGTTCAGGTACGGGAACAGCAGGGCGTTCACGATGAATCCGGCCCGGTCGCCGCAGTCCACCGGGTGCTTGCGAATGGCGCCGCACAGCTCGCGGACGGTGGCGTGGACGTCCTCGGCGGTCAGGACCGTGCGGACCACCTCGACCAGTTTCATCGCCGGCGCCGGGTTGAAGAAGTGCATCCCGATCACGTCCTGCGGGCGCGAGGTCGCGCGGGCGCAGGCCACGACGGGCAGCGAGGACGTGGTGGTGGCGAGGATCGCCCCCGGCTTGCAGACCTTGTCGAAGGTCGCGAACAGCTGCCGCTTGACCTCCAGGTCCTCCGCCACCGCCTCCAGCGCCAGATCGACGTCCGCGAACGCGTCGTACGAGCCCGCAGGGGTGATCCGGTCCAGGGTCTCGGCGGCGGCCTCGACCGTCATCCGGCCCTTGTCCACCGACCGCGAAAGCGACTTGCCGATACGGGCCTTGGCGGCCTGTGCCTTCTCCTCGGTGCGCGCGGCCAGGACGACCTCGTAGCCGGCCTTGGCGAACACCTCGGCGATCCCGGACGCCATGGTCCCGGAGCCCGCCACACCGACCGAGCGGACCGTGCGCCCGGGCACCGTGGCGACCCCCTCCAGCGGCGTCAGAGCGTCCCGCACGACGGTGGCCGAGCCGGGCGCCTCGTAGGTGTAGAAGCCGCGCCCCGACTTGCGGCCCGTCAGGCCCGCCTCGCTGAGCTGCTTGAGGATCGGCGCCGGCGCGTGCAGCCGGTCGTGCGAGGCCGCGTACATGGCGTCCAGGACCGTACGGGCGGTGTCGACGCCGATCAGGTCGAGCAGCGCCAGCGGGCCCATCGGCAGACCGCAGCCGAGCCGCATCGCCGCGTCGATGTCCTCGCGGGAGGCGTACTTGGCCTCGTACATCGCGGCGGCCTGGTTGAGGTAGCCGAACAGCAGCCCGTCGGCGACGAATCCGGGCCGGTCGCCGACCGCGACGGGCTCCTTGCCCAGGTCGAGCGCGAGGTTCGTGACGGCGGTGACCGCCTGCGGCGCGGTCAGCACCGAGGAGACCACCTCGACCAGCTTCATCGCGGGCGCCGGGTTGAAGAAGTGCAGCCCCAGCACCCGCTCCGGGTGCGCGGAGTCGGCGGCCAGCCGGGTGACCGAGAGCGCGTTGGTGCCCGTGGCGAGCACCGTCTCGGGACGCACGATCGCGTCCAGCTCCCGGAAGACCTGCTGCTTGATGTCGTACGACTCGGGGACGACCTCGATCACCAGGTCGGCGTCGGCCGCGGCCCGCAGGTCGGTGAAGGTGCGGAAGCGGGCGAGGGCGTCACCGCGTTCCCGCTCGGTGATCCGCCCGCGTGCCACGGCACGCTCCGTCGAGGACTCCAGCGCCGTGACGGCACGGGCGGCGGCCGCCTCGCTGATGTCGATGCCGATGACCTCGCGGCCGGCCCGGGTCAGCACCTCGGCGATGCCGGTGCCCATGGTGCCGAGGCCGATGACGGCGATCGTGGTGAGAGGGGACTGCGGGGACAGGGGCGAGTCGGAAACGGGAGTGGCCATCGCGGGACTCCAGGGATGAGGGTGACGACTGAGGAAGCGCCCGGGTGCGCCGACGAGGGCGCGACCAGCGCGTGGAGTGCGGGTGCTGCCGGGCTGCGAGCGCACACGCCCGGTGCCGCCGCCGTGGGCGTGCACACGCCCAGGGGGAACGGCTGAACCGACCGGCCCTGTCCCGAGGCCGAGTCGCACTGCGGTACTGCGCGTACCGAACCGACTGCGCTCACGACGGCCGCGTCACCAGACCGTCGAAGCGAATACGAGTGGGTCACTCGCTCGTCTGAGCTTAACCGGTGGGTAACGAGCGCGCCAGCCCCCGTCTTTGTGATGTAGGTCCCTGAAGGGAAGCCCCGCCCGTAATCTCGACGGTATGGACGAAGCGTTGCGATCGCTCACGGAGCGTGTGCGGAACGAGTCGGGCGGATCGGCCGGCTGCGAACGGCTCCTCGCCATCGAGGACACCGACGAGCTGGCCTCCGTGCTCACCGAGCCCGGACAGCCCTTGTGGGCCCGCGAGGTCGCCGCCTTCCGGCTCGGGGTGGCGAGGGACCGGCGGGCCTTCGAGGCGCTCGTCCTGCTCCTCAACCACCGCGACCCGCCCCGCTGCGCCTCGGCCGCACACGCCCTGGCCCGGCTCGGCGACCCGCGCACCGCCCGCGCGGCCGCCGCGCTCGCCACCAACGAGCTGCGCGTCGCCTACGCCCTGCACCCGGTCCGGCTGCTCGTCGAGCTCCGCGCGCCCGAGGCCGTGCCCGCGCTGATCACCACCCTCGAACGCCGGCTCACCCCGCACGACCCCTACCGCCGGGTGGCCCTCGCGTGCGTGGAGGGCCTCGGGGCGCTGGGCGACACCCGGGCCAGACGGGTCCTCAGCGAGGCGCTCGCCCACCCGGCGCTGGCGGAGGCCGCGGTGCGCGCCCTGGCGAGGATCCCGAGACAGCGCTGACGCCCGGGGGTGCCGCCGCCCCCGGCGGGCGCTGACCGGAGGGGGAGACGCACCCGCGTGCGGATCGGCGGGGGCATGGCGTCACGCGCTTGCCCGGACCGGTCAGGGAGTGTGCTCGCCGGGCTCCAGCCGGAGGGCGTACCGCAGTTCCGGTATCTCCACCCCGTCCACCTCGAACGGTTCCTCGGCGCCGTCCGGCGCGAAGCCGTGGTGCTCGTAGAAACGGCGGGCCCGGGCGTTCTCCTTGAGCACCCACAGGAACACCCGGGGGTACCCGGCGGCCCGGCAGCGGTCGAGCGAGGTCCGCAGCAGCGCACCGCCGACGCCGCCGCCGAGACGGCCCGGCCGTACGTAGATCGCGTACAACTCGGCGTCCCCGGTGCGGATGTCGCCGTCCCGGTACGGCCCGTACGCCGCCCAGCCGAGCACCTCCCCGGCGCGCTCGGCGACCAGGTTCACCACCGGGTTGCCTGCCTTGAGGAGCGTCCCGCGCCGCTTCTCGGCGTCCTCGGCCACGTCCAGCCCGTCGAGGTACGCCTGCGGGACGAGCCCCGCGTAGGCCGTGCGCCAGCCGCCGACCCGGATCTCGGCGACGGCACGGCAGTCGGTCAGCGCCATGTGCCGGACACGGAGGTCATGAAGATCATCCATGAGGGCACCTTAGGTGTGCGCCGGCTGGAGGTCCTTTCGATTACTCGCCGAGCACCGCGAACGCCTCGACCTCCAGCAGGAACTCGGGGCGGACGAGCGCGGTCACCTGCACCGCCGACGATGCGGGGAGCCTGTCGTCGGGGATGTGCTCGGCCCTGGCCGAGCGGATCGCCGGGAGGTGCGCCGTGTCCGTGACGAAGTAGGTGAGCTTGACGACGTCGTCGAAGGTCGCCCCGGCCGCGGTCAGACAGCGCCGCAGGTTCTCGAAGACCTGGCGGGCCTGCGCCGCCGGATCGCCCCCGCCGACGAGCTCGCCGTCCTCGTCGAGCGCGACCTGGCCGGACACGGCCACGAAGCGACCCGTGCCCGTCACGACATGCGCGTACTGGGCGGCGGGGGCGACACCGTCGGGGGCGGCGATCCTGGTCAGTTCACTCATGACCCCATCCTGGACCATGGCGGTGGCAGCGCCCCCGACGGGCCGTCAGGGGCGGTTCAACTCCGGAAGCCCAGCAGGCCGTGGAGGGTCGAGCCGCGTGACGGCGCGGACGCGGCCTTGGCCTTCCGCGGCTTGGGGTCGGGCTGCTTCTTGCACACCGCGTCGGCCTCGCCGGTGCCGCGCGGCACCGTGCCGTCGGTCAGATAGGCGGCCAGATGCCGGTCCAGACAGGCGTTGCCGCTCAGCGAGATGCCGTGGTTCCCGCCGCCCTGCTCGACCACCAGGCTGGAGCCGCGCAGCAGGTGATGGGTCATCACACCGCCCTCGTACGGGGTGGCGGCGTCGTTGGTGGCCTGGAGGATCAGGACCGGTGGCAGCGCGTCGTTGGAGACGTCCACGGGGTCGAGGGACGCCGTGGGCCAGAACGCGCACGGCGCGTTGTACCAGGCGTTGTTCCAGGTCATGAAGGGCGCCTTCGCGTACACCCCCCAGTTGTCGTCACGCCACCGGTCCCAGTCCCGCGGCCAGTGCGCGTCACGGCACTGCACCGCGGCGTAGACGCTGTAGCCGTTGGCGCCCGCGGTGTCGACGGCGGCGAAGTTCTCGTACGCCTCGACGAGCGGGTCGTCGTCCTTCTTGTTCACGAACGCCGCGAACGCGGCGGCAAGGTCGGGCCAGTAGCCGTTGTAGTACCCGCCGGGCATGAAGGTGTCCTCCAGCTCGGAGGCGCCCACCTTGCCGTCCGCGGGCTTCCTGGCCAGCGCCGACCGCATCGCGTACCACTTGCCCTCGACCTTCCGCGGATCGGTGCCGAGCCGGTAGGTCCCGTGGTGCTTGGCGATCCAGGCCATCAGCGCCCGGTGACGGTCGTCGAACGCGTGGTCCTGCTGGAGATTGTTCTCGTACCAGACCCCGGTGGGGTCGACGACCGAGTCCAGCACCGCGCGCCGTACCCGGTTCGGGTGGAGCTTGGCGTACACGGCGCCCAGATAGGTGCCGTACGAGTACCCGAAGTAGTTGATCTTCTTCGCGCCGAGCGCGGCGCGGACGGTGTCGATGTCCTCGGCGGCGCTCACCGTGTCGATGTACGGCAGCACGTCCCCGTACTTCGCGGCGCACGCCCGGGCGAAGTCCTCGGCGCGCTTCAGATTCGCCTTCTCCGTCCTGCCGGTGTCCGGCAGGGAGTTGGGGCGCACCGGAGCGAACTGGGTCGGCCGGCAGTTCAGGGCGGGCCTGCTGGCGCCGACGCCGCGGGGGTCGAAGCCGATGACGTCGTACCGCGCGGCCACCTTCTTCGGCAGGGAGGAGGCGACGTAGCCGGCCAGGGTGAGTCCGCTGCCGCCGGGGCCACCGGGGTTGACCAGCAGCGGTCCCTGGTACTTCTTCGCGGTGTGCGGCACGCGCGACAGAGCGAGCGTGATCTTCCTGCCCCGAGGGTCGGCGTGGTTCAGCGGCACCTTCAGGGAGGCGCACTGGAGGGTCGGATACGCGCTGGTGGCGCACTTCTTCCAGGAGAGCTTCGCCACCGGGGCGGCCGCGGAGCCGCCGCTCGCGTCGGCGGGGACCGCCGTGACCATCCCGGCCAGCACAGCGGCGGCACCGCACAGGGCGGTCGCGCGTTTCTTCATCTGTCAGGTCTCCCAGGACGGAGGATGTCGAGCCGTGCACACCACGGCCTTTGGTCGCATCGTCCCGGAATGAGGGCGCGGAAGAACCCGGTCTGTCATATGTTGACCCGATCGGCGATGAAGGAGCGCCCGGATGACCCCGAACCGGTCAGGGATGTGCTGTCAGAGAAGCGTCAGTTGGGTGGGCGTCGTGTCCGGTGCCTGCTCCGCCGGTGCCGGCTCGGCCGGAGCGAGTCTCCTGGGCAGCCCCGCGCGCCGGGGCCCCATGCCGAACTCCTCGGCCAGTTCGTGGACCTGACGGGTCACCTGCCGCTGGTACCACTTCGGGGCGTACGCCCCCTCCGCGTACAGCCGCTCGTAACGCCGCACGAGGTGGGGGTGATGGCGCTCCAGCCAGGCCATGTACCACTCGCGTGCGCCCGGCCGCAGATGCAGCACCAGCGGTGTCACGGAGGTCGCCCCGGAGGCCGCGATCGCCCGGACGGTGTCGCGCAGCCGGTCCGGGTGGTCGCTGAGGAAGGGGAGCACGGGGGCCATCAGCACCCCGCAGCCGATGCCGTGGTCGGCGAAGGCCCGCACGATGTCCAGGCGGCGCTCCGGCGCCGGTGTGCCCGGCTCGACCGTGCGCCACAGCTCCTGGTCGGTGAAGCCGACGGAGACGGAGATGCCCACCTCGGTGACTTCGGCGGCCTGTCGGATGAGGTCCAGGTCGCGCAGGATCAGCGTGCCCTTGGTCAGGATGGAGAAGGGATTCGCGTGGTCGCGCAGGGCGGCGATGATGCCCGGCATCAGCCGGTAGCGGCCCTCCGCGCGCTGGTAACAGTCCACGTTGGTGCCCATCGCGATGTGCTCACCGCGCCAGCGCGGTGAGGCGAGCTGGCGGCGCAGCAGCTCGGGCGCGTTGACCTTCACCACGATCTGGGAGTCGAAGTCGTGGCCCGTGTCCAGGTCCAGATAGCTGTGGGTCCTGCGGGCGAAGCAGTAGACGCACGCGTGCGTGCAGCCCCGATAGGGGTTCACCGTCCACTCGAACGGCATCCGGGAGGCCCCCGGGACCCGGTTCACGATCGATTTCGCCCGGATCTCGTGGAAGGTCATGCCCCGGAACTCGGGTGTGTCGAAGGTGCGCGTCGTCACCGCTTCCGCGCCGAACAGCGCGGCGTCCCGGGCCGTGGCGGGGTTCTCGGCCAGATGGTCCCAGCGCATGGACGCCTCCTCGGTTGCTCTGCCCTCAGAATAGAACAGACGTTCCCATGATCGTGCGAATGGGCTTTCGAACGTCGTGTGAAGGTCTCGCCGGGAGGGATCCCCCGCGGGCCGCCCACCGCCCTCGCGGCCCCCCGATTTGGGCCGTCCGGCCGGGTGGTGGTTGGCTTTCCGCACATCCCCGAGTTACCAAGTGCTGGAGGAAGTGCAATGGCGCAGGTCGAGGCCACGACGGAGCGAGTCGTCGCGGCGGACGCGGAGACGGTGTTCGACACCCTGGCCGACTACAGCGGCACGCGCGGGAAGCTCCTGCCCGAGCACTTCAGCGAGTACGAGGTGCGCGAGGGCGGCGACGGCGAGGGCACCCTCGTCCACTGGCGGCTCCAGGCCACCAGCAAGCGCGTCCGCGACTGCCTTCTGGAGGTCACCGAGCCCTCCGACGGCGAGCTCGTCGAGAAGGACCGCAACTCCTCCATGGTCACCGTCTGGCGGGTCACCCCGGCCGGCGAGGGCAGCTCCCGCGTCGTCGTCACCACCACCTGGCAGGGCGCCGGCGGCATCGGCGGCTTCTTCGAGCGGACCTTCGCCCCCAAGGGCCTCGGCCGGATCTACGACGCCGTCCTCGCGAACCTCGCCGCCGAGGTCGAGAAGTAGGCGCCCCGAAGCACCCCGCCGCCCCCGCGGCCCGGCCCAACGGGCGGCGCACCGGCGCGCCTTGCGCCCCTCACCGGTTCGAGTGGATCTCCGTCGCGCTCCCCGGGACGCCGTAACTCGTGGCCCTTACCGGCAGTTGCCGCCTGACGCGGGAACTGTGCGGTAGGTGCCACGAGGGGAGCGGTACGGATGAGCGCGACCACACTGCTGAAGGACGAACCGGCCAGCGCCCCCGCGCCGTCGCCGCCCGCCGCGCCCCCACCGCTCGGCAACGGCCGCGTCCGCTCGGTGTTCTGCGCCCTCCTGCTGGTGCTGCTCCTCGCCGCCCTGGAGCAGATGACCGTGGCCGTCGCGCTCCCGCGGCTCGCCGGCGAACTGCACGGCCGGGACCGGATGTCCTGGGTGGTCACCGCGTACCTGCTCGCCGCCACCGTCACGCTGCCGGTCCACGGCAGGCTCGGCGAGCTGTACGGCCGCAAGGGCGTCTTCCAGTTCGCGCTCGTCGTCTTCCTCGCCGGCTCGGCCCTCGCCGGCTGGTCCCGCACCATGGACCAGCTCATCGCGTTCCGCGCGCTCCAGGGCGTCGGCGCGGGCGGTCTGATGACCGGCGTCCAGGCGATCGTCGCCGACATCGTGCCGGAGCGGCACCGCGGCCGGTATCTCGGCGCGGTCGGCGCCGTGTTCGGCCTCGCCTCCGTCACCGGCCCGCTCCTCGGCGGCTACCTCACCGACCACCTCTCCTGGCGGTGGTGCTTCCACGCCAACGTGCCCGTCGGGCTGCTGGCCCTCGCCGTCGTCGCCTTCGCCCTGAAGTCGCCGCGCAGGGAGCCCCGCAGGCCCCGGCGGCGGCTCGACGTGGTCGGCGCGCTGCTGCTCGCCGTCGCCTCGACCTGCCTGGTGCTGGCCGCCGGCCTGGGCGGCACGGCCCACGCGTGGGACTCCCGGGTCGTCCTCGGGCTCGGCGCCGGCGCGGTCGCGGCGACCGTCCTCCTCCTCGTCGTCGAACGGTTCGCGGCCCATCCCCTCATCCCCCTGCGGCTGTTCCGCGACCCGGTCTTCGTCGTCACCGGGCTCGTCGGGCCGGTCATCGGCGCCGCGCTCTTCGGGGCGGCCAGTTATCTCCCCGCCTGGCTCCAGCTGGCCGACGGCGCCTCCGCGACCGAGGCGGGCGTCCTCATGCTGCCGATGACGGCCGGCATCGTCGCCGCGTCGGTCGTCTCCGGCCGGCTCATCAGCCTCACCGGGCACTACCGGACCTACCCGGTCCTCGGCAGTGCCCTGGCCGCCGCCGGAATGTGGCTGCTCTCCCGCCTGGAGCCCGACACGCCCCGGCTGCACTTCGGCCTCTGGACGGCCCTGCTGGGCGCGGGCATCGGCATGGTGATGCCGGTCCTGGTCCTCGCCGTGCAGCACTCCGCACGGCCCGAGGACGTCGGCACCGCCACCCACGCGAGCAACTACCTCCGGCAACTCGGTGGAAGCGTGGCCGTCGCCCTCCTCGGCACGCTGCTGACGGCCCGGCTCGCCGACCGCCTGCCCGCCCGCGCGGACGGCGGAACCGACCCCCGGTTCCTCACCGCCGGGCCCGTCCACGAACTGCCCGCCCCGCTGCGCGCCGCCTACGCCGAGGGCTGGGCCGACGTCCTGCCGCGCCTCTTCCTGTACCTGGCGCCGGTGCTCGTCCTCGGGCTCCTCGTCGCCCTCTTCCTCAAGGGCGACCCGCTGGTCCCGCGCGACGAGGTGCCCGAGGAGGCGGCCCCCGACGTACCGGTCCCCGACGCGCCCACGCCTCCCGTCCCCGGTCCGCAGGACCCCTCGGCCCACGACCCCGGCGCCGCCCCGGCCACCCCCGCCGTCTCGCTGTGCGGCACGGTGCGGCACCAGGACGGCACCGTGGTGCCGCGGGCCGCGCTCACCCTCATCGACGCCGTCGGCCGGCCGACGGGGCGCGGCGGCAGCGGCGAGGACGGGACGTACGCGCTGTCCACGCCCGGACCGGGGCCCTACCTGATCATCGCGGCGGCCGGCGGCCACCAGCCGCAGGCGGTGAGCGTGACCGTCGGGGCAGGCCCCGTCGAGGTCGACATCGTGCTCGGCGGCGTCGGGCGGCTCACCGGGACCGTGCGCACGGCGGACGGCCGGCCGGTGGGCGACGCGACCGTCACCCTCACCGATGTGCACGGCGAGGTCGTGGTGACCACCCGCAGCGGCGCGCTGGGCGAGTACGCCGTCAGCGATCTGCCGGCCGGCGAGTACACCCTCGCCGCCGGCGCCCATTCCCACCGCCCCGCCGCGCTGCCCGTCACCGTGCGGGCCGCCGGCGAGACCCGGCAGGACATCGAGCTCGCCGGGGGCGCCGTCCTGAAGGGCACGGTCCGCGCCGATGGCGGCCGCCCCGTCGAGGACGCGCGGGTCACCCTCCTCGACGCCACGGGCAACGTTGTCGAGAAGCTCACCACCGGCGCCGACGGCACCTTCCGGTTCGAGGACCTGTCCGTCGGCGAGTACACCGTGATCGCGACGGGATATCCGCCGGTCGCGACGGTCCTCCGCGTCGCGGGCGGCGACCCGACGGCACGGGACCTGCACCTGGGGCACGCGGACTGAGACGCGGGGCCGACGCAGGGCCTGTGACGCGGGACGGACGCCGACCAGGGCATCGGGGCGTCCGGGCCGGCCGCCCGGACGCGGCGGGTGCGGCGCGCGGGCGGGACGGCGGTCGGCGACTCCGGGCCGGACGGTGCTGGACCCTGTGCCGCAGGGCACGTGTGGCGAAGGGGCGTGCGGTCGAAGGGGCATACGCGTCGAAGGGGCATACGCGTCGAAGGGCGTGCGCGTCGCAGGGGCGCCGAACGCGTGCCCGGTTGTGCGCCGGAGGCTCCGGGTGGTCAATTCCCGTATTGGCACACCTCGCGACGCTACGCCGCCGTACGGTAGTGAAGGCGCAGCAGATCTTGCGAGCCAGCGAGCCGTGGAAGAAAGGGCCTTGGCCATGGACCGTGGCACCGACACGGGCGCGAACACCGGCCACGGAGCGGGGGACGACACGGTGGGGCGGACCGCGGCCGGCCGTGTCCCCCTGGCCGTGGTCGTCGTCGACCGCGGCGGACTCGTGTCGCACTGGAGCACCGGAGCCCGGCGGCTGTTCGGCACCGCCAAGGAGGACGCGGTGGGCCGCCCCGCCCTGGACCTGCTCCCGGTGTCCGGCGCCCTCCCCGAGGAGTACGACACCCCGTCCCACGCCGCGTACGGCCCGTGCGACGGACTCGGCCCCGACCTGGAGTCCTCTCTCGACGGGCAGCTCTGCTACCCGTCGGCCGGACGGGCCCGGCTCACCGTGCCCGAGGGCGACAGCGGCGGGACCAACGCCGCCGAGGCCCCCGAGCAGCGGCACGGCACCCGGATCGACGTCCTGTGGTGGGCCTACCCGCTCGTCGGGCCCGGCCCGGGACGCCTGCTGGTGCTGGCCGCCGACGCCGAGGCGCTGCGGGGACACCACGACGGGGTGGCCGTCGAGCGCATCGCGCCCGGTTTCGCCCTCCACACCGACTTCCCCGGCGCCGAGGAACTCGCCCGCCGCCTCCCCGAGATCCTGCCGAGCATGAGCGTCGGCGACAGCGCCCGCATCGTCGCGCAGGTCCTCGAACTGGGCTACCCCGTCCTGGAGTTCAGCCAGAACGACCGGGTGCCCGTGACCCCCGACTGGGGTGTGCCCCGGCGCGCGGAACGGCGAAGGCGCCGCGAACGCGCCGCGCGCGCCGTCGCCGAGGGGCTGCCGGTACCGGAGGAGCTGAAGGACGAGGGCGAGGACCTCGAGTACGCCGCCGTACGGGAGCGTCTGGAGTTCCTGAACGAGGTGAGCGGACGCATCGGCACCTCCCTCGATCTGTCCCGCACGATCATCGAGGTCAGCAAGGCCGTCGTCCCCCGCTTCACCGATGTCGCCGGCACCTATCTGCGCGAGCAGGTCGTAGCCGGTGAGGGCTTCCCCGAAGGGGTGCCCGACACGACCACCATGTGGCACCGGGTGGCCCTGGAGCACACGGACGAGCCCGGCCGCTGGGACGACGTCGTCCCCGTCGGCGAGGCCATGCCGTTCCCCGCACACACCCCGTTCTTCCAGTGCATGACCACCGGCGAACCCGTCCTCGTCCCCCGGATCAGCGAGCAGATGGGGCACGCCATCGCCGCGCAGTTCGAGAAGCGCGACATCCGGCCGCTGATCACGGGCCGCTCCATGCTGATCGTGCCGCTGAAGGCCCGCAACGTGGTGCTCGGCTTCATGATCCTGCTGCGCCACCCGGAGCGCGAGGTCTTCGACGACATGGACCGCGTCACCGGCGCCGAACTCGCCGCCCGCGCCGGGCTCGTCCTCGACAACGCCCGCATGTACACGTACCAGGAGAACGTCGCCGAGACGCTCCAGGACAGCATGCTGCCCACCATCGAGGCTCACCGGACGGGCTGTGACATCGCCACCCGCTATCTGCCCGGCACCCTGCTCGGCCGGGTCGGCGGCGACTGGTTCGACTCGGTGAAACTCCCCGGCGCCCGCACCGCCCTCGTCGTCGGCGACGTCATGGGGCACGGGCTCAACTCGGCCGCGATGATGGGCCAGTTGCGCACCGCCGTGCAGACCATGGCGGCCCTCGACCTGCCGCCCGCGCAGCTTCTGCGCAACCTCGACGACCTCGCCCAGCGCCTCGGCGACACCTACCTCGCGACCTGTCTGTACGCCGTCTACGACCCGATCGCGGGCGAGCTGCACCTCGCCAACGCGGGCCACATCCCGCCCGTGCTGGTCCGCGCGGTGGACGGCCGCAGCGAACTGCTCGACCTTCCCACCGGCGCGCCCATCGGGGTCGGCGGAGTGCCCTTCGAGGCGGTGCGCGTCCGCGTGGAACCCGGCGACCGGCTCGTGATGTGCACCGACGGTCTGGTGGAGGTGCGCGGCGAGGACATCGGCGTCGGCCTGGCCACGCTCTGCGAGTCCGCCGCGCACCCGGCCGCCTCCATGGACGCGGCCTGCGACACGATCATCCGTGCCCTCAACACCCGGGGCGGCCGCAAGGACGACGTGGCCCTGCTGATGGCCCGCCTCAACGGCGTCGAACCGGAGGACGTCGCCGAGTGGCGTCTCGCCCGCGACCCCGTCGAGGTGGGCCGTGCCCGTGCCGCCGTCCGTGAACAGCTGTACGTCTGGGGGCTGGAGCCGCTCACGGACACCGCCGAGCTGCTGGCCGGCGAGCTGGTCACCAACGCCGTGCGCCATGCGAGGGGCCGTCGCGTCGAACTGCGGCTCGTCCGGGGCGACACCCTGCTGTGCGAGGTCTACGACGAGGACCACACCCTGCCGACGCTCCTCAGCACCGGCCCCGCCGACGAGTACGGCCGGGGACTGCGGGTCCTCAGCACCCTCGCCCGCGAGTGGGGCACGAGCCGGACCGGCGGCGGCAAGACGGTCTGGTTCGAGCTGACCCTCCCGCGCCGCCGCTGACGGACGGCGGGAGGCGCGGACCGCACAGGACCGCCGCGCCGGTGTTCCCCGTGGGGCGCGAGGAGCGCGGGTACGCGCGCGGGGTGTGGCGCGGTGTGGGCGAAACGGATGCGGGGTGAAGGTACGCCCCCGGGTGCTTGTCCCCGCGTGACGGGCGCGGTAGACCGTTCTGGGCCACCCGTCCGGTGGCCCGCGGCCGCATCCAGGGGGGTTGGGCATGAGCGTGACGAGTCGGTACCGGGACGCCTGGGACGGGTTCTGGCGTGAGGCACCGGACGAGGCGGGAGCCGTGTTCTGGGACGCCGAGCCCGCCCGAACCTCCGCCGTCCATCTGGCCCTCTTCGAGCCGCACCTCACCGCTCTGGACCTGCCCATGGTGGACCTCGGCTGCGGCAACGGCACCCAGACCCGCTACCTCGCCGACCGCTTCGCCCGCGTCGTCGGCGCAGACCTCTCGGCCGCCGCCCTCGACCGCGCCCGCCGCGCCGACCCCGACGGCCGGGCCGACTACCGGCTCCTCGACGCGTCCGACAAGGCGGACGCCGACGCCCTGCGCGCGGACCTCGGCGACGCCAACGTCTACCTGCGCGGCGTCCTCCACCAGTGCGAGCCCGAGGACCGACAGCGACTCGTCGAGACCGTCGCCACGCTGGTGGGGGAGCGCGGCCGGGCCTTCCTCGTCGAACTCTCCGAGGCCGCCAAGCCCGTGCTCATGGGCCTGGCCGGCGGTCCCGCGGGCCCGCCCGCGAAGCTCGCCCCCGTCTTCCGCCACGGCATCGCCCCCGCCGAGGTCAGCGACGCCGCGGTGCCCGAGTATCTGCGCACGGCCGGGCTCACGGTCCTCGCCGACGGCGAGCTGCCCCTCGTCACCACCGAGCACACCCCCGACGGCACCCGGATCGAACTGCCGTCGAGGTGGTACGTGGCCGGCCGGGTCTGACGTCCGACGGGGCTCGTCGCCGCGCCCGTGAGGGGCGGCGCGTAACGTGAGGCGTCATGAAGATCCTCATCAGTGCGGACATGGAGGGCGCCACCGGTGTCACCTGGCCCGCCGACGTGCTGCCGGGTACCCCGCAGTGGGAGCGGTGCCGGGCGATGTTCACCTCCGACGTGAACGCCGCCGTGCTCGGCTTCCTCGACGGCGGCGCCGACGAGGTGCTGATCAACGAGGCGCACTGGACGATGCGCAACCTGCTCTTGGAGCAGCTGGACGAGCGGGCGCAGATGCTCACCGGCCGGCACAAGGCGCTGTCCATGGTCGAGGGCGTGCAGCACGGCGACGTCGACGGCATCGCCTTCGTCGGCTACCACGCGGGCGCCGGCATGGAGGGCGTCCTCGCCCACACCTACCTCGCGAACTCCATCACCGGTGTGTGGGTCGACGGCGTACGGGCCAGCGAGGGGCTGCTGAACGCGCGGGTCGTCGCGGAGTTCGGGGTGCCGGTGGTGCTGGTGACAGGTGACGACGTGGCGTGCGAGGACGCCCTGGGGTACGCGCCCGGCGCGCTCAAGGTCGCGGTCAAGGACCATGTGTCCCGGTACGCGGCGGTGTGCCGCACCCCCGCGCGGACCGCCGCCGACATCCGCGCGGCGGCGAAGGAGGCCGCGTCGCTCGCGGTCCGGCACGAACCGGTGCGGGGCGGGCCCTTCACCGTGGCGCTGGAGTTCGACGCCGAGCACCTCGCGATGGCCGCGACCGTCGTACCGGGCGTGACCCGTACGGGCGAACGCAAGATCGCGTACACCAGCCCGACCATGTACGAGGGCATCCGTACCTTCAAGGCGGTCACGACGATCGTCTCGGCCGCGATGGAGGAGACCTATGGCTGAGCAGACGGCACCCGTGGACGAACAGGCGCTCGACGAGGTCGTCCGGTTCACCTCCGACCTCATCCGCATCGACACCACCAACCGCGGGGGCGGCGACTGCCGCGAGCGGCCCGCCGCCGAGTACGCCGCCGCGCGCCTCGCCGAGGCCGGACTGGAACCCACCCTCCTGGAGCGCACCGAGGGCCGTACGAACGTCGTCGCCCGCGTCGAGGGCACCGACCCCTCGGCGGACGCGCTGCTCGTCCACGGTCACCTCGACGTGGTGCCCGCGCGGGCGGAGGACTGGAGCGTGCACCCGTTCTCCGGGGAGGTCCGCGACGGCGTGGTCTGGGGCCGGGGCGCGGTCGACATGAAGAACATGGACGCGATGATCCTCGCCGCAGTACGCCAGTGGGCCCGCCACGGTGTACGGCCCCGCCGCGACATCGTGATCGCGTTCACCGCCGACGAGGAGGCCAGCGCCGAGGACGGCTCCGGGTTCCTCGCCGACAGCCACCCGGGCCTCTTCGAGGGCTGCACCGAGGGCATCAGCGAGTCCGGGGCGTTCACCTTCCACGACGGAGCCGGCCGGCAGCTCTACCCGATCGCCGCCGGGGAACGCGGCACCGGCTGGCTGAAGCTCACCGCGCGCGGCCGGGCCGGTCACGGCTCCAAGGTGAACCGGGACAACGCGGTGACCCGGCTGGCGGCGGCGATCGCCCGGATCGGCGCCCACGAGTGGCCCCTGCGGCTCACCCCGACCGTGCGCGCCGCCCTCACCGAGCTCGCCGCGCTGTACGGCATCGACGCCGCGCTCGACGACCCCGAGGGCGTCGACCGGCTGCTGGAGAAGCTCGGCCCGGCCGCCGCCCTGGTCGAACCGACCGTGCGCAACAGCGCCAACCCGACCATGCTCGACGCCGGCTACAAGATCAATGTGATCCCGGGGGAGGCCGTCGGCCATGTGGACGGGCGGTACGTCCCCGGCGGCGAGGACGAGTTCCGTGAGACCCTGGACCGGCTCACCGGGCCCTATGTCGACTGGGAGTTCGAGCACCGCGAGGTGGCCCTCCAGGCACCGGTCGACTCGGTGACGTACGCGCGGATGCGGGCCGCCGTGGAGGAGTTCGCGCCCGAGGGCCACGTCGTGCCGTACTGCATGCCGGGCGGCACGGACGCCAAGCAGTTCTCGCGCCTCGGGATCACCGGCTACGGCTTCGCCCCGCTGAAGCTCCCCGAGGGCTTCGACTACGCGGCCCTCTTCCACGGCGTCGACGAACGCGTTCCGGTGGAGGCGCTCCACTTCGGTGTCCGGGTACTCGACCGCTTCCTCAGGACGGCGTAGTGACACCGGGCCCGCCCTCGGGCGGACAGCGGGAATGTGACGACAGGGCCTAGGAAGCCGCGGCCCGGGGAAGGCACAGACGGGGGACGAAAGGAGATGGGGGACAAGGTGCAGACCCTGGCGTACGGTTCATGGCCCTCTCCGATCGACGCGGAGCTCGCGGCCGCCCACGACGGGCACCCCGAGTTCGCGGGGTTCGTCGGCGACGAGGCGTGGTGGACCGAACCACGGCCCACCGAGGGCGGCAGACGCACCCTCGTACGGAGGACCTCCGACGGCACGGAGGAGTCGGTGCTGCCCGCGCCGTGGAACGTGCGCAGCCGCGTCATGGAGTACGGCGGCCACCCGTGGGCCGGTATCCCGCGGGACACCGGGCCCCTCGTGGTCTTCGTGAACTTCGCCGACCAGCGCCTCTACCGGTACGAGCCCGGTGGAGAACCGATTCCGCTCACGCCCGTGTCCCCGGTGGGCGGCGGGCTGCGCTGGGCCGATCCGCAGCTCCACCCCGAGCGGGACGAGGTGTGGTGCGTCCTGGAGGAGTTCACCGGGGAGGGGCCCGCCGACGTACGGCGCGTCGTCGCCGCGGTGCCGCTGGACGGTTCGGCGGCCGAGGACCGCGGCGCCGTCCGCGAGCTCTCCGACGGGGCCCACCGGTTCGTCACCGGGCCCCGGATCTCGCCCGACGGCCGACGCGCCGCGTGGCTCGCCTGGGACCATCCGCGCATGCCCTGGGACGGCACCGAACTGATCGTCGCCGACGTCGCCGACGACGGCACGCTGCGCGGCGCGCGGACCGTCGAGGGCGGCCCCGAGGAGTCGATCGCCCAGGTCGAGTGGGCCGCCGACGGCACCCTCGTGCACTCCAGCGACCGCACCGGCTACTGGAACCTGTACCGGCGCGAGCACGACGGCCGCAACACGCCGCTGTGCGCCCGCGAGGAGGAGTTCGGCGGACCGCTGTGGAGGATCGGCCTGCGCTGGTTCGCCCTGCTGGAGAGCGGACTCATCGCCGTCGTGCACGGCCGGGGCGCCACCGCGCTCGGCATCCTCGACCCCGAGACCGGCCAGATCACGGACGCGGCCGGCCCCTGGACCGAGTTCGCCCCGTCGCTCGCCACCCACGGCGGCCGGGTGATCGGCATCGGCGCCAGCCCGCGCAGCGCCTACGAGGTCGTCGAACTCGACACCGGCCCCGCCGACCCCGGCTCCGCCGGCACCCTCGCCGGCCGCGCCCGGGTCGTCGGGGCCGCGCACGACGACCCGGTCGACCCCGCCCACTACCCCGAACCCCAGATCCGCACCTTCCTCGGCCCCGCCGGACGCGAGATCCACGCGCACGTCTACCCGCCCCACAACCCCGGGTGCCTCGCCCCCGGCACCGAACTGCCGCCGTACGTCGTCTGGGCGCACGGCGGACCCACCAGCCGCGCGCCCCTGGTCCTCGACCTGACCATCGCGTACTTCACCTCGCGCGGCATCGGCGTCGCCGAGGTCAACTACGGGGGGTCCACCGGCTACGGGCGCGAGTACCGCAACCGGCTGCGCGAGCAGTGGGGCGTCGTCGACGTCGAGGACTGCGCGGCCGTCGCCCTCGCCCTCGCCGACGAGGGCACAGCCGACCGCTCCCGGCTCGCCATCCGGGGCGGCAGCGCGGGCGGCTGGACCACGGCCGTCTCCCTCACCACGACCGACGTCTACGCCTGCGGAACCATCCTGTACCCGGTGCTCGACCTCACCCAGTGGGCGTCGGGGGAGACCCACGACTTCGAGTCGCGGTACCTGGAGAGCCTCGTCGGGCCGCTCGCCGAGGAGCCGATGCGGTACGCGGAGCGGTCGCCCGCCGAGCACGCCGACCGGATCACCGCGCCCTTCCTGCTGCTCCAGGGCCTCGACGACGTGATCTGCCCGCCCACGCAGTGCGAGCGGTTCCTGGCCAGGATGGAGGGACGGCCGGTGCCGCACGCGTACATCGCCTTCGAGGGCGAGGGGCACGGCTTCCGTCGGGCGGAGACGATGGTGCGGGTGCTGGAGGCGGAGCTTTCGCTGTACGCGCAGGTCTTCGGGTTGAATCCTCCTGGAATCCCTACCCTGGAGCTCGCCAAGTGACCACGCCCCCGCCGACCCGCCCCCCGGCCCCCGCCGTGACCCCGCTGACCCGGCCCGCCCGCCTCGTGCCCGGCGCCCGGGTGGCCGTCGTCGCCCCCAGCGGGCCGGTGCCCGAGGAGCGGCTCAGCGCGGGGCTGGACCTCCTGCGCGGCTGGGACCTCGACCCCGTCGTCGCACCGCACACGCTCGACCGGCATCCCGACTTCGACTACCTCGCGGGCACCGACGCCGACCGGGCCGCCGACTTCCAGGCCGCCTGGTGCGACCCGTCCGTGGCCGCCGTCGTGTGCGCCCGCGGCGGCTACGGAGCGCAGCGGATGGCCGACCTGCTGGACTGGGACGCCCTCCGCGCGGCCGGGCCGAAGATCCTCGTCGGGTTCAGTGACATCACCGCCCTCCACGAGGCCTTCGCCACCCGGGCCGGTCTGGTCACCCTGCACGGTCCGATGGCCGCCGGTGTCGACTTCCTCAAGAACACCCGCGCGCAGGACCATCTGCGGGCGACCCTCTTCGCCCCCGAGTCGGTGCGCAAGATCACCGCCGAGGGCAGCACCGCCCTCGTCCCCGGCCGGGCGCGGGGCGTCCTGCTCGGCGGTTGCCTCTGCCTGCTCGCCGCGGATCTCGGCAACCCGTACGTCCGGCCGGGCGCGCGGGGTGCCCTGGTCTGCCTGGAGGACGTCGGCGAGGAGACCTACCGCCTCGACCGCTATCTGACCCAGCTGCTGCGGGCCGGCTGGTTCGACGGCGTCGCCGGGGTCCTCCTCGGCTCCTGGGCCCAGTGCGAGCCGTACGAGGGGGTCCGGGCCCTGCTCGTGGACCGCCTCGGCGGACTCGGCGTGCCGACGGTGGAGGAGTTCGGTTTCGGCCACTGCGACGGCGCGTTGACCGTCCCGTTCGGTGTGACGGCCGAACTGGACGCGGACGCGGGGACGCTGACTCTGGACGAGCCCGCGCTGGTCTGAGCCGGCGCCGCTGCGAGGCGTTCCCGCCGGGCGGGGAGCGCCGCCGCGTCGCATCCTGGTCGTATGAGCCCGAAGACCACCGCGTCGGACCGAGGTAGGGGCAGGGCACGCGGGCACCGGCAGTGGGGTGACATGCTGACCCCCGGCAGGGTCACCGTCGGCGTGCTCGCCGTGCTCGTCCTCGTCTTCATCTTCGAGAACACCCGGAACACCAAGATCCGGCTGCTGATCCCCGAGGTCACGATGCCGCTGTGGCTGGCGCTGCTCGGGACGGTGCTGATCGGAGCGGTGTGCGGGGCGTACTGGGCGTACGTCATGAAACGCCGCTGAGGCGGCCGTCGGCACCAGGTCCCCGGCCGGGCGGCGGACGGGGGACGGGGGGCGGCTCGGCGTACCGTAACCGGGTGTCCGAGAACATCCTTCACCTCGCCGAGGGCCCCCGCGTGGGCATACGGCACTTCACCCTCGACGACGGCCCCGAGTTCATCGCGCGGGCTCGGGAGAGCCGCGACCTGCACCGCCCGTGGATCTTTCCGCCCACCACACCCGTCGCGTACGCCACCTACGCGGGGCGGCTCATCGAGGACCCCACGAGGGCCGGGTTCCTGGTGTGCGAGCGGAACGGCGGGGCCATCGCCGGGTTCATCAACATCAACAACATCGTGGAGGGCGCCTTCCAGTGCGGTGCCCTCGGCTACGGGGCCTTCGCCCACGCCGCCGGGCGGGGGCTGATGGGGGAGGGGCTCGGGCTGGTCGTCGAGCACGCGTTCACCGCCCTGGGGCTGCACCGGCTGGAGATCAACGTGCAGCCCGGCAACGCCGCCTCCATCGCCCTGGCCCGGCGCTGCGGGTTCCGGCTGGAGGGCTTCTCACCCGACTTCCTGTTCATCGACGGGGCATGGCGGGACCACGAGCGGTGGGCGCTCACCACACAGATGCGCTCCGACGATCTGGCCAACCGCCGCTGAAATTGACTACGTTGCCGTCGACCCACCGTGTGCACGAGGGAGCGGCAGCCGTCATGGGGGACCTGGGCAAGACCTTTCGCGCGATCGACGTCGGCGACGGCGGGGACGGACGGTGGGCCGCCCACACGCGCCCGCTGTGGTCGCTCGCCGAGAGGTGGATGACCGAGGAGGGCCGCACCCCCGAGGGCGCCGAGCGGGCCCGGAAGCTGTTCGAGACGCACATGCCGGAGCTGGTCCCGTTACTGGACCGGCTCGCCCGGCAGCTCGACCGGCCCGAGGCGGAGACCTTCCTCACCCTGGCGGCCCTGCGCCCCTTCTTCTCGGGCTGCACCCAGATCGGCGGCGCCGGAACCCTGCTGCGCAACTACGACTTCGACCCCGACGAGTGCGAGGGCGTGATCGTCCGCTCCCACTTCCTGCGCCCGGTGATCGGCATGCAGGACGCCGCCTGGGGGCTGCTCGACGGGATGAACGACGCCGGGCTCGCGGTGTCGCTCACCTTCGGCGGGCGGTTCGTCCACGGCCCCGGCTTCGCCGTGCTCATCGTGCTGCGTTATCTGCTGGAGACCTGCGACACCGTCGACGAGGCCGTGGGCAGGCTGCGGTCCATCCCGATCTCCCTCCCGCAGAACGTCACCCTCGTCGACCGCGAGCGGGCGGTCACCGTGTACGTGGGGCCGGACATCGAGCTGACCGAGGCCCCGGACGCCTGCGCCGCCAACCACCAGCATCTGCCGGTGCCCGAGGAGCAGGAGCGGTTCTCCCGGACCGGGCGGCGGCTGGCGGCGGTCCGTGCGGCGGGCGTGGACGTGGCGGCGATGCTCCGGCCGCCGCTCCACCAGACCGCGTACGACGAGGGGCTGGGTACGGTCTACACCGCCCACTACCGGCCCGGCGAGGGACGCGTCACCTACCACTGGCCCGGTGAGTCCTGGGAGCAGTCCTTCGACGCGTTCGCGCCGGGGGAGCGCACGATCCGCCTCGGGCGACCCGGCTGAACCGGGTCCGTCGCGGCGGGCGCCGCCCTCGATCCCCGTGGTGACCGTCGGCGACCTGGGCACCTGGGGCCCGGACGACCTCGCCCGGGTCACCGCGCAGAGCTACGAGACGCCCGAACTCGGCGGCTTCTGGGTGCACCTCGACGCCGGCGTCCTCGACCCGTCCGTCATGCCCGCCGTCGACAGCCCCGACCCCGACGGACTGTTCCCCGGCGAACCGACCGCGCTGCTCGGTCCGTTGGTGACGTCACCGCACTGCGTCGGCCTCGACGTCACCATCCACGACCCCGGTCTCGACCCGGACGGCACGGCGGGGGCGCTGCCCACGGACCTCGTGGTCGACGCCTTCGCGGGCCGGTCCGGGAGCCGAGGCACCGCCGGGGGCTATCCCGGTGCGCGACGGTCGGCGTACTCGTACACCGAGCCGTCCGGGTGCACCGCGATCAGATTGCGGCCGACGGGTGTCGGCACCGGGCCCGCCAGGACCCGGGCACCGGAGGCGGTGAGCACCCGGTTCGCCTCGTCGACGTCCTCGACCGCGATGGTCGCGGTCACCTTCCGCAGCACCTCCAGCTCGGACTCCGGGCCGCTCATCAGCAGGAAGCACCCGATGGCGGCGACCTGGACGCCACCGCGCTCGAAGCGCATCGCCGGTCCGCCCGAGAGTCTCTCGTAGAACGGCACCGCGGCCTCAAGGTCGTCGACGCAGATACGGAGCGTGGTTCCGAGAATCTCCATGCGGAAAAGCCTAGTTGGAAAACCGCCCGGACCGGCCACGCGGGAGATCGTTCCCGACGGCCGGAGCCGGCGGTGCCCGGGTGCGGGCCCGCCCGGGGGCCCGCTCGCCGCGTTACCCGGGGAGGCCGTCGGGTACTCGGGCGGCATGGACCGCTTGGATCATCTGGAACATCTGGACAAGCACCTGGTCGACGAGCTGGCGCTGGTGGCCCGCGAGACCGTGCGGGACGAACTGCGGCAGCAGACCCGCAAGCAGCGTCGCCGGGCCTCGCTCTACGCCGCGTCCGGTGCCCTCGCCCTGTACGCCGGTGCCGCGCTGGCGCTCGCCCTCGGTCTGGCGCTGTCGCTGGGCCTGCCCGACTGGGCCGCCGCGCTGATCACGGCCGTCGTGCTCGGCGCCGTGGCGTACGTCCTGAGGGGCGCGGCCCGTCCCTCCGCGTCCCGGCCCGATGCCGGGCACGGGGTCGAGCGCGCCACCGGCCATGACCATGGCGCCGGCGACATCGCGCCGGGCATGCCGCCGGGTGGTGTGGCACCGGCCGGTTACCCACCGGTCCCGTCCGTCGCCCCGGCCGCCGGGCCGGTGCCGGGTACGCCGGGCGGTGACCCGGAGACGCCGCACCACAGGGCGTGACGCGCCATGGGCGCCGCGCTGTCTGCACGCCGTCGCAGGGCCGTGGTGATCACCGGGGCCAGCGCCGGCGTCGGCCGTGCCACCGCCGTGGCGTTCGCCGCCCGGGGCGACCGGGTGGCGTTGCTGGCGCGCGGACGTGAGGGCCTCGCCGCGGCCGCCGACGATGTCGAGCGGGCCGGGGGCGAGGCCCTCGTCGTGCCCGTCGACATGGCCGACGCCAAGGCGGTGGAGGACGCCGCCCAGCGGGTCGTCGACGCCTTCGGGCACATCGACGTCTGGGTCAACAACGCCTTCGCCGGGGTCTTCGCGCCGTTCCAGGACATCACCCCCGACGAGTTCCGGCGGGTCACCGAAGTGACCTACCTGGGTTATGTGTTCGGAACCCGGGCCGCGCTGCGGCACATGCTGCCCCGTGACCACGGCACGATCGTCCAGGTCGGCTCGGCGCTCGCCTACCGGGGGATCCCGCTCCAGTCCGCGTACTGCGGCGCCAAGCACGCGATCCAGGGCTTCAACGAGTCGCTGCGGTGCGAGCTGCTGCACGACGGGTCGCGGGTGCGGACGACCATGGTGCAGCTGCCGGCCGTGAACACACCCCAGTTCGAGTGGGTGCTGAGCCGGCTGCCGGGACGGGCGCGGCCCGTCGCCCCGATCTTCCAGCCGGAGGTCGCGGCGCGGGCGGTCGTGCACGCGGCCGGGCACGGGCGGCGACGCGAGTACTGGGTGGGCGGCTCGACCGTGGCGACCCTGATCGCCAACGCCGTCGCGCCGGGGCTGCTCGACCGGTACCTCGGCCGCACCGGGTTCGCCTCCCAGCAGGACCGGGGCGAGTACCGCGGGAACGGCAACCTGTGGGTGCCCGCGGACGGCCCCCACGGGCGCGACCACGGGGCGCACGGGCGCTTCGACGCCGAGGCCGGGACCAGGAGCGCGCAGGGCTGGGCGTCACGCAACCGCGACCGGGTGGGCGCGGTGGTCGCGGTCGGCGGGCTGGGGGCCGCGCTGACCGCCGGTCTGCGCCGTCTGGGCCGGACGCCGTCGCGCCGGTAGTGAACAGCCCGGTGGGAACAGCCCGGTAGGAACAACCGGGAACAGCGAGTCCGTACGTGCGCTCGGCCCAGACGATGGGGAGAGAAGGCACCGTCTGGGCCGAGAAACCGGGGGTCCGCCGCGCGTCAGCCCTGGCGGAGCTGCGGCAGCACCTTCGTACGGTAGAAGTCGAAGAAGCCGCGCTGGTCGGGGCCGATCTGACCGACGTACACGCGGTCGAAGCCCGCCTCGACGAAGGTCCGCAGCTCACGGACGTGCTCGTCGACGTCGTCGCCGCACACCGTGTTCTCGCCGACCATCTCCTCGGTCACCAGCGGTCCCAGCTGCTCGAAGTGGCGGGGCGTCGGCAGGATCTGGCCCATCTCGCCGGGCAGGTACTGGTTCGGCCAGAGGCGGTGGGCCGTACGGACGGCCTCCTCGCGGTCCTGGCCCCAGCACACCTTCGTACCGCCGCTGACGAGCTTGCCGCCCCCGCCGCCCTTGCGGTACTGGGTCACCATCTCCTCGTCCGGACCCATCGTGATGAAGCCGTCGCCGACGCGCGCCGCCAGCCCGGCGGCCTTGGGTCCGAACCCGGAGATGTCGATCGGGACGGGCTCGTCGGGAACCGTGTAGAGGCGGGCGTTCTCCACGGTGTAGTGGGGCCCGTGGTGGGTGACCTCCTCGCCGGTGAACAGGCGCCGCATGATCTGGATGGACTCCTCCAGCATCTCCAGGCGCACGTTCGCCGGCGGCCAGTGCGTGCCGAGGATGTGCTCGTTGAGTGCCTCGCCCGAGCCGAGGCCGAGCCGGAACCGGCCCCCGGTCATCACCGCGCTGGTCGCCGCGGCCTGCGCCACCACCGCCGGGTGGATCCGGACGGTCGGGCAGGTCACCGCCGTCTCGACCGGCAGCGACACGGCCTCCGAGAGGGCGCCGATCACCGACCACACGAACGGGCTCTGGCCCTGTTCGTCGTTCCACGGGTGGTAGTGGTCCGAGATCCACAGGCAGTCGAATCCGGCCTGCTCGGCCATCCTCGCCTGCTCGATGAGGTCAGCGGGACCGAACTCCTCGGTCGCCAGGAAGTAGCCGAACTCGGGCATGGGGGGTTTCCTCCGCTGGTGCGGGTCAGGTCGCGGTCCGGGTACCCGGAGGTCACGGTGGAAACCCCCGGCCTCGCCGGCCCCCGCCGGTTTGGGCGCCCCTGCCAGGGGGACGCGATAGGCCCGTACGGCGCGGGCCCAAAGGCCCGAGATGGAGGCCGTACGCCCAGATCCGACCATCGAGGACTCCACGACCGAGGACTCCGTACGCGCGACCCCGCCGGAGGCGAACCGTGAGTCGACCCCGCATCGTGATCGTCGGTGCCGGCTTCGCCGGCTACCGGACGGCCCGCACCCTGGAGCGGCTGACCCGGAACAAGGCCGACATCACCCTGCTGAACCCGACCGACTACTTCCTGTATCTGCCCCTGCTGCCCCAGGTCGCCGCCGGCATCCTGGAACCGCGCCGGGTCACCGTCTCCCTCACCGGTACCCTGCGCCACACGCGCCTGGTGCTCGGCGAGGCCGACGAGATCGATCTGGACGCGCGCACCGTGCGCTACGCCGACCCCGAGGGCGGTGTCGGCACCCTGACCTACGACCGGCTGGTGCTCGCCGCCGGCAGCGTCAACAAACTGCTGCCCATTCCCGGCGTCGCCGAGCACGCCCACGGCTTCCGCGGCCTGCCGGAGGCGCTGTACCTGCGCGACCACGTCACCCGGCAGGTCGAGCTGGCCGCCGGCTCCGAGGACCCCAAGGCCTGCCGCTCGCGCTGCACCTTCGTGGTGGTCGGCGCCGGGTACACCGGCACCGAAGTGGCCGCCCAGGGGCAGCTGTTCACCGATCAGCTGGTGCGGGGGCAGCCGCGCTGGGACGGGGTGCGGCCCCGCTGGATGCTGCTCGACATCGCCGAGCGGGTGATGCCCGAGATGGACGAGAAGCTGTCGGCGACCGCCGACCGGGTGCTGCGGCAGCGGGGCGTCGACGTGCGGATGGGGACCTCCGTGAAGGAGGCGACGCCCAACGGAGTGCTGCTGACCGACGGGGAGTTCGTCGACACCCGCACCGTGGTGTGGTGCGTGGGCGTACGGCCCGATCCGCTCGCCGAGTCGCTCGGGCTGCCCATGGAACGCGGCCGGCTGCTCGTCGAGCCCACGCTCCAGGTGCCCGGTCGCCCCGAGGTGTTCGCCTGCGGGGACGCGGCCGCCGTGCCCGATCTCACCAAGCCCGGCTCGTACACGCCGATGACCGCCCAGCACGCCTGGCGGCAGGGCAAGGTCGCGGCCCTCAACGTGGCCGCCTCCCTCGGCCGCGGCGAGCCGAAGCCGTACCGCCACAGCGACCTGGGCTTCGTCGTGGACCTCGGCGGGGTGAAGGCCGCCGCCAACCCCCTCGGCATCCCCCTGTCCGGCCCCGTCGCCGGAGCCGTCACCCGCGGCTACCACCTGGCCGCGATGCCCGGTAACCGCATCCGCGTCGCCGCCGACTGGCTCCTCGACGCGGTCCTGCCCCGCCAGGGCGTCCAACTCGGCCTCGTCCGCTCCTGGTCGGTCCCCCTGGACACGGACTCCCCGGAACTGGCGAAGGTACCCGGTGCCCCGGCGAAGCCCGGGCCGGACGGACACGGGAGCGCCTCCGGGAGCACGGGCACGGCCGCCTCCGGGAAGCCGGGCACGGCCCGGGAGAAGACCCCGGAGCCGACCGGGGCGGCACGCGGCCGGGGGACGCCGGAGCGGACCGACACCTCGCACAAGCCCGCATCGGGTGCGGAAGGAGACTCATGAACAGCCGTCAACTGAACGAGCTGGCCCAGCAGTTGCGCGTCGACAGCATCCGCTGCTCGGCGGCGGCCGGGTCCGGGCACCCCACGTCGTCGATGTCGGCGGCGGAACTGATGGCGGTGCTGACGGCCCGGCACTTCCGCTACGACTTCGAGCGGCCCGAGCACCCCGGCAACGACCGCTTCGTGCTGTCGAAGGGCCACGCCTCGCCCCTGCTGTACGCGGCGTACAAGGCGGTCGGGGCCATCAACGAGACGGAGCTGATGACCTACCGCAAGCTGGGCAGCCGCCTCGAAGGGCACCCCACGCCGCGCCGCCTGCCCTGGGTGGAGACGGCCACCGGGTCCCTCGGCCAGGGCCTGCCCGTGGCCGTCGGCATCGCGCTCGCCGGGAAGCGGCTGGACCGCACCGGCTACCGGGTCTGGGTGATGTGCGGGGACAGCGAACTCGCCGAGGGCTCCGTCTGGGAGGCCGCCGAGCACGCCGCGTACGAGCACCTCGACAACCTGACCGCGATCGTCGACGTCAACCGGCTCGGCCAGCGCGGCCCCACCCGGCACGGCCACGACCTGGACGCCTACGCCCGCCGCTTCGCCGCCTTCGGCTGGCACACGATCGAGATCGACGGCCATGACGTGGACGCCGTCGACCGCGCCTATGGCGAGGCCGCGTCCACCAAGGGCCAGCCCACCGTGATCCTCGCCCGCACCCTCAAGGGCAAGGGCGTCGAGGCCGTCCAGGACCGCGAAGGGCTGCACGGCAAGCCCCTCAAGGACGCCGACGAGGCGATCGCCGAACTCGGCGGCCCGCGCGACCTCCGCGTCGAGGCGCCCGAACCGCCCGCCGCGCGGATGCTGCACGCCGTACGGACCGGGCACCTCGAGCTGCCCCGCTACGACCTCGGCGACGAGGTGGCCACCCGTGACGCCTTCGGGCAGGCGCTCGCCGCGCTGGGCGGCGCCCGCGGCGACGTCGTCGCCCTGGACGGCGAGGTCGGTGACTCCACCCGTACCGAGTTCTTCGCCAAGGAACACCCCGACCGGTTCTTCGAGTGCTACATCGCCGAACAGCAACTCGTGGCCGCGTCGGTGGGGCTCGCCTCGCGCGGCTGGGTGCCGTTCGCCTCGACGTTCGCCGCGTTCTTCACCCGTGCCCATGACTTCGTCCGCATGGCCTCGATCAGCGGGGCCGGGATCAATCTCGCCGGCTCGCACGCCGGGGTCGCGATCGGCCGGGACGGGCCCTCGCAGATGGGCCTGGAGGACCTGGCGATGATGCGCGCCGTGCACGGCTCGACCGTGCTGTACCCGTGCGACGCCAACCAGACCGCCAAGCTCGTCGGCACCATGGCCGACCTCGAAGGCGTCCGCTATCTGCGCACGTCCAGGGGCGAGACCCCCGTCGTCTACAGCCCGACCGAGGACTTCCCCGTCGGCGGCAGCAAGGTGCTGCGCGCCTCGGACGACGACCGGCTGACCGTCGTCGCCGCCGGGACCACCGTCCACGAGGCGCTCAAGGCCGCCGACGCGCTGGGCCGCGAGGGCATCCCGATCCGGGTGATCGACCTCTACTCGGTCAAGCCCGTCGACCGCCGCACCCTGCGGGAGGCCGCGGAGCGCACCGGCTGCCTCCTCACCGTCGAGGACCACCACCCGGAGGGCGGCCTCGGCGACGCGGTCCTGGAGGCTTTCGCCGACGGGCGCCCGGTGCCCCGCCTGGTGCGCCTCGCGGTGCGGGACATGCCGGGCTCGGCCTCCCCCGAGGAGCAGCTGCACGAGGCGGGCATCGACGCGGAGGCGATCGCGGCGGCCGGCCGCCTCCTGGTGGAGCACGCGATCGCGCGCTGACCGGCGCGGCGTGAACGGTCCGTACGGAGTGAGGAGTTGACCATGGGGGCGGCACGCACCCTGCGGGTCGGTCGGCGCGGCGTGGAGATCCACCGCCCCGAGAAGGTGCTCTTCCCCGCGGACGGCGGTGGGCAGGGCCAGGGCGGCGGCAAGGAGTACACCAAGGGTGACCTCGTGGCGTACTACCGGGCCGTCGCCCCCTTCATGCTGCCGCATCTGCGCGGGCGCCCGCTGATGCTGGAACGGCACCCCGATGGCCTCGGCGGCCCCACCTTCATGCAGAAGAACACCCCCGACCACTATCCCGACTGGATCGAGCGGGTGGAGGTGGCCAAGGAGGGCGGCACGGTCGTCCACACGGTCTGCGACGACACCGCCACCCTCGTCTACCTCGCCGACCAGGCCTGCGTCACCCTGCACCGCTGGCTCTCCCGGTCGGGCCGGATCGACCGGCCCGACCGGATGGTCCTCGACCTCGACCCGGCCGAGGACGACTTCGACCAGGTCCGCCGGGCGGCCCGCGACGTCAAGGAACTGCTCGACGAGCTGCGGCTGCCGTCGGCGCCGATGACCACCGGCTCCAAGGGCCTGCACGTGGTCGTGCCGCTGAACGGGCACGACGACTTCGACGCGGTGCGCGACGTCGCCCGGGAGATCGCCGAGGAACTGGTCCGCGCCCGCCCCGAGCGGCTCACCACCGCCGTCCGCAAGAAGGACCGGGGAGGGCGCCTCTACCTCGACATCCAGCGCAACGCCTACGCCCAGACCGCGGTCGTCCCCTTCACCGTACGGGCCCGCCCCGGCGCCCCCGTCGCCACACCGATCAGCTGGGAGCAGCTCGACGACCCCGCCGTCGACGCGCGCCGCTGGACGATCGAGGACGCCGTCGACCAGGCCCGCACCGACCCATGGGCCGGGGTGATGCGCCGGGCCCGCGCCCTCGGCCCCGCCCGACGGCGGCTCCGCACGCTGCGCGGTTGAGACCGTACGCACCCGGAAGGTTTGGCCAACGGCCGGAGGGCCACTCGGTGTTCGAGGTGGCCATGTCGAACACATCCAGCACATCCAAGACGCAGCGTTCACAGAAAAGTCAGACATCGCAGAAGAACCAGACATCACAGGAAGCGGACGAACCGGAGGGGCGGGAGTCGTCCGGGTCTTCCCGGGACGAGGCGGCCGAGAGCCGTCCCACCCCCATGCAGGTACTGCGCCACGCGCGGACCCAGCTCGCGGAGCTGACCGGCATGGCGCCCGAGTCCGTGTCGTCGTTCGAACAGACCGAGGACGGCTGGACGTTGGAGGTCGAGGTCCTGGAGATGGCCAGGGTCCCCGACACCATGAGCCTGCTCGCGAGCTACCAGGTGGAGCTCGACGCGGACGGTGAGCTCACCGGTTACCGGCGCGTCCGCCGCTACGAACGCGGGAGGGCCGACCCACGTCGTTCCGGCGGCCGCTAGGCCGTCGTCCGGCACCGGCATCCCCGGACACCGGCATCACAAGACACGGTGTCCCCAGACATCAGCATCCCCAGACAAGGAGGAACGGCCGGCATGACCGTAGTCCCGGCACAGCAGTCCGGCGGTGGAGGCGGCAGCAGCGGTCTCTACGACGTCCTGGAACTGGTCCTCGACCGAGGACTGGTCATCGACGCCTTCGTACGGGTCTCCCTCGTGGGCATCGAGATTCTGAAGATCGACGTGCGGGTCGTCGTCGCGAGCGTCGACACCTATCTGCGCTTCGCCGAGGCGTGCAACCGGCTCGACCTGGAGGCCGGGCCGCGCAAGGACCCCGGCCTGCCGGACCTCGTCGGTGAGCTCACCGAGTCCGGCGCGCGCGGCAAGTCGAAGGGGGCGCTGTCCGGCGCCGCCGAGACGATCTCCGATGCCTTCAAGCAGGCCCGCGACGACGGCCAGACCGAATCGCGACCCCGGGCCCGCAAGACCACCAGCTCGCGCAAGAGGGAGGAACAGGAGTGAGCACGTACGTCTACGGCATCACGGCCGGCTCGCACACCGCTCTTCCCGAGGGCATGGGCGGGGTCGGTGACCCGCCGCGCCCCGTGCGCATCCTGCGGGAGGGCGAGCTGGCGGCGATCGTCAGCGACGCCCCGGAGGGGCTGCGCCCCAAGCGCAAGGACCTGCTCGCCCACCAGAACGTGCTGAGCGAGGCGGGCGGGGGCGGCTCCGTGCTGCCCATGCGGTTCGGCAGCGTGGCCCAGGACGACGCGGCTGTCACCGCGGTGCTCGCCGAGCGTGCCGGGCACTACCGGGAGCGGCTGGGAGCCCTCGACGGCAAGGTCGAGTACAACGTCAAGGCCAGCCACGACGAGCAGGGCGTGCTGCACCGCGTGATGAGTGAGAACGCCGAGCTGCGGGCGCTGGCGGAGGCCAATCGCAAGGCCGACGGCGGCACCTACGAGGACCGGCTGCGGCTCGGCGAGATGGTCGCCGGCGCGGTGCAGCAGCGGGAGGCCGAGGACGCGGCGGAGCTCCAGCGGGCGCTGGAGGCGGCCGCGACCGCCGTCAGTGTGGGCCCCGAGTCCACCGGCTGGCTGGCCAATGTCTCGTACCTGGTCGACCGGCAGTCGGCCGAGGTGTTCCTCGCCGCCGTGGAGCAGCTCCGCAAGAGCCATCCGCACATCGAACTGCGGGTCAACGGTCCGCTGCCGCCGTACAGCTTCGTCGAGCCGGGCCCGGCCCAGCACGCGGAGGCGGAGGCGGAGGCGGCGCACTGACGCGCCGCGCGCACGGCGCACGAGGTCGAAGGACACGGACGAGGTCGAAGGAGGCGAGTGCATGGGTCTGATCTCCGAGGTGCTGCTGCTGCCGTTCGCACCGGTGCGCGGCAGCCTCTGGGCGGTGAGACAGGTGCTGGCCGAGGCCGAGCGCCAGTACTACGACCCGGCGGCCGTCCGAGCCGATCTCGCCCGCCTCGAGCAGCGGCTCGACGCGGGCGAGATCGATGAGGAGGAGTTCGACCGCTTGGAGGACGAGCTTCTGGAGCGGCTGGAGATCAGCGCGCGCAGGAGCACGGGAAATGGCGACGGGACGACATGATGAACCGAGTGGGACTGGGCCTCGCTGTCGGGGCCGGATACGTCCTCGGACGTACGAAGAAACTGAAGCTCGCCTTCGCGGTCGGCACCATGGTGGCGGGCAAGCGGTTGAACCTGGGGCCGCGGGGGATCGCTGACCTGGTGTCCCAGCAGCTGAAGGACAATCCGCAGTTCAAGGAGATCGGCGACCAGCTGCGCGGTGATCTGCGCGGAGTCGGCAAGGCGGCCACCGGAGCCCTGATCGAACGCCAGATCGAAGGTCTGGCGGACCGGCTGCACGGCCGCACCTCCCAGGTGCGCGACCAGCTCTCCGGAGCCGCCCCCGGGCGCTCGGACCGCGACGAGGACGACGACGCGTACGAGGACGAGGACGAGCGCGCCGAGGCGTCGGGAGAGGATGACGAGGAGGGCGCCGACGCCCGCTCCGACGCGGACGACGCCGAAGCAGGCGACGAGGGCGAGGAGCCGGAGCGTGAGCGTCCGGCGAGGAAGACCGCCGCGCGGGCCACCAAGAAGGCCCCCGCGAAGAAGACCGCCGCCCCTGCCTCGCGCAAGGGCACGGCGAAGAAGGCCGCCGCCAAGAAGACGGCCGCCAGGAAGACCACCCCGGCCAAGAAGACCGCCCGCAAGGCCACCCGGTCGCGGGCCACGAGGGGAGGCGGTGGCGATGACTGAGACCCTGGGCGCGGCGACCGACCGCGCGACGAGGACGGCGAAGGGCGCGAGCGACACGGCGAAGGGCGCGGCGAACGGCAGCCCGCTCTCCGACCTCGCCCACAGCCCCGCCGTCGACCATCTGAAGGAGGAGGCGCGGGAGTTCCTGGCCGCGCAGGCCCAGCGGATGCTGGTGGGACTCGGCCGCAAGCTCGGCGAGACCACCGGCAAGCTGAACGACATCGCCGACGGCAACAGCCCCGGCTTCGCCAAGCTGGCCCTGGAGGGCGGCCGCAAGCTCGCCGAGGGCAAGGGGCCGCTGCGCACCGCCCTGGAGGTGGGCGCGGGCCGGGCCAAGGACAATGTGCTGGGCGCCCTGAAGAACCTCGGCGGCGGCAAGGGTGGCCGCGGGGGCGGGGCGGGCAACAAGCCCACGGTGATCCTGGAGTCCGTCGACGTGGGTGTGCCCGTGCGCACCGCGTACGACCGGTGGACCCGCTACCAGGACTTCAGCACCTTCGCCAAGGGCGTCAAGAGCGCCGGCCGGGCCGACGACACCCACTCCGACTGGCAGATGAAGGTCTTCTGGTCCAACCGCAGCTGGAAGGCCCACACGACCGAACAAGTGCCCGATGATCGGATCACCTGGACGTCGGAGGGCGCCAAGGGCACGACGAAGGGCACGGTCTCCTTCCACGCGCTCGCGGACAACCTCACGCGGGTGCTGCTGGTGATCGAGTACTACCCGAAGGGGCTGTTCGAGAAGACCGGCAACCTCTGGCGCGCCCAGGGCCGCCGTGCTCGGCTCGACCTCAAACATTTCGCCCGCTTTGTCACTCTTAAGGGTGAAGGGGAGGAAGGCTGGCGCGGAGAGATCCGTGACGGCGAGGTCGTGCGCTCCCACGAGGACGTGGTGGCGGACGAGGAGCGCGAGGAGTCCCCTGACGGCGACGAGGCCCGCGACGAGCACGAGGACGCCTACGAGGACGAGGAGGGCGCCTACGACGACGAGGAGCCCGACGACGAGCCGCGGGACGCCGACGAGGCCCACGAGGAGCCCGACGAGGACGAGTACGCGGACGCCGAGGACGCCGAGGACGCCGAGGACGCCGCGGACGCCGAGGACGCCGAGGACGCTGAGGACGCCGAGGACGCGTACGAGGAGGACTCCGAGGACCCCGACGAGGCGGAGGACGCGTACGAGGACGACGTCGAGGAGGACAGCGGCGAGGAACCGTACGACTATGAGGACGAGGAACAGGCCGCCGTGGGCGGGAGCCGCCGGTGACCTTCCCCAGCCGAGTCCCCGAGCCGTACGGCCAGAACGGCAGCGCCAACCTCGCCGACATCCTGGAGCGTGTACTGGACAAAGGTCTGGTGATCGCGGGCGACATCCGGATCAACCTGCTCGACATCGAACTGCTCACCATCAAACTGCGCCTCATCGTCGCCTCCGTCGACAAGGCCAAGGAGATGGGGATCGACTGGTGGGAGACCGACCCGGCCCTGTCGTCGCACGCCCGCCGCGACGAACTCTCCCGAGAGAACGCCGAGTTGCGCGCCCGGCTCGCCGAGCTGGACGACGGCCGTCCCCGGCGTGAGCCGGAGCCGGCCGTCGAGCGCGGCCGTGCCAGAGAGGAGCCCTCATGACCGGACTGCGCTACGTGTACGCCGTGTGCCGACCCTTCGACGCGCCGCTCCAGTCCCAGATCACGGGCGTCGGGGGCGCCCCTCCCCGGCTGCTGCGCCACCACGACCTGATCGCCGTCGTCAGCGAGGTGCCCGAGCGGGACTTCGCGGAGCAGCCGCTCCGCGCCCACCTGGAAGACCTCGACTGGCTGACCGAGACCGCCCACGCCCACCAGAACGTGATCGACGCGCTCACCGTGGTCACCACCCCGCTGCCGCTGCGCCTCGGCACCGTCTTCCATGACGACAGCGGCGTACGGGTCATGCTGGAGGCCCGCGAGGAGAGCTTCCTGCGCACCCTGGACCGGCTGTCGGGCCGGGTGGAGTGGGGCGTCAAGGTGTACGCGGAACCGGAGGCCGAGGAGCAGCCCCGGGAGCCGGCGAAGGTGACCAGCGGGCGGGACTATCTGCGGCAGCGGCGGCGCAGCCGGCAGGCCCACGAGGAGATGTGGGAGAAGGCCGACCGGTTCGCCCGCCGACTGCACGAGACCCTTTCGGAATGCGCCGAGGACACCCGGCTGCACGCACCCCAGAATTCCGCCCTCTCCGGCGTACCCGGCCGCAATGTGCTGAACGCGGCCTATTTGGTGCCGCGCCGGAATTCCGAGGAGTTCGTGGAACTCGTGGACCGCACGAAGAACGAGGAACCCGGATTGCGCGTGGAACTCACCGGACCCTGGGCCGCCTATTCCTTCAGCGGTGAGGAGCCTGGAGACAGGGACTCCGATGGCATGAGCGGAGAGAATTCGTGACCGTCATAGAACGCCGGGAGGTGGCCCTCGTCGACCTGCTCGACCGGCTGCTCGCCGGCGGGGTCGTCATCACCGGTGACCTCACCCTGCGCATCGCGGACGTCGACCTCGTCCGTATCGACCTGAACGCGCTCATCAGCTCCGTGAACGCGAATGTGCCCGCACCCTGGGGAGGCAGCGAGTGACCGGCCGCAACCGTCTCGAACTGGAACCCGACACGGTGGAACGC
The DNA here is from genome assembly GCF_055572815.1 of Streptomyces sp. NPDC030296. Taxonomy (NCBI): domain Bacteria; kingdom Bacillati; phylum Actinomycetota; class Actinomycetes; order Kitasatosporales; family Streptomycetaceae; genus Streptomyces; species Streptomyces sp. NPDC030296. Next base: position 243,687 of record NZ_JBVICQ010000004.1, read on the forward strand.
GACCTGGTCAAGCTGGTCCTCACCGTCGTCGAACTGCTCCGTCAGCTCATGGAGCGGCAGGCGGTGCGCCGGTTCGACACCGGGGAACTCACCGAGGAGCAGGAGGAGCGCATCGGGCTCACCCTGATGCTGCTGGACGACCGGATGACCGAGCTGCGCGAGCGCTACGGCCTGCGGCCCGAGGACCTCAATCTGGACCTCGGGCCGCTCGGGCCGCTGCTCCCCAGGGACTGAACCGCCCTCGGGCGGTTCAGCGTGCCCGGTCCCCGGGGAACTCATTCACCACCTGTACCAGCGGCCCCTGCCCCCGGCTGCGGTCGTACCGCGCAGCAGGAATCCGAGGAGCCACAGGACCAGAACGGCCAGTGCGATGTACCAGAGAACCTCGATCGCGAATCCGGCACCGAAAAGGATCAGCACCAGTAGCAGTACCAGCAGGATGGGAACCATTTTGCGAACCTCCTGATGGTCCGGGTCTCCAGAATTCCAGGATTCAGGCCGGCTTACGGCAGATAATTTCTCCGTGCAGTACGGCGAACCAGCCGTCCTCCTGGCGTCCCCATTCCCGCCACGCCGCCTCGATCGTCCGCAGTCGCTCCTCGGTGGCGTGACCGCCCTCGGTGGCCCGCTCGGCGTACGCGGAGGCGACCGTGCGGTCCGCCCACAGCCCGCTCCACCAGGCCCGCTCCTCGGCGGTGGAGTACGTCCACGTGGAGGAGGTGGCCGTGATGTCGGTGAGCCCGGCCCGCAGGGCCCAGGACTTCAGTCGGCGCCCGGCGTCCGGCTCGCCGCCGTTCGCCCGCGCCACCCGCCGGTACAGGTCCAGCCAGTCGTCCATGCCCGCCGACTCCGGGAACCAGGTCATCGCCGCGTAGTCCGAGTCGCGGACAGCGATCAGACCGCCCGGCCTCGTCACCCGCGCCATCTCGCGCAGCGCCTGCACCGGGTCGCCGACGTGCTGGAGCACCTGGTGGGCGTGGACCACGCAGAAGGTGTCGTCCGGATGGTCCAGGGTGTGGACGTCGGCGACCGCGAAGTCCACGTTGGTCAGGCCCCGTTCGGCGGCCGTGGCCCGCGCCTGCTCCAGGATGCCGGGGGCGTGGTCGACGCCGGTGACGTGGCCGTCCGGGACCAGGGCGGCGAGGTCCGCGGTGATGGTGCCGGGGCCGCACCCGATGTCCAGGACCTTCATGTGCGGCTTCAGCGAACCGAGGAGGTAGGCCGCCGAGTTGGCGGCGGTCCGCCAGGTGTGCGACCGCAGTACCGACTCATGGTGCCCGTGCGTGTAGACGGCGGTCTCCCGCGCTTTCGACATGGCCGTTCCCCTTCTCCAGGTCCTGGGGAAACCGTACGCGCCCGTGCCGAATATTGAGACCGCCGTCTTGAATGTTGGACGCCGGGGGTCAGTCGAGGGGCCGGTAGACCGTGAGTGCCTCCGGGAGCTTGCGCAGCGTCAGATCGCCGTGCACCTCGGTGACTTCGCCGTCGTACGCCAGCGGGGTACCCGGTGTGACGCCCTCGATGCGGAGCCGGTTCACCCGGACCGCGGCGTGCGCGGGGGAGCGGGTCAGCGGGCCGGCGAGGGCCGCCGCCAGCAGCCGCAGCGCCGGGCGGCGCCCGCCGTGCACCACGCGGACGTCGAACAGCCCGTCGGCGAGGTCGAAACGGTGACCGGGGGCCAGGCCCAGCCGGTGGTACGTGCCGTTGCCCGCGAACAGCAGCCAGATCGGGCGCGGCCGGCCCTGGAACGTGGCCTGGAGCGGGTGCCGGTCGGAGCGCAGGACACGCACCGCCGCGATCACCCCGGCCGGCCAGCCGCCGAACATCCGCTCCCAGCGCTCGCGCTCGCGCACCAGCTCCGGGTACACGCCCACGCTGAACGTGTTGACGAAATGGCCCTCCGTCTCACCGGACCGGAAGTGGCCCACGTCCACCCGGACGGCCTCGCCCCGGCGCAGGGCGCGGCTGAGATCGCGGACGTCCTCCACGCCGAGGTCGTGCGCGAAGTGATTGAGCGTGCCGCCGGGCAGCACGGCCAGGGGCAGGCCGTGGCGCAGGGCGACCTCGGCGGCGGCGTTCACCGTGCCGTCGCCGCCGCACACGCCGAGCACTCGGGCGTGGGCGGCCGCCTTCTCCAGCTCGGCGCGCAGGTCCTCCGGTGCGCACTCCACGGTCTCGGCGCCGGGGAGCGTGTCCCGTAGGGCGCGTACCCGGTCGGCCGTACCGGAGGCGGTGTTGGCGACCATGACCAGGCCCTCGCCGTCCGGCAGCGCGGGCGCGTCCGCGCGGGGGCGGCCGGGCGGCGCGAGCTGGTCGCGGGTCGGCACCATGCCCCGGACGGCGTAGGCGGCGCCCACGCCGAACGCGGCGCCGACCAGGACGTCACTCGGGAAGTGCACGCCCGTGTACACGCGGGACAGCGCGACGGCGGTCGCGAGCGGGGCGACCACCGCGCCCCAGCCGCGGGACTCCAGCGCGACACCGGTCGCGAAGGCGGCGGCGGAGGCCGAGTGACCCGACGGGAACGACGTCGTGATCGGCTGCCGCTTCAGCTGGCGCATGACGGGGACGTTGTCCAGGACCGGGCGGGGGCGGCGCACCGTGCGCTTGCCGAGGGTGTTGATCGTCGCCGAGGCGAGGGCGAGGGAGGCGACGCCGCGGGCGGCGGCCCGGCGGGCCCTCGGGCTGCGGGTCGCGGCGATCGCCGCCGCCGTGGCGAACCAGAGGACGCCGTGGTTGGCGGCGCGGCTCAGCCTCGGCAGCATGGGGTGGGCGCCCGGCCACTCGCGGGTCGCCACCGCGTTGAAGAGGCGGCTGTCCGCGGCGAGAAAACGATCCCGGAGGATGTGGTGGCCCGGCGGGCGGACGGTGAGGTCGACGTCTGCGGTCATGGCTCCACGGGTACCCCATGGCACGGAAACCGTGTCAGGCGGGGGTGCGGTCGGACCACCGTCCGCAGGCCAGGCCCTGCGCGACGGTGCCCGGCCCGCCCTGCCCGTCCGTGCCCGTTCGTTCATGACCGGGTGGGGAGCGCACTGCCCGTCCACGCGCCGGGCTCAGGCGGGGGTGCCCTCGGGCCACCGGCGGCCCGGAGCCCGAGGCGGACCGACCGGGGCGCGGACGCGGCTCCGGAGGTCCGGCCGCCGGTGGCGGGCCGGGGGAGCGCGGCTCCGCAGCGGCTGGCGGAGCGCGCACGCCCGTCCCCGGCCGGGCGGGGATCACGCGCCGGTCCGCGGCCGGGGTGCCGGGCGGTCCGTGCCCGTGGCCGGGGGGTGGGGGCGGTGCCGGTCGTGTTGGGGCCGGGGCGGCGGGCGGTCCGCGTTCGCGGCCGACGGTGCTGAGCGGTGCCACCCGTGCCGTGGCCTGGGTGCCGCGCAGTGCCACCCGTGCCGTGGCCGGGGGCGGCGGTGTGGGTTATCGGTTTGCCTCCGGGTTCGCGGGGCTCGGAGAATGCGCCGCATGGGATATCTCGAAGCGGCGCATCTGGAGTACTACCTTCCCGACGGGAGGGCCTTGCTCGGCGATGTGTCGTTCCGGGTGGGGGAGGGGGCCGTGGTCGCCCTCGTAGGTCCCAACGGCGCCGGGAAGACCACCCTGCTGCGGTTGGTCTCCGGGGAGCTGAAGCCGCACGGGGGATCGGTCACCGTGACCGGCGGGCTCGGCGTGATGCGCCAGTTCGTGGGCTCCGTACGCGACGAGACGACCGTCCGGGACCTGCTCGTTTCCGTGGCGCAGCCCGGCATCAGGGAGGCCGCCCGCGCCGTCGACGCGGCCGAGCACGGGATCATGACCGTCGACGACGAGGCGGCCCAGCTCGCCTACGCCCAGGCCCTCTCCGACTGGGCCGAGGTCCGCGGCTACGAGGCCGAGACCCTCTGGGACATCTGCACCACGGCCGCCCTCGGCATGCCGTACGAGAAGGCGCAGTGGCGGCAGGTGCGGACCCTGTCCGGCGGCGAGCAGAAGCGGCTCGTGCTGGAGGCGCTGCTGCGCGGCACCGACGAGGTGCTCCTCCTCGACGAGCCCGACAACTACCTCGACGTCCCCGGCAAGCGCTGGCTGGAGGAGCGGCTCGCGGAGACCCGCAAGACCGTCCTGTTCGTCTCCCACGACCGGGAACTCCTCTCCCGCGCCGCCCAGAAGATCGTGAGCGTGGAACCGGGTCCCGCGGGCGCCGACGCCTGGGTGCACGGCGGCGGGTTCGACACGTACCACGAGGCCCGCCGCCAGCGGTTCGAGCGGTTCGAGGAACTGCGCCGCCGCTGGGACGAGAAGCACGCCCAGCTGAAGAAGCTCGTGCTGACGCTCCGGCAGGCCGCCGCGGTCAGCCATGAGATGGCCTCGCGGTACGCCGCCGCCCAGACCCGGCTGCGCAAGTTCGAGGAGGCCGGGCCGCCGCCCGAGCCGCCGCGCGAGCAGGACATCACCATGCGGCTCAAGGGCGGCCGTACCGGCGTACGGGCCGTGACCTGCGCCGGACTCGAACTGACGGGGCTGATGAAACCCTTCGACCTGGAGGTCTTCTACGGCGAGCGGGTCGCCGTCCTCGGCTCCAACGGCTCCGGCAAGTCGCACTTCCTGCGGCTGCTCGCCGGTGAGGACGTCGCCCACTCGGGCCAGTGGAAGCTCGGCGCCAGGGTCGTCCCCGGGCACTTCGCTCAGACGCACGCCCATCCGGAGCTGGAGGGGCGGACCCTGCTCGACATCCTGTGGAAGGAGCACGCGCAGGACCGGGGCGCCGCCATGTCACGGCTGCGCCGCTACGAGCTGACCAAACAAGCGGAGCAGCCCTTCGACCGGCTCTCCGGCGGCCAGCAGGCCCGCTTCCAGATCCTCCTCCTGGAACTCCAGGGAGTCACCGCCCTGCTCCTCGACGAGCCGACCGACAACCTCGACCTGGAGTCGGCGGAGGCCCTCCAGGAGGGCCTGGAGGCCTTCGAGGGCACGGTGCTCGCGGTCACCCACGACCGCTGGTTCGCGCGTTCGTTCGACCGCTATCTCGTCTTCGGCTCCGACGGCCGGGTCCGGGAGACCCCGGAGCCGGTGTGGGACGAGCGCCGGGTGGAGCGCGCCCGCTAGGTCGTGTCCACCGTGGTCCGCGTGTGACGCGGCGCCCGGTCCCCGGTGCGTGGTGAGCCACCGCGCACCGGGTCGGCCGGTGTCATGTCCGGCCGAGCAGCGCGCCCAGGCCGCCGACCGGGATCCCGGCCTCCGCGGCCTCGGGCGCCGGCGTCACGGAGATCGCCGGGGCGCCGGTGGTCACCACGGACCGCAGCAGGGCGTCGTCGGCCCTCGCCGACCGGGCGCGGTCCTCGGCGAGCCCGAGCGTCCGCAGCTCCGTACGGCGCACGGCCAGCTGGTCGGGGTCCTCGCCGACCCACACCGCCCGATGCGTGTCGGGTCCCTCGGCGCGGACGAGCAGCTCGTCGATCCGGTGCTCCCGCGCCGCCTCCACCAGGTCGGCCACATCCTCCACGGCCCCCCGGCGCCCCTCGGCGTCCGGGCCGCGCGCCGCGAGGAACCGCTCGACCTCCTCGGCGGCCCGCCGACGGACGTGCTCGGCGCGGATGCGCGCCACGTCCTCGTCGAGCAGCCCGCCGCCCGCCCCGTACGGGGTCTCGACCACCCGGTCCAGCAGCCGCCGCGGAAGCCGGTCCCGCACGGCGTGCCGCTCCCGTCCCTCACCCACGAGGATCAGCAGGTCGGCGCGGGTGTCCTCCTGGCACACGGCGAGCGCGTCGGCGAACTCGGCCGCGTTGTGCTCCCAGGTGTTCTCCACCCGCAGCTGGAAGTGCCGCTCCGGCCGGTCGACCGCACCGGTCCGGCGCACCGGCCACCGCCGCCCGGCCACGCCCCCGGCGCCCTCGCGTCCATGCGCGCCGCGCAGCTCGAAGCGGGCGCCCCGCCGGTCCACGTACGCCACCACGCACACCGGGTCCTCCCCGGCCAGGTCCAGCAGCGGAGCCGTGCGCGGCAGCGGCGCCCAGAAGGCCTGGTTCGCCGGGGGCGGCGCGGCCAGCGGCGGATCGAGGACCACCCGCCCGTCATGCGCGAACAGCGCTCGGCCGTGCGGCTCGGTGTCGTGCCGCAGCTCCTCCACCGCCTGGTGCACGGCCCGGCACGTCGCCTCGTCCGCCCCCTGCTCGGCGAGCTCATGGGAGACGGCGGCCGCCGCCAGGGACCGTTCCCGGGCCACGGACCGCGAGGGCGGGGCAGTACCGGCGTACACGGAGGCCCAGGGCCCCGGATGTTCGTACAGTGGATGGAGGAACGCGAGATCCATGGCTCCCTCCCGGATGCCGCTCGGGGTGACGCTTGCCGGGCGGGTACCCGGACCTCATTGGAGGCATACGAAGATCGGGGTACCACCATGACCGGAGTGCACCCGGACCAGCTGGACGACCAGCAGTTGATGAAGGAGCTGGAGTCGATCCACCGGACGCGGCACGACACGCTGCTGCACGGATCGTCCGAAGCGCTGCGCACCCACAACGAGCGGATGGCGCAACTGGAGGGCGAGTACCTGCGCCGTCATCCCCGCCGCCCGGTGGTCTCCGGGCGCACGCGCGAGGGCGCACGGGACCGAGGACCGGGGCCGTCATGACGCGTACGCCATCCGACCCGGCCGGCGACGCGTCCGGCTCGGCGGAGCCCCATCCACTGCTCGCCCGTCACGCCGAGGCCCAGGACCTCTTCGGTGGCCGGGTGCACGCCGTCCGGGCCGACCAGTGGGGTGCGGGAACCCCGTGCGCCGACTGGACGGTCCGCGACCTCGTCAACCACCTCGTCTCCGAACAGCTGTGGGTGCCGCCGCTGGTCAGGGACAGGTGCATGATCGAGGAGGTCGGCGACACGTTCGACGGGGATCTGCTGGGGCCCGACCCGGCCGCGTCCTGGGACACGGCGGCCCGCTCCGCGCGGGAGGCCTTCACCGCGCCGGGAGCGCTCGAACGGACCGTCCACCTGTCGTACGGCGACACCCCGGCCACCGCGTACTGCGCGCAGATGATCGCGGACCTCGTCGTCCACACCTGGGACCTGTCCCGCGCGATCGGCGCGGACGAGCGGCTCCCCGAGGACCTCGTGACGTTCACTGCGCAGGAGATCGCCCCGTACGCGGGGGACCTGGAGAAGAGCGGGCTGTTCGCGGCCCCCGTGGAGCCGCCGGCGGGCGCCGACGCGCAGACCGCGCTGCTGTGCCTGCTCGGCCGCCGGCCGTAGCGGGGCAACGAGCAGGGGCGCCCGCACGGCTGTGCGGGCGCCCCTGTGGCTGCCGGGCTCAGACGCCGGCTGTCTGGAAGACGTCGAGGAAGGCCTCGCAGAACGCCTTCAGGTCGTCGGGCTTGCGGCTGGTGATCAGCTTGTTGGGCCCGTGGTCGCAGACCCTCACCTGCTCGTCGACCCATTCGCCGCCCGCGTTGCGGATGTCCGTGCGCAGGCTGGGCCACGAGGTGAGGACCCTGCCGCGGACCACGCCCGCCTCGACGAGCGTCCACGGCGCGTGACAGATCGCCGCGACCGGCCGGCCCCGCTCGAAGAACTCCCGCACGAACGAGACCGCCTTCTCGTCCATCCGCAGGAAGTCCGGATTGGCCACCCCGCCGGGCAGCACCAGCGCGTCGAACGACTCGGCGGCCACCTCGCCGACCACGTCGTCGACGGCGAACGTGTCCGCCTTGTCCAGGTGGTTGAACGCCTGGACGCGGCCCGGCCGCGTCGACACCAGCACCGGCTCGTGACCGGCGTCCTTCGCCGCCTGCCAGGGCTCGGTCAGTTCGATCTGCTCCACACCCTCCGGTGCGGTCAGGAATGCGATACGCATACGCGTTCGATCTCCTTTCTTCTCGGACGTCGCAGGTCAGACGGGGTTCCCGCCCGGCCAGGTGTCCGGTTCGGCGCGGCTGATGTCGGCGAGCGCCGAGTTCGGGTCCTGGGCCACGGCCAGATCGCCGAGGCTCACCATGCCCACCGGGTGCCCGTCCGCCAGGACCGGAAGCCGCCGTATCGCGTGGTCCCGCATCAGCGCGACCGCCGTGGACACCGTGTCGTCCGGCCCGATCACCACGGGGTTCGGGGTGCACACGGCCTGGGCGCTCACCGTCAGCGGGTCCACGCCGTCGGCGACGGCCCGCAGGGCGATGTCACGATCGGTCAGCACCCCGACGAGCTGCTCGTCCACGGTGACCAGGACGTCCCCGACGTCCTGCGCGCGCATCAGCTGCGCCGCTTCCACGAGTGAGGCGTCCGGGCGGACCGCCACGACGCCCGGCGTCATGACGTCCCTGACGAAATCAGCCATGGTGGTCTGCCTCTCGTTGCTGCTCCCGGGATGCGGGGGACACGTCCGCGTGGGTGGGACGAGGCCCGCAGTACCCGTGAGCGGGGCGGCCATGCGCCCCGTCGTGTGCGGTTTCCGTGCCCGTCCGGTCACCCCTTCCCGTCGCCGTCCCGGGTGCCGACCACCGCCTCCGCGAGCTGGTGCACGGAGTCGTAGCGGTCCTTCTTCGGCAGCCGCTCCAAGGGTTCGACGAGGTTGTCCGGGGCGTGCTTGTCGCGCATGACGCGGATGAGCTCGCCGGGCCGTGCCGGGAACGAGGTGCGGCCGAGGACACGGGCCAGCTCCAGGCGCAGCGTCTCCACCCGGGCGGGCGCGCGGCTCGGTGTCACCGGCCCGTGCGCGACCTCCGGGTCGTCCTCGGCGTACGGCTCCGGGTCGTGCCACTCCTCCGTCCGGGTGGGATGCCCGGATCGGAGCAACCCCTGGAGTTCGTGCTTCATCTCGTCGTCGCGGTGGACGTTCAGCCGGTCGCTGCCTCGCTGCATGACTCCCCTCCATGGTTGGTCTGGCCCCCGCGTACCCGAGGACCCGGTGTCGACACGGGCGTTCCGGCGGCGGCCGGATCCGTCCCTCGGGCCGGGTTCCGCTTGCCGCCCGGGTTTGCCCGTCCGCCCTGGGGAGACCCGGCCTGACGCCCCCCACCGCACATTCCCTGGGGAAGGACCGGGCCCATGGCGGTGTTCGCCGTGATCATTCCGATGCTGATGCTCGGCGCCGTTCTGGCGCTGGGCCGCTACGAGGAGGTGCTGCTATCACCCGTCGAGGACCCCGAGCCCGACCCGGTGGTACCCGCCTCCTGACGGCCCCCTGACGCGCCGCGCTGGGCGAACGCGGCCCAGCCCCGGCTTTTCTCGACGCGGATCGGCGCCTTCCGTGCTCCCTGAGCCGGCGGCGGGTTGGGGACACGGCGGCGGGGGGTCCTGCGGGTCACCGACCGCGTGCCCGAGCCCGGCCCGAGCGACCAGCAACTCCAGCTCACCGGCAGCCAGGTCGACAAGAAAGCCGGCGAGTCGGCGCTGAGGGACCTCGCCGTCGACTTCTTCGCGCACAACAGCGCCGAACACGACATCCGGGCCCAGCTGCGTGCGGACATCGACCGGATGCCGGTGGAGGACGCCTCGGTCCCGTGGCCCGAGGAGCTGTCACCGCACCAGACCGTGGCCGTGCTGCACCTGCCCGCCCAGGACGCCTACAGCGACGCCCGCCGCCGCTACGCCGACGACGTCCTCTCCTTCAGCCCCTGGCACGCCCTGGAGGCCCACCGCCCGCTGGGCTCCATCATGATCACGGCGTGCCGATCCGCGGCTGTGGCCGGGGATCGGCACGGGGCCACGTGTCAGAATGAGGGCACCCCCTGTTCGTCCTTCCTTCATCGAGGTCCTTCCCGTGTCCCAGCCCGTCGGCCGCGTCCCGCAGCGACGCAACGCACGGTCCAACCGGGCGCGCATCCTGGCCACCGCACGCCAGGAACTCGGGCGGAACCCGGACATCACCCTGGAGGAGCTGGCCCGCGCCTCCGGTGTCGTACGGCGCACGCTTTTCGGGCACTTCCCCGGACGGGCGGCGCTCCTGGAGGCACTGGCCGAGGAGGCCGCCGAGGCGCTCCGGTCCGCCGCTGCGGTCGGCGCGACGGCGACCGAGCCGGCGGAGCGGGCGCTCACGCACTTCTCGCTGTCGATGTGGCCCGTCGGCGACCGCTACCGCATGCTTCTGGCGCTCGCCCAGCGGGACCTGGGCATGGAACGTGTCGCCGAGATCCTCAAGCCCGCCCGCGTCAATGTCACGGCCATCCTGGAGCGCGGGCAGCGAGACGGTGTCTTCCACTCCCACCTGCCGCCCGCGGTGCTGAGCGCCGGTCTGGAGGCCATGACGGTCGCCCTGCTGGAGCAGGTCAACATCGGGGCGCTGGAGGACGACGGCACCCGGGTGGCCGTCACCACGCTCATCACTGCCGGCGTGCCGGAGAAGCACGCGCGCGTCGTGGTCGAAGAGGTGGTCGCTGCCACGGCCACCGCGGAGGCTGTCTCTGACGGGTGAGCCCGCGGCACGGCTGCGCACGCAGGCGTTCGAACAGACCCCGGTCGAAGGCACCGGGGCCTGCCCTCGACCGGCGGTGCACGGTTGCCGGTCGGCGGGCCTCGTAGCTCCGCTTTCGCCGGATTGTGCCGGGCCCTCAGGTGCGGACAGCAGAAAGGGACGGTGCCGGGTGTCCCCTCCCGGCACCGTCCGGGGCCGTGCGCCGCTCAGGCACAGCCCGTCCTGGGCGGAGAAGGCCGGAAACGAGTTCCCGGCCCCCGGCCCCCAGTCCCCGGCCTGCGGCCATGGGCCGCAGACCGCGTGGGCTCAGGCGCCCACGGTCTCGGTCTGCTCCTGGGTGGTCTCGGCCGCTTCTTCCTGACGGTGTTTGCCGGCGTCCGTGCGGCCGGGCAGGACGGCGATGACGATCAGGGTCCCGGCGGCCATGATGAAGCCGCCGATGAGGCTGGTGTGCGCGATGGCGTGGGCGAAGGACTCGTGCACCGCCCCCAGCAGGGTCTGGGCCTGTTCGGCGCCGCCCTGCGGGTTCTTGGCGACCTGTTCGGCGACCGCGATGCCGCCGCCGACCGAGTCCTTGGCTGTGTCCAAGGCCTCGGCCGGGAGGTGGCCGCCTACCAGGTCGGTCAGCTTGTCCTTGTAGGAGGTGGCCAGCAGCGAGCCGAGGACGGCGATGCCCAGGGCGCCGCCGAGTTCCAGGGCGGTGTCGTTGGCGCCGCCGCCGACGCCCAGCTCGTCCTCCGGGAAGGAGCCCATGATGGTGTCGGTGGCGGGCGACAGGCTCAGGCCGATCGCGAAGCCGAGCAGCAGCAGGGGGGCCAGGAAGTCGGTGTAGGTCGAGCCCGACTCGATCCGTGTGAGCAGGAAGACGCCGGCCGTGCCGATCACCATGCCGGTGCCCACGACCAGCTTCACGCCCAGCTTCGGGGCCAGCTTGCCGGTGACCGCGGCGCCGACGAACACCGCGCCGGCCAGCGGCAGCAGGCGGATGCCGGTCTCCAGGGCGTCGTATCCGAGGGCGAACTGCAGGAACTGGGTGGAGTAGTAGATCGAGCCGAAGGTTCCGAAGAAGAAGAACAGCACCGCGAGCATCGAGCCGCTGAAGGGACGCTCGGCGAACTTGCGCACGTCCAGCATCGGGTTCGGGTGCTTCAACTCCCAGGCCACGAAGGCCAACAGGCCCATGCCGGCGACCACGGCCGCGGTGATCGGGCCGACGCCCCAGCCGAAGTGCGGGCCCTCGATGGTCGCGTAGACCAGCGAGCCGACGGAGACGATCGAGAGCAGACCGCCGATGTAGTCGATCCGGCCCATGCCTTCCGCCTTCGACGGCGGGACCAGGAGCAGTGCGCCGACGACACCGAGGACGGCGACGGGGACGTTCATCAGGAAGGTGGAGCCCCAGGCGTGGTCCTCCAGCAGCCACCCGGCGGCCAGCGGGCCCGCGGCGATGGCGAGCCCTGAGGTGGCGGACCATGCCGTGATGGCCTTGGCGCGCTCACCGCGAGGGAAGATCGCCACCAGCAACGAAAGCGTGGCCGGCATGACGACGGCGGCACCGACACCCATGATCGCGCGGGCGGCGACGACCAGGTTGGTCTCGTCGACCAGGCCGCCCATCACCGAACCGCCGATGAAGATCGACAGGCCCAGGACCAGGGCACCACGGCGGCTGTACTTGTCGCCTATCGCGCCGAGCACGAGCATCAGCGCGGCGTAGGGGACGGTGTAGCCGTCGATGACCCACTGCAGGTCACTGCTGCTCAGGCCCAGGTCCTTGGTCATGTCGGGGGCGGCCACGATCAGCGATGTGTTCGCCATGACGACGATCAGCAGGCTCAGGCACAGGACCAGCAGGGCCCACCAGCGGCGTGGATAGGGCTCGGTCATCTTCTCGACGGGGGTGTTCGCAAAGAGCGGCATCGGGGGCTCCTCGGCAGAGGGGAAGCGGAGGCTTCGGGTGCGGATCGATGGGGGAGCGGTGCGTGCGCGGACAGGACTGGGCGCGGCACCGAGAGCAGTTAATTGCCCGTTGATGTGCAGACTATTTTATTGCCCGTCCGTGTGCAACTATCGAGTCGCCCTCCCCGTCGACCGGAGGTCCGACATGACCCACTCACCCCTCGCGGCCGCCCCTGAACGCAGCCGAACCCTGCTCACCCGGGCCCGCATCCTCGAAGCGGCCAGGCGGGAACTCGGCCGTGACCCCGACGCGAGCCTCGGTGACATCGCCGAGGCGGCGGGTGTGGTGCGCCGTACCGTGTACGGCCACTTCAACGGTCGGGCCGCACTGGTGGAGGGGCTGGTGGAGGACGCCGCACAGGCGCTGCGACAGGCGCTGCGACAGGTGTTCGTGGCCCCGCCGGTTCCGGCGGAGGATGCCGTCACGGAGTTGGCGCGCTTCGTCCTCGCCGTATGGCCCGTCGGTGACCGCTACCGCATCCTGCTCCGTCTCGCCCCCCAGGACCTCGGGGCCGAACGAGTCGCAGAAGTCCTCGCCCCGGCGCGCGACATGGCGGAGGCGATCATCGGCCGGGGGCAGCGGCAGGGCCTCTTCCAGACCAGCGTTCCGCCGGCCGTGCTGGCCCGGGCGCTGGAGGGGCACCTGCTGGGCCTTCTGGACTGTGTGACCGGCGGGGCCTGGAGCGACGACGGCACGGGCACCGCGACCGCGGCCCTGATCGCGATGGGCGTGGCCGCCGGCCATGCCGCCACCTGTGTCCGGGGGCTCGTGCGGCCCGAGGGCGACGGCGCTTAGGCGCCTTCCCGAAGCATCAATCGCCGCGGCCCGCGGCCCGCGGCCCCGGCCTTCGTCGTCCGCCCGGGTTTCGTCAGCCGAGGTCGGGGAGGGGACGCCGGGCGACCTCGTGGGCGTCGTCCGTCGGCAGGCCCAGCATGCGCAGGACCATCTCGGCGAGGTCCGCCGCGGCCTCGTCGCCGTCCACCTCGGGGTGGGCGAATCGCAGCTCCACCAGGGACAGCAGGGTTCCGCCCAGCGCGGACATGGCGACCGTCGGGTCGACGGGGCTGAAACGGCCGGAGGCGATGCCGGCCTGGAGATCGCGCAGTGCCCGGCGTGCCAGTCCGTTGTCCGAGTGGATGTGGCCGAGGCCGCGGCGGCGCAGGACCTGCATCAGCTCCGGGTGGGAGTCGGCCATGCGGGCGCTCAGCCGGAAGCCGGCCGCGAGGAGTTCCGCCGGGTCGTCGATCCCGGCCAGGCGCTCGTCGAAGTTCTGGCCGAACTCCTCCAGGGCGTCCACCACGGCCGCCTCGAACAGCTCCGTCTTGGAGTCGAAGTGGTTGTAGAAGGAGCCGAAGCCCACGTCCGCGCGCTCGGCGATCGCCTGGATGCTGGCGCTGGTGTCCCCGGTCTCGGCGAGTATCTGCCGGGCCGCTCGCACGAGAGCCCTGCGGGTTTCCGCGCGACGCCGCTCGAACCGGTTGCTGGGCGGGGCTGACGTAGGCATGCGCAGAGTCTAACCGCCGGGACGACGGCGATCGCAGTCCTGATGAATTCATCATTTCCTGCCGCGAACACCTTGACGATGAAACTGTCACAGTTGATGCTTTCATCATTACGGCGATGTTGCTCGGAGGGCACCATGTCTGAAACTCGCGTCAACGGGGCCGACGTCATCACGGCCCACCAGGACCTCCACAGCGAGCAGGGAGCCCTGCGCGGCGAGCACCCCGGCCGCTCCCGGAACCCGGTGATCAAGGTGGCGGACCTGGCCTGGCTGGAGTTCGAGAAGCCCGACCTGGACCGCGCCGAGGTCTTCGCCCGGGACTTCGGGTTCGGCGTCGCCGCCCGCACCGAGCGGGAGCTGTGGCTGCGCGGCACCTTCGCCGGCTCACCCTGCATGGTGATCCGCAAGGGGCGCACCTCCCGCTTCATCGGCCCCGCCTTCCGCGCCGCCGGGCGCGCCGACCTGGACCGGCTGGCTCGCGCCACGGGCAGGGACGTGCGGGACGCGGACGTGCCGGGCGGCGGCAAGGTGGTCGACCTGCTCGACCCCTCGGGCTTCCCCGTGCGGGTCGTGCACTGCGGCGAACAACTCCCCGCGCTGCCGGAACAGCAGCCGCTGCTCCTCAACTTCGGCACGGATCACCGTCGTACGAACGCCACGCAGCGGCCGCCGCGCGAACCGTCCCGCATCCAGCGTCTCGGTCATGTGGTCCTGGAGACCCGCGTGTTCGGCCGGGCTCTGGACTGGTACCTGGACATCCTCGGCATGATCGTGTCCGACTTCCTGTTCCTGGACGGCCAGCGCGACCGCGGCCCGACGATGGCGTTCATCCGCTGCGACCTGGGCAGCCTGCCCGCCGACCACCACACCCTGGCCATGCACCTGGGCCCGGGCACGGGGTACGTCCACTCCGCGTACCAGGTCACCGACCTCGACTCCATCGCCGCTGGGGGCGAGTACCTCAAGGAACGGGGCTACAAGCGCAGTTGGGGCATCGGACGGCACATCCAGGGCAGCCAGCTGTTCGACTACTGGCGCGACCCGGACCGCTTCATGCTGGAGCACTTCGCCGACGGCGACCTGTTCTCCTGCGACGTCGAACCCGGCTGGGCCCCGATGTCCACCAGCGGCCTCGCCCAGTGGGGGCCGCCGGCCACCCGGGACTTCCTCGGCGCGAGCCCCTCCCCACAGCGCGTCCGCGACGTCATCGAGGCCCTGCGCGGCGACAACGAGATGGACCCAGCACGACTCTTCGGCCTGCTCAAGGCCGCCAACTCCTGACCCCCTTCACAGAGAGCCACGTCATGAGCACCAATGTCCTGCGCACCACCGACGGCTGGTGGGTCGTCCGAGGCGACCGGGCCGTCCCGGTCGAGACCAAGGCCGTGACCACCGCCGAGCTGCTGGCCGACCGGCCGGCCGTCCGTGAGGCCGCCGCCTCCGGCGAACCGGGCACGCCCGTGGCCGGCATGGTCGCGCTCTCGCCGGTCACCACGCCCTGCCGGGTGGTGGCCCAGATGGTCAACTACCGCAGCCACGCCCGTGATTCGGGCTTCACCGGCGACATCCCGCCCGCCTTCTTCCGCAAGGCGTCCGGCTCTGTCAGTGGTCCCGGCGAGGCTGTCGTACGCCCCCCGCACGTGAAGTTCCTCGACTACGAAATCGAGTTGGGCCTCGTCATGGGTGCGTCCCTGCCCGTCGGCACGGTCGTCGGGGAGCGGGACCTGCCCTCGTACGTCGCCGGGCTCGTCGTCACCAATGACGTCAGCGCCCGTGACGTCCAGCTGACCAAGACGCAGTTCTACGAGAGCAAGTCGTACCCCACCTTCACGCCGACCGGTCCGTACCTGTCGTTGCTGGAGCCGGAGGACTTCGCTCATCTCCTGGACCTGCGGCTGAAGCTGAGCGTCAACGGCGAGCTGCGCCAGGACCGCACCCTGGCCGACATGATCGTCCGCCCGGCGCAGGCACTGACCCTGCTGGCCCGCTTCCAGACCCTGGACGCCGGCGACCTGCTGCTCACCGGCACCCCCGGGGGCACGGCGCTGAAGGCCCCGCCGAAGCCGGTGGAGAAGATCGGCGCGCTGCTGCCGCCCGCGGTGAAGTGGAAGGCGTTCTTCAAGAGCCAGGCGAAGAACCCGCACTACCTGCACGCGGGTGATGTCATCACGGCGACGATCGCGACCCCGGACGGCCGGATCGACCTCGGCGAGCAGCGCACGCCCGTCACGGACGCGAACTGAACCCGAGGTGAGCCGCACATGACCGTCGATCAATCCGCACGTGTGCCCGTCGTGATCGTCGGCGCCGGGCCGGTGGGCGTGACCGCCGCCCTCCTCCTGGCCCGGCGCGGAATCCGCAGTCTCGTCCTCGAACGCCACCAGGACGTCTATCCGCTCCCGCGTGCCGTCGCCACCGACGACGAGGTGTGCCGCATCCTCCAGGCCGCGGGCGTGGGGGAGGAGTTCACCGCGATCGCCCGCCCGGCGAAGGGGCTGCGGCTGCTGGACGCCCGGCACCGGACGATGGCCGAGTTCCGCCGCACCGGGCACGGCCCGCACGGCTACCCGCAGACCAGCATGTTCGACCAGCCCGAGCTGGAACGCGTGCTGCGCGACGCCCTGGCCCGGCGCCCCGAGTGCGAGCTCCGGGGCGGAGTGGAGGTCACGGGCATCGGCCCGGACTCCACCGGCCCCGTACGGGTCACCTACCGCGACGACGACGGCGAGCACGAGGTGTGGGCCGACGCGGTGCTCGGCTGCGACGGCGCGAACAGCCTCACCCGCGAGGCCATCGGCGCCGCGTGGGAGGACCTGCGCTTCGAGGAACGCTGGACCGTCATCGACGCCCGCACGACGGCCGACGTGCGCTGCTGGGAGGGCGTCGACCAGGTCTGCGACCCGGATCGGCCGGCCACCTTCATGCGGGTGGGCGAGGACCGCTACCGCTGGGAGTTCCGGCTGCGCGAGGGAGCGGAGCAGCCGGTCCGTGAGTTGGTCGCCCCGTGGCTGCCACCCTCGTACGACGGGGACTTCGAGGTCGTCCGCGAGACGCAGTACACCTTCCGGGCGCGCGTCGCCGACCGCTGGCGCAGCGGGCGGGTCTTCCTGCTCGGCGATGCCGCCCACCTCACCCCGCCGTTCGTCGGGCAGGGGCTGTGCTCGGGGCTGCGCGACGCCTACAACCTCACCTGGAAACTCGCCCGCGTCCTCCAGCAGGGCGGGAACGAGCGGCTGCTGGACACCTACGAGAGCGAACGCAAGCCGCACGCACGGCATGTGGTCCGCCTCGCGGTCGCCATGGGCTGGGCCATGACCGGCGGCCAGGACGGCGCCGCCGCGATTCGCCGCAGGCTCCTGGCCGCGGCCTGCCGCATACCCGGCCTGACCGAGCTGGCCGGCCGCGACCTCAGCCCGCCCCTGACCGCCGGCCCCCTGGTGCGGCGCAAAGTCCGCCGGGGCCTGGCAGGCACGCACTGCCCGCAACCGTGGACGAGCGCCGGCGGACGGCGTACCCGTCTCGACGAGCTGCTCGGCGACTTCTTCACCCTCCTGACGACCACCGAGCCTGGCCCCTCACTGACCGCGCTCGCCCACAGCCTCGACATACGCGCGCTCTCCGTGACGGACCTCGGCGACGACGGCACCCTCGCCGCCTGGCTGCGCGCCGGACGCGCGGACGCCGTACTGCTCCGCCCCGACCGCGTCGTCATGGACGTCGTCCCGGCCGGTGCACGCGACTTCACCTCGACCGTCGACTGGGCGGCCCTGCTGCACACCACACGAAGCCCTGTCCCTTCCGAACGGACGCCGCCCAAAAGCCTGTTGAGGAGCACGACGCGATGAGCACGCCCTTCTTCACCTCCGATCCGCGGACGGCGGCCGCCAGTCGCATCGCGGAGTTCGCCCGGCGTCAGGGCATCGACCCGGACGACTACGCCGCCCTGCACCAGTGGTCGGTCACCGACCTGGAGGGCTTCTGGGGCGCGGTGTGGGAGTACTTCGACATCGACGCCGACACCCCCTACGAGCAGGTGCTGGCCGAGGAGAGGATGCCGGGCGCCCGCTGGTTCCCCGGGGCCACCCTCAACTACGCCCATCACGCCCTGCGTAACCTGGCCGACGAGGGCGTGGCGATCCTCGCCCTCGACGAGACCGGCACCGGGTACGAGGTCACGGGGGAGCGGCTGCGCGCGCTGGTCGCCTCCGTCGCCGCCACCCTGCGCGACCTGGGCGTCGGCAAGGGCGACCGGGTCGTGGGCTATCTGCCCAACACCCCGCACGCGATCGTCGCGTTCCTCGCCGCCGCGAGCCTGGGCGCCGTCTGGTCGGTGTGCGGACAGGACTACGCCCCGCAGGCCGTCGCCGACCGGTTCGCCCAGCTCGAACCCACCGTGCTGATCGCCGCCGACGGCTACCTCTTCAACGGCACCACCCACGACCGCCGCGACGCCACCCTCGACCTCGCCCATGCCCTGCCGACGCTGAAGGCCACCCTGCTGGTGGACCACGTGGGCCTGCCCTGGCCATCGCGGACGTACCCGTCCCTGGTCACCCCGTGGGAGGACGCCGCCACCCGCACCGAGGAACTCACCTGCACACCCGTGCCGTTCGACCACCCCCTGTGGGTCGTCTTCTCCTCCGGCACCACCGGCCTGCCCAAGGGCATCGTGCACGGCCACGGCGGCGTCCTGCTGGAGCACCTCAAAACCCTCGGCCTGCACTCGGACCTCGGCCCCGGCGACCGGCTCCTGTGGTACACGACCACCCACTGGATGATGTGGAACCTGGTCGCCTCGACCCTGCTGACCGGCGCGACCACGTGCACGTACGACGGCAGTCCGGCGCCCTTCGCCAAGCTCGACGTCCTCTGGGAACTGGCCGCCCGCCACCGGATCACCGTCTTCGGTACCAGCCCCCAATACCTGCTGGGTATGGCCAAGTTCGGCATCGACCCGTCCGGCCATGACCTGTCGTCGGTCCGCGTGGTCGGCTGCACGGGGTCCGCCCTGCCGGCGTCCGCCTACCCGTGGGTCCGCGACCATGTGGGGGAGCGGGTGCTCCTGGCCTCCATCAGCGGCGGCACGGACGTGGTGTCGGGCTTCGCGGGCAGCGCTCCCAACACTCCTGTCTGGGCCGGGGAGCTGTCCGCACCCCACCTGGGTGTGGCGCTGGCCGCGTACGACGCCGAGGGCTCGCCGGTCGTGGACCAGGTCGGCGAGCTGGTCGTCACCCGCCCCATGCCGTCGATGCCGCTGTCCTTCTGGAACGACCCCGACGGCGCCCGTTACCGCGATGCCTACTTCTCCTCCTACCCGGGCGTCTGGCGGCACGGTGACTGGATCACCGTCACGGGTCATGGCTCGGTGATCGTCCACGGCCGTTCCGACAGCACGCTCAACCGCAACGGCGTCCGGCTCGGCAGCGCCGACATCCACGACGTCGTCGAACGCCTCCCCGAGATCACCGAGGCCCTGATCATCGGCGCGGAGGAACCCGACGGCGGCTACTGGATGCCGCTGTTCGTGGTCCCCGCGGCAGGGGTGACGCTCGACGACGCCCTGCGCGAGAGGATCAAGGAGGCCATCCGCACCGGGGCCTCCCCCCGCCACGTCCCGGACGAGATCCTCGAAGTGCCGGGCATCCCGCACACCCGCACCGGCAAGAAACTGGAGGTCCCGGTCAAGCGCCTGCTCCAGGGCGCCCCTGTGGAGCAGGTCGTGAATCCGGCCGCCCTGGACGCCCCCGACCTCATCGCCTACTACGCCGACTTGGGCGAGGAGCGCCGCAAGAACAGGACCACCGCATGAGAACAGTGCTCGCCATCGCCCTGTCCCTGGTCTTCCTCCCCCTGGGCCTGGCGAAGATCGCCGCGGTGCCGTTCATGCGCCGGGCGGCGGCCCACCTCGGCATGACACCGGGCCACTACCGCGGCCACTGGGCGCTGGACCGGAACCGCCAGACCACCCCCTGAACTGCAAGCTGTCTCGGCGGACGCTCGCATCAGCCACCCGGCGCGAGCCCGGGTGCCTGCCGTGATCCGGGGCGGAGTCAGTCGGTCATGACCTGACGGAGCAGGTCCACGAGCGGCTGTACGGGGACGGTGGGGTCGAACGCGCGCTGGACGCCGATGCCGATCCCGAGACTGAGAAGGACGAAGGCGGCGGTGTCCGCGGGCATGTGGGGCGTGACGCCCAGTTCCTGCATCTGAGCCCGGATGAGGTCCGCGAGGGCCTCGGTGACGGCACGCCGTCGGTGGGCGAGCTGTTCGCAGACGTGTGCGTCGCGGCGGTTGGCGGTGGCGAACTCGACTTCCAGCGCGGTCCACGAGCTGTCGCCTATGTGCTGCTCGGCCCACCGGGCGAAACCCGCGAGCCTGTCCTCCAGGCGGGGCGCGTCTCCCATCTCGGCGGCGATGTACGCCACTTGCCGCAGGGCAATGCGGTCCAGGACGGCCAGGCAAAGATCGTTCTTGGTCGCGAAGTTGGAGTACACCGCGCCCTTCGAGTAGCCGGCGGCCTCCGCGACCCGCTCGATGGACGTCTTCGTGAAGCCATCGTGCAGGAAGAGGTCGTGCGCGGTGTCGAGGACGTGTTCGCGGGTGCGGGCCTGGCTCTCGGCCCGGGTCAGTCTTGCCACGCCTGCAGAATACCGCTAGCTTCCGGATTCCATTGATATCTGAATTCCAGGGGGATCTGTGGTTCCACGGCGTGCACTGGTGGTCGGGTGCGGCGGCACGCTCGGCTTCGCCTGGACGGTCGCCGCGCTCACCGCGGTGGAAGCGGAGCTGGACTGGGACGTGCGGACCGCCGAGGTGTCGGTGGGGACGTCCGCCGGGGCAGAAGTCGTGTCCGTTCTCGGCTCCGGGCGGTCCGTGTCCGACCTGCTCGCGGCGGTACGGGGAGAGACTGGCGCGGACCCGGTGCTACTCGGACACGTCCACGCCCACCCGGGTGCACTGCCTCCCGTCCCGTGGCCCGGACTGCCGGGGTCGGGGCTGGTGACCGCTGCCGTACGCGGCCGGGTCTCGCCGGGGTCGGGGTTGGTGGGGCTGCTGCCGCGCGGCCGAGGTGATGCGCGTTGGCTGCACCGATTCGGTGCCGCGCTGGCGGAGGGCCGCCCGTGGCCGGATTCCACGCACACCTGGCTGGTTGCGGCCGACGCGCGCTCGGGCCGGCGGGTCGCGTTCGGCGCGCCGGGAGCTCCGGCCACGGACCTGGGCAGCGCGATCGCCGCGTCCTGGGCGATCCCGGGCTGGTTCCCGCCGGTGCGGATCGACGGGCGGACCTACCTCGACGGCGGCGCCGTGTCCCCGACCTCGGCGGACCTCCTCGTACCCCTAGGGCTGGACGAGGTGGTGATCGTCGCTCCCATGTCGACCTCCGGGGGCGCGCCCGCCACCGGCCTGAGCCGTCTCGAACGGCTCCTGCGCCGCTGGATGACCCGGACCGTCGACGCCGAAGAACGCCTCTTGCGTGCGGCGGGATGCCGCGTCGTCCGGATCGAGCCCGGGGTGGAGGAACTGGCCGTGATGGGGGCCAACTTCATGGACCCACGGCGGCGTGCGGCCACGCTCGACGTCTCCCTGCGCACCGCACCCGACCGCGTCAAGCGAGCCATCGACAGGAGCATCGCGGCATGAGCACACACGTCGAGGTCATCGTCGTCGGCGCCGGCATCTCGGGGGTTGGGGCCGGGGCCAGGCTCCGCAGCGCCGGTATCCGGGACTTCCTGATCATCGAGGCGGCCGACGACTTCGGCGGCACATGGCGGGCGAACACCTATCCGGGCTGCCAGTGCGACGTACCGTCCCGCCTCTACAGCTACTCCTTCGCTCCGAACCCGGACTGGACGCGGGTGTACGCGCACCAGCCGGAGATCCTCACGTACGTGAGGCGGGTCGCCGACACGTACCGGCTGCGCGAACACACCCGGTTCGGGGTGCGTATGACCCAAGCGCGATGGCAGCCCGGCCAGGCCCGCTGGCTCGTCAGTACCGACGCCGGTGAGTTCACAGCCCGGTTCCTGATCGCCGGCGCCGGTCCGTGGAACGAGCCTCTCGTCCCGGACGTCCCCGGCCTCGACGGTTTCCCCGGCGAGGTGTTCCACTCCGCGCGCTGGAACCACGACTACGACCTGCGCGGCAAGCGCGTCGCGGTGTTCGGCACCGGCGCCTCGGCCGTGCAGTTCGTCCCGGCGATCGCCCCCGACGTCGCCCGCTTGCATGTGTTCCAGCGCACCGCCCAGTGGGTGCTGCCCAAGCTGGACCATCACATACCGAAGGCCGAACGGTGGGCGATGCGCCACCTGCCGGGCGCGCGAGCCGCGGTGGCAGGGCTGGAGTACCGGGCCATGGAGACGCTCGGACGTGGATTCCGGCGCCCCGGGCTGATGCGTGGCGTCCAGGCCGTCGCACGGGCCCACCTGCGGGCCACGGTCCGCGACGCCGAACTGCGCCGCAAGCTGACCCCCGACTACACCATCGGCTGCAAGCGCATCCTGTTCTCCAACCACTACTACCCCGCGCTGAGGCGACCGAATGTCGACGTGCACGCCGCCGCGGTGCACGCCGTCGAAGGCAACACCGTGCACGGCGCCGACGGCAGCGCCGCCGAGGTGGACGCGATCATCCTCGGCACCGGCTTCCACATCCTCGACACGCCGCTCGCGGGCCTCGTCCGAGACGGAGCCGGCCACTCGCTCGCCGACCGCTGGCAAGGCTCCCCCGAGGCGTACCTCGGCACCGTCGTCGCTGGATTCCCCAACGCGTTCCTGCTCCTCGGACCCGGCCTGGGCACCGGGCACTCGTCGGCGTTCGCCATTCTGGAGGCACAGCTCGACCTTGTCCTGGGCGCCATCAACGCCGCACGGGAGGAGAGTTGGGCGGTGCTGGAGGTACGCGGCGACGTGCAGGCCGCGTACAACGCCCGGCTGCAGACCGCGCTGGCCGGCACCGTCTACAACGCCGGTGGGTGCAGGAGCTACTACCTCGACGCCAACGGCCGCAACAGCTTCAGCTGGCCTTGGTCCACCGACCGGCTTCGCGCCGAGGTCGGTCGCTTCGAGCCGCAGGACTTCACCGCTTCCTGAGCCGAGGGAACTCATCGTGCCAACAGCGTCCGGAGGGGCGGGGGCCCGCGCTGCGGTGTGGCTGCGGCCACTGATCCTCGTCGGCGTGTTCCGCGCCGTCCCCCCGCGGGTCACCCCTGCTGCCCTTCGCCCAGCAGGAGTCCTGACCTGCGCGTTTCGCCTGGGGTGGTGCCCGGATCTTGATCGGGAGGCGAAAGTCCGCCGACTTCCCGGCCACCACGATCCTCGGAGCCGTCTCGGCGGCCAGGTCGCAGGCCGCCAGGCAGTCGTCCAGACGGGCGGGGAAGGGGTTCTCGGGCGCGAGACGGTATGCGGGAAGCAGCACGCGCGCCTGCGGCCAGCGCCACTTGAGCGCCCAGGGAGCGCCCCCCGGCAGCGGATCCGACCCGGCCGCCCCCGGGCAGGGTAGAGGATGACAAGGGGGCATTCCCGCGAACAACTGACGTGACGGTCGCGAAGACCGCGCTGGTCACCGGCGCGTCGTAGGGTGCCGGCGGAGCGGCCACCGTGCACAGGGACGAGGCGCGCAGTCGGATGGAGGCTGACGGCTTCGGCGCCGCCCGGCTCACCCCTGCGGAGCGACCGCGGGGATGGGCGGTCGCTCCGAAAGAGGCTCGACGCCCAGCACCTCGCCGAGCAGCCACCAGGACGTCTGACTCGGGCACATGGCGTGACGTCGGGACTTTCCGCCGCACCACGACGCCAGGCAGGGCACTGAACCGTTCACCGTGCTACTGAACTGGCCATTGAACTGTTTCGTGCGCTACGGAACTCTTCAGTGCCGTTCGACATCACTTCTTGCTCTTCGGCTTCGTGCTCGGCAGGAACTCCTGCACCTTCGCCTTGAAACCCTGCTTGATCATGGAACCCCGGTCGGCGTCGCCCTTGAGGATCGAGGCGGCCGTGGCCTCCATCTGCTCCCAGGTGGCGTGCGGCGGGATCGGCGGCACCGCCGGGTCCGTGAGGAACTCGACGACGGCGGGGCCGTCCGCCTCCAGGGCCGCCCGCCAGCCCGCCTCGACGTCCTCCGGCTTCTCGACCCGGATGCCGGTCAGCCCCAGGGAGCGGGCGAACGCGGCGTACTGGACGTCCGGCAGCTCCTGCGACGGCAGGAAGGACGGCTCGCCGCCCATCGCCCGCAGCTCCCACGTCACCTGGTTCAGATCACGGTTGTTCCAGACGCCCACCACCAGCCGGGGATCCTCCCAGCCGTCCTTGTACTTGGCCGCCGTGATCAGCTCCGCCAGACCGTTCATCTGCATCGCGCCGTCCCCGACCAGGGCGATCGCCGGACGGTCCGGATGGGCGAACTTCGCGCCGATCGCGTACGGCACCCCGCAGCCCATCGTGGCCAGCGTGCCCGACAGCGACGACCGCATGCCGTCCCGCAGGGTCAGATGGCGGGCGTACCAGTTCGCCACCGAACCGGAGTCCGAGGAGATGATCGCGTTGTCCGGCAGCAGCGGATCGAGGGCGTGGGC
The DNA here is from genome assembly GCF_055572815.1 of Streptomyces sp. NPDC030296. Classification (NCBI taxonomy): domain Bacteria; kingdom Bacillati; phylum Actinomycetota; class Actinomycetes; order Kitasatosporales; family Streptomycetaceae; genus Streptomyces; species Streptomyces sp. NPDC030296. The sequence continues at coordinate 268,096 of NZ_JBVICQ010000004.1, forward strand.
CACGTACTCCGGGTTGATCGGATCGGCCGACAGCTCCGCGCGCCGCGTCATCACCTCACGCCAGCGCGCCACACCCGCGCACACCTCGTCGAACCACTCCCGGCCCCGCTGAGGGTCGATCATCGGGATCAGCCGCTCCAGCGTCGCCCTCGCGTCGCCGACCAGGTTCACCTCGTACGGGTAGCGCATCCCGACCATGTGCGGGTCGATGTCGATCTGGACCGCCCGCGCCTTGCCGTACTCGGGCAGATACTGCGAGTACGGGAAGGACGAGCCGATGGTCAGCAGCGTGTCGCAGTCGCGCATCAGCTCGTACGAGGGGCGCGTGCCCAGCAGTCCGATCGAACCCGTGACGTACGGCAGCTCGTCGCTCAGCGCGTCCTTGCCGAGCAGGGCCTTCGCGACCCCCGCGCCCAGCAGCTCGGCCATCCGCTGGACCTCGGCGCGTGCCCCGGCGGCTCCCTGACCGACCAGGACGGCGACCTTGTCGCCGGCGTTCAGGATCTCCGCCGCCCGCTCCAGCGACTCCTGAGAGGGGACCGTCGTCCAGGAACCGCCGCCCAGGCTGGAGGGGACCATCTTGAAGTCGTGGGTGGGCGGCGAGTAGTCCAGTTCCTGCACATCGCCGGGGACGATGATCGCGGTGGGCGCCCGGCGGGCGTAGGCGGTGCGGATCGCCCGGTCCAGGACGTTCGGTAGCTGCTCGGGCACGGTCACCGTCTCGACGAAGTCCGAGGCCACGTCCTTGAACAGGGTGTGCAGGTCCACCTCCTGCTGGTATGAGCCGCCCATCGCGCTGCGATGCGTCTGGCCGACGATCGCGAGCACCGGCACGTGGTCCAGCTTGGCGTCGTACAGACCGTTCAGAAGGTGGATCGCGCCGGGCCCCGACGTCGCCGCGCACACCCCGATACGGCCCGAGAACTTGGCGTAGCCGACCGCCTGGAACGCCGACATCTCCTCGTGCCGTGACTGGATGAACCGCGGCCGGTCCTCCGCCCGGCCCCAGGCGGCGAGCAGCCCGTTGATGCCGTCACCGGGATAGCCGAAGACATGTTCGACTCCCCATGCGCGCAGCCTGCGCAGGATGTGGTCGGCGACATACGTGCCCATACTGGACCTCCCAGGGTGTTTTTCCTCAGGCCCGAGTCACCCGGTGGGGAGGAGAAAAACCTGCGTGTGTTTGCCGCGCATGAAGCGGGGCAGGCGCACCTCAGTGCTTCGGACAGGAGGCACGTCCGTGGGATCGGCGATCCATCCATCCATCACGGGTGTGCCCCATATGTGCACGTCCGCGCCCCCCACGGTGACCGCCCCCCCCAGAGCACATCTAGGGAGTTGCGACGCACCATGCGTACTCAGGCAAGCGCGAAGCACCACCCGCACGACGACGCCCCCGACACCGCCGAGGCGTTCCGGAAGCTGGCGACACTACCCCCCGGCCCGGAGCGGGACACTCTCCGGGCACAGATCGTCGAGGCGTGGCTGCCCATGGCCGAACGGCTCGCCGGGCGGTTCCGCAGCCGCGGCGAGAGCTACGAGGACCTGCGCCAGGTCGCGGCCCTCGGCCTGGTCAAGGCCGTCGACCGCTACGACCCCGAGCGCGGCAACGCCTTCGAGAGCTATGCGGTACCCACCGTCACCGGTGAGATCAAGAGGCACTTCCGGGACCACATGTGGACCCTGCACGTGCCGCGCCGGGTCCAGGACCTGCGCAACCGGGTCCGGTTCGCCACCCAGGACCTGTCCCAGACGATCTCGGGCCGCCGGCCCACCGTGGCCGAGATCGCCGCACACGCCAACATGAGCGAGGAAGACGTCCAGGTCGGGCTGGAGGCCCTGGAGAGCTTCACGGCGCTTTCCCTGGACGCCGAACTGCCGGGGAGCGAGGACGGCTACTCGCTCAGCGACGCGCTCGGCGCGCCCGACCCCGCGCTCGACACCGTCATCGACCGCGAGGCGGTCAAGCCGCGGCTCGCCGCGCTGCCGGAGCGGGAGCGGGCGATCCTCTACATGCGGTTCTTCGGGGACATGACGCAGAGCCGGATCGCGGAGCAGCTGGGCATTTCGCAGATGCACGTCTCCCGGCTGATCAGCCGGTGCTGTGACCGACTGCGCGATCAGGTGATGCAGGACGCCGGTGGCCCCTCCGACTGACCTCCGCCGTCCACGCAAGCACCGACACGACCGGCCGGCCGGCCCCTGCGGGGTTCGGCCGGCCGGTCGTACCCCACTGAGGGCTGACGCTTTCCGCGAAGACTCCCCTCGGTCACCTGTGGGCGTCCATCGCGAGGGCGATGTGGCGGGACATCGTGTCCGTCGCCCGGGCCTCCGCCATCGAGAAGGCCAGCCGGGCGCCCGAGCGGAAGAGGGTGAGGACGCCCCTGACCGTGCCGTCGGGGGCGGTCAGGGGGACCGACAGGAGTGAGGTGACGTCGGCCCGGACGAGGACGGGGGCGCCCGTGGCGTCGTGGCCGAAGGCGTCGGGGTCCGGCGGGCGGACCTGGAGGGCGGTGGAGCCGCCTCGGGCGGCGGACACGACCAAGGGGCAGGTGGCCGGGTCCTGGTCCGCGAGGAGACCCGCCTCCTTGCCGGAAGGGGCCAGCACAGTCGTACGGGTCAGCCGGGGGGACGCCGTGTCGGCCACGACCCAGTCGGCGAAGTTGCCGTGCAGCACCCGGGCCGCACGGTCGAGGGCCTCGGCGGCGGGCGCGGTGAGCAGAGCCGTCGTCATGGCGTCCAGCAGATCCATGAGCGCCGCGTGGCGGGTCGTCTCCGCGAGGTCGGGCAGGGGACGGGCGGAGCTCTCGAGGGTCGGCATCCGGTGCCCCGCCGGCTGGAGGACGGCCAGCACGGTGGTACGGGGCTCACCACTGGGGCGCAGCGCCGTCAACGTAGCCCGGACCGGCACGGAGGGGCGCTGCTGGAGGTGCACGGTGAGACTGCGGTCGCCCTCGCCGCGCGCCACCGCCGCCACCTGACCCCGGAACGCGCTTCGGTCGGCGTGCGCCAGGAACCCGGTGAGCGGGCGGCCGGTCGCGTAACCCGCGCGCACGCCGGTGAACGCGCTCGCCGACTGGTTGAGGCGGCGCACCACCGTCTCCCGGTCCAGTAGGGCCACGGGCAGCGGCAGCAGTTGGAAGACGGCCTTCACCAACCGGTGTTCCCGCGCGGCCGACGAGGTCCCACCGGGCGGTCGCGCCGTGAGCCGCTCGTACCGCGGCCACAACTGGTCCGCCACGTGGTCGAGTTCGAAGATCGCCGCGTCCAGCACCGTCGGCAGGTCGTCGGCCGGCACCGACCTGGCCGTCTTCAGCTCCGCGACGCGGCGTACGAAGTCCGCCAGCTCCTCGCCGAATTCGTCCGTCTGAGCCATGCGACGAACGTAACGCGTGAGAGGCGTTCACGGGATGGCCTGGCACACGGCACGACGTCGGTCCTCCGCCACCTCCGCGCGCAGGGCCCGCCGCGTCCGTTTTCCGCGCGGGCGAACGGGAACGCGACCCACGAGAGGAGGCGCACAGCATGCCGGAACCCGAACATGTCGGCCTCCCGCACGGGGAATCGCCCGAGTCCGCCCTTCCGGCGAGGAGGCTCTCCCAGCTCGTCGAACACGCCGCCCGCTGCACCAGCGACTGCTGCGGGGCGAGCAGCATGGTCCTCGACGACGGTGCGGAGCGGCCCACGGCCGTCACCCACCCCGACCTCGCCGGGCTGGTCGCGGTCCAACTCCGGTCGGGCGAGGGGCCGATCCCGACGGCGTTGGAGCGCGGGGAGCCGGTCGACGCGGCGGATCTCCTGAGCGACGAACGGTGGCCGGACTATCGGGCCGTCGCCCTCGACGCGGGCATACGGTCCAGTGTCACCCTGCCGTTCCGGCGGGCGGGCCTGACCCTCTCGCTCAGTCTCTACAGCTTCCGCGCCGGCGCGTTGGGGGACGTGCCGCACGGGCCCGCCCACGCGTTCGGGGATCTCGCGGCGACGTGCATCGTCCGTGACCGGTCGTACCGGGCGGCGCTCACGGAGCTCGACCAGCTCGGTGCGGCGCTGCGGACGCGGCCGGTCGTCGATCAGGCGTGCGGGATCGTGATGCATGTCCTCGGCTGCGATGCGGAGGACGCGTTCACTGTGCTGCGGCGTATCTCGCAGAGCACGAACCGTAAGTTGGCGGAGGTGGCTTCGGCGGTGGTGGAGAAGCGGGGGAGGGGGTTGGAGCGGGAGTTGGTGTCCCTTTCCGGGTGAGGCGGAGGGCGAGGGCGCCTTGGAGCTCGGGGGTGCGGGTTCGTCGGCGGGTGCGGGTGCGGGTGCGGGTGCGGGTGCGGGTGCGTTGTGGCTTGTCGCGCGGTTCCCCGCGCCCCTGAAGGAGCGGGCCCGCGGCCCGCCCTTCGACCCCCGCTTGTCCTTCGCTTCGCACCCCCGCCCCTCACTCACCCCACCGTCGTCTCAAACGTGCCGTCACCCGATCGGCGGGGGCGGTCCCGCTAATGGGGCTCGGTGGCGGGCGGGGGGCCGGGGTGGGGGGTCTGATGGGGAGGGCGGGGCGCGGTGGGCGTGTCCCGAGTCGAAGTCGGCTGAGGAGCCCCGCCCATGCGCCGCAGATCCCGTGTCCTGTCCGCCGCCGTCCTGGCCGGTGCCGTGCTCGGCGTCGCGGCCCCCGTCGCGTACGCGGATCCGGCGGCCGAGGTCGCCCCGCACGAGGCCGCGCCGGGCGAGACCGTCACGATCTCCGTCTCCTGCGACCCGGCCGGCGGTCCGGCCCCCGAGAGCATCGACGCCAGCTCACAGGCGTTCGAGCAGGGCACCGTCACACTGCAACGGGTCCCCGGCAACGACGACCCGGCGGGTGGCCCCTCCTACCAGGGCACCGCCCGTATCGCCCCGCCCGCCGACGTCGAGACCGGCCCGGACGCGGCGGGCGGCTCCACCGAGTGGGGCGTCGACGGCGTCTGCCCGGCCCCGCCCGGCGCCGAGCAGAAACAGTGGAGCGCCGCCTTCACCGACGACCTCGACGGCCACCAGCCCACGCATCACCCCACGGACCAGCCGACGCATCACCCCACCGACCAGCCGAACCACTGGCCCACGGACCAGCCGACGCATCACCCCACCGACCAGCCGAACCACTGGCCCACGGACCAGCCGACGCATCACCCCACCGACCAGCCGAACCACCGGCCCACCCACCACGACACCCACCGCCCCGCGCCGGTCCAGCGCGGCGTGCAAGCGGGCAGCGGCGGTGCCTTCACCGACTCCGTCCCGGCCATGGTCGCCGGCGGCCTCCTCATCGCCGGCGCGCTCGGCGCAGCCGTCCACCGGCTGCTGCACCGCCGGGGCCGGTGGACGCCGTGACCGCGCGCCGCTGTGACCGGCGCGACGCGACGCGGTGCTCATGCGGCGCGTGAGCCGGGGTACTGGCAGGCCGAGGGCGTGGAACGCGCGTCACGGGGTACGACGGAGCACGCGCGGCCACGGCGGAGCACCATGGACAGCGCGGGAGCGCTGAGCACCGGACAACGCGACGACACGGCGCGGAGGCACAGATGCGGCGGACGGTACCGGGAAGAGGTCCGGTGGGGCACGGCCCCGTCCGCTACGGTCCGCCCCTTCCCGACCAGGGACTGCCGCTCCTGCCCGAGCTGACCGCAGTGCTCTCGGCCGCCGCCGGCCGCCCCGAGGCCGTACCCCTCGGCGGTTCCCCCGCCCTCCTGGACGCGGCCTGCGGCTACTGGGACCGGCGCGGGCTGCCCACCACTCCCGACCGGGTCGTGGCCGCCCCCGGCGCCCCCGCCCTGCTGCTGGCGCTGACCGCCGCGATCGGCGGCGACGTCCTGCTCCCCCGGCCGTGCGCCGCCTGGTGGGAGCCCGAGGCGCGGGCGCTCGGCAGATCCGTCTTCCACGTCCCGACACCCGCCGAGTGCGGCGGCGTACCCGACTCGTACGCGCTGCTGGAGACCGTGCGCAGGATCCGCGACGAGGGCGGGGACCCCCGGCTGCTCGTGCTGTGCGTCGCCGACGACCCGACCGCCACCGTGGCCCCGCCCGAGCTGGTCCACGAGACCGTGGAGGCCGCCGCGGGGGAGGGCCTGCACCTGGTCAGCGACGAGACCTGGCGCGACACCCTGCACGACCCGCACGACCCCGTGCTGCTCAGCCCCGCCGAGATGCTGCCGGACCGGGTCACCGTGGTCACCGACCTCGCGGGCCCCTTCCTGCCCCCGGGCTGGCCCGCCGCCGTCGCCCGTTTCCCGGCCGACGGCATCGGCGGCGGGCTGCGCGACCGGGTCCTCGACGTGCTCACCGCGCTCGGCGCCCGTGTCGCCACGCCGGTCGCCGCGGCCGCCGCGTACGCGCTCGACGAACCCGGCCCCGTCAGCGAGCGGCTCGCCGGTGCGGTCCGGCTGCACGCGCGGCTGGCCGCCGCCGCGCACCGGGCCGTGATCGCCGCCGGGGCGCTCGCCCTGCCCCCGCGCGCGGGCCGGCACCTCTACGTCGACCTGGCCCCGCTGCGCCCGGCGCTCACCGCGCACGGTGTCGGCGACGCCCAGGAGCTGGAGGACTTCCTCACCGCCCGGCTCGGCCTGCCCGCGCCCGGTGGGCACCGCTTCGGGGACGACCTCGGGGCGCTGCGGTGCCGCCTGTCGACGGGACTGTTCCTCGGCACCGCCGACGAGGAACGGGCGCAGGCCCTGGCCGCCCACGACCCCCTCGAACTACCCCATGTGGAAAGCGCGTTGACCCGGTTCGGATCGGCCCTGGAGGATCTCCGATGACGAGGGAGCCCGGAGCCACCGGATCGTGTCCGCGCCGATCGGCCGACCGCCCGCGGTCCGGCCCGCGACGACGATCCCACGACGACGCCCAGCGATGGGAGCCTCCTCGATGACGCAGCAGTCCGAGTCGACCCCCACCCCCTCCGCGGCCTCCTCGTCGCCCGTCTCCGCGCCCCCCGAGGACACCGACGATCCCGCGTCCTCATCCGGCCTCGGTGTCCTGGAGCCGAGGCCCACGTCGCCCTTCGCCGTCCCCCTGCCGCCCCCGGCGCCCGCCGAGCCCCGCCCCCTCGGCGAGCGGCGCCGCTGGCCCGCGTCCTTCGCCGGCCGGCTGACCACCCCCCTGCCCGGGCTGCGGGCGTTCGCGCGCTTCGCCCGCGAGGGCTCGGTACGGCCGGGCCCCGAGGGTCTCGTCGACATCCCCCGACTGCCGTACGAGCCCGGCCCGTTGCCCCGCGTCGACGCGTGTACCGTCGCCGTCACCTGGGCGGGGCACGCGAGTTGGGTGGTGCGGATCGGCGGACTCACCGTTCTCACCGACCCGGTCTGGTCCCGCCGCATCCTCGGCACGCCCGCCCGGATCACCCCGGTCGGCGTGGCCTGGGGCGCGCTGCCGCGCGTCGACGCGGTCGTCATCAGCCACAACCACTACGACCACCTGGACGCGCCCACGCTGCGCCGACTCCCGCGCGACACACCGGTGTTCGTGCCCGCCGGTCTCGGCGGCTGGTTCCGCCGCCGCCGCTTCACCCGCGTCACCGAGCTGGACTGGTGGGAGGCGGCCGAACTGGACGGTGTCCGCTTCGACTTCGTACCGGCCCACCACTGGTCGAAGCGCACCCTCACCGACACCTGCCGCTCCCTGTGGGGCGGTTGGGTCCTCACGGCGTCCGACGGGAAGCGGGTGTACTTCGCGGGCGACACGGGCTACGGCCACTGGTTCTCCCTCATCGGCCGCCGCCACCCCGGCATCGACCTCGCGCTCCTGCCGATCGGCGCGTACGACCCCCGCTGGTGGCTCAGCGACGTCCACTGCGACCCCGAGGAGGCCGTCCGCGCCTTCCAGGACCTCGGCGCCCGCCGTATGGCCCCCATGCACTGGGCCACGTTCGTCCTGTCCGCCGAACCGGTCCTGGAACCCCTCACCCGCGTACGGGCGGCCTGGGAGGCGGCAGGACTCCCGCGCGAGAACCTGTGGGACCTGCCGATCGGAGCGTCCCGGATCCTCACCTGAGGACGGCGGCGCACCACGCCCAGCCCTTGAGAGGACGCCGAACTCTCAGCGGACGAACCGCCGCCACACGCTCGGAGCCACGCTGATCAGCAGCGTCAGCAGAACCGCCGCCAGAACCCCTTCCCAGGGCTCCGCGAACAGCGACCCGCCGAGGATCCCGATCAACTGGTACGTGACCGCCCAGGCGAGGCACGCCGGCAGGTTCCCCCGCGCGAACCGCCGCAACGGCATCTCCGCCAGCAGACACGCAAGCATCACCGGGAGCCGGCCGGCCGGCACCAGCCGGGACAGCACAAGCACGGCCACCCCGTGCCCGTCGAGCTTCCGCTGGGCCTGGGCCAGCCGGTCCTCCGGTGCCCGGCGGCGGATCGCCTCCAGCCAGCGCGAGCCGTTCTTCGAGCCCATGCCGCGCCGCCCCAGCCAGTACAGGGCGATGTCCCCGAGGAACGCGGCCACCGACGCCACCACGAACACCATCAGCAGCGCGAACGGCGCCGTCTGGTGGAACGCCACCACTGCCGCCGAACTGACCAGCGCGCCCGTCGGCACCACAGGCAGCAGCGCCCCCGCCAGCACCAGCAGGAACAGCGTCGGATAGCCGATCGCCTGCTGAGTCGACTCGTAGGGCAGGGGAGTGGCGGCGACGGACAGCACCATCACCGGCCGCCCTCCGCGACCCCGCGCGACCGGCGTCTCATTCCGCCACCCCCGGTCGCACGCTCTCGCCGTGCTCCAGCCGGTGCACCGCCACCCCGGGCGCACGCAGCGCGGCGAGGCGTACGAACTCCGCACCGGGCGCGTGGAATTCATGGGGGCGCACGGCGTCCATCCCGATCGGCCAGTATGTGCCGTAGTGCACCGGGATCGCGCTGTGGGGCGCGAGCAGCGCGAGCGCCTCCGCCGCGCGCCCCGCATCGAGATGCCCCTCGCCGAGACAGGGCCCCCAGCCGCCGACCGGCAGCAGCGCCACGTCGACCGGCCCGACCTCCTTGGGCATCGACTCGAACAGCCCGGTGTCCCCGGCGAAATAGGTCCGCGCCTCACCCTCGACGACGAACCCGAGCGCCGGTGAGCGGTGCGGCCCGACCGGCAGGCGCCGCCCGTCGTGGCGGGCGGGCACGGCACGGACGACCAGGTCACCGACGCTCACCTCGTCCCCGGGCGCCACCTCGCACAGCCGCAGATGCCGCAGCCTGCGCAGCCCCCGCACCTGGCGCGGCGCCCCGCGCGGCACCACCAGCCGGGTACCCGGCGCGAGCCGGGCCAGGGACGGGACATGCAGATGATCGGCGTGCAGATGGGACACCAACGCCACGTCCGCGACCGCCGCCTCGGGCGGGGGCGTCGCCCCGCGGCGCCGGCGCAGATGCGCGAGCCGGCGCGTGAACAGCGGGTCGGTGAGCACGCGTGTGCCCGAGTCCTCCACCGTGCAGGTGGCATGACCCCACCAGGTGACCTCCACCGGCACTTCTTTCGCCTCCTTCGCGCTACTCCCCCGAGCCTACGGGCTGGAGTAGGGTCTCAGGCTCTGGACCCGGAGGTGAGGGGGACGCCGTGGGAGACAACAGTGACGCCTTCGCCCTGTCCTGCCAGGAGATGCCCCGTGAGTGCCCGGGGCGGACGGCGGGACGCGGAGCGGTCGTGCGGGTCGCCGCCATCGCCAGCCTGACACCCCTGGAGGAGCTGGAGGCGGACCCCTTCCTGGTCGACTCCCGCAGCCAGCACGCCATGTGCGCCCGCTGGGCCGCCGAGCGCGGCTACGTGGTCACGCGCGAGCTGCTCGTCCGCGGTCTGCGCCCCGACCACTGCGCCCTGTGGGCCGACGTCGACGCCGGCCACGTCGACCTCTTCGTCGCCCCCAGCCGCCGCGTCCTCGAACGCGCCCTCGCCTCCGTCGAGGACTTCACCGCCGAGTGCGCCCGCCGCGGTGTCCGCGTCGAGACCGTGGGCCGCGCCGAACCCGCCTACGACGCCCAGATGAAGGCCAGCGTCCACCGCCGACTGTCGATGCCGACAGCGGGCTACGACGGCCGCTGAGCGCCGAGGGCCGCTGAGTAACGAGGGCCGCCGCTCGCCGAGGGCCGCTGTATGCCGAGAGCCGCTGCTCGCCGAGGGCCGCTGCACGCCGGGAACGCCGCCCGCCGAGGGCCGCTGGACACGTGGGCCCCCGTGCCGGAGGCCGCGCGCGGCGCCGACTGCCCAAGGCCGACCGCACGCTCCGTGCCGTGCACGGGACGCACCCCGGGCCTGCCTCCGTGCCACCCCTCGGTGCCACCCCGGCTCCCCGGCCCTTGTGACAGGCTGGGCGCAGGAACGGGACGTGAGGGTGGCCGGGCGTGGGCGGTGAGCGTTGGCGGAGGGTGCTGAGCGGGTTCTGGCGGATGCTGGCCGTATGGGCGGTGTCGACGCTGACGATGCTGGTGCTCGCGGGCGCCCTGCCCGACTTCCGGCTCCAGGCCGGCACCGGCGAGAGCTCCACCCAGATCGCCGTCACCGCCGCCCTCGGCGCGGGGGTCTTCGGTCTGCTGTCCTCCCTCGTGTGGCCGCTGCTCGTACGGGCGTTGCTGCTGGTGCCCGCCCTCGTCCTCGGCCTGCTGGTCTTCTTCCTCAACGGCTCGCTGCTCCTCATCGCCCTGCGGATCAACCCGTCCGGTCAGGGTGAGGCCGCGCCCGAGACCGCCGTGGTCGTGGCCGCCGTGATGTCCGCGGTCGCCTCCGCGACCGGCGGCGCCCTCGCCGTGCGCGACGACGACGCGTACCGGCGCCGCCTGTACCGGCTGGCCGACCGCCGCCGCAGGCACGCCGGCGGGCCGCCCGGACCCGTCGGACCCGGCACCGTCTTCCTCCAGCTCGACGGCGTCGGCCACGACGTGCTGGAGGCGGCCACCGCGAAGGGCCTGATGCCGACCGTCGCCGCCTGGCTCGGCGCGCCCGCGCCCGGCACCGGGCACGTCCGCGCCACCCACCGGCTCACCCCGTGGCGCACCGACTGGTCCAGCCAGACCGGCGCCAGCCAACTCGGCATCCTGCACGGCAGCAACCACGACGTGCCCGCCTTCCGCTGGTACGAGAAGGAGAGCCGGGAGGTGATGGTCTGCAACCGCCCCTCCAGCGCCGCCGAGCTCCAGCGCCGCGCCATCGAGCGCACCGGCGACGGTGGTCTGCTCACCGTCGACGGCGCGAGCCGCGGCAACCTCTTCAGCGGCGGCGCCGAGCAACTCGCGCTCGTCCTGTCCATCGCGGCCCGCCGCGGCAGGCAGAACCGGTCCCGCGCCGGGTACTTCGCCTACTTCTCCGACCCCGCCAACGCGGTCCGCACCGCCCTGTCCTTCGCCGCGGACGTGCTGCGTGAGATCGGCCAGTCCACCCGCGCGCGCCTTCGCGAACAGCGGCCCCGCGTCAAACGCGGTGGCCTCTACCCGTTCATCCGCGCGTTCGCGACCGTCGTCGAACGCGATGTGGTCGTCGCCGCCGTCATCGGCGACATGTTCGCGGGACGCGCCGCGATCTACGCGGACCTCGTCGCCTATGACGAGGTCGCCCACCACTCCGGCCCGCACAGCCGGGACGCGGAGAAGATCCTCGAACGCCTCGACCGCTCCATCGCGTTGATCGCGCAGGTCGCCGAACACGCCCCCCGCGCCTACCGCATCGTCCTGCTCTCCGACCACGGGCAGAGCCCCGGCGAGACCTTCCTCGGCCGCTACGGCCTCACCCTCGGCAACCTGGTCCGCGCCGGCTGCGGCCTGCCCGTGCCGCGCAAGGCGGAGCGCACCCACAGCGGCGCCGAGGCCCGCTCGGCGGTCCGGGCCGCGCTGCGCATCCCCGTCGAGGAGGGCGTCGAGGAACACCGCCCGACCCGCCGCTCCGAGCCGGTCGTGCTCGCCTCCGGCAACCTCGGCCTGGTGTCCTTCCCGGACGTGCCGCACCGGATGAGCCGGGAGGAGATCGACGCCCGCCACCCCGCCCTGCTGTCCACCCTCGCCAACCACCCCGGGGTCGGCTTCGTCCTCGTCCGCAGCGAGGAGCACGGCGGCCTCGTCCTCGGCGCGCACGGCTCGCAGATCCCCGTCGACGAACTGAGCGACGACCACCCCGGACCGCTGGCCGACTTCGGCCCGGGCGCCGCCGACGCCGTACGCCGCACCCACGGCTTTCCGCACACCGCCGACATCATGGTCAACTCCTGGTACGACCCCGAGGAGGGCGAGGTCCTCGCCTTCGAGGAACAGATCGGCTCCCACGGCGGCCTCGGCGGCTGCCAGTCCCGCCCCTTCCTCCTCTCCCCCCTGGCCCTCTCCGCACCGGTCGAGGAGCACGAGGAGCTGGTCGGAGCGGAACACATCCACCGGGTCCTGAGGCGCTGGCTGAGAGAGGCGGACGGCCCGCAGGTACCGGTGGGGGCGCAGGTGCCCCGTAGGGGCGCGGGGAACTGCGCGACCAGCCCGAACGAACCCGCACCCGCCAACCCGCAGGACCCGGCAGACGCGTAGGCACCCCCGGCCCCAAAAATTCGGCTGCGCCTCTTCGAACAGGCGCCCATCGCCAACGCGGACATAGCCCACGCCCACGACATCGCCGTCGCGGCCGTCGACGCGACGGCCGGCGAGATCTACATCAACCCGCTCCGCGACTTCGAGGACGAGGAGTGGCGGTTCATCCTGGCCCACGAGATGCTGCATCCGGCGCCCGCGGGCCACGCGGTGACGCGGGATCAGTGGCGTGGTACGAACCCCCCGGATGTGCTCGGTGAGCCGGTTCGTCGTCGCGTCCCGGTCGCCTGGCGCCGTCCGCCCCTGCCCCGTGGTCGTCCTTTCACTCAGCGTGCGCGCCAAGCCGGTTGTGTCTCGGAAGACTTGGAAATGTCCGACCACGGCTGGGACTGTACGGCGTTCCCGTGGTGTACGTCAGGCGAACGATCGATCGACCGCGGCGGGACACCGCCCCGTCGGCTGGGTCCCGGGCGGCTCGGTGTGATCGGATGGGTCCGACCCCGTTGGAACGGGACCCACGTGAAAGGAAGAACCGTGGCTACCACGCGCTCCGCACACACCGTATGGGAAGGCAACCTGCTCGAGGGCAACGGTGTCGTCACCTTCGACTCGTCCGGCGCCATCGCCGAGCAGCCGGTGACGTGGGCCGCTCGCACGCAGGAGGCGAACGGCAAGACCAGCCCCGAGGAGCTGATCGCCGCCGCCCACTCCAGCTGCTTCTCGATGGCGTTCTCGCACGCCCTCGCCGGCGCCGGCACGCCGCCCACCAAGCTCGTCACCTCCGCCGACGTGACGTTCCAGCCGGGTGAGGGCATCACCGGCATCCACATCACCGTCGAGGGCGAGGTGCCCGGTCTCGACGAGGCGGGCTTCGTCGCGGCGGCCGAGGACGCCAAGGTGAACTGCCCCGTCAGCCAGGCCCTCAAGGCCGTGCCGATCACCCTGTCGGCCAAGCTGGCCTGACCCGCGGACCCACGGCGGCCGGACCCGTCACCCCCTCGGGGGCGATGGTCCGGCCGTCGGTGTCCCGCATGCGTGCCGCGCCGGGCGCGAGCACATTGGGCGCATGAGTGACGACGCACAGCCATCGGCGCCCGACGCGGAGCTGAGAATCGCCGCCGCCTTCACCGGCGGCATCAGCCTCGCCGTCTGGATGGGCGGCGTGGCCCGAGAGCTGAACCTGCTGACGACCGCCGCACGCGCCGACGCGTCCGGCACGCCCGCCGGGCTCGTGCGTGCCCGCTACAAGCGGCTGCTCGCCCCGCTGCGGCTCGACGTCAGCGTCGACGTGCTCTGCGGCACCAGCGCCGGCGGCATCAACGCGGCCCTCCTCGGCCTCGCCACCGCACGCGGCTGCGACCTGGGCGGACTGCGGTCGCTGTGGCTGGACCAGGGAGCGCTCGGGAGCCTCCTGCGCGACCTGGACGAGCCGCGACCGCCCTCCCTCCTCCGGGGCGACGAACGACCCACCCCTCCCGGCGAGCCTGCCGCAGACGTCGATGTGGGTGGCGCTCGGCCTTCAGCGGCTGATCGCGGCGGAGGAACTGCCCTGTGTCGCCGGACCGGCCGAGGCGGACCAGAAGGCGGGCGGCGCCCTGGCCGCGGCCGACTCGTCCAGCGCTATCGGCGGCGCTACCCCGACGCCCGACGCCCGACGCCCGGCAGCCGGTCGCCCCGGACACCGTCGACGAGTTCCTGAACGCCTGCCGGATCTCCGAGGAGACCTTCCGGCGGGAGAAGGACAGCAGGCTGCTGAAGCACACGGTGTCGCACGCCGCCGTGGTGACGGCCAACGCCGTCCGCACGACGGTCGACCGATGGTCCTGGCGCCTGCTCTTTGGCGGTGTGAGCCGGGCGCTGCGCCTGGCGCACGCGATGCGCGGACGCATCTGACCCTCGCCCGGCCGCACCCGCCGGGGCCCCGTGCCCCGTGGGGGACGCCCCCGTGCCCCATTGACAAGAGGGCACTCAAGTTTTGTGCTGGTGGTAGGAGCCATGGGTCGGCCGGCGGGCGTACGGGCGCGACCCGGGCGGAACCTTGCGGGAAGCGGAACCTTGCGGGAAGGGGACGGCGATGGGGCGTGCGGTCGGAATCGATCTCGGGACGACGAACTCGGTGGTGGCCGTGCTGGAGGGCGGCGACCCGACCGTCGTCACGAACGCGGAGGGCCAGCGGACCACCCCCTCCGTGGTGGCCTTCGCCAAGAACGGCGAGGTCCTCGTGGGCGAGGTCGCCAAGCGGCAGGCCGTGACGAACGTGGAGCGCACCGCGCGCTCCGTCAAACGCCACATGGGCGACGGGGGCTGGCGCTTCCCCGAGCAGGGCTCCTTGGACGGCACCCGCCTCAGGGCCCAGGAACTGTCCGCCCGAGTGCTGCAGAAGCTGAAGCGGGACGCCGAGGCGTACCTCGGCGACGATGTCACCGACGCGGTGATCACCGTCCCGGCGTACTTCGACGACTCCCAGCGGCAGGCCACCAAGGAGGCCGGGGAGATCGCCGGTCTCAAGGTCCTGCGGATCATCAACGAGCCCACGGCCGCGGCCCTCGCCTACGGCCTCGACCGGGGCGACGAGCAGACCGTCCTCGTCTTCGACCTCGGCGGCGGCACCTTCGACGTCTCGCTGCTGGAGATCGGTGACGGCGTCATCGAGGTCAAGGCCACCAACGGGGACACACGTCTCGGCGGCGACGACTGGGACCAGCGGGTCGTCGAGTACCTCGTCAAGAGGTTCAAGGGACAGCACGGCATCGACCTCGGCAACGACAAGATGGCGCTCCAACGGCTCCGGGAGGGCGCCGAGAAGGCCAAGATCGAACTGTCCAGCTCCTCCGAGACGTCCATCAACCTCCCGTACGTCACCGCCTCCGCCGAGGGCCCGCTGCATCTGGAGGAGCGGCTGACGCGCGCCCAGTTCCAGGACCTGACGGCCGATCTGCTCGACCGCTGCAAGACACCCTTCCACCAGGCGGTGAAGGACGCCGGGGTGAAGCTCTCAGCGATCGACCACGTCATCCTCGTCGGCGGCTCGACACGGATGCCCGCCGTGACCGAGCTGGTGAAGGAACTCACCGGGAAGGACCCGCACAAGGGCGTGAACCCCGACGAGGTGGTGGCCGTGGGCGCCGCGCTCCAGGCGGGTGTCCTCCGCGGCGACGTGAAGGACGTCCTGCTGCTCGACGTCACCCCGCTGTCGCTGGGGATCGAGACCAAGGGCGGCATCATGACCAAGCTGATCGAGCGGAACACCACGATCCCGACCCGGCGTTCGGAGATCTTCACCACGGCCGCCGACAACCAGCCCTCGGTCGGCATCCAGGTCTACCAGGGGGAGCGGGAGATCGCCGCGTACAACAAGAAGCTCGGCGTCTTCGACCTCACCGGCCTTCCGCCGGCGCCGCGCGGGGTGCCGCAGATCGAGGTGGCCTTCGACATCGACGCCGACGGGATCATGCACGTCTCGGCGAAGGACCTGGCGACCGGGCGCGAACAGAAGATGACCGTCACCGGGGGTTCCGCCCTGCCCAAGGACGACATCGACCGGCTGATGCGGGAGGCCGAGCAGTACGCGGAGGAGGACCGGCGGCGCCGGGAGGCCGCGGAGACCCGCAACCAGGCGGAGCAACTCGTCTACCAGACCGAACGGTTCATCCGTGACAACGAGGAGCGGGTGCCGGCCGACATCCGCGGCGAGGTCGAGGCCGCCGCGGCCGAGCTGAAGCAGCTCCTCGACCACCCCGAGGACACGGCCGCCCTCCGGGCCGGCATCGACAAACTCGCCACGGTCAGCCAGCGCATGGGCCAGGCGATGTACGCGACGGCCTCAGGGGCGCAAACCGAGGAACCCCGCCCCGGCCCGGACCCCGCCGACGAGGAGGGCGTCGTGGACGCGGAGATCGTCGACGACGACAAGAACACGAAGGGGGGCGCGGCCTGACGGAGCCGGCGGCCCCGTACCGTGGGGCCCGCCCCCCCCTCACGAGGCGCCGGCGCTCAGACGCCACCCGTGCCGCCCCGCTCCGACGCGTCGCCGCCCCGTTCCCGGTCCCAGGCCGCCGCGAACATCTCGTGCAGGGGCGCGGGCGGCAGGATGCGGCCGAAGGGGGAGGCGACCTGACTGCCCCACAGCGGACGCACCCCGTAGGCGTGCAACTTCACGGTTTCGAGGGGCAGATGAGGGGCCTTCAGCTCGGTCCAGTCCCCGGGCAGGAACAGGGTCCGGCCGGCGCGCGCCCGCTTGGCCGCGACGACCGCTCCGGTGCCGAGCAGTCCTTCCCGGACCTGCGCGTGCCGCTTGGTCGACCAGCCGTTCCAGCGTCGTACGTCGCGGTCCGTGGGCGCGGCCAGCGTGGCCAGTTGGAGGTACAGGGCGGCGGCGTCCGCGCCGACCGAGAGTTCCCTCGCCGCGCGTGCGACCAGTTCCGGACAGGACCGGCGTGGATCCGCCTCGTACGCCCCGGCCGGAACCGCTCCCGAGGAGGACCGGTCCCTCATCCGCTCCAGGCCGCCCCCCACCAGCAGTGGCGCCACCCGGTCCAGTGCCTCGGCCAGGCCGGTGATCCCCCTCACCCGCTGCCACACCCCCGGGTCGGCGACCTCGCGCGGGCGCAGGAACGCGTCCCCGCCGGGCGCGCACACGACGAGGGGGCCGGAGTCGTAGGCGGCCACCGGGACCGGGCCTTCCGCCTTGCGCCGGTCCGCCGCCACCGGCAGCCGCTCGGGCCCGAACCGCTCCGCGATCCGTGCCGGGGTGTCCTCGACCTGCCCGCCGGGCAGCGCCAGGAGCAGGTCCGGGCGGTCCAGTTCGGCTCGCAGTCGCTCGTACAGGGCCAGCGCGCCCGCCACGGCCGGATCACCGACCGGCCGGTCCGTCCAGGCCCACACCAGAGCGGCGGCGGCACTCCGGACGTCGAGGCCCACCGGGGTGCCGTAGGGCAGCTCGGTCTCCGCCGACACGGCCCGCACGTCCACCCCGTGGCCGTACGGGGTCGCCACCAGCTCCCAGCCCGCCGCCTCCACGGTCGTGTCCGCCGCTGCCTCGTAGCCACCCGCGAGCCGCCGGGCCCAGACCTCGGACAGCCCCAGCCCGGCCTCCAGGGCGTCGGCGGCCTCGTCGTGCACGACGGGTTCGGCCCCCATGCGTTCCCGCCACACGGCGGCCATCCGCTCCACGGCCGCCTCGACACCACCGGGCCGCCACAACTCGGTCGGGTCCTCGGGCAGAGCGGCCGCGAGGACGGCCCGCCCTCCCTCGGCCCCGAGCCGTGCCCGCAACCCGTCGTAGGACTCGGCCGTGAACGGGGAGGCCCGGTAGGGGGCCTTCCGCACCAGGGCACGGTCCTCCTCACGGTCGGGCCGGCCGACCAGACCGGCCACGACGAGCCGGGCGACGGCCCTTCGTACGCCCGTCAGTGCGGCGAAGCGCGCGGCCGCCGCCTCGGTCACCGGAACCGGGCCGTGCGCCTCGACAGCCGTGACCAGGACACGCATCCGGGCGGCGTCGTCCCGCCGCACCCGGACATGCCGTGCCCCCGGGACCGCCGCACACACCGGGTCGTCGTGCGGATCGCCGACGGCGGCCGCCACGAACCAGCACTCCCGCCCGTCGGCGCGATCCGTCCCGGACGCCACCGCGATCCCGCGCTCACGCAGGTCCTCCAGGGCCTCCACCGAGGCGCGGCCTACCCACCACCGGCCGCCGGCGCGGGCGAACGGCTGGTCGGCCCAGGTGTCGAGCAGCGCCACCAGGGCGGCTCGTGCCGCGTCCGGGGTGGGTGCCACCGCCGCACGCCAGGCCACCGCGTCGATCGCCCCCAACAGCTGCGACCAGTCCCGCGGCGGTGCCGGGGGCGAGAGCCGTCGCACTTCCTCCGCGAGCGTCCCCGCCAGGCAGGCGCCGTCCGCGGCGAGCGCGCTCAGCGTCGCCGGCAGGGCGACGTCGGGGCTCCTGCGCCACGGCGCCCGTTCGCCGTCCGCGACCAGCCCGAACAGTGCGGGCAGCAGCGCCGTGTCCGGCGCGGACCGGCGCGGCGGTGACGGCGGCGCCTGCGCGAGCAGGGTGACCCTCCGGTGCAGGGCGAGCCTGCGCTCCTCCACCCGGGCGGCCCGCTCGGCCACCGCGACGACCGCCTGGGCCAGCACCGGGTCGGTGACGCCGGGCAACTCCCGCGCCACGGCGGCGCGCAGTGCCTCACCGCCGGCGCGCAGTGCCTCACCGCCGGCGCGCGGTGCCGCCCCGTCGGCGCGGGCGGCCGTCAGCAACGCCTGCGCCGCCTCCCGCCCCACGGACCGCAGGGCCCGGGACCCGGCCTCGTCCCGGGTGCGCAGCAGGTACCAGAAGGCGGGTGGCGGGGCCACCCCGCCCGAGACGGTGGCCGCCCGGGCCGGCCGCCCCCGCGGATGCCTCGGTGAGCGATGTCCGTCCACCTCCCACAGCAGGGTCCCGTCGGCGCTGTACGCGCGCACCCCTGTCCGGGTCTCCGCCTCGGCGAGGACCACGTCCTCCACCGCACCCCCCGGTGGCGCCCACAGCCCCCACGGCTCCTGACCGGGCCGGTCGATGTCGAACCTGGCCGTGCGCCCGTCCACGCTCTCCACCAGGTAGTGGTCGGGCGCGTGATCGCGGTGCCGGGTGCGGAACAGCACGCGCGTCCCGACCAGCCCGTCCCGGCTGCCCAGCGGCGAGTCGGTCACGGCGGCGGGCAACGGTGCCAGCTGCAGGGCCTCGACGGCCAGGGACATGCCTGCCTCGGACGACTCCGTGCCCGGAGCGGAGCCCGGCGCGCGACCGGGGAAGTCCGGCAGCGCCACCTCACCGCGGGGCTGTCCGCCGACCCGGTCGACCACCTCCCAGGGGCGTCTCCCGAAGACGGCGTTGGTCCAGATCCGGGTACCGTCACCGAGCTGCAGCTCGTCGTTGTCGATCCCCTCCCGTCCGCCCGGCCGCAGCACCCGCCGGCCACCGTGCCGCCCGCCCCCGTCCGCGGTCTCGAACTGGAAGCCGTACGCCCCGTCCAGGCTGCCGCCGAAGGGCACCAGACCGCCCACCTCGTCCGGTGTGAACGGCTCGTGGGGCCGGTCGGCCCAGACGGCGGTGTCGCAGTGGTACGGGTCCCGGGCGAGGGTCCAGCTCACCAGGAAGGAGCCGCCCACGTAGTGGACGGCGAACATGGTCGCCCCGTCGGGCACGGTGAACCGGCAGGACCCCCGCACACCGTCCGGGGCGACGGCGACCGCCCGGTCCCGCCCGAACACCGTCAGCACCGGCCATGTGGAGGTCACGCCCATCACTCCCGGCGGGGCCCCGCCCGCCGCCTGCTCCGGCTCATGACCGGCCGCGCCGCGGGCGAACTCCGCGTACACCGACTCCAGGGCCGGCCACGCCAGTTCCTCCGGCAGACCGGCTCTCAGCGAGCGCCGCAGCGCACCGGCCGCGCCCGCCTCGGCGAGGGCGTCGGAGATCCCGTCGAGCGCCGCCACCGTGGGCCGGTCCAGGAGTACCTCCAGCTCGGCCACCGCTTCCTCGGCCCCCGCCATCCCGCCGCCCGCCACGGTGTCCACGAGCCTGCCCACCCGCCCGGCGACCTCGTGGGCGATGCCCTCGACACCCGGCAGCAGCGTCACCGCCGATCCGGCCCGGCGGCGGTCTGCCGGCGACCGGCCGGGCAGCAGGTGCGCGTGCACGGTGCCCTCCAGCCGCGGACCGAACACGGGGTCGGCGGCCAGTGCCGTCAGGTCCCGCCGGGACCGCTCGCCCCAGAACCGCATCCCGATCTCCGGTCCGGGGTCGACCACGGCGACCCCGGCCGCCAGACAGGAGTCCAGCACGTCCGCGTCGAAGCCCTGGTAGTGGTGCCGGGTGGTGTGCAGGGTCACCGGGCTGCTCTCCGCCCGCAGCCGCGGCCCCAACCGGCCCACCAGATCGAGGAATTCCACCGGGAGCGGCTGACGCGCGACCCCTCCGCCGGACTGCTCCGCGTACTGGTACATGTGCGTGAAGCGGCCCACCCAGTGGGCCAGGCCGCCCTCGGGCACCACCCGGCCGGATGCCATCGCCTCCGTCGCCCCGCAGCCGGTCAGCAGGCGCAGCCAGGCCCCGCCGTCGGTGACACCCTGCGGGAAGATCTCCACCAGCCCGGCGGCGATCGCGTCCGCCGGCGGATGGGCCGTCAGGACCGGTTCGGCGGCGGCCAGCAGCGAGTCCGGCACCGTCTTCTTCCGTGCGACGGACAGGATCGCGCCGACCGCGCGGGCCACGTCGTCGTCCCCGTGCCCGGCCGCCTTGGCGGACGCCCGCACCCGCCGCACCAGATCCGCCGGCAGGTCCGCCGGCGAGTTCGCCCACGCGATCAGGAAGTCCTCCAGTGCGGTGTGCGCGTCCGCCGGCGGGAAAGCCTCGGTGAGGAACCGCTGGTGGGCGCCGAACTCCTTCGCAGGCATGGCCCCGCCCGCCGCGAACAGCAGCGCGTTGGCCCGGCGGTAACCGGGGTCCACCGGCAGCCGGTGCTCCGCCTCGGCCGCCCGAGCGGCCGCGTAGGCCCGTCCGCCGGGCCTGCTGCCGTAGCCGATGAGCCGGTGGCCCACGGTGTCCCAGAACCACGGCAGATGCGCCGGCGGCAATCGCCGTGCACGCGCCGCCATCGCGTCGACGAACCGGCCGGGCCTGGTCCAGGTACGGCCGAGTCGGGTGCGCATGTCCTCGATCGACTCACGTGCCTCCGCGGCGGCCGCGGGGTCGTGGGCGGCGGCCCAGTCGGCGTACGTGGTCGAGGCGTGCGGACCCGTCGTCGGCAGCAGCGACTCCAGAGAGGCGATCATGCCGGGATCGTCGCACGCCCCACTGACAGGCCCGCCGCCGGAGCGGTCCACCCGCTGCCGAACCCCGCCGTCCCCCCGCCGCCGGCCCGGATCACTCGTGGGCGGGCTCAGTACGTGTCGCGGTACCGCCGCAGGATGTCGCGGGTGCGCTCCGCGGAGGCCGCGTGCGCGGCCATGTGGTCGAGGACCTCCAGATGGAGGGCGACCTCACGGCGCGAGTCGAGGTAGAGGGCGCCGGTGAGGTACTCCGTGTAGACCATGTCCGGGAGTTCCGGCTCCGCGAAGCGGAAGAGGGCGAACGGGGCGTACGTGCCCGGATGGGGCCCGGCGGCGAACTCGGCGACCTGGAGGATCACATGGTCCTTCTCGGTGATGTCCAGCAGCCGGTCGATCTGGTCGCGCATGACCTGGGAGCGGACGCTCACCGGCCGTCTGAGCGCCGTCTCGTCCATGATCACCCACAGGTGCGGCGGGTGCTCGCGGGTGAGGAGCTTCTGCCGTGCCATGCGCAGCGACACATGCCGTTCGATGGTGTCGGGCCCGGTCTGCCCGAGGGTGCCCGCCTCCATCACGGCCCGCGCGTACTCCTCGGTCTGGAGCATCCCGGGCACGAAGTGCGGCTCGTACTGCCGGATCAGATGGGCCGCGCCCTCCAGGCTCACATA
Source organism: Streptomyces sp. NPDC030296 (assembly GCF_055572815.1). Classification (NCBI taxonomy): domain Bacteria; kingdom Bacillati; phylum Actinomycetota; class Actinomycetes; order Kitasatosporales; family Streptomycetaceae; genus Streptomyces; species Streptomyces sp. NPDC030296. Next base: position 290,078 of record NZ_JBVICQ010000004.1, read on the forward strand.
CAGGCTGAACCAGTCGGGCAGCACATCGTGGAACCGCTGCCACCAGCCGGGCTTGTTCGCCTCCTCGACGAGCTTCACGAACGAGGCCACCTCGTGCTCGGCGACACCGTACGTGGTGAGCAGGACCTGCACGTACGGGATCTTCAGCGCGACGTCGGCGGTCTCCATGCGCCGCACGGTGGCCGGGGCGACCCGCAGGACGCGCGCGGCCTCCTCGCGCTTGAGCCCGGCGGCCTCGCGCAGTTCCTGGAGCCGTCTGCCGAGCACCACCTGACCGACGGTGGGCGCGGGCCGCCGCTCACTCACGCCACGCCTCCCCACGCGCCGAAGTACGCGTCCAGTCTGTCATGTTCGGGTGCACATCTCATGAGGTCGAGCGGAACGGGCAGCCCCCGGTTCCGGTTCGACCGCGACGACGCCGTGGCGGAACACGACACGGCGACCCCAAAGAGTAAAGGACGCTTCCGAAGAGTGAGCAACGGTTCCCCAGCGTGACATCCGTCATGGCCCCCTCCGAAGCCGCCCGCCCGGCATGACCTCCGAGGTAATCGACCGCCGCGCCCCGTACCCGGCAAGGTGAGGGCAGCGGGTTCCGGGCCGGCGCACTCCGGCCCGGGGCCCGGCCCCGGCGGTCCGCACGGCCGCCCCCGGCCGCCCGCTTCCCAGCCGACCGACTCCACCTCGACGGAGGGTGATGCCCCATGTCCGCGACCCCGCTCGCCGCTCTCGCCCGGACGACCGACCCCCGGACCATGCTGCGCCGCTTCCTGGCCGCGGACGCCGCCGTGACCGGGGTGAACGGGCTCGCCTACCTCCTCGCCGCCGGGCCGCTCGGCCGGCTCCTCGGGGTCGGCCCGGGCCTGCTCGCCGCGCTCGGCGCCTTCCTCACGGCGTACGCGGTGGGCGTGGCCCTGCTCGCCGCGCGCGGGCGTCCGCCGGTGCGGCCCGTGCACGCGGTCGTCGAGGCCAACCTCGCCTGGGCCCTCCTCAGCCTCGTCGCCCTCGCCCTGTGGCTCACACCGAGCACGGCGGGCGCGGTGTGGACGGTGCTCCAGGCGCTGACGGTCGCCGGGTTCGCGGCGGCGCAGTACACCGCCCTGCGGGCAACCGTTGACTGACCGACCGTCACATGGACAGTGACTGGAGGTACTTGACCGTCGCCGGGTCGGCCGGGAGGAACGTCTCGATGGCCAGCTCGGCCACGGTCACGTCCATGGGCGTGTTGAACGTGGAGATCGACGAGATGAAGGACAGCACCCGGCCCGCGTGCTCGATCCGCATCGGCAGCGCGAAGGACACCCCCACCTCCTCCTCGGGCTCCTCGTCGGCCGTGCCGGGCGGCAGCGGATACGCCGCGACCTCCTCGTACAGGGCGCGCAGCGGCTCCGAGCGGCGCAGGGCGATCTGGCGTTCCATCTGCTCCAGCAGATGACCGCGCCAGGCCCGCAGATTGCGGATGCGAGGCGCCAGGCCCTCGGGGTGGAGGACCAGCCGCATCGCGTTCAGCGGCGGCACCAGCAGCGACTCGGGGACGCCGTCGAGCAGCATCGCGATGCCCCGGTTGGCGGCCACCACGCGGTACGTCGCGTCGAGGACCAGCGCCGGGTACGGCTCGTAGCCCTGGATCAGGCGCTCCACGCCCTCGCGGAGGGCCGCCATCGACGGGTCGTCCAGCGAGGTCTGCGGGTAGCGGGGCGCGTAACCGGCGGCCAGGAGCAGCGCGTTGCGGTCCCGTACGGGCACGTCGAGGTGCTCGGCGAGCCGCAGCAGCATCTCCTCGCTGGGCCGGGAGCGGCCGGTCTCCACGAAGCTGATGTGCCGCGCCGACGAACCGGCCCGCAGCGCCAACTCCAGCTGGCTGACGCGTCGTTGTTCCCGCCATGCCCGCAGCAGAGGGCCGGCTCCCCGGTCGGGAGGGGTGACGGGACGACTCGTGGTGCCGGACGGGACAATGGTCATACGTCAGAACGTAGCCGAGGCGATCGAGGAGTGGCGCGTGTACGACCCGTGGAACCCGTCCTGGGAGGCGACGGCGGTGTACCGGGCGCGGGTGCGGGGTTGCCTGCTGGGCGGGGCGGTCGGGGACGCGCTCGGCTACCCCGTCGAGTTCGCCTCGCTCGCCGTCATCCGCTCCACGCACGGCGACCGCGGGGTGACCGGCCTCGTCCCGGACGTGGACGGCGCGGTCGGGCGGGTCAGCGACGACACCCAGATGACCCTCTTCACCGTCGAGGGGCTGCGGCAGGCGCACGAGCGCGCGCGCCTCAAGGGCATCGAAGGGGCCTGGCCCCAGCTGGTCCGGGAGGCGTACGGCCGCTGGCTCGACACCCAGCGGCAGCCCGGCCCCGGCCCGCGCCCCACCTCGGGCCTCGCCGCCCTGCCCTGGCTGTACGCCCGCCGCGCCCCCGGCAACGCCTGTCTGTCCGGCCTCGCCCAGGTCCACCATCCCGACCCGGCCGCCCCGCTGGGGAGCCCCGGCCCGGTCAACCCCGAGTCGAAGGGCTGCGGCACCGTCATGCGCTCGGCGCCCTTCGGGCTGGCCCGCGTCCCGGCGGAGGCCGCGTTCGGGATGGCCGCCCGCGCCGCCCGGATGACGCACGGGCACCCCACCGGCGGGTACGCGGCGGGCGCGCTCGCCGCGATCGTCGCCCACCTGGTCGCCGACGAGTCGCTGGAGGGCGCCGTCCTGCGCACCCTGCGGCTGCTGTCCCGCCACCCCGGACACGAGGAGACCAGCAGGGCCCTGAACCGTGCCCTCGACCTGGCGGCCGAGGGCGCCCCCACGGCCGGGAAGGTCGAGTCGCTCGGCGAGGGCTGGGTCGCCGAGGAGGCCCTGGCCATGGGCGTCTACTGCGCCCTCGCCACCCACAGCGTCAGCGAGGCCCTCCTCCTCGCCGTCAACCACTCAGGCGACAGCGACTCCACCGGCTCCATCTGCGGCAACCTCCTCGGCGCCCACTACGGCGACCACGGCCTGCCGCACGACTGGCTGGCCGCGACCGAGGGCCGCGCCGACATCACCGTCCTGGCGGACGACTTCGCGGCGGAGAGCGTACGGAAGTGACGGCCGGGGTTCGGATCCGTCCGGACCCCCAGGGCGTGCCGCCCGGCCGAATGCGTACGGCGTCCGCCGTCCCCGTGCGGTGTGACCAGGACCGCGGCGGCCCTGCTGTGGCACGCTGAGAGGGACCGCACGTCATGGAGGGGACGTCACGGAAGGAGCGGGCCATGCCCGTCGAACCCTTGTCGCAGAAGGAGATCGAGGACCGGCTCGCGGAACTGCCGGGCTGGTCGCTGGACGGGGACCGGATCGCCCGCACCTACCGGCTGGCCTCGCACTTCGCGGCGACCGCGATGGTCGTGCACATCGCCCGCACCCAGGAGGAGCTCGACCACCACTCCGACCTCACCCTCGGCTACAACACCGTCTCACTGACCGTCCACACGCACAGCGCGGGCGGCGCCGTCACCGAGAAGGACTTCGAACTGGCCCGGCGGGTGGAGGAACTCGCCCCGGGCCACGGGGCGAGCTGAGCCGGTGCTCGACTACGACAAGGAGGCGGGCGACTACGACGCCCTGCGGGGCGGCGAGCCCCGCGCCGAGGCCGCCGCCGACGCCGTACTCGGACTCGTCCCCCGGGGCGCGCGCAGTCTGCTCGACGTCGCCTGCGGCACCGGCATCGTGACCCGGCGGTTCGCCGCCGCCCGCCCCGGGATGCGGGTGACGGGCGTCGACCTCACCACCGCGATGGCGCGCCGGGCCGCCGCCCGCCTCCCCGGTGCGATCGTCCTCGGCGACAGCCGCCGACTTCCCTTCCCCGACGACGCGTTCGACGCCGTCACCAGCGTGTGGCTCCTCCATTTGCTCGCGGACCCGGACGACGTTCGAAGGGTCGTCGGCGAGTGCGCCCGTGTGCTGCGTCCGGGCGGTGTGTACATCACCACCGTCGACAAGGGGGCCGCCCACAACGTCGGCAGCGACATCGACGCCGTCCTCGCCACCCGCCCCCGCAGCCCGGCCACGGACACCTCGGCGGCCGTCGGGAAGCACGCCGACGAGCACGGGTTGCGCCCCGCCGGCGAGGCCCGCTTCCCGGGCCGCGGCCAGGGCCGCAGCCCCCGCCGCGCTCTCATGGACCTGCGCCGAGGCTGGTTCGTCACGCTCCCGCCAGGTGATCCCCTCGCCGACGACTTCGCCGTACGCCTCGCGGCCCTTCCCGACCAGGACCGGCCCCGCCCGGACCCGGAGTTCTCGCTCCGGGCGTTCCGCAAGAGGTGACCCGGGCCGGCGGTCAGGTCACCGCCGGCCGCCGGAACTCCATGGTCCAGTTGGTCAGCCAGGTCTCCCCGCCGTCGAGCGAGAACGCCTGCTCCCAGCGGGCGGTGGTCGCGGACACGCCGGACCACACGAACCGCACCCGGAGGTCCTTGCCGTCGTGCGTGTCGTCTCCGTGGAACTCGCCCGACCGCCCTCGAACCGGCCGACTACCGGCGGGAACAGCCGCCCGCTGCGGCTGGACGACCAGTTCAGCGACCACACGCGGGCCTCCGGGTCGAACAGCCGCAGCGTCAGCCCCTTCGACCCGAGGTGCGGCAAGTCGATCTCGTCGATGTTCGCCGCCCCGTCGGACGGGGGCAGGCAGCGGCTGGTGGCGGGGAACTCCTCCCAGTCGCCGTCCGGGTCGAGGAAGTCGGTGCGGCGGCGGTGGCGGACCTCCCACCCGCCGTGGAAGAAGTCGAAGTCGTGTGGCCCGCTCATGCCCGGCCCCCGGTGGTTCCGGCGGGCAGGGGAGAAGCCAAGTAGGCGTCCAGATCAGGGAGTTGTGGTGCGAGCATATGGCGTACCCAGGCGTCGCGTTCGGGTGCGATCGGCGGCAGCTCCCAGACACAGCCGATCCACGGCCGCCCGGTGGCGACGAAGCGCGCGGGATCGCGGTCGGGGCAACCGAGGACGGGCCGGCCCGCCGCCGCGCCCCCGAAGTGCAGGACGTTGTCCCACACCCAGCAGCGCGACTTCCACGACCGGCTGCACCGCGCCGAGGCCGTCGTCCGCCTGGCGCCCGGCACCCGACTCACCGGCCCGCAGGGACGCGCGGTGGAAGAGGGCGGCCGCCTGGACGACGACGGCTGGACCCGGGCCACCGTCCCCGTCGAGTCCCTCGACCGGGCCCACGACGACTTTCTGCGGCTCGGCAGCGCGGTGGAGGTCCTGGAGCCGGCCGAACTGCGCGAGCGCATCGCCCGCACGGTCACCGAACTCGCCGCGAGATACGGACCCGTGGGCGGCAACTCCGGTGCGCCCGGCCGCGACTGAGGAACCCGTCTGTCCTCCCGGGAGGTACCCGGTGCGGCCTGCGGTGGCGCACCGGCCACAGGGAGGCGCCGACCGGTCCGCCCGCCGGCGGCACCACCCCGGAGGGGCTGGCGTACACCTACGAGGCCAACGACGCCTCCACCCCCGGCGCGCCCTGACCGGCATGACGACGTAGACACGAACGGATGTATTTTCGGCCGTCCTGGTGACGTCGGCCGTTCCGGGCGGGATCATCGTCCGGCCCGCCCCGTCCAGCACGCCGTCACCTCCAGGGCAGCGGCCGAGAAAGACCGACGATGACCTTGTCCCGTGTCGTCACCGCCGCACCGGCGATCATCATGCTCGTCGCCGCCACGGTGATGCTCCTGTGGTGGATCCGGCACCGTGACGACGAATGAATGAGGGCGCGCGCCGTGACCGGCGCGCGCCCTCGTCGCGTCCCGCTCGGGTGTCAGGTCACCGTGCAGGACTGGTCACCGAGCCGGAAGGCGGTCGGTCTGCCGTTCGTCCCCGACCAGCTTCCGGTGAAGCCGAAACTCACCGACGATCCCGCCGCGACATTCGCGTTCCAGGCGATGTTCTTCACCGAGACCGCCGCACCCGACTGGGTGTGGGCCCCGTTCCACAACTGCGTGACACTCTGGCCGTTCGGGAAGGACCAGTTGAGGGTCCAGCCCGACCAGGCGCCGGTGCCCGTGTTGGCCAGCCGCACATCGGCCTGGAAGCCGCCCGACCACTGGTTGGTGATCTTGTAGGTCACCGCGCAGGCGCCCGTCGGCTGCGGTTCCGGATCGGGATCCGTGCCGCCGCCCGTGTCGGAGGTGTCGCCGTAGATGACACCGCGACCGTTGGTGGAGAGGTACACCCGGCCGTAGACCCGCGGATCACCCGTGATCGCCGCGCCGGTCCAGCCCCACTGATGGGCGTCGTCGTTGATCCGCGTCCACGTGGCGCCCTTGTCCGTCGAACGGAAGATGCCGCGCGTCCCGCCGATCCTGGCGCTGGTGTACAGCGTCTGGTACGAGGCGCCCGCGGCCGCCTTGCCGAAGCCGATGGTGTCGGCCTGCGCGACGTTCGACAGCTTGGTGAAGGTGGCGCCGCCGTCGGTGGAGTGCCACAGCCCGTACGCGCCGCCCGTCTCCCCGCCCGCCAGCCACACGTCGCCCTTCGTGCCGGGCAGCGCCTTGAAGCGCACGCTGTCACCGCTCGGCAGGCCGCTAGCGTTCGACGCGGTGAAGGTCGCGCCGCCGTCCGTGCTCACGTAGAACTTCCCGGACTTGAAGCCGTAGAAGGTCTTCGGGTCGACCCGGTCGGACTCGACGATCGCGCCGGACGGTATCCCGCTCGACTCCTGCCACGACGTTCCGAAGCCCGTGGTGTACCGCACGCCGGTGCCCGCCGGGCTCCACACGAAGCGGCTGCCGTCCGCGCCGGCCGCGACCGTGCCGCCGCCGCTCACCCCCGACGGATCGGTGCCCGCGAACCAGTTGGCGCCGTTGTCCGTGGAGAACGCGATGTGCGGCCCCGAGTCCAGGTTCCCCACCCGGACCACGGTGTTCGGGTCGGTCTCGGCGAAGTCCAGACTGGTCGTCGTCGTGAAGTTCGGCTGGGTGAACATCATCGACGGGACCTTCGTCAGATCCGTGTGCCGGAAACCGCCGATGTCACCGAGCGCGCTGAGCAGCGGGGCCCCGGACGGGGGAGAGGCGAGGTCGTTGACGGCCGTCTCCTCCAGTCCCCGCACCATCGGCTTCACGGTGAACTTGGCGCCGCTGTCCCAGTTGGTGAGGTTCTCGGTGCCGTAGATCGTCGCGCCCGTCCCGTACATCATGCGGTTCGAGTCGAACGGGTCGATCTCCAGCGACTCCGTCATCCAGCCCAGCTTCGGCGTCTGCTCCGGCGGCGACGGGTTCGCGCCCCACGTCAGCCACGGCGACGACGAGACGTCCATGGTGAAGCGGTTCTCGCGGTTGGGGTACGAGGTGTAGTCCCACGCCCTCGTCCAGGTCGCGCCCTTGTCGGTGGAGCGGAAGATCTGGGTGTCCGGCCACCAGGAGCTGTACGCCGTCGCCATCACCGTGCCCGGCTTCTGACGGTCCACCGTGAGTCCGCTGAAGCCGTAGTGCGTGTCGGCCTCCGCCACCGGGCTGATGTTGGTCCAGGTCCCCGTCGCCGTCGCGTACCGGTAGAGCCGGCCCTTGCCGCCGTCGTACGGGCCGCCCGTGTCGCTGTACGCCACGTACAGATGGCCGTTCGTCGCGTCCAGGACGCCCTTGTGGGCCAGTTGGCCGGTCGGTTGCCCGGCCACCCGTGACCAGGTCGCGCCCGCGTCCGTCGACCGGTAGACCGCGTTCTCCTTGTCGGCGACACCGACGTAGATCGTCTTCGTGGCGGTGCCCGCGCCGCCCGTCGACTCGTCGAAGGTGACCCAGACGATGCCCTGGTTGTCGCTGGAGTACCCGCTCGTGTCGGAGGGGTCGGCCACGTAGTCGCCGACGTTCGGGAAGTTCGTCACCTGCGACCAGGTGGCCCCCGAGTCCGTGGAACGCCACAACCCCTTCCCGCTGGGCGCCCCCAGATACAGCACGCTGTTCCTGTGGGGGTCCACCGCGAGCCGCTCACCCATGCCGCGCCCCGGCATGTTCCCGCCCAGTTTGAACGGCAGATTCGCCCTCTGCCAGCTCGCCCCCCGGTCGGACGAGCGGTAGATCGCGCCGTTGCCCGGGTCCCAGCTGTTGGTGTAGGTGCCGGCCGCCACGTACACCTTGTTCGGGTCGACCGGGTCGGAGGCGAGGCTCACCACACCCGTGTGCCCCCAGTCGTCCCAGCCGACGGAGTCCAGCAGCGGCGTCCACGTCTTCGACGACTCCACCCAGCGGTACGCCCCGCCGATGTCCGTGCGGGCGTACGCGAGGTTCTTCTCCTTGCGGTTGAACACGATGCCGGGCACGAACCCGCCACCGTCGATGCGGGCGTTCTTCCACGTGTAGGTGTCCGCGGCGATCGACACCTTCTCGCCGGCCCGCTCGGCTTGCTCCGCCTGTCCGGCCCGTTCGGCGGCCAGCGCGGGTGGGGAGCCCGCGAGGAGACCGGCCGCGAGGGCCAGGACTGTGGTGAGGATGCGGGTTCTTCGCACGGTGAAGTCCTCTCCGGACGCGTGGGGGAGGCGGATGGACGGCGGCGTGAACGGCCGGGCGGCCCCCTGTGCGGGTGGGGACCGCCCGGCCCAGGTCCTGCCCCCGCCGGAGCGCAGGACCTCGTACCCGGAGCTTCAGCGGGGACTTATTCGAGGAGCTCCGCGTACGCACCCATGGCCAGTGCGATGTCCGCCTGGGCCCAGAACCGGTGGTACGTGAACGACGGCGCGGCGCCACCCGCCAGATACGCCTCGATCTTCGACCAGGCCGGGTCGTCCTCGTAGAACGACCGGATCGACTCGAACGTCGACGACGAGTTGATCGCGTCACCGTTCGGCATCGTGCCCGTCCATCCGCTCGGCACGTACACCCGGTCGTCGAACCGGTTGTAGTCCGTACGGGTCTCCGGGACGGCGACACCGAGCCCGTCCTGGTAGTGCTCCCACATGCCGTCGAGCAGCGCCTTGGCGACCCGGGCCGCGTCGGCGTCACCGGAGCGGTCGGCGTAGTACGTCAGCGTCTTGGCGTAGGAGCCCGCCACGCCGACGTCGTCGGTGTAGTCGGCGACGGTGACGTGCAGCCCGCTGTTGGAGCCGGGGCTGGACGGGTTCCAGGTGTTCGGGGCACCGGACCACTGGAGCGTGGAGGGAATCCGGTACGTCCCGTCGGGGTTGATCGTGGTCTTGGACAGCGCCCAGTCGACCCACTTGTCGAGGACCGTCTTCGCGGCGGCGTTGCCCGTCTGCTGGTAGTACTCCGCGACCCGCTCCATGGACCACGTCTGGAAGCCGAACCACTGGTTGGACGGCGGGTCGTGGTACACGGGCTTCTCGTCGTAGTACATGCCGTAGAAGGTCGGCGTCCCGGCCGGGGGAGTGGCGTACCGCCCCGCCCAGCTGTTGGTGGCGCCGCCGGCGATCGCGCCCTCGTCGGACTGGAGCCAGCGGTAGAACTCGATCTGCCGGTCCAGGGACTTGGCCCAGTCCGCCTGCCCGGTCGCCGACTTGGGCTTCAGCGGGGCGTAGTTGGCGAGGGCGTACGCGGCGAGCGGGTTCTGGTAGCCGCCGTGCGCGTGGCTGGAGCCGATGCGCCAGGCCCAGCCGGCGTTGGTGTCGGTGGCGCCGCCCCACGCGTAGTACCAGGAGAGCAGGTAGAAGGAGGCGTCCTTGCCGGTGCCCGCGGGGCAGGTGGTCGGCCCCACGCAGTTCCCGACCTTCTTGAAGTACTTGTCGTACATCGCGTAGCGCAGGTAGTCGCCCATCTTCGCGGCCTTGCCGATGGTCGCGGAGACGTCACCGCCCTTGCCCTGCTGCTTGGCCCACACGTCCGCCCAGTACGCGGCCTGCACGGCGCGCGCGTCGGCGTCCGGGGCGTTGGTGAACTTCCACTGCTTGGCGTAGGAGGCGTCACGGGTGAACAGGTCCAGGTACCCGTTCCTGCCGCCGTACTTGAACTGGTCGCAGGTGGGCTGCGGGACGGTCTCCCACACCGACTCCTGCGGTCCGCGCTGGAAGGTGTTGATGTACGACGGGCCGGTGTCGGCCGGACCGGCCTCGCACTTGCCCGGCGAGTTGCCGTAGCCGTAGACGTTGTCCACGTCCTGCAGCCAGTGCATGCCGTAGATGTCGTCCGTGTTGTAGGCGCTCTTCAGCTCCGCGGCGATCGGGTCCGAGCCGACCGAGACCGACGTGTTGAGCTGCGCCGGGTACTCATTGGGGGTGTCGTGCTCGGGGGCGTACGTCGCCGGCTTGTTCGCCGTGTAGAAGGAGTTGGTCGGCTGGTCGGCCTTGGTGGGGATCATGTACTTCTCCATGATCTCCCAGGCGCCGTTGAACTTGGACCAGTCGCCCGTGACCTTGCCGTACATGGCCTGGAGCCACAGGAGGTAGCTGTACGCCTCCGAGGTGGTCTCATGGCCGTGGTCCGGCGCCTCGACGATCAGCGTCTCCACCGAGTGGTACGGGATGCCCTCGGGGGAGAAGTAGCCGTTCGCCGGGTTGGTGATCTTGCCGTAGAGCTCCAGGAAGCGGGCGTCGTACACCTTCGACGCCGCCAGCTGCGTCACCGTCACCGCGCCCTTGGCGTGGCCCGTCGCCGTCGACTCGAAGACCGCGGCACCCGTGCCCGAGGAGTCGGCCGTGACGGTCACCTTCTGGGCCGTGTTCCAGTTCTGCGGCGTGAACGTCAGCGACGCGCCACCCGTGACCGACAGGCCCGAGTTGCCGGAGGCCCGCGCGGTCGTCACCGTCACATTGCCCGACGGCCGGGTCGAGAGCTTCACGTCGTACGTGCCCGTCTTGCCCTGCTGCACGCCCAGTTGCGTCGGTGAGACCACCACCGCGGGTCCCGAGGCGACCGTGATGCCGACCGGCGCGGAGTCCGCCGACGCGCCCAGGCTGTCGTACGCCTTGGCGACCAGCGAGTGGCTGCCCACGGACAGACCGGTGGCCGAGAAGGTGTACGGCGAGGTCGTGTCCGTGCCCAGCAGCCTGGTGTCGTCGTAGAACTCCACCTTGGTGACGGTCGCGTTGTCCGCGGCCGCGGCGGTGGCCGCCATCGGCACCGGGTCGCCCTGCGAGTACGTGGCACCCGCGGTCGGGCTGGTCAGCACGGTGATCGGCGGCTGGTGGGCGCCGACACACGCGGTGCCGTTGATCGCGAAGTTGGTCGGCGCGGTGTTCGTGCCGCTGTAGGTGAACTGGGCGCCGGTGCTCACCGCGCCCCCGACGGCGATGGTGCCGTTCCAGGACGCGTTCTTCGCGGTCACCGTCTTGCCGGACTGCGACCAGGTGCCGCTCCAGCCGCTGGTGAGCGTCTGGTTGCCCGCGTAGGAGTACGTCAGAGTCCAGCCGTTGATGGCTTCGGTACCCCGGTTGCTGAGGGTCAGCTCGGCGGTGAAGCCCGAGCCCCAGTCATTGGTCTTGTAGTCGACGTTGCAGGCCACGGCCGCCGCGGCGGCGGGGGACGATCCCGTGCCCAGCATCGTCAGGGGAAGAGCGAGGGCCGCGACCACGGCGGTCCACAGGCGCCGTGCGGTACGGCGTCCGCGTCTGGGGTGCATGCTCTGGTTCCTTCCGTGCGGCTCTTACGAAGGTGGGGGCGGAGCAGCAACAACAAGCCTTGAACCAGTGGGAGCGCTCCCATATTGAGGAGAGGGGTGCAGGCGGTCAAGGTGCTTGAAGAGTCGAAAAGATTCGACGACGGGCGACGAGATTTGTGGCGGGCAATAACGCAACACCCCTGTCTTTTACCGTCGCTTGGCGCTACCTTCACCAGCACCAGTGGGAGCGGTTCCACCAGTCGACGCGGCCGTCACGGCGCGCCCGATCTGCAAGGAGTCGCTCATGCGCCACCCCCCGCGTTCAGGTCTTTTACTCGTCTCCGTGAGCGGGCACGCCCCGCCGGACGGTGACGGGCCGCCGGTGTCCGAGCTGCCCGGCGACAGGGTCGTCCAGCGGGTTCGCGGACACCTGCGACCTGGATCCGCGGCCGTGGAACCGACCCACCCCGCCCCGCGGCGATCCGCTTTTCGCCCGGGCCGGAACCGGAGCACATGGCCGGCTCCCGCCGGCCCGGCCTGAACTCCGCCCGCGACGACAGTCCCACGTCGTCGGGCGTCGGGCCGAGCGAGCGTCCGCGCCGCCCCGGCGGACGGGCACCCCGCACGACCCCCTACGGAACCTCCACGTACACCCCACTACGGAAGAGGAAACCCGCACTCATGAGCCGTACCAGAACAGCACTCCTCGCGGCGATGGCGCTGGTCGCCGGCGCCGCCGGGACCGCGGTGGCCGCCGTGCCGGACGACTCCGGCATCCGGGCGATCCCCTGCACCGTCGACTACAAGGTGCAGAACCAGTGGTCCACCGGCTTCACCGCCGCCGTCACGATCACCAACAACGGCGCCGCGAAGTCCTCGTGGTCCGCGAAGTGGTCGTACGCGGGCAACCAGCAGGTGGGCAACGGCTGGAACGCGAAGATCTCCCAGAGCGGCAGCGCCGTGACGGCCTCCAACGAGACGTACAACGGCTCCCTCCCGACCGGCGGTTCGGTCAGCTTCGGCTTCAACGCCTCCTACAGCGGCTCCAACGCCGTCCCGGCGACCTTCACGCTGGACGGTGTCACCTGCAACGTCGACGACGGCGGTGGCGGTCCGGGCGAGCCGGGTCCGGGCAACCCCGGCTCACGGGTGGACAACCCGTACGCCGGCGCCAAGGTGTACGTGAACCCGGAGTGGTCCAGGAACGCCGCCGCCGAGCCGGGCGGCAGCCGGATCGCCAACCAGCCCACGGGTGTGTGGCTGGACCGCACCGCCGCCATCGCGGGCGCCGGCGGCAAGATGGGGCTGCGGGCCCACCTCGACGAGGCGCTGCGGCAGAAGGGCTCCGACCAGCTCGTCGTGCAGCTGGTGATCTACAACCTGCCCGGCCGTGACTGCTCGGCCCTCGCCTCCAACGGCGAGCTCAAGGCCGACGAGATCGACAAGTACAAGACGCAGTACATCGACCCGATCAAGGCGATCCTCGCCGACCCGAAGTACGCCTCGCTGCGCATCGTCACCACGGTCGAGATCGACTCGCTGCCCAACCTCGTCACCAACACCGGCAGCCGCCCGACGGCCGTGCCGCAGTGCGACGTGATGAAGGCCAACGGCAACTACGTCAAGGGTGTCGGCTACGCGCTCAACAAGCTGGGCGACGTCCCCAACGTCTACAACTACGTCGACGCCGGCCACCACGGCTGGCTCGGCTGGGACGACAACTTCGCCCCCTCCGCCGCCATCATGAAGGAGGCGGCGACCGCCGAGGGCGCCACGGTGAACGACGTCCACGGCTTCATCACCAACACGGCGAACTACAGCGCCCTCAAGGAGAACAACTTCACCATCAACGACACCGTGGGCGGCAAGTCGGTCCGCGAGTCGAAGTGGCTCGACTGGAACCGCTACGTGGACGAGCTGTCCTTCGCCCAGGCCTTCCGGGCGCAGGCCGTCTCGGCCGGCTTCAACGCGAACGTCGGCATGCTGATCGACACCTCCCGCAACGGCTGGGGCGGCACCGCACGGCCCACCGGACCGGGCGCGAGGACGACCGTCGACACCTACGTCGACGGCGGCCGCTACGACCGCCGCTTCAACACCGGAAACTGGTGCAACCAGGCCGGAGCCGGTCTCGGCGAGCGTCCGCAGGCGGCCCCGGCGCCGGGGATCGACGCCTACGTGTGGATGAAGCCCCCGGGCGAGTCCGACGGGGCCAGCTCCCAGATCCCGAACGACGAGGGCAAGGGCTTCGACCGGATGTGCGACCCGACGTACACGGGCAACCCGCGGAACAACAACAACATGTCCGGCGCCCTGGGCAACGCGCCGCTGTCCGGGCACTGGTTCTCCGCCCAGTTCCAGGAGCTGATGCGGAACGCGTACCCGGCGCTGTGACCTTCGCCGGCTGAGAGGATCCGCCAGGGGCGCGCACTTCCCCCACCCCCTGGCGGGTCCGGCCGCACGGCACGCCCGCACGCGCGACGGCCGCCCGTCCCCTTCCTCACGGGGGCGGGCGGCCGTTGCCGTTTCGGTGGCATGGTGGTGTGACGCACGTCACCGTGGCGTGGACGGGTGGGGCGATGAGTTCCGGACGGCACCCCGGTCTTCACCGCCGTACACCCCGAGCGGACGAGGAGACCACCCCATGCGCATCGTCATCACCGAGTTCATGAGTCTGGACGGCGTCGTGCAGGCCCCCGGCGGCCCCGAGGAGGACACCGACGGCGGCTTCGCCCACGGCGGCTGGACCCAGGAGTTCTTCGACCCGGAGGTGGTCGGCGGGGCCTGGGACGAGGCGCTGCGCGCGGCCGACGCGCTGCTGTACGGGCGTCGCACCTGGAAGGCGATGGCCGGGGCCTGGCCCGAGAGCACCGGTGACCCCTTCGCCGACCGGATCAACGCCCTCCCCAAGTACGTGGTCTCCAGCACCCTCGGCGACGACGAGCTGACGTGGAACACCACCCGCGTCCCCGGTGAGGAAGCCGTCGCCCACATCCGCAAGCTGCGCGAGAGCGAAGGCGGCGACCTGCTCGTCATGGGCAGCCCCAGCCTCGCCCGGACCCTCCTGCACGAGGGCCTCGTCGACGAGCTGCGGCTGATGGTCATGCCGGTCGTCCTCGGCGGCGGAAAGACGATCTTCCCCGACGGCGGCGCCAAGCACACCCTGAAGCTGGTCTCCACGGTCACGAGCCCCACGGGCGTGAACGTCTGTGTCTACCGGGCCGCCGACAAGGGCTGACCCCCGGAGAGTCTGAAGCCCGGAGCGCGCGAAGCCCGGAGAGTTTGCCGTTACGGCAAGAGAGGTTGCCGTCCAGTGGCGCGTCGGCGCAGGCTGACGGCAACCGGAAGAGAGGCTCACCACCATGGGACACCACCACCAGCACGGCCAGGGCGACGGCCACGGGCGCGGGCACGGGCATGGCCACGGGCACGGGCGTCACGACCACACCGACATCGACTGGGCCGAGCTGGCCGAGCACCTGGAGGAGCAGGCGGAGCTGTTCGCGCCGCTGAACCGCCAGGCCGCCGCCTGGGTGGCCGAGCGGCAGCCGGAGCCCGGGCTCGTCGTCGACGCGGGCAGCGGTCCGGGCGTGGTGAGCACACTGCTCGCCGACACGTTCCCCGGCGCCCGGATCGTCGCCGTGGACGGCTCGGGGCTGCTGCTGGAGCGGGCCCGGTCCCGGGCGGAACGCCTCGGCGTGGCCGACCGGTTCGCCACCCTGGAGGCGGACCTCCCCGAGGGGCTGGTCGAGTTGGAGTACCCCGTGGACGTGCTGTGGGCGAGCCGCAGCCTGCACCACCTCGGCGACCAGCGGGCCGGCCTCGCCGCCTTCGCCGAACGGCTGGCCCCGGGCGGGGTGCTGGCGCTCGTCGAGGGCGGGCTGCCCACGCGGTTCCTGCCGCGGGACATCGGCATCGGCCGTCCCGGACTCCAGTCCCGGCTCGACGCGGTGGAGGAGCTCTGGTTCGGCGAGATGCGGGCCGCCCTGCCCGGCACGGTCGAGGAGGCGGAGGACTGGCCGGGCCTCCTCACCGCCGCGGGCCTGCGTGACGCGACCTCCCGCACCTTCCTGCTGGACCTGCCGGCCCCGGTGTCGGAGGCGGCACGCGCCCACGCCCTCACCATCTTCCGGCGGCGCCGGGAGACCCTCGCGGAGTACGCGGACCACCTCGACCCGTCCGACCTCTCCACACTCGACCGGCTGCTGGACCCCGACGACAAGGCGAGCCTCCACCACCGCCCCGATGTGTTCGTCCTCGCGGCCCACACGGTCCACCTAGCCCGCGCGTGACGCGGGCACGGGGGCGGTGGGCGCCCGTGGCGCACGAAACCGCCCGCCGGAGCATCTCCGGCGGGCGGTCTCGTCGGTGAGCCTCAGGCCATGTCGAAGGTCGCCGGGTCGGGACCGATGCGGCGGTCCTCGTTCAGCGCGCTGATCGCGGCGATGTCCTCGGTGTCCAGGGAGAAGTCGAAGACCTCGATGTTCTCCTTGATGCGGGACGGGGTCACCGACTTGGGGATGACCACGTTGCCCAGCTGGAGGTGCCAGCGCAGCACGATCTGGGCCGGGGTGCGGCCGTGCTTCTGCGCGATGGCGATGATCGCCGGGACCTCCAGCAGGCCCTTGCCCTGGCCGAGCGGCGACCAGGCCTCGGTGGCGATGCCCTGCTCCGCGTGGTACTCGCGGGAGGCGTGCTGCTGGAGGTGGGGGTGCAGCTCGATCTGGTTGACCGCCGGGATGACGCTGGTCGCCTCGATCAGCGTCTCCAGGTGCTCCGGAAGGAAGTTGGAGACACCGATGGCCCGCGCGCGGCCGTCGGCGTACAGCTTCTCGAACGCCTTGTACGTGTCGATGTAGGAGCCGCGGGCCGGGACCGGCCAGTGGATCAGGTACAGGTCCACGTACTCCAGGCCGAGCTTGTCCAGCGACTCGTCGAAGGCGCGGAGCGTGGCGTCGTAGCCCTGGTCGCTGTTCCAGAGCTTGGTGGTGACGAAGAGGTCCTTGCGGGGGACGCCGGAAGCGGCGAGCGCCTTGCCGGTGCCCCGCTCGTTGCCGTAGATCGCGGCCGTGTCGATGCTGCGGTAGCCGGCCTCCAGCGCCGTGCCGACGGCCTGCTCGGCCTCGTCGTCCGGCACCTGCCAGACGCCGAAGCCCAGCTGGGGCATCTCGACGCCGTTGTTCAGGATGATCGGGGGGACCTTGCTGCTCACGAGCTCTCGATCCTTAAAGTCGTCGGTTGGTGCTTCCCATCGTCAACGATCACGGCACGCGATGCATTCCTGAGCGGCCCGCTCGCACACCGAATCGCAGAATGGCCGGAAATGGATCCGACGGTTCTACGTTATCGGTCCGGACCATTGACCGAACACCGTCACACGGGAAGTCTTGCACCGTTCCGACGTACATCACTGAACTCCGGTCACGTACGTGAATGGATGGCCATGACCCCCACACGCAGGACCCTCCTCGGCGCCGCACTCGGCGGCACGGCCGCCGCCCTCGGTCCACCGGTCACCGCGCACGCCGCCTCCTGGCAGCTGAAGTGGTCCCCCTCGGCGAGCGCGGACGGACTCCGCGCCTTCGAGACGATCGAGGACGACCGCGCCGACTCCCACACCGCCGGCGCGCCGCACATCCGAGCCACCGGCGACACCTGGCGGTTCGACATGCACACCGTCGACCGGGACACCTCCACCGACCGGCAGCGCCAGGAGGTCACCGGCCTGCGCACGTCCAGCGGCTTCCTCCGCTGGACGGAGGGGCAGACCTGGCGGGTCACCTACCAGATGTATCTGCCGAGTTCCCTCCAGGCGACCACCAGCTTCACCCACATCATGCAGATGAAGCAGCCCGGCAACGGCACCTCCCCGCTCGTGGTGCAGTCCCTGCGCCGGGTGAACGGGGCCCAGACCATCGAGCTGAAGCTGCCCATCGACGACATCCTGGTCGGCCGCACCGACCTGGCGCCCCTGCACGACTCCTGGACCGACGTCGACTTCCAGGTCAAGGTCGGCGACGGTTCGGCGGGTTCGGTGCGCTGGATCCTCAAGAAGGGCTCGACGACCCTGATCGACGTCTCCCGCACCGGCGTCGACACCTTCCTCGCCGACCGGCTGCGCCCCAAGTGGGGCATCTACCGCTCCCTCGGCGACACCTCGGGCTCCCTGCGGAACTGTCACATGCTGCTGCGGAACATGCGGGGCTACCAGCTGGTCTGACCCGGGTGCGCGAAGGAGGGCGGGCGTGTCCCCGGCGCTCTCACGCCCGGTACAGCGCCTCCACCTCCTTCGCGTACATCTTCTCGATCGCCTTCCGCTTCAGCTTCAGCGACGGCGTCAGCAGACCCTGCTCCTCGGTGAACTGGTGCGCCAGTATCCGGAACGTGCGGATCGACTCGGCCTGCGAGACCAGAGTGTTGGCGGCGACCACCGCCCGCCGCACCTCGGTCTCCAGCTCCGGGTCGCGCACCAGGTCGGCCGGTGACAGCTTCGGCTTGCCGTGCATCTGGATCCAGTGCTCGACCGCCTCCGCGTCGAGGGTGACGAGCGCGGCGATGTACGGCCGGTCGTTGCCGACGACGATGCACTGGGCGACCAGCGGATGGTCCCGCACCCGCTCCTCCAGGATCGCCGGGGAGACGCTCTTGCCGCCCGAGGTCACCAGGATCTCCTTCTTGCGCCCGGTGATCGTGAGGTAGCCGTCCTCGTCGAGGGCGCCCAGGTCCCCGGTGGCGAGCCAGCCGTCGTGCAGGGTCTCGTCGGTGGCCTTGGGGTTGTTGAGGTACCCCTGGAAGACATTGGGGCCGCGCAGCCACACCTCGCCGTCGTCCGCGATGTGCACGGTCATGCCCGGGATGGCCTGGCCGACGGTGCCGTACCGGGTGCGCTCGGGCGGGTTCGCCGTCGCGGCCGCCGTGCACTCCGTCAGCCCGTACCCCTCGTAGATGTGGATGCCGGCGCCCGCGTAGAACAGGCCGAGCCGGCGGTCCATCGCCGAGCCGCCGGACATCGCGTACTTGATCCGGCCGCCCATGGCCTCCCGGATCTTCGCGTAGACGACCTTGTCGAAGAACTGGTGCTGCACCCTGAGGCTCGCCGAGGGGCCGGGCCCGATGCCCCAGGCCTTCGCCTCGATCGCGTCCGCGTACTTCACGGCGACCTCGACGGCCTTCTCGAACGGGCCGGCCCTGCCCTCCCGCTCGGCCTTGCGCCGGCTCGCGTTGAACACCTTCTCGAAGATGTACGGCACCGCGAGGAAGAACGTCGGCCTGAAGGCGGCCAGGTCCGGCAGCAGCACGGCCGCGCTCAGCTGCGGCTGGTGCCCGAACTTCACCTTGCCCCTGATCCCGGCCACCTGCACCATCCGCCCGAAGACATGCGCGAGCGGCAGAAACAGCAGGGTCGCCGGCTCCTGGCCCCTGCGGGACTCGAACAGCGGCGCCCAGCGCTCGATGACCGTGTCCGCCTCGACCATGAAGTTGGCGTGGGAGATGACGCAGCCCTTGGGGCGGCCCGTGGTGCCGGAGGTGTAGATGATCGTCGCGACCGACTCCGGGGTCACCGCCCGCCGGTGCCGGTGCACCACCTCGTCGTCGAGCTGCGCGCCCGACTCGTACAGCTCCTCCACGGCGCCCGCGTCCAGCTGCCACAGCCGGCGCAGCTGCGGCAGCCGGTCGATGACCGTGGCGATGGTCATCGCGTGGTCCTCGTGCTCGACCATCGCGGCCGTGCACTGCGAGTCGAACAGCATCCAGAAGACCTGCTCGGCGGAGGAGGTCGGGTAGATGGGGACGACCTGGGCGCCGATCGTCCACAGGGCGTAGTCGAACAGGGTCCACTCGTACCGGGTGCGGCACATGATGGCGACCCGGTCGCCGAACCGAACCCCCTGCGACAGCAGGCCCTTCGCGAGCGCCAGCACCTCGTCACGGAACTCGGCGGAGGTCACGTCGCGCCACTCGCCCCGCTCGTCCTTGCGGCCGAGCGCGATGTACGTCGGGTCCTCCCGGGCGTACTCGAAGACGACGTCGGCCAGACCGCCCACCGGCGGCGCCGACGCCAACGGAGGGTTGGTGAACTCGCGCAAACCCGCTCCTCGTGGCGCTCCGCACAGCGCGTGAAAGCTACCTCACCGGGAGCCGGGATGGGAGGGGAATCGGAGGGGACGAATCGGCAAGATCAGTACGAGCGGGTAGCCGGAAATGTGTGCAGAGGGGAAGAGTCAGGGCGAAATCCCTTACGGCACAGTAGGTTTCGGCACCGTAATCTCCACCGAATCTGTACGACCCGATTACGGCCGCCGCCGGGGCCGGGTCGCGCCGCTTCACGTCCGGCCCCGGGGCTTCCGGTCGCACGGACCGGCATCAGTTCCAGCGCGGTCGCGCACCGTGCCGTCACACCCCACGGGCCCGGCCGTGCAGGCGGTCGCCGCCGGAGAGGATCGCCGCGGCCAGCGCGTCCGCCGCGCTCGTCGCCGCTCCCGGACGCCGTCCGTGCACGAGCACGAAGTCGACCTCGCCCAGCTCCGGCAGCCCCGCCCGCTCGGGCACCCGGACCAGACCGGGGGGCACCAGCCGACGGGAATGAGCCATCACGCCGAGGCCCGCGCGGGCGGCGGCGATCAGGCCGTTGAGGCTGCCGCTGGTACAGGCCACCCGCCAGGCGCGGCCCTCCCGCTCCAACGCCTCCAGGGCCAGCGCGCGGGTGATGCCCGGCGGCGGGTAGACGATCAGCGGCACCGGGCGGTCGGGGTCGAGGCGCAGCCGCTCCGCGCCGATCCACACCAGCCGGTCCGTCCAGACCGGCTCGCCGCGCGGGTCCTCCGGGCGCCGTTTCGCGAGCACCAGGTCGAGCTTGCACGCCGCCAGTTGCTCGTGGAGTGTGCCGGACAGCTCGACCGTCAGCTCCAGGTCGACCTCGGGGTGGTCGTGCCGGAAGCCCTCCAGGATCTCCGGCAGCCGGGTGAGCACGAAGTCCTCCGACGCTCCGAAGCGCAGCCGGCCGCGCAGCCGGGTCCCGGTGAAGAACGCCGTCGCCTGCTCGTGCACCTCCAGCAGGCGGCGCGCGAACCCCAGCATCGCCTCGCCGTCCTCCGTCAGCTCCACCGAGTGCGTGTCCCTGGTGAACAGCTGCCGCCCGGCCGCGTCCTCCAGGCGGCGCACGTGCTGGCTGACCGTGGACTGGCGCAGTCCCAGCCGCCGCGCCGCCTGGGTGAAGCTCAGCGTCTGCGCCACGGCGAGGAACGTCCGCAGGTGCGTGGGGTCGTACATGAGGGGCACCCTACGCCTGGTCATCACGAAACGCGATGGCTGTCAGAGCCGTATGACGGATTCCCGATCACGGGGTGGGAGAGGACCATGGAGACGGGCTCTCCGGCCCCGCCGCACCCCCCGATCGAAAGCACGTGGAGCACCGTGAAACGCCTGTGCCGGCCGAGTTGGATGCCGATCGACCCGTACATCCTGCTGCTGCTCGGGACGGTGGGTCTCGCGGCGCTCCTCCCGGCGCGGGGTGCGGCCGCCGAGGTCGCCTCCGGCGCGTCCACGGCCGCGATCGCCTTCCTGTTCTTCCTCTACGGCGCCCGGCTCTCCACCCGTGAGGCCCTCGACGGCCTGAAGCACTGGCGGCTCCACGTCACCGTCCTGGCCTGCACATTCATCGTCTTCCCGCTGCTGGGCCTGGCCGCCCGGGGCCTCGAACCGGTGTTCCTGAGCCACTCCCTCTACACGGGCCTGCTCTTCCTCACCCTGGTCCCGTCGACCATCCAGTCGTCGATCGCGTTCACCTCGATGGCCCGTGGGAACGTTCCCGCCGCGATCTGCGCGGGCTCCTTCTCCTCCCTCGCCGGCATCGTCATCACCCCGCTGCTCGCGGCGAGCCTGCTCGGCGGCAGCGTGGGCGGCTTCTCCGCCGACGCGGTCTGGAAGATCGTGCTCCAGCTGCTGGTGCCGTTCGTCGCGGGGCAGCTCGCCCGCCGCTGGATCGGTGGCTTCGTCACCCGGCACAAGCGGATCCTCGGCCTCGTCGACCGCGCCTCGATCCTCCTCGTCGTCTACGTCGCGTTCAGCGAGGGCATGGTGCGCGGCATCTGGAGCCAGGTCAGCCCGCTGCGGCTCGGCGGACTGCTGGTCGTCGAGGCCGTGCTCCTCGCGGTGATGCTCACGCTCACCTGGTACGGCGCGAAGCTCCTGCGCTTCGGCCGGGCCGACCGGATCGCCATCCAGTTCGCCGGCTCCAAGAAGTCCCTCGCCTCCGGACTGCCCATGGCGAGCGTCCTGTTCGGCGCCGAGGCGTCCCTCGCCGTGCTCCCGCTGATGCTGTTCCACCAGATGCAGCTCATGGTCTGCGCGGTCATCGCCAAGCGCCGCTCGCACGACCCCGTTGAGGCGGAGGTCACGGAGCGGCGAGACGGAGGGACACGAACCGAGGTCGGTACAAGGACACGTTCCGCGTGATGTTCAGCTGCGCCGCCGCCGCGTTCGCGTCCAGCCAGTTGACGTCGTAGCTGAGGACCAGCCGCCCGTCGCCGCCGAGCGCCTCGTGCGCCTGCGGGTTGTACGCCGCGACCCCGTCCCTCGGCAGCGGCGGGCCGAACCCCTTGGTGGGCCCGTGCCAGGGCCCGGTGGGGGAGCAGGCCCAGTACGCGGTGACGGTCGTCAGGCCCTCGGTCCCGGCGGCCATCGTGAACAGCACATAGGTGCGCCCGTCCCGGACGACGCTGAAGGCGCTGCCGACGCCCTTGTCCTCCCCGTTGCCCAGCACCGCCGCGGGCCGCCCCCGCACCGCCCACCGCGAGCCGTCCCAGTACTCCCACGCGCCCGGCTCCCCGAGCCTGCCGCGCGGCACCCGGGCGACATACGCGTGGGAGGTCGGCCGGGAGGCGGCCTGGGCGTCGGTGCCGCCGAAGACGTACGTCCAGTCGCCCGCGTCGACGGCCGTCGTCCCGAACAGCACCCGCCGCGCGGGATCGGCGACCGACGCCTGGTCGAGGACCGTCGTGACCCCCTCCAGCCGCAGCGCGGGCAGCGACAGCGTGGCCACCTCGGTGGCCGTGGGCACCCCGTAGATCCAGGGTGCCTGACCCGCCGTACGCGTCCACAGCAGCACCCTGACGACCTTCTCGGCGGAACCGGGGGAGCGGGGTTCGACGCGGGCGGCCACCGGCCAGCGCCACTGCTCGGGCGCCGGGTCCGGGAAGACCGGGGCCGGGAGCGTGGACTCCAGCCGGCCCGAGGGGGACATGACGACCGCCGAGTTGCGGACCAGGGGCGTCGCGACGTCCCGCCAGGCCACGGACTCGCCGACGGGGTTGGGCGGCGCGTGCACCTGGCCCAGATAGGTGTCGGAGAACAGCCACAGCACCCGCCCGTCGGGCAGGCGCACCGAGTGGGTGCCGTCGCCGCCGGTCCAGTCGTCGGTGCGGGTCGCGTCGTCGCCGTAGCGGGCGAACTCGCCGGTCAGCGGCTCGTCCGGCTCCCAGTCGCGGACGGTGCGGGCCGTGCAGGCGCGGCCGCCCTCCCGGTCGTCGTCCGGGAGGGCGGTGAGCAGCACGGCCGCGAGGGCGAGGACCAGTGCCAGAACGATGACCGGTCCCGCCCCCGTCCGCCGTCGTGCTCCCGCGTCGTCGGGCACGGGAGGGACGTTAGTGGCCCCGGTCCACGCGGTCCATGGGCAGCCACAGGATCGCGCCGCGCCGCGCGGCCGTGTCCCCGGCCCGCAGACCGGCCACCTCGTCGTCGCTCAACGCCCGGTCGTCGACGAGCACTTCGTCGAGCGCCCCGGTGAAGTGCACCCGGCTGTCGACGCGTTGCCCGAGGTGCACCCCGAACGGCGAGTTACGGCTGACCGATCCGGCGACGTCGGCGACGGCGAACCGTGTCCCGTCCACGAACAGCGTCAGCTGCCCGCCGCCGCGCCGCAGCGCCAGGTGGTGCCACCGCCCGTCGTTGTACGCGCCCGTCGACCGCACCGACACGGTTCTGGGCGCCGCGGCACCGTCCCGCACGGTCATCAGCGCCGTCAGCCTCCCCGACGCCGGCTCACCGCGCACCCACACCTGGGGCTGCGTGGTCCCGACCCCGCCCATCCACAGCAGCGGATGCTCCCCGGTGGCCGCCGTGTAGCGGAACCAGAGCGAGGCGGTGAACTCCCTGTCGTGGAGCGGCAGTCGGGACCGGTACGGCAGCCGTACGGCGTCGTCGGCGCCGTCGAACGCGATCGCGCCCCCGAACGCCCCGTCCGTGGGCCGCGCACCCCCGAGCACGGCGGCCCGCCCGCCGCCGGGTGCCCGGTCGGGAGTCGTCGGGTCGGGGCCCCGGCGCGGCTTCAGCCAGTCCTCCGCGAACCGGGCGAAGCGGATCTCGTCGCGGGCGTCGACGGCACCGCCCTCGTACAGCAGCCCCACGACATCGTTGCCGTCGACGCCGCGGTCGATCCGCACCAGGTCCGAGTAGCCGGACCAGTCGGTGGTGACGACCGTGCCCCGGTCCACGCTCTCCCAGGTGCGGCCGCCGTCGTACGAGGAGCGGATCGCCATGGTCCGGCGGCGGTCCGGGTCGGCGGGCCCGGCCAGCAGCAGGCGGTCGCCCAGCCGCAGCACGGAGCCCTGCACCTGGGGCATGTACAGGTCCGGGAGCGCCCGGAACGGGGAGGCGAAGCTGCGACCGCCGTCCCGGCTGACCGTCTGGCTGCGGTGCCCGAGGTCGGTGCCGTCCTGCTCGCGCCCGCTCACCAGGACCGAGCCGTCGGCGCGTTCGGTGAGCGTCAGCTCCGACGGCTTCTGCCGGAACGTTCCGTCGGCTGCGATCGGCCAGGTGTCGGTGGCGCCGATCCGCCAGTTCTCGCCGCCGTCGTCGCTGGTGACGAGCGCCGCGTGGTTCGCGGAGACCCGGCCGTCCGCCCAGGTCTCGGCGTTCACGCCGAGAACCAGGCGGCCCGCGTGCCGGCCCCGGGTGAGCTGGATGCCGTGCACCGGCCCGGTGGCGTACCAGGAGTTCCAGTGGGCCGGGCGGATCCGCTCGGCGAGCGACCGCGGCTCGGACCAGGTCAGTCCGTCGTCGTCGCTGTACTGGAGATGCGGGGTGCGGTCACAGGGCACGTCGCAGCTCGCGCTGTCCGTGCGGCCCGTGTTGTGGGTCTCCGCCAGCACGATGCGGCCGGTCTCCCGGTCCACGACGGGGGCGGGGTTGCCGTGGGTGTCGCCGGCGCCCTCGTTGACGACCTGGAGCGGGCCCCAGGTGCGGCCGCCGTCCGTGGACCGCTTCAGCACGAGGTCTATGTCGGCCGCGTCCCCGCAGTTCAGGACGCGTCCCTCGGCGAAGGCCAGCAGGGTTCCCGCCGTGCTCCGCACGATCGCCGGGATGCGGAAGCAGGCGTAGCCGGGGTCCTGGGACGCCTTGAAGAGAACCTGTTGCTCGAACTCGGCGGCGCCGGTCCTTGGTCGGTCCTCCGCTCCGGCGGGGTGGGGGAGGGCGAGGAGTGCGGTGGTGGTGAGTACGGCGGTGGTGAGTGTGGGGGTGAATACGGCGGTGAGGGTGGATCTGAGACGTGCGCGAAGACTCGACGGCACGGTGCGGCCAGCCCTTCATACGTCCGGATGAGAGGACGTCGGACGTCCCATGTCCGAGGTCCGGCCACAGACGGTACGGGGGGTTGGAGGGGCCGACAAGAACCGTGCGGGTGGTGTGTCAGCCGGGCGCCTATGGTCTCGGGGGTACGGGTGGTGCCGGCGGGTGCGGGTGCGTCGTGGTTTCTCGCGCGGTTCCCACCCACCCGCACCCGGCAACGCACCACGGGAGCCGGTCAGCCGCCCCGGGTGGCCCTGGCCCGCAGGGCGATCCGGTGTTCACCCGCGTACACGTTCATGGAGGCTCCCCGGAGGAAGCCGACGAGGGTCAGCCCCGTCTCGGCGGCCAGGTCCACCGCCAGTGACGACGGCGCCGACACCGCCGCGAGGACCGGGATCCCGGCCATCACCGCTTTCTGTGCCAGCTCGAAGGAGGCCCGCCCCGACACCAGCAGCACGGCCCGGGACAGGGGCAGCGCCCCGTTCTGGAGTGCCCGCCCGATCAGCTTGTCCACCGCGTTGTGCCGGCCCACGTCCTCCCGTACGTCGAGCAGCTCGCCGTCCTCGCTGAACAGGGCCGCCGCGTGCAGGCCCCCGGTCCGGTCGAAGACCCGCTGGGCCGCGCGGAGCCGGTCGGGGAGGTCCGCGAGGAGGCCGGGGTCGAGGCGGACCGGGGGAACGTCACCGCCGTGCGTGTCGTCCATGGGCCAGCGGGCCGTCGTACGGACCGCGTCCAGGGACGCCTTGCCGCACAGCCCACACGACGACGTGGTGTAGACGTTGCGTTCGAGGGTGATGTCCGGGATCACCACCCCGGAGGTCGTCCGCACGTCCACCACGTTGTACGTGTTGGAGCCGTCGGCGGTGGCGCCCGCGCAGTAGACGATGTTCTGCAGGTCGGACTTCTCGGCGAGGACGCCTTCGCTGACCAGGAACCCGGCGGCGAGCGCGAAGTCGTCGCCGGGGGTGCGCATGGTGATCGCGAGGGGCTTGCCGTTGAGGCGGATCTCCAGTGGCTCCTCGGCGACGAGCGTGTCCGGGCGTGAGGAGACCGCCCCGTCCCGGATGCGGATCACCTTGCGTCGTTCGGTGACTCGTCCCATGTCCTGCCCCTGTCCCGACCGGTGCCGATCAGTCCCGGTTCTGTACGCGCTGGTGGCCGGAGCGGCCCTTGATGCACAGATTGCCCTTCACGATCTCATTGTCCTGCACATGGAGCGTGAGGTTGCAGCCACCTCGACGCATCCGTCGGCTTTGGTCTCGGACATGTCCATGTCCTAGGGTCCGCGAGCGAGAACGATCAACGGGGTGACCGGATGCGCGTGACAAGGGCCTTGGCAGCCGTGGTGGCCGCAGGTGCGATGGCCGTGTCCCTGGCCGGATGCGACGACGAGTCCGGGAGCGGTGACGAGGAGTCCGTCGTCACCGGGCAGCGCAACGGAGGTGCCACGAGTGACCTGGCGGGCGGGCTGACCACGCGGCAGGAGCTCATGCTCGACAACCTCCCGGAGTCCGGGTCGGTCATGGCGGCCGGTGAGTACCTGCAGCGGTTCACGACCTGCGAGCAGTACAGCATCGACCCGGCCGACACCCGCTACTACCCCATGGACGAGGAGTTCGACGAGAGCTGGGGCGTGCGCTTCCGCGGCACCTGCGACGACGCGGGCGACAGCCACATCCGTGTCTTCTGGACCGGGAAAGACGGCATGAAGACCTTCCAGGAGGCCTACCGCGCCGACATCGCCGAGCGGATCGAGAAGTCCCCGAGCGCGGTCATCGACGGCGGCTTCGCCATCGGCGAGGACTTCGCCGTGATCGCGCCGGACCCCGACAGCATGCGTCAGCTGTCCTCGTCGTTCCTGCTGGTCCTCAACTGCAACCCGAACTTCGAGCCCGTCGGCGACATGAGCACCGCGCCCGCGCAGGTCGACGGATGTGTGCTGACGGACGACTTCACCGACCGAGCTGTACCGTACGACCGTTCGGCGCGCGTCGCATACCGTTCATCGCATACGGCCGACGTGCCGCCTTCTCAACTACCCGGCTACTCCCTACCGTCCGGGATCATGAGTCCCCCCGTCGCGCCCGTGGGCTGGAGCCGCTGGCTCGTTCCCCCCGCCGCCCTCTCCGTCCATCTCTCCATCGGACAGGCCTACGCCTGGAGCGTGTTCAAGCCGCCGCTCGAATCCGCGCTCGGCCTCAGCGGCACACAGAGCGCGCTGCCCTTCCAACTCGGCATCGTCATGCTGGGGCTGTCCGCCGCGTTCGGCGGGACGCTCGTCGAGCGCAACGGGCCGCGCTGGGCCATGACCGTGGCCCTGATCTGCTTCTCCTCCGGTTTCCTGATCGCCTCCCTGGGCGCGGCCACCGAGCAGTACTGGCTGATCGTCTTCGGCTACGGCTTCGTCGGCGGCATCGGCCTCGGCATCGGCTACATCTCGCCCGTCTCCACCCTGATCAAGTGGTTCCCGGACAGGCCCGGCATGGCCACCGGCATTGCCATCATGGGCTTCGGCGGCGGTGCGCTGATCGCCTCGCCGTGGTCCGCGCAGATGCTGGAGTCCTTCGGCGCCGACTCCTCCGGGATCGCCGTCGCCTTCCTCGTCCACGGACTGTCCTACGCCGTGTTCATGACCCTCGGGGTGCTGCTCGTGCGGGTGCCGCGCGGCGAGAAGCCCGTCCAGAGCGGACCGAGCGCCTTCGAGGGCCCGCAGGTCTCGGCCCGCGACGCCATCCGCACCCCGCAGTTCTGGTGCCTGTGGGTCATCCTCTGCATGAACGTGTCCGCGGGCATCGGCATCCTGGAGAAGGCCGCCCCGATGATCACGGACTTCTTCGCCGAGTCCTCCACCCCGGTCTCGGCCGGCGCGGCGGCCGGCTTCGTGGCGCTCCTGTCGGCGGCCAACATGGCGGGCCGCATCACCTGGTCGTCGACCTCCGACCTGATCGGACGCAAGAACATCTACCGCGTCTACCTCGGCGTCGGCGCCCTGATGTACCTGCTCATCGCGCAGTTCGGCGACTCCTCGAAGCCGCTGTTCATCGTCTGCGCCCTGGTGATCCTCTCCTTCTACGGCGGCGGCTTCGCCACGATCCCCGCCTATCTGAAGGACCTCTTCGGCACCTACCAGGTCGGAGCCATCCACGGCCGGCTGCTCACCGCCTGGTCCACGGCCGGTGTCCTCGGCCCGCTGATCGTCAACTGGATCGCCGACCGCCAGGAGGAGGCGGGCAAGAGCGGCCCCGACCTCTACGGCACGTCCTTCTTCATCATGATCGGCCTGCTCGTCGTCGGCTTCGTCGCCAACGAACTGGTCCGGCCCGTCCACCCCCGCTTCCACATCCCCGCCCCGAGGGAGGCCGCCGATGTCGTCCAGCGACAGCAGCCCGAATCCGCCTGACCGGCGCCCGCTGATCGTCTTCGCCTGGATGTGGGTGGGCGTACCGCTCGCCTACGGACTGTACGAACTCGTACGAAAGGCCACGCAACTGTTCACCGCATGACTGCTCGGTCGAGTACGTGGATGTCCAGGAGTCTGACAGAAGCCCACAACATGGGTTCGTCTTTACTGTCGCCTCACTCGCCCCCCTACCCGTGGGTCACTGCGCAGACTGGTGAATCCCGCTGACCACAGGCTATGAGGGGGAACACCCATGATCGGCTCGCGCATCGCCGCCGTCGGCCACTACCAGCCCGCCAAGGTGCTCACCAACAAGGACCTGGCGGGCATGGTCGACACCAGTGACGAGTGGATCACGACCCGTGTGGGCATCCGCACCCGGCACATCGCGGGACCCGACGAGCCCGTCGACGAGCTGGCCGGGCACGCCGCCGCCAAGGCGCTCGCGACGGCCGGTCTCGCCGCCGCCGACATCGACCTCGTGGTGGTCGCCACCTCCACGGCCGTCGACCGTTCCCCGAACATGGCCGCCCGGGTCGCCCGCCGGCTCGGCATCCCGTCCCCGGCCGCGATGGACGTCAACGTCGTCTGCGCCGGCTTCACCCACGCCCTCGCCACCGCCGACCACGCCGTCCGCGCGGGCGGGGCCACCCGGGCGCTCGTCATCGGTGCCGACAAGATGTCCGAGGTGACCGACTGGACCGACCGTACGACCTGTGTGCTCGTCGGGGACGGCGCGGGCGCGGCGGTCGTCGAGGCGGCCGACCCCGCCGACGGGGCGCCCGGCATCGGACCGGTGCTGTGGGGCTCGGTGCCCGAGATGGGGCACGCGGTACGGATCGAGGGGACGCCCGCCCGGTTCGCCCAGGAGGGGCAGAGCGTCTACCGCTGGGCCACCACCAAGCTGCCGCCCATCGCCCGCGCCGCCTGCGAGAAGGCCGGCCTCGCCCCCGCCGACCTCGCCGCGGTCGTCCTCCACCAGGCCAACCTGCGCATCATCGAGCCCCTCGCGGAGAAGATCGGCGCCGTCAACGCCGTCGTCGCACGGGACGTCACCGAATCCGGGAACACCTCGGCCGCGAGCATCCCGCTCGCCTTCTCCAAGCTCGTCGAACGCGGCGAGATCTCCAGCGGCGACCCCGTGCTGCTGTTCGGCTTCGGCGGAAACCTGTCGTACGCCGGACAGGTCGTCCGCTGCCCCTGAGCACCGCCCCGGTGGTGATGTGACGAGTCAGACGCGTCAACTCCCTGGCCCACGGGGCTCGTAGGCTGTAGACGAAAGACGATCCATGCTGGCTGTTGACCTCGACTTTCCAGTACGGGCCGTTCGCTTTCCGTGTGCAGTACGCCCAGTGGTGCTCTGGAGGGGGACCCGATGTCGTCGACAGGGCTGCCGCAGGGGGCCGTGCCCAAGCTCGAACGTCCCGGCCCGCTGCGCGACCGCGTCTACGAAGCCCTGCTCGAACTGATCACCACCCGCGCCCTGCGCCCCGGCCGGCATCTGGTCGAGAGCGAACTGGCCGGCCGGCTCGGGGTGTCCCGGCAGCCGGTCCGTGAGGCTCTCCAGCGGCTGAACACCGAGGGCTGGGTCGACCTGAGGCCCGCGCAGGGCGCGTTCGTGCACGAGCCGACGGAGGAGGAGGCCGACCAACTCCTCACCGTCCGCACCCTGTTGGAGGCGGAGGCGGCCCGCCTCGCCGCGGCGAACGCCGGTACGGCGGGGATCACGGCGCTGGAGGAACTCTGCGCGGAGGGAGAGCGGGCCGTCGACGCGGACGACGTGGACGCCGCCGTCGCGATGAACGCCCGCTTCCACGCGAAGGTCATGGAACTCGCCGGCAACACGGTCCTCGCCGAACTCGCGGTCCAGGTCGACCGCCGCGTCCGCTGGTACTACACGCCGGTCGCCCGGCAGCGCGGCCATCAGTCCTGGAACGAACACCGCGCACTGATCGCGGCGATCTCGGCCCGCGACGAACAGCGGGCGACGGAGGTCATGCGGGCGCACACGGAGCACACCCGCAGGGCTTACCACGAGCGGCCTCGGCCGTAGCGCGGGTCAGGACTCCGCGCCCGACAGGTCAGGACTCCGCGCCCGACAGGTCGAAGGTGGCTGTGCCGCGATGGCTGAGGGCGACGAGGGCGTCGGGGCCGTCGAAGTCGACGTCGACGACTTCGCCGTGGAGATCGATGGAGGCGAGCGCCCGGCTGTGGATGCCGCTCAAGGACGGGCCCGCGCATGCCTGGGACGCCATCGACAGCGCCATGGGGAGCAGGAACCACGCCAGCGGCTCACTGCGGATCAGCAGGAACCAGCCGCAGAAGGCCAGGAGGCCGACGACGCGGTTGACCCACTGCCACCTGTAGATCATCCGCAGGTCGACGATGTGCACGGCGGATCCCTGAACCAGCGCGAGCCGTACACCTCGCCGGATCGGGTGGGCGGCCGCGAGCAGCCCGGGGACACTGAAGGCCAGGGTCCGGAGCGGCATGGCGCGGGGGCGCGAAACCGCCCCGACGGTCATCACGGTGTCGAGTTCGTCCTTGCCGGTGACCAGAGCCAACGAGGCACGTCCCCGGTCGACCAGACGGCACTTGCGCACGGCGGTCCTGCGCTTGTCGATCATTCCGGCCAACGCCTGCGCGTGGGGATTCCAGGCATGTTCGCGAAACGCCGCGTTGAGGTTGAAGGGATAGGCGGTGCCGTAGTTCATCCAGCCGCACGAGAGGCCGGTCGAGGACTGCGTGTCCTCCGTCCAGCGAAGCACCCAGAGATTGCGTGAGGGCTTCGTACCGAGAAAGGTGCGCGTCACCGTCGAGTCGTTCGCGCAACTGAGGACGCACGGCCGTCCCCGGACGCTTCCGAGGGACACCGACAGGACCCTGTTCTGGTGGGCGGGAACCTTCATGGAAGACCATTCCGGGTCCTCGTCGAGAGTGAACACACGGACCGCCCCGGATTGTTCGCCCGCCACCACCCGGAGCCTGTCGCCCTGGCATCGGGCTGCGAGTGCCGAGACGGCCGAGTCGCACGAGCCTATGGGCGCGTCCGTTCCGTTCCTCAGGTCGAGGGCGAACACCCGGGCGCCGGAGCTCACGATGAGCAGCGCGGTTCCGTGATGGGTCACGCAGTCCGTGTACTCGGGCTCGAACCGTGCGCTGTGCCGGGCCACCACCTGCCCGTCGGAGCAGTCGCGCAGGACGACGTGGTCGGGGTGGACGACGACCACCACCCGGCGGCCGTCGAGTTCCGTGGTGTGCACGGCGAGCGGTTCACTGAGCCGTTCCGTTCCTCGGCTCACTCGGGCACCTCGGGAAAGTCCCAGATCCGTACGGCGCCGGAACGCTGTCCGGCCGCTATCACCACATGGCCGTGGCGCAGTTCGAGGACGCGCACCTGGCTCACCGCCGAGCGCACGTCGTAGAAGTCGGAGACCGAGAGGCCCGGCCGCGTCAGCGAGAAGAGTTCCAGGGGCCGGTCGCAGTAGTCGTATCCGGCGATCGCGAATGTACTGCCGCCCCGTGTCCACACATCGACGTCCCGGACGGACTCGGGGCAGCTTCGGAGCTGTTGCGGGGCACGATCCAGATGAACCCGGAAGATCGTGTGATCGCCCTTGCCGACGAGGAACTGCGGGGGATCCGTTCGGGGGATGACCTGAATGCCCCTGGCGTAGCCACTGCCTCCGTAACAGCTCTCACTGCGGCCGGTCTCCAGATCGATGAGCTGGACGCCGTTCCAGGCACTCACGACGGCCCGGGGTCTTCCCTCGACCGGGGTGACGACGACGGTCGCCTCGCTCCGCATGAAATCGCATGCCCTGTTCATGGTCAGGGCAGGGAGCCGGCTCGCCCCCAGAACGTCGAAGCGGTGCAGGACGGAGTCGTCGGTCACACAGAACAACCGCAGCTCGCCCCCGACCTCGGCGAACGCCACCGCACTCGTCTCACTGTCCGAGACCGCGTCGCCGACGGGCCAGCCGCCGAGTGCCCGGTTGCCCCCGAACACATCCCAGAGCTGGACCCGCGTCGCGCTGCTCGTCGCCATGAAGACACGACCGTCCCCGACCACGGTGTCCAGGCCGGTGATGTGTCTCCCCTCCGTGATCGTGCCGCTGACGACCGGACGGTTGGCGTCGACGTTCCACACCTCGATCTCACCTATGTGGGAGACGACCGCCAGATACTGTGCGCCGCCGTACCGGAACGCCGACATCCGGGTTACCTCTCCGGACAGCTTGGTGAGGGTGTAGCCGCTGCGCCGGGGACGCAGGTCGACCCAGCGGGCCTTCCAGGGCGAGGTGTCGGGTACGGGCGGCATACGGGCCCGGAGGGTACGGGCGTCATGGGTCCGCACCGCCAGGTCGAGGGCCGCCGGCCGCAGTTCCGGCTCCGTGCGGCGGAAGTCCGCGGCGGCCTGCCGGTAGGCGTTGATCGCCGCCCGCACCTCCGACATGTCCCGGTCGGCGGGCAATCGGTGGCCGTCCAGCGCCCCGAGGAGCCGGTACGGGATCGCGCCGAGCAGATACGCCGGGTCGAGCATCAGCTCGTCGAGGACCGGGTGGCCGCCGGCCTTGGCGATGTGGGTGGCCAGGTAGGCATGGGTGTAGAAGCTGGCCCGTCCCCAGTCGCGGGTTCCGTCGGCGCGCACCGGCGTGTGGTCGACGAGGTGGTCGACGAAGCACCGGTGCACCGCCTGAGGATCCGGCACCGCGCGCAGATGCTCCGTGAGGGAGAGATGGTGGGGCTGGTAGACGGTGTGCCCCTGGTCCGTCGACCTGACCGCGTAGCTTCCCACGTGCTCGCGCAGCCAGAGCACGTCGTCGTAGTCGTAGCGCCGCCCCGCCATCCGGCTGGCGAGGCCCGCCCAGATGTCCTCGTCCGGAAGGCCGTTGCCCTCCGCGAAGGCCAGCGGGCGCAGCAGGTCCAGGGCCCGCTCGGCCTGCTTCCGGCCGAGCCGCTCGGTCAGGTCCCGCTCCAGGATCTCCCCCGGCAGACGCGGCAGTTCGGTCTCCCACCCCGGGCGGAGGTCGGGCGGCTCCGCACGGGCGGCGAGCATCCGGGCCAGCAGACGGCCCACCAGGAACGACGGCTCGGCCACCTGTGCGACGCCCTCGGCCACCCGGGACACCGTCCCCTCGGGCGTCCGCCGGAACGGGCTGTCCCCGGTCGCCTGGAGCAGGACGTGTTCGACGTGGCGCCGCAGGCCCTCCGGGTCGGCGAAGTCGCCGTCCAGGTCGACCATGTCGCACAAGTCGTGCAGACGGGTGGCCAGTTCGGTGCGCATGCCGAGGAGGAGGCGTACCGAGCCGTCCAGGAGCAGGGGCTTCAGGACCTCGTCGACCAGCAGCTCCGGCCGGTCGGTCTCGTCGACCGCGTCGATGAGGACGACCGGGGCCGACGTCGTCGAGCGACGGGCGGCGTGGGCGACGGCGTCGACGATCGCCTCCGCCCTCAGCCCGGCCGCGTGGATCACCGTGGTGAAGCTGTTCCGGGGAGGGAGGGCCTCCTCGCGGACACCGACCCGGTCCACGGGGACGTGCGCGTGGTGGCGGGGATCCGCCAGGGACGCGATCAGTCCGAGGACGGCCGTCTTCCCCGATCCCGGGCCGCCCGAGACGACGAGGCCCCGGCGGTTGTCCGCCGGGTCGGTCAGCCAGGTCACGATCCGGCGCAGTGCCTCCCGACGTCCGGTGAAGTCCCAGGTGACGCCGTCCGTCCGGACCGAGGCCCTGGCCTTCGGCAGGAAGTGCCGTGCGAACGCCTGGCGTTGCCGCTCGTCGGCGGCCCGCTCCCGCTCGATCCGTTCGTGCCCGGCGAGGGCCCTGAGGTCCTGTGCCGCGACGTGCTCCCCGCCCGTCCCGATGTACACGGTGGCGTGGTGGATGTCGCGCCCGGCGACGAGGGAACCGGTGCCCTCGGCGATCAGCGTGTGCGGGCGGGACCGGCCCCACGGAAGGCCCCACCGAAGCCGTGCACGCAAGCCGCGGCGCCTCATGAAGCCGTCGCTCTGTCCATGCCGGTTTCGTATACCCGTCCGAGGCGCCGTGCAAAGCAAGCCGCCCTGGCCTGGGCTGATGTACGGCTCTGTGATCATGTGGGTCCGAGATGCGGCGGTAACCGGACGCTTCTTTGTCCTGTGAGTGGAGAAAGTTGGCGCCAATGTGTGCTCGACTTCTTCCCAGTCGTGGTGACCACTGCTACGTTCCCTGCGAAAGCAAGCCACCCTGAGGTGGCCGGAACCCAGCGCGACACAGGCCGGTTTGAGGCGGGGAGGGGCTCGTGAGACGGATGACGGCTCGTCCCGCGAACGCGCATCAGGCACGGCTGCTGAAGCTGTTGCGGGACGGCGGACCCCACTCCCGCGCGCAGCTCGGCGACCGGGTCGACCTCTCCCGGTCGAAGCTGGCCGTCGAGGTGGACCGGCTGCTGGAGACGGGTCTGGTCGTGGCCGACGGACTCGCCGCCTCGCGCGGCGGCCGGCGCTCGCACAACATCCGGCTCGCCCCCCAACTCCGCTTCCTCGGCGTCGACATCGGCGCGACCTCGATCGACGTCGCGGTCACCAACGCCGAGTTGGAGATCCTCGGTCACATCAATCAGCCCATGGACGTCCGGGACGGCCCCGTCGCCGTCTTCGAGCAGGTCCTCTCGATGGCCGCCAAGCTGAGGGCCTCGGGGCTCGCGGAAGGGTTCGACGGCGCCGGCATCGGCGTCCCCGGGCCGGTCCGCTTCCCCGAGGGCGTCCCGGTGGCCCCGCCGATCATGCCCGGCTGGGACGGGTTCCCGGTGCGCGAGGCGCTCAGCCAGGAACTCGGCTGCCCGGTGATGGTCGACAACGACGTGAACCTGATGGCGATGGGGGAGCAGCACGCGGGCGTGGCCCGTTCCGTGGGCGACTTCCTCTGCGTCAAGATCGGCACCGGCATCGGCTGCGGCATCGTCGCCGGCGGCGAGGTCCACCGCGGTACGACGGGCAGCGCCGGCGACATCGGCCACATCCTCGCCGTACCGGACGGCCGCCCCTGCGCCTGCGGCAACCGGGGCTGCCTGGAGGCCCACTTCAGCGGCGCCGCGCTCGCCCGCGACGCCAAGGAGGCCGCCCAGCAGGGCCTCTCGATGGAGCTGGCCTCCCGGCTGGAGACCAACGGCACCCTGACCGCCGTCGACGTCGCCGCCGCGGCCGCCGCCGGTGACGCCACCGCCCTCGACCTGATACGCGAGGGCGGCAACCGCACCGGCCAGGTCATCGCCGGACTCGTCAGCTTCTTCAACCCCGGCCTGGTGGTCATCGGCGGCGGGGTGACCGGCCTCGGCCACACCCTCCTCGCCGCCATCCGCACCCAGGTCTACCGCCAGTCCCTACCCCTCGCGACCGGCAACCTGCCCATCGTGCTCGGGGAGTTGGGGCCCACCGCCGGAGTCATCGGCGCGGCCCGCCTCATCAGCGACCACCTGTTCTCACCCGCGTAGCCACTCCGTTCGACAGCACCGGGGACCACCCGCACCAGGTCGTCCTCCACACGGCACCCCGCACCGAGCCGCAGCCCGTTTCGAGCCGCACACCGCACCGAGCCGCACAGCCCGCCGAGCCGCACACCGCACGACCGCACAGTGCCCTGCCCTGCTCGACCCGCGCCCTGCCCGAACGCGCCTGCCCCGCAGGCTGATTCGCCCTGCAACCGGCCCGCACGCCCGCCAAGGGGAACTCATGGCACCAGAATTACCGCTGCTCACCATGTCCGGCATCACCAAGTCGTTCCCCGGCGTCCGGGCCCTCGACGGCGTCGACCTCGATGTGCAGGCGGGGGAGGTCCACTGCCTGCTCGGTCAGAACGGCGCCGGCAAGTCCACCCTGATCAAGGTGCTCGCGGGCGCCCACCAGCCCGACGACGGCACCATCGGCTGGCGGGGGGAGCCCGTCACCCTCAAGTCGCCGATCGCCGCCATGCGGTTGGGCATCGCGACCATCTACCAGGAACTGGATCTGGTGGAGCACCTCTCCGTGGCCGAGAACGTGCATCTGGGGCACGAGCCGACGACCGCCGGATTCGTCGTCCGGGGCAAGGCGGCACGCGCCTCGACCGCCGCTCTGCTGAAACGCCTCGGGCACCCCGAGATCGATCCGGCGCGGCTCGTCGGTGAACTCTCCGCCGCCCAGCAGCAGATCGTCTCCATGGCGCGGGCGCTCTCCCACGACGTACGCCTCATCGTGATGGACGAGCCGTCCGCCGCCCTCGACCCCGACGAGGTCGACAACCTGTTCAGGATCGTGGGGGACCTGACCGCCGACGGGGTCGCCGTCGTCTACATCTCGCACCGGCTGGAGGAGATCCGCCGGATCGGCGACCGGGTGACCGTACTGAAGGACGGCCGCGCCGTGGCCGGCGGACTGCCCGCGAAGTCGACGCCGACCCGCGAGGTCGTGGCGCTGATGACGGGACGGAACGTCGAGTACGTCTTCCCGGACCGGCCGCCCGCCCCGCCGCCGGAGGCCACCACACCCGTACTGGAGGTGCGGGGGCTCGCCCGTGACGGGGAGTTCGAGGCCCTCGACCTCGACGTCCGGCCCGGCGAGATCGTCGGCCTCGCCGGACTCGTCGGCTCCGGGCGCTCCGAGATCCTGGAGACCATCTACGGCGCCCGCAAGCCCTCCGCCGGGGAGGTCCGCGTCGACGGACGGCCGCTGCGGACCGGCAGCGTACGGGCCGCCGTACGCGCCGGGCTCGGACTCGCCCCCGAGGAACGCAAGGCGCAGGCGCTGCTGATGCTGGAGTCGGTCACCCGCAACGTGTCGGTGTCGACGATGTCCCGCTTCGCCCGCGTCGGCTGGATCGACCGGAGCGCCGAGCACCGGGCCGCCCGCGCCGCGACCCGCGAGCTGTCCCTGCGCCCCGACAACCCCGCCGTCCCCGTCCGCACCCTCTCCGGCGGCAACCAGCAGAAGGCGGTCCTCGCCCGCTGGCTGCTGCGCGGCTGCCGGGTGCTGCTGCTGGACGAACCGACCCGGGGCGTCGACGTGGGCGCCCGCGCCGAGCTGTACGCGGTGGTGCGCCGCCTCGCCGACGAGGGCCTCGCCGTGCTGCTGGTCTCCAGCGAGGTGCCCGAAGTCCTCGGCCTCGCCGACCGCGTGCTCGTCCTGCGCGAGGGCCGGGTCGTGCACACCGCGTCCGCCCGCGACCTCGACGAACACCGCGTCCTCGACCTCGTGATGGAAGGAAGCCCCGTGGCAAGTGCAGCCAGTCCCGCCGGCGCGGGCAGCCCGGCGACCGGCGCGGCAGGACCGGCGACCGGTGCGGTCGGCCAGGTGTCCGGCGTCACCGGCCCGGCGACCGGCGAAGGGAGGCCGGCGTCATGACCCAGCACGCGTCCCCGCCCCGCGACGGCACCGACAAGGTGACACCGGTCGCCGAACCGCCCGCCTGGCGCACCGTCCTCTTCCGCGCCGACGTGCGCACCCTCTCCCTCCTCGGCGTCCTCGCCGCACTGATCGTCATCGGCGGCCTCACCAAGCCCGACGAGTTCCTCGACACCCGCAACCTCCAACTCGTCCTCACCCAGGCCTCCGTGATCGGTGTCGTCACCGTCGGCATGACCTTCGTCATCACCTCCGGCGGCATCGACCTGTCGGTGGGCGCGATCGTCGCCCTGGCCTCGGTGTGGGCCACCACCGTCGCCACCCAGGAGTACGGCTTCGCCGGCATCCTCTTCACCGCGGTGATCGTCGGCGTCGGATGCGGCATGGTGAACGGGCTGCTCATCGCGTACGGCGGGATGGTCCCCTTCATCGCCACCCTGGCCATGCTCGCCTCCGCCCGCGGTCTCGCCCTCCAGATCACCGACGGCAAGACCCAGATCGTCGAGGTGCAGGGCGTCCTCGACCTCGGGGAGCGCGACGCGTATGTCCTCGGTATCCCGCCCCTGGTCCTGGTCTTCGCGGTCGTGACGGTCATCGGCTGGCTCGTGCTGAACCGCACGACGTTCGGCCGGCGCACCGTCGCCGTCGGCGGCAACGCGGAGGCCGCCCGGCTCGCGGGCATCGACGTCCGCCGTCAGCGCCTCTACCTCTATCTGCTCTCCGGGCTGTGCTGCGGCATCGCCGCGTTCCTGCTGATCGTGCTGGCCGGCTCGGGCCAGAACACCAACGGCAACCTGTACGAACTCGACGCCATCGCCGCCGCGATCATCGGCGGCACCCTGCTCACCGGCGGCCGGGGCACCATCACCGGCTCCGTGCTCGGCGTCCTGATCTTCACCACGATCACCAACATCTTCGCGCTGAACAACCTCCAGAGCGACGTCCAGCAGATCGCCAAGGGCGCGATCATCGTCGCCGCGGTCCTGGTCCAGCGACGCACGGCCAGCACGACCTGACCCACCGAAGAGTCCCCACCGGAAAGGTCCACCGCCATGCCACAGTTCCCCAGCCGCAGAGGACTGCTCCTCGGGACCGCCGCCGTCTCGGCCGGCACCCTCCTCGTCGGTTGCACCAGCAATGACACCGGCGACAAGGCGGCCGCCGACAAGCAGCCCGCCGCCGACGACAAGCCCGGCAAGGAAGTGACCATCGGCTTCGCCGGCCCCCAGGCCGACCACGGCTGGCTCAACGCGATCAACGACAACGCCAAGAGCCGCGCCGAGCGGTACGAGGACGTCACCCTGGAGATCACCGAGGGCTCCAACGACACCGCCCAGCAGATCGGGCAGATCGAGACCCTCATCAACAAGAAGGTCGACGTCCTGGTGGTCCTGCCCGCCGACGGCAAGGCCCTCACCCAGGTCGGCCTCAAGGCCATGCGCGCCGGCATACCCGTCGTCAACCTCGACCGGATCTTCAACTCCCCGCAGGCGTACCGCTGCTGGATCGGCGGCGACAACTACGGCATGGGCCTCAACGCCGGGCACTACATCGGCGAGAAGCTCAAGGACAAGTCCGACGCCCGGGTCATCGAACTCGCCGGCCTCGACAACCTGGAGCTGACCAAGCAGCGCACCCAGGGCTTCGACGACGCCCTGAAGAACTACCCCAACATCAAGAAGGTCGCCCGCCAGGCCGCCGAGTTCACCGTGGAGTCCGGGCAGGCCAAGATGGCCCAGCTCCTCCAGGCCCAGTCGAAGTTCGACGCGCTGTGGAACCACGACGACGACCAGGGCGTCGGCGCGCTGCGCGCCATCGAGCAGGCCGGACGCGACGACTTCCTCATGGTCGGCGGCGCGGGCGCCCTCTCCGCCTTCCAGGCCATCGAGAAGGACGACGGTGTCCTCAAGGCGACCGTCCTCTACCCGCCGACCATGGCCGCCTCCGCGATCGACCTCGCCCGCGCCCTCGGCCAGAGCAAGGGCATAGGCGGCCTCGCCGAGTTCGAGATCCCGTCCTCGCTGACGCTCTACTCGGCCGTCGTCGACAAGGACAACGTCGACCAGTACATGTCCACCGGCTTCAAGTGACGGCTCCCGCCGGACGGGCCCGACCGGACCGACCACCGGGAGCCGGCAGCCACGGCTCCCGGAGATCCGGGCACGGCCCCACCCCCCACCGCGCCGCGACCACGAGGAGGACACACGCATGGGACAGCCGCAGCACCCCGACCAGGCCGAGGCGGAGGAGGCGGGGACCCCAGGGGCCGGCGCCGGGACCTGGCCCGCCGGGCTCGCCGGCGGGGCCGGCAGACCGCCGCTGCGGGTCGGCATGGTCGGGTACGCGTTCATGGGGGCCGCGCACTCACAGGGCTGGCGCACCGCGGGACGGGTCTTCGACCTGCCGCTCAGCCCGGTCCTCGCCGCAGTCTGCGGACGCGACCGGGAGGCCGTGCGGGCCATGGCCGACCGGCACGGCTGGGCCACGACGGAGACCGACTGGCGGGCCCTCGTCACCCGCGACGACATCGACCTCGTCGACATCTGCACCCCCGGCGACAGCCACGCCGAGATCGCCCTCGCCGCCCTGGCCGCGGGCAAGCACGTGCTCTGCGAGAAGCCGCTCGCCAACACGGTCGAGGAGGCGGAGGCCATGACGGCGGCGGCCGAGGAGGCCCACGCGCGCGGCCAGGTGGCGATGGTCGGCTTCAACTACCGCCGGGTGCCCGCCACCGCGCTGGCCCGGCGCATGGTCGCCGAGGGGCGGCTCGGCGCACTGCGCCACGTACGGGTGACCTACCTTCAGGACTGGCTCGTGGACCCGGAATTCCCGCTGACCTGGCGGCTGCGCAAGGAGACGGCCGGTTCCGGGGCGCTCGGCGACCTCGGGGCGCACATCGTCGACCTCGCGCAGTTCCTCGCCGGGGAGCCGGTCGTCGGGGTGTCGGCGCTGACCGAGACCTTCGTACGGGAACGCCCCCTGCCCGCCGGGGCGTCCAGCGGGCTGGCGTCGACCGGGGGCTCCGACGCGCGCGGGGCCGTCACGGTCGACGACGCCGCCCTGTTCACGGGCCGCTTCGCCTCCGGCGCGATCGCCTCCTTCGAGGCCACCCGGTTCGCCACCGGCCGCAAGAACGCCCTGTGCATCGAACTCAACGGTGAGCGTGGCTCGGTGGCCTTCGACCTGGAGCGGCTCAACGAACTCTCGTACCACGACCACACCGAGCCCGGCGCCCACGCCGGCTTCCGCCGCATCCTCGTCACCGAGTCCGACCACCCCTACCTGGACGCCTGGTGGCCGCCGGGCCACGGCCTCGGCTACGAGCACACCTTCGTCCACCAGGCCCGCGACCTGGTCCACGCCGTCGCGGCGGGCGAGCGGCCCGCACCGTCCTTCGCGGACGGACTCCAGGTGCAGCGTGTGCTCGCGGCGGTCGAGGAGAGCGCCGAGAAGAACTCCGTCTACACCCCCACCGCGGTCTGAGGAGGCCCCGCACCATGCCGCGCACCTTCACGCTCTTCACCGGCCAGTGGGCCGACCTGCCCCTCGAAGAGGTCTGCCGCCTCGCCCGCGACTTCGGCTACGAGGGACTCGAACTCGCCTGCTGGGGCGACCACTTCGAGGTCGACAAGGCGCTCGCGGACCCGTCGTACCTCGCCTCCCGGCACCAGCTCCTCGAGAAGTACGGCCTGAAGTGCTGGGCCGTCTCCAACCATCTCGTCGGCCAGGCCGTCTGCGACGCCATCATCGACGAACGCCACCGGGCCATCCTGCCCGCCCGGATCTGGGGCGACGGCGAGCCCGAGGGCGTACGGCAGCGGGCCGCCGCCGAGATGGCCGACACCGCGCGGGCCGCCGCCGCCTTCGGCGTCGACACCGTCATCGGCTTCACCGGCTCCGCCATCTGGCACCTGGTCGCCATGTTCCCGCCCGCCCCCGAGTCGATGATCGAGCGCGGCTACGAGGACTTCGCGACCCGCTGGAACCCGATCCTCGACGTCTTCGACGCCGAAGGCGTGCGGTTCGCCCACGAGGTCCACCCGAGCGAGATCGCCTACGACTACTGGACCACCCAGCGCGCCCTGGAGGCGGTGGACCACCGGCCCGCCTTCGGCCTCAACTTCGACCCCTCGCACTTCGTGTGGCAGGACCTCGACCCGGTCGGCTTCCTGTGGGACTTCCGCGACCGGATCTACCACGTCGACTGCAAGGAGGCCCGCAAGCGCCTCGACGGCCGCAACGGCCGCCTCGGCTCGCACCTGCCCTGGGGCGACCCGCGCCGCGGCTGGGACTTCGTGTCCGCCGGCCACGGCGACGTGCCGTGGGAGGACGTCTTCCGGATGCTCCGCTCGATCGGCTACCAGGGCCCGATCTCCGTCGAGTGGGAGGACGCCGGCATGGACCGGCTCCAGGGCGCCCCCGAGGCCCTCACCCGCCTCAAGGCGTTCGACTTCGAAGCGCCGTCGGCCTCGTTCGACGCGGCGTTCGGCGGCAACGACTAAGTCCCTTCCGGCCGGGAGTCCCCGCTCGGGACTCCCGGCCCGGCCCCCGGCCCAGCCCATCGGGCCGGCTGTCCGGCCGGGTCCACACGGCCCTGCCGTGTCTCCGGGGTGACGGCGCACCCCGGCGTACCGCACACACCCGCACCGTACGACCAAGCCCCTCCTTGGAGGCCTTTCGTGCACCCGTACGACGACAACGGACGCCCCACCAGCCCCTTCAGACGCCGCAGAGTCCGCGGGCCCCTGGCTCTGCTGAGCGGTCTGCTGCTCGCCGGCGCCTCGCTCTCCCTGACCTCGCCCGCCGCCGGAGCGGCCGAGGCCGCCCCGCGGGCCACCGCGGCAGAGGACTTCCAGCAGGTCACCCTCGCCAAGGGCGAACCCGAGGTCGGCGAGCCCATGTCGCTCGCCGTGCTCCCGGACCGCTCGGTGCTGCACACCTCCCGCGACGGCGAACTGCGGCTGACCGACGCGGCGGGCAACACCCGCCTCGCCGGCAAGCTCGACGTGTACTCCCACGACGAGGAGGGCCTCCAGGGCATCGGCGTCGACCCCGGCTTCGCCGACAACCGCTTCATCTACCTGTACTACGCGCCCCCGCTGAACACCCCGGCCGGGGACGCCCCTGAGACCGGCAGCGCCGCCGACTTCGCGCCCTTCGACGGCGTCAACCGCCTGTCCCGCTTCGTCCTGAAGACGGACGGCACGCTCGACAAGGCCAGCGAGAAGAAGATCCTCGACGTGCCCGCCTCGCGCGGCATCTGCTGTCACGTCGGCGGGGACATCGACTTCGACGCGGCGGGCAACCTGTACCTGTCGACCGGCGACGACAGCAACCCCTTCCAGTCGGACGGCTTCACCCCCATCGACGAGCGCGCGAACCGCAACCCGGCCTTCGACGCGCAGCGCACCTCCGCCAACACCAACGACCTGCGCGGCAAGATCCTGCGCATCAAGGTCAACGCCGACGGCTCGTACGCCATACCCGACGGCAACCTGTTCGCGCCCGGCACGGACAAGACGCGGCCCGAGATCTACGCGATGGGCCTGCGCAACCCGTTCCGCTTCAGCGTCGACAAGAAGACCGGCATCCTCTACGTCGGCGAGTACGGCCCCGACGCGGGCGCCGCCAACCCCTCGCGCGGCCCGGCCGGCCAGGTCGAGTTCGCCCGCGTCACCAAGCCCGGCAACTTCGGCTGGCCGTACTGCACCGGCAAGAACGACGCCTACGTCGACTACGACTTCGCCACCGGGGCCTCCGGCGCGGCCTTCGACTGCGCGGCGCCGAAGAACACTTCCCCGAACAACACGGGCCTGACCGAACTGCCGCCCGCCGAGCCCGCCTGGATCCCCTACAACGGCAACTCCCTGCCGGAGTTCGGCGACGGCTCCGAGTCCCCGATGGGCGGCCCGGTCT
Source organism: Streptomyces sp. NPDC030296 (assembly GCF_055572815.1). Taxonomy (NCBI): domain Bacteria; kingdom Bacillati; phylum Actinomycetota; class Actinomycetes; order Kitasatosporales; family Streptomycetaceae; genus Streptomyces; species Streptomyces sp. NPDC030296. Next base: position 333,809 of record NZ_JBVICQ010000004.1, read on the forward strand.
ACCACTACGACGCCTCCCTCGACTCCCCGGTGAAGTTCCCCGAGGCCTACGACGGGGACTTCTTCGCCGGTGAGTTCGGCCGCCGCTGGATCAAGCGCATCACCAGCGACGCCGACGGCACCGTACGCTCCATCGCCGACGTGCCGTGGACGGGCACCCAGGTGATGGACATGGCGTTCGGCCCGGACGGCGCGCTGTACGTCCTCGACTACGGCATCTCCTGGTTCGGCGGCGACGAGCACTCCGCCCTGTACCGCATCGAGAACGCCACCGACGGCCACTCGCCGGTCGCCCAGGCCGCCGCCGACCGCACCTCCGGCCAGGCGAGACTCAAGGTCCGCTTCTCCTCCGCGGGCACCAGCGACCAGGACGGCGACGCCCTCACCTACCGCTGGGACTTCGGCGACGGCTCCACGTCCACGGCGGCGAACCCGACGCACACCTACAAGAAGAACGGCACCTACACGGCGACCGTCACCGCGAAGGACCCCTCCGGCCGCACCGGCAGCGCCAGCGTGCGGATCGTCGTCGGCAACACCGCGCCCAAGGTGACCCTGGAACTCCCGCAGGACGGGCAGCTGTTCGCCTTCGGTGAGTCCGTACCGTTCAAGGTCAAGGTCAGCGACCCGGAGGACGGCCGGACCATCGACTGCGCCAAGGTCAAGGTCACCTTCGTCCTCGGCCACGACAGCCACGGCCACCCGGTGACCTCCGCCAACGGCTGCACCGGCACCATCCAGACCAGCGCCGACGGCGGCCACGACGAGAACGCCAACATCTTCGGGGTGTTCGACGCCGAGTACACCGACGGCGGGGGCGGCGGCCAGGACCCGCTGACCACCCACGACCGGCACGTCGTCCAGCCCAAGCACCGCCAGGCCGAGCACTACGGCGACTCCTCCGGCATCACCGTCCAGTCGAAGGCCACCGCCCACGGCGGCAAGACCGTCGGGGACGTCTCCCACGGCGACTGGATCTCCTTCAAGCCGTACGTCCTGTCCAACGCCACGAAGATCACCGCGCGGATCTCCTCCGGAGGCGCGGGAGGCAAGCTGGAGGTCCGGGCGGGCTCGCCCACCGGCCGGCTGCTCGGCAGCACCACCGTGCCGGTCACCGGCGGCTGGGAGAACTTCCAGGACGTCACCGCGAACCTGACCAGGGCCCCGCGCGGCACCACCACGCTCTACCTGGTGTTCAAGGGCAGCGGCTCCGGCGGACTGTTCGACGTGGACGACTTCACGTTCACGACGAGGTGAGGAGCGACCATGCGAACGAACGGACGTATGGCGACGGCCGCGATCGGCGCCGCCCTGCTGATCGGCTGCGTCTCGGGACCCGCCGTGTCCGATGAGGCGGCCGACGCCGGTACGGCACACGGCTCCGCACAGGCCCGGGTGCTGGTGTTCTCCAAGACCGCCGGCTTCCGGCACGACTCCATCCCCGAGGGCATCACCGCCGTACGGGAACTGGGCGCCGCCCACGGCTTCCGCGTCGACGCCACGGAGGACGCCGGCGCCTTCACCACCCGCAACCTCGGCCGGTACGCCGCCGTCGTCTTCCTCTCCACCACCGGCGACGTCCTGAACCCGGCCCAGCAGACCGCCTTCGAGCGGTACATCGGACGCGGCGGCGCCTACGTCGGCATCCACGCCGCCGCCGACACCGAGTACGACTGGGCGTTCTACGGCGGGCTCGCGGGCGCGTACTTCCAGTCGCACCCCGCGATCCAGCCCGCGACGGTCGACGTCGAGGACCACGCCCACCCGGCCACCGCCTCACTGGGCGCGACCTGGAACCGCACGGACGAGTGGTACAACTACCGCTCCAACCCCCGTGAACGGGCCCATGTGCTCGCCTCGCTCGACGAGTCGTCGTACAGCGGCGGCACCATGAACGACGACCATCCCATCGCCTGGTGCCAGAACTACCGGGGCGGCCGCGCCTTCTACACCGGGGGCGGCCACACCAAGGAGTCGTACGCCGAGCCCGCCTTCCGGCAGCACCTGCTGGGCGGCATCCGATGGGCGATCGGCGAGGTCCAGGCCGACTGCCGGCCGGAGAACGGCTACCGCCCGCTGTTCGACGGCACCTCCCTGGACGGCTGGCGGCAGGCCGGGCCGGGCTCCTTCGAGCGCGGCGCCGACGGCACGCTCACCTCCAGTGGCGGCATGGGCATGCTCTGGTACGCCGACCGCAGCTTCGGGTCGTACTCCCTGAAGCTCGACTGGAGGACGGACGGCGCCTCCGGCGACGACAACTCGGGGGTGTTCGTGGGCTTCCAGCCCTCGGACGACCCGTGGTCGGCCGTGAACAACGGCTACGAGATCCAGATCGACGCCACCGACGTACCCGAGCGGACCACCGGGTCCGTCTACGGCTTCCGCTCCGCCGACCTCAGGAAGCGCGACCGCGCCCTGAATCCGCCGGGGGAGTGGAACACGTACGAGATCCGCGTGGAGGGCGAACGCCTCCGCGTCTGGCTCAACGGCGTGCGGATCAACGATTTCACCAACACCGATCCGGCCCGCAGCCTCAGGGACGGTCACGTCGGCATCCAGAACCACGGTGCCGACGACCGGGTGTCCTTCCGTGACGTCCGGATCAAGGAACTGCCCGCGCGGACCGCCGGCACGGCGGCCCCGCCCTCGGGCGACTGAACGGCGGCGGGCGGGGGACGCCGGACCTCCGCCCGCCGCCTCACCCTCCCGGCGTACCCACATTCCGGCGTACCCGCATTCCAGTGCCTGCCAGGTCCGCCCGGCGCGTCCGGGTCCCCGCACCACGTGCTCGACAAGGAGGCTGCCCATGTCCGCGTCCCCGCCCGTGTCCGTGCCGGGTTCCGCGCCGCGTGTCGGCGTCTGGCTGATCGGGGCCCGCGGCTCCGTCGCCACCACCGTCGTCGCGGGCTGCGCGGCCCTCACGGCGGGCCTGCACGCCCCCACGGGCATGGTCACCGAGACCCCCCTCTTCGCGGGCTCGGGCCTCCCACCCCTCGCCTCCCTCGTCTTCGGCGGCCACGACACCACGGACTGCCCCCTGCCCAAACGCGCCGAGGCCCTGGCGGCGGGCGGCGTCCTGCCGCACGGTCTGCCCGAGGCCGTCACCGCCGAACTCGCCGCCGCCGACGGCGAGATCAGGCCCGGCGGCCCCCTCCCCGGCGACACCCGGACCCCCGACGAGCTGATCTCCGCCTTCACCGCCGACCTCCAGGACTTCGTACGACGCCGGGGCCTCGCCCGTGCCGTCGTCGTGAACGTGGCCTCCACGGAGCCCGCGCCCGCCGGCACCGCCCCGCCGCCCAGTTCCCTGTACGCGGCGGCCGCCCTGCGCGCCGGCTGCCCCTACGCCAACTTCACCCCGTCGACGGGCCTGGACCACCCCGCCCTCGCCTCCCTGGCGGAGTCGGCGGGCGTGCCCTGGGCGGGCCGTGACGGCAAGACCGGCCAGACCCTGCTCCGGTCGGTCCTCGGCCCGATGTTCGCCCAGCGGGCGCTGACCGTCCGGGCCTGGTCCGGCACGAACCTCCTCGGCGGCGGCGACGGTGCCGCGCTCGCCGACCCGGCGGCCGCCGCCGCCAAGAACGCCGGCAAGGAACGCGTCGTGACCGACACCCTCGGCAGGGCCCCCGAGGGCGAGACCCACATCGACGACGTCCCCGCGCTCGGCGACTGGAAGACCGCCTGGGACCACATCGCCTTCGACGGCTTCCTCGGTACCCGCATGGTCCTCCAGACCACCTGGCAGGGCTGCGACTCCGCGCTCGCCGCGCCCCTGGTCCTCGACCTCGCCCGCCTCCTCGTCCGCGCCCACGAAGCGGGCCTGGCGGGCCCCCTCCCCGAGCTGGCCTTCTACTTCAAGGACCCGGTGGGCGAGGCCCCGTCGGCGCTGGGGGAGCAGTACGCGGTGCTGGCGGGGTTCGCGGAGCGGCTGCGGACCGGAGGACGGGACCTGTCGTCGGCCGCCGCGGTGGCCGAGGACCCTCTTCCCGCCGGGCCGGACGACGGGCCGCCGGCGGCCGGGCGCGGGCCGGGGCGGACGCCCCTGGCAGAGCCGCGCCGGCCGGGCGGACCGGGGCCGCGCCCGCTGCGTGAACCGGGGCCGCGAGGTGAGGCCCGATGACTGTCCGGGCCACACCCCTCGCCTTCGGCTACGGCACCAACGGTCTCGCCGACCTCCGGCTCGACGACGCCCTCGCCCTCCTCGCCGACCTCGGCTACGACGGTGTCGGGCTGACCCTCGACCACATGCACCTCGACCCGCTGGCCCCCGGCCTCGCGGCCCGCACCCGGCGGCTCGCACGACGGCTCGACGCCCTCGGCCTGGCCGTCACCGTGGAGACCGGCGCCCGCTACGTCCTCGACGCCCGCCGCAAACACGGGCCGACCCTGCTGGACCCCGACCCGGAGGACCGCGACCGCCGCGCCGGCCTGCTCCTGACCGCCGTACGGGTCGCCGCCGGCCTGGGCGCCCACGCCGTGCACTGCTTCAGCGGCGTCACCCCGCCCGGCACCGACGAGGACACCGCCTGGAAGCGCCTCCCCGACGCGCTCGTCCCCGTCCTCGACGCCGCCACCGCCGCCGGCGTCCCGCTCGCCGTCGAACCCGAACCCGGCCACCTCCTCGCCACGCTCGCCGACTTCCACCGACTGCGCGATGCCCTCGACAGCCCCGCCGCCCTCGGCCTCACCCTCGACATCGGCCACTGCCAGTGCATCGAACCCCTCCCGCCCGCCCACTGCGTCCGCGCCGCCGCGCCCTGGCTGCGCCACGTCCAGATCGAGGACATGCGGCGCGGTGTCCACGACCACCTGCCGCTCGGCGAGGGCGAGATCGACTTCCCGGCCGTCCTCGACGCGCTGGCCGCCGTCGACTACCGGGCCCTGACCGTCGTCGAACTGCCCCGCCACTCCCATGCCGGCCCGCACCAGGCCGAGCGGTCCCTCGCCTTCCTCCGCCGGGCGACCGGCCGCCCGGCGGGGCCGCCGCAAGGTCCCGCCGCCGCACCTCCCGGGAGCACCTCGTGATCCGCCACCGCCCCCCGACACAGGCCGACCCGGCGACCCACCCCGGCCACCCGGCCCACACCGCCCCCGCCGCACTGCGCGGCCCGCTGACCGCGCGGCTCGACGACCCCGCCCGCGCCTGGCTCGACCGGGCCCTCGCCGAGGCCGCCGACCATCCCGGCACCCACGGCCCCCTCTCCGTGTGGGAGCTGCGCCTCGCCGAGGCGGGCCGACGCTGCGGCACCGAGCACGCCGACGCCGTCCGCGTCCTGATCCTGCACGCGGCCCGAGCCGACACCGCCGCGCTCGACCGGGTCTACCGGCAGGGCACCGCCGACGAGCGCCGGGCCGTGCTGCACGCCCTGCCCCACCTCGTGCCCGGCCGCGACGCGCTGCACCTCGTCGAGGACGCCCTGCGCACCAACGACACCCGCCTCGTCGCCGCCGCCCTCGGCCCCTACGGGGCCCGCCACCTCGGCCCGCACGACTGGCGGCACGCCGTCCTGAAGTGCCTGTTCACCGGCGTACCCGTCGACGAGATCACCGACCTGGCACGCCGCGCCCACGGCGACACCGAACTCGCCCGCATGCTCGGCGCGTACGCCGACGAACGCACCGCCGCGGGCCGTCCCGTGCCCGGGGACCTGCACCGCGTCCTGGCCCTGACCGCGCCCCCACCGGCCGACGGGACCGGCACCGACGGCAAGGAGACCTGATGCGCATCTTCGACCCCCACATCCACATGACGTCCCGCACCACCGACGACTACGAGGCGATGTACGAGGCGGGCGTCCGCGCGGTCGTGGAACCGGCCTTCTGGCTGGGGCAGCCCCGCACGTCCCCGGCCACCTTCCTCGACTACTTCGACTCCCTGCTCGGCTGGGAGCCCTTCCGGGCCGCCCAGTACGGCATCGCCCACCACTGCGCGATCGCCCTCAACCCCAAGGAGGCCAACGACCCGCACTGCACCCCCGTCCTGGACCACCTGCCCCGTTACCTCCTCAAGGACCGCGTCGTGGCCGTCGGCGAGATCGGCTACGACTCCATGACGCCGGCCGAGGACCTCGCCCTGGAACACCAGCTCCAACTCGCCGCCGACCACGGCCTGCCCGCCCTGGTGCACACCCCGCACCGCGACAAGCTCGCCGGACTGCGCCGCACCGTCGAGGTGGTACGGGCCTCCGAGCTGCCGCCCGAGCGGGTGCTGCTGGACCACCTCAACGAGACCACCGTCAAGGAGGCCAAGGACAGCGGCTCCTGGCTGGGCTTCTCCGTCTACCCCGACACCAAGATGGACGAGGAGCGCATGGTCGCCGTCATCAAGGCGTTCGGCACGGAGAAGGTACTGGTCAACTCCGCCGCCGACTGGGGCAGGAGCGACCCCCTGAAGACCCGACGGGTCGCCGACGCCCTGCTCGCTGCCGGGTTCGGCGAGGACGACGTGGACCTCGTGCTGTGGCGCAACCCGGTCGCCTTCTACGGGCTCAGTGGCCGTCTCGACCTCGACACCGCCCCGACCGGCGCCACCCACGAGGGCAACAGCATCCTGCGCGGCGGGGAGTGACCCATGCGCTTCCGCCACCCCGACGGATCCACCGTCCATCTCGCCTACTGCACCAACGTGCACCCGGCCGAGACCCTCGACGGTGTCCTCGCCCAGCTGCGCGACCACTGCGAGCCCGTCCGGCGGCGCCTCGGCCGCGACCGCCTCGGCGTCGGCCTGTGGCTCGCCAAGGACGCTGCCGACGCCCTGATCACCGACCCGTCGGCCCTGCGCGGGCTGCGCGCCGCACTGGACCGGCGCGGCCTGGAGGTCGTCACCCTCAACGGCTTCCCGTACCAGGGCTTCGGCGCCGAGGAGGTCAAGTACCGGGTGTACCGGCCGGACTGGGCCGATCCCGAGCGCCTCGACCACACCACCTCCCTGGCCCGGGTGCTCGCCGCGCTCCTCCCCGACGACGTCACCGAGGGCACCGTCTCGACGCTCCCGCTGGCCTGGCGCACCGCCTACGACGACAGGCGTGCCGACGCCGCCCACGCGGCCCTGCGCACCCTCGGTGAACGCCTCGACGCCGTCGCCGAGCTGACCGGCCGCTCGATCCGCGTCGGCCTGGAACCCGAACCCGGCTGCACCGTCGAGACCACCGCCGACGCCATCGGCCCGCTCACCGCGATCGGCCACGACCGCGTCGGCGTCTGCGTCGACACCTGCCACCTCGCCACCTCCTTCGAGGACCCGCACACCGCCCTGGACGCGCTCGTCCGGGCCCGCGTCCCCGTCGTGAAGGCCCAGCTCTCGGCCGCCCTGCACGCCGAGCACCCCCACCTCCCCGAGGTCCGCGAGGCGCTCGCCGCCTTCGACGAACCCCGCTTCCTGCACCAGACCCGCACGGCCACCGCCGCCGGTCTGCGCGGCACCGACGACCTGGGCGACGCCCTCGCGGGTGACGCCCTCCCCGACGCGTCCCCGTGGCGGGCCCACTTCCACGTCCCGCTGCACACGGCGCCCGCCGCCCCCCTCACCTCCACCCTCCCGGTCCTCAAGGCCGCCCTCAGCCGCATGGTCGGCGGTCCCCACCCCCTCACCCACCACCTGGAGGTCGAGACCTACACCTGGCAGGCCCTGCCGGCGGAGCTGCGCCCCACCACCCGCGCCCGCCTCACCGACGGCATCGCCGCCGAACTCGGCCTGGCCCGCGACCTGTTGACGGACCTCGGACTGAAGGAGCTGCCGTGACCACCCCCACCCCGCTTCTCGTCCTCGACGTCGTCGGCCTCACCCCCCGCCTCCTCGACCACATGCCCCACCTGAAGTCCCTCGCCCGATCCGGGTCCCGCGCCCACCTCGGCACGGTCCTGCCCGCCGTGACCTGCGCCGCCCAGTCGACCTTCCTCACCGGCTCGCTCCCCGCCGAGCACGGCATCGTCGGCAACGGCTGGTACTTCCGGGAACTCGGCGACGTCCTGCTGTGGCGCCAGCACAACGCCCTCGTCGCCGGGGACAAGCTGTGGGACGCCGCCCGCCGCGCCCACCCCGGCTACACGGTCGCCAACATCTGCTGGTGGTACGCCATGGGCGCCGACACCGACATCACCGTCACCCCCCGCCCGATCTACTACTCCGACGGCCGCAAGGAACCCGACTGCTACACCCGGCCCCCGGCCCTGCGCGACGAACTCACCGAGAAATTCGGGACCTTCCCCCTGTTCCACTTCTGGGGCCCCGGCGCCGACCTGGTCTCCAGCCGCTGGATCATCGACGCGACCCGCCACATCAACCGCACCCGCCAACCCGACCTGACCCTCTGCTACCTCCCGCACCTCGACTACGACCTCCAGCGCCACGGCCCCGACGACCCCCGCTCCCTGAAGGCGGCCGCCGACCTGGACCGGGCCCTGGCACCCCTGCTCGACGACGCCCGCGCCGAGGGCCGCACCGTGGTCGCGCTCTCCGAGTACGGCATCACCCGAGTGGACCGGCCCGTCGACATCAACCGCGCCCTGCGCCGCGCCGGCCTGCTGGAGGTCCACACCCAGGACGGCATGGAGTACCTCGACCCGATGGCCTCACGGGCCTTCGCGGTCGCCGACCACCAGATCGCCCATGTCTACGTACGCCGGCCCGAGGACCTGGAGGCGACCAGGGAGGCCCTCGCCGGGCTCCCCGGCATCGACCAGCTCCTCGACGACGAGGGCAAGAAGGCCCACCACCTCGACCATCCGCGCTCCGGCGAACTCGTCGCCGTGGCCGAGCCGGACGCCTGGTTCACGTACTACTACTGGCTCGACGACGACCGCGCGCCCGACTTCGCGCGCACCGTCGAGATCCACCGCAAACCCGGCTACGACCCGGTCGAGCTGTTCCTGGACCCGCGCGACCCGTATGTGAAGCTCAAGGCGGCCACCGCACTGGCCCGCAAGAAGCTGGGGCTGCGCTACCGCATGGCGGTCGTGCCTCTGGACCCCTCACCGCTGCGCGGCAGCCACGGCCGCCTGCCCCTGAGCGACGACGACGGTCCGCTCCTCATCTGCTCCACCCCCCGCGCTGTCGGCGACCGCCTCGCGGCCACCGATGTGAAGGCGCTGCTGCTCCGACTGGCCGGTCTGTCGTGACCGTCCGGCATCAGCACCGATCACAGTGAAGCACCCGCCACTGACAACGCCCTCCCACACCAAGGAGTCCCCGGCATGAGCCGCACCCATCAGCCCGACCCCGAACTCAGCCACCGCCTCAGCAGACGAGGCATGCTCGGCGTGGCCGCGGGCGCCACCGTCGCCGCCCTCCTGGGCGCAGCGGCCCCCGCCCAGGCAGCCGGTGCCACCGAGGCGGCCACCGGGGGCAAGGGCCTGGGCCGCCCCGTCCTGCCGCCCGGCCGCCTCGGCATCCAGCTCTACAGCCTCCGCGACAAGGTCTCCACCCTCGGCTTCGCCCCGGTCTTCGCCGAGCTGGAGAAGTACGGCTACGACGAGGTCGAGTTCGCGGGCTACACCCAGGGCTCCGCGGGCCCGATCACCCTGGCGCAGCTGAAGCGGCTGGCCCGCAACCACGGCCTCACCCCGATCGGCAGCCACGTCGGCTACTACTCCGACGACCCGAACGCGTACACCTTCGCCCAGAACCTCGACAAGGTCCTCGACGACGCCCAGGCCCTCGGCCTGAAGCACATCGGCACCGCGTCGGGCCCGTTCCGCTACGGCACCACCGTCGACGCGATGAAGCGGGCCGCCGAGGAGTTCAACACCTACGGGGCGGCCGCCAGGGCGCGCGGCATGAAGTTCTACCAGCACAACCACTCCGAGGAGTTCGCCTTCGCCTCCGACAAGCCGCACGTCCGCCTCTACGACGTGCTGCTCCGCGAGACCGACCCCAGTCTCGTCTACCTGGAGATGGACATCTTCTGGGCGTACGTCGCGCAGTTCCGCTTCTCGAAGCGGCCCGACGGAACCCCCGCCCCGTTCGAGCCCCTCGACTACGTGCTCAGGCGCCCGAACCGCTATCCCCTCTTCCATGTGAAGGACGGCGAGAGCGACCCGTCGAACCCCTTCGGCTACCGCATGGTGGACGTCGGCGACGGCGACATCGACTACCAGAAGTTCATCTCGGCCGTCACCCGCCTGAAGGGCCACCGCCTCGCCCACCACTGGCAGGCCGAGCACGACAACCCCACCGAGTCGTTCACCTTCGCCCGCCGCTCCAGCGAGCACCTGCACGCCCTGCGGGAGAAGTGCTGACCCGAGCGGCCCCGACAAGGCCAGCAGGCGGTCGCCCCGTGGTGCGGGACCACGGGGCGGCCGCCTGCCGCCGTACACGGCACCACTACGGGTACTTCCCCGAGTGTCACCTCAGGTCCTGGCCATCCGACCGTGACCACCCGATCACCCCTGGTGAGAGCCGTGCGGGCCCGCTCGGTGCGGCCCGCGCGACCCCGCCCCGGGGCCCGGATACGCAGGTGAAAGCCACTCCGAAACCTTGGTATTGTTGTCCATGTCGCCGCGGGGAACACCCCCGGTCAGGCGGCAGACACCTAGTCCGGGTGGCGGAATGGCAGACGCGCTAGCTTGAGGTGCTAGTGCCCTTTATCGGGCGTGGGGGTTCAAGTCCCCCCTCGGACACGAGGTAACCACATGCCTGCGCCACGGGTATCAACCGTCGCGCAGGCATACCTTGTTTCCGCAGGTGAGAGGCGCAGTATCTGGACCGCCACCGCCTCACCAGGCCGATCACGAGGCATAAGGCCCCAGAAACGACGAAATACCGGCGAGTCACATGACTCGACCGGTAATTCGTGAGCGCTTCGCGACGATCTCGTGTTTTCACCGGGGCGGAGCGCGGAGGAGGTGCGTCACTCGCCAGGCGGATCGAGGACCTCGTGCCTCAGGGGCCGGTCATGCCGCGCTGACCGAAGCGAACCCCGGCACGACCCCAGTGGCCGGTCACGCCGCGACCGGCGGCCGAACCCGAATCAGTTCCTCCAGGAACTGGCTCGGCTCCCCGTGCCAGAAGACGTCGAGGCTGTCGCGGGCACGCGCGGCCGCCACGAAGAGCAGGGAGCGGTCACGATGCATCTCGGCCCTGTACCGCGCCGGGTCGGTGGTCCGCCGCTGCCGGACGCTCGCGCGCGGCACCGGGAGCGGCGTGTCGTGCAGGAACTCCGTGTCCCAGCCGTCCTCGCCGAGCTCGTCCAAAAGCGAGCGCCGTTCGCGGACCGCCCGCGCCTCGTCGACGATCCGCTTGCGGTTGCCGGGCTCCGCCTCACGAACGGTACGCAGAGCGAGCTGATCGACGTGGCTGATCTCGACACGCGACAGCAGCGCCTCACTGCCCAGGGCGAGCAGCCCTGAACGCAGGTGCGCAGCGAGGTTCTTGTCGTACGTGGTCAGCAGGACCGGCTTGCTCCGGCTGGCCGCGATCCGCTCCCTCACAGAAAGGTCAGCGCCACATGTCCATCGACCGGATGGCCTGGGAAGCCGCAGTACGCCACCTCTTCGAGGACGCGTTCCCGTACGACGCCACGGGTCCGCGACGCCACGAGGACTGGATCCTGGACGTTCTCGCGCTGATGGCCCGGGCCGTACCGGATCCCCGGGGCTGGACCGGTCTCGACGACATGGCGCAGGCCCCGGAGCGCGAGACGTACCCCACGTATCCGTTCGCCGTCCACCCTCCGGAGTACATCGCGTCGCGTCTCCATGAGATCGACCGGGCCAGCGCCGAGAACCTGCTGCTGGCCCTCACGGACGACTGCTGCACCCTGTCCAACCTGAAGCGCTTCACGGAGACCGAGGAGGAATTGCGGGCGATGGCACGCACGATCCTCGCCCGGTACGGAGACGAGGCCACCTATCACACCAACGTCGAGAAGCCCGGACATGTCCGTGGCACGCTCGACTTCACGTCGTCGAGTTGGGCTTACAGCCCGCTGGCCCTTACCGACGACTACTCGGAGGACTGCGGTCTCATCGTCGTCTCCGACACCGAGGTGAGCATGTTCTGGAACTTCTCCGACTACTGATCCGTACAAGCGCAGCTCCTGGCCAGATGCTTTGAGAGGGTGCCTCCGTGCTGACCCTTCCGCCTCCTACCCCGACCGGGAGACCGCCCACTGGGCCACCCAGCAGGTGGTGACCGCCAACGAGCAGGTCATCCATCGCCTCGTGCACGTCGATCGCCCGGTAGAGGACGGAGACGTCGTACGCCAGGCGGAGTTGGAGCTGGGAGAGCGCGCCGGCCGCGCAGACTGATCACCGGCGACGACGCCCGAGTGGAGGTGGCCGGGTGAAGGTCTTCGTCACCGGAGGCGCGGGCTTCGTCGGTTCGCACTATGTGCGGACCATGCTGGCGGGCGACTACGAGGGATTCGAGGACGCCGAGATCACCGTCCACGACGCCCTGACCTACGCCGGCACCGGCGGCAGCCTGCCCGGGTCGGGACAACCCCGACTGGTGGAAGCCGCTCACGACCTCGCGGGCGGCCGCTGGTCGGCACCGAACCTCGTCGCGTCGCGTCTGACGGCGACCACCGGCCGGTCCCGGTGGGGGCGTGCGGCTGCGGGCGCGCGGGGGGCGAGACAGCGACGCCAAGGACCCTGCCCGGCCGTGCGCCCCCGGTGATCCACAGGAAGTGGGGCGAGTGGGGCAGCGGCTCAAGGCAAGGGTCTCGATCATGCGGTCGGGCCCCGCCCGTATCCGGCCGAGCTCTTCCTTTTCTGTTCAACTTCTAGTCGAATGGCGGCACTTGAGTCACACGCGTCTCATGCGTTGCGGATGTCCCTGACCAGGACGACCCCTGTCCGCAGCCTGCCGTGAGGAGACATACATGCCCCGTTCGCCCCTGAGCCGTCGCGCGTTCGTGCTCCTCGGCGCCGCGGTCGCCGCGGCCGCCGGCACCAGGACGTCGATCGCCGTCGCGGCGCCCGCCCGCACCCCGGTGCCCGTCCGCATCGTCGACGACAGGGCGACCCCCGCCACCCGCGCGCTCTACGCCTATCTGAAGCGGCAGCAGGGCAGGGGCATCCTCTTCGGGCACCAGCACGACCTCACCTACGGCTTCACCTTCACCACGCCCGACGGCAGGGCGTCCGACACCCGGGCGGCGGTCGGCGACTATCCCGCGATCTTCGGCTGGGACACCCTCGTCCTCGACGGCGACGAACGCCCCGGCGTCGAGGGCGGCACCCACGCCGAGAACATCGCCGCGCTCAGCCGCTGCATCCGGCAGGGCGACGCGCGCGGCGGGATCAACACCCTCAGCGCCCATCTGCCGAACTTCGTCACCGGCGGGAACTTCTACGACACCACGGGCCGCGTGGTCCGGCAGATCCTGCCCGGCGGCGCGAAGCACGCGGCCTTCAACGCCTTCCTCGACCGCGTCGCGAAGGCGGTCAAGGGCGCGCGGCGGCCGGACGGCACCGCGATCCCCGTGATCTTCCGCCCCTTCCACGAGAACAACGGCGGCTGGTTCTGGTGGGGCGCCGGCCACACCACCTCGGGCGAGTTCATCGAACTGTTCCGCTACACCGTCGAGTACCTGCGCGACACCAAGGGCGTCCACAACCTGCTCTACGCCTACTCGCCCAACGCCAGTCTCGGCGGCGACCCGGCCGGCTATCTGAGGACCTACCCGGGCGACGCCTTCGTCGACATCCTCGGCTACGACTCCTACGACGAAGCCGCCGGGCCGACCCCCTGGCTGGACGGCCTGGTGCGGGACCTCGCGATGGTGGTCCGGCTGGCCACCGAGCGCGACAAGGTGCCCGCCTTCACCGAGTTCGGGGAGAGCGGCACCGAGGTCCGCGATCCGCAGTGGTTCACCCACCTGCTGGGGGCCCTCAAGGCGGACCCGCTGGCCCGCCAGATGACGTACATGGCCACCTGGGCCAACTTCGGCGGCACCAGGCGCGCCTACGTGCCGTACCCCGGCCACCCGCTGCTGCCGGACTTCACCGCCTTCCACAAGGACCCCCACACCCTCTTCGCCGCCGACCTCCGTGGCGTGTTCACGGCGCGCACCACCGCCGTCAGGAACGGCCCGGTCATGCATCTGGTGACCCCCACGGACCGGCAGCGGGTGACGGCCGCCCGGACCACCGTCCGGGTGCGGGTCACGCCCGCGCGGGCGAGTCGCGTCACCTACTCCGTGAACGGCGGACGGGCCCGAGCGCTGCGCCTCGACGTCGACGGCTACCACTCGGCCGTCTGGTCGATCGGCCCGGCCCTGCGGAAGAAGGGGTCGGCGACCCTCACCGTGCGCGCCCGGGTGGACGGCGAGACGCTCACCGACTCCGCCGTCGTCCTCCTCGGCGAGGCCCCACCGCTGCCCGCCGGCTGGATCGACGACTTCGAGGGGTACGCCGGCGACGACATCGCCCTGAGCGAGGCGTACACCCACCTCAACTCCCACACCCTGACCCTGTCGCCCGACCACAAGTCCTCCGGCTCCTACGGACTGGCCTACTCCTACGACTTCTCCGGCGCCGAGTTCACCGGCATAGGCAGAGCGCTCGTCGCCGACTGGTCCGCGTTCACGTCGCTGGCGATGTGGCTGCGCGGCGACGGCTCGGAGAACGCCGGGGCGGTGGAGATCGTCGCCGACGGCATCCCGTTCCAGTACCGGTTCCCGCTGGCCGACACCACCGGCCAGGAGATCACCATGCCCTTCGGCGAGTTCCAGCCCGCGCCCTGGGACACCGCACACCCCGGAGCGGTGCTCGACGCGGCCCGACTGGCCAAGGTGACGGCGTTCACCCTGTACCTCGGCCGGGCGGACGCCACGGTGACCAAGGGCATCGTGTACGTGGACGCCATCAGGGCCGTCGCCCAGCCGCCGAAAATACGGTGACCCGGCCCCGTCGCCGTCCCTAGACTCGGCACACATCGCGCGCCGCACGAGATCGCGGCGCGCGCTCCATTGACGTGTGCCGAGAGAGGGGGGACCGGCCGTGTGCGACCGCACCGCTGTCGTCGTCCCCTCGTCCCTGTACGAGGTGATCCTCGTGTCCTCGTCCGTCCGGTGCCCGCTGCGCGGCCGGTACCGGATGCCCGTGACGCCGGCCTGACGTCGAACCCACGCGCCGAGACGCGGTGACAGCCCTGTCCCGCGCCCTTCCTCGGCGTGCGCTCGTCGTTCCCCCCCCGCACGGGAATCGCGCTGCCCTGAATACAGCTCAGCTGAAAGGCCACGGGCCATGCGCACCTTCGACGCCACCACCCTGACCGCCGTCCGCAACCTGGGCATCCTCGCCCACGTCGACGCCGGGAAGACCACCGTCACCGAGCGGATCCTCTATGCCACCGGGACCACGCACAAGCGCGGCGAGGTCCACGACGGCACCACCGTCACCGACTTCGACCCGCAGGAACGCGACCGCGGCATCACGATCTTCTCGGCCGCCGTGAGCTGCGCCTGGGACGGCCACCGCGTCAACCTCATCGACACCCCCGGCCACGTCGACTTCGCCGACGAGGTGGAGCGCTCGCTGCGGGTGCTCGACGGCGCGATCGCCGTGTTCGACGCGGTCGCCGGCGTGGAGCCGCAGAGCGAGTCGGTGTGGCGGCAGGCCGACCGGCACGGCGTACCGAGGATCGCCTTCGTCAACAAGCTCGACCGTGCCGGAGCCGACCTCGACACCGCGGTCGACTCCATCCGGCGGCGGCTGCACCCCGCGCCGCTGGTCGTGCAGCTGCCCATCGGCACCGAGGACGGCTTCATCGGCGTCGTGGACCTGCTCCGCATGCGGGCGCTGACCTGGGCCGACGGCAGTGACGAGGTCCAGGAGGGGCCCGTGCCCGACGCCGTGCGCGACGAGGCAGAGCGCCGACGACGACGGCTGGAGGAGGCCGTGGCGGAACTGCACCCCGTCGCCCTCGACGAGTTCTGCGCCGAGGGCACGCTGTCCGCGCCGACGCTCGCCGCGGCGCTGCGCGACCTGACCGCGACCGGTGACGGCGTGGTCGTCCTGTGCGGCTCCGCCTACCGCAACCGCGGCATCGAACCACTGCTCGACGCGGCCGTGGCGTACCTGCCCTCACCGCTGGACGTGCCGCCGGTACGCGGCACCCACGACGGTACGGAGCAGGAACGCGCCGCCGACCCCGAGGCGCCTCTCGCCGCGCTGGCGTTCAAGGTCAGCGCGACGGCCACCGGGCGGCTGACCTATCTGCGGCTGTACTCGGGAACGATCAGGAAGGGGGACACCGTGCTCGACGCGGCCACCCGGCGCACCGAGCGGATCGGCCGGATCCTGCGGGTACGGGCCGACCGGCACGCCGAACTGGACCGGGCGTCGGCAGGCGACATCGTCGCGGTGATCGGTCTCAAGGCGGCCCGGCCGGGCACGACCCTGTGCGCACCGGCCGCTCCGCTGCTCCTCGAACCGCCGTCCGTCGCCGACCCGGTCGTGTCGGTGGCCGTGGAGGCCCGCAGGAGCACCGACACCGACCGGCTGGCGTCGGCGCTGGCCCGGCTGGCGGAGGAGGACCCCTCGTTGGTGGTGCGGACCGACCCCGAGACCGGGCAGACCGTGCTGTCCGGGATGGGGGAACTGCATCTGGAGGTGGCGGTGGAGAAGATCCGGCAGACGTCCGGCGTGGAGGTCACGGTCGGCCGGCCGCGGGTGGCCTACCGCGAGACGGTCGTCCGGGGAGTGTCCGGGCTGGTCTTCCGGCACGTCAAACAGGACGGCGGCGCCGGGCAGTTCGCCCATGTCGTCCTCGACGTGGCACCGCTGGGGGCGAGGGACGGCGACGCCGACGGCGACCCGACCGGCTTCGCCTTCCGTTCGACGGTCGTCGGCGGGCGGGTGCCGCAGGAGTTCGTGCGCGCGGTCGAGGCCGGGTGCCGGGACGCCCTCGCGGAGGGCCCCCTCGGCGGTCACCCGGTCACCGGGCTGAGCGTCACCCTCACCGACGGGGCGACCCACTCCAAGGACTCCTCGGAGATGGCGTTCCGCACGGCCGGGCGGCTCGCGCTGCGCGAGGCGCTGCGGGGCAGTGCGATGGCGCTTCTGGAACCGGTCGCCGAGGTCACGGTGACCGTGCCCGCGGACGCGGTCGGCGGGGTCCTCGGGGATCTCGCGGCGCGGCGCGGGCGGGTGTCGGACTCCGTGGCGCGGGCGGGGTCGGTGGTGGTCACCGCCACCGTGCCGCTGGCCGAGCTGTTCGGGTACGCGACGCGGTTGCGCAGCCGTACGCAGGGGAGGGGGACGTTCACGACACGCCCCGCGGGTCACGCGGTGGCGCCCGCCGCCGTGGTGGTGAGTGAACGGTAGGGGTTCGCACCTGCTGCCCCCGCAACAGCACGGTTCCCCGCGCCCCTTCCGGGGCGCGGGGAACCGTCCTGCGTCACGCCCAGGGGGTCACCGGGGTGAAGGAGCTGTCGGCCTTGAAGGTGGCCGTGTCCTGGTAGGGGTCGATGCGGAGTGCGTAGTTGTAGTGGCGGAGGAAGCGGCCGGGGTAGTTGTACGACTCCAGGCTGACCGAGCCGGCCGCGCTGCCCTGGCGGGCGCAGAAGGTGGCGTCCTTGTTGAAGACGTCGGTGCCGTTGCCGGCGTCGAAGCGGATCCGGTAGTCCCAGTGGCGCATGTAGCGGCCGGCGGAGTCGCGGAAGGAGTAGCAGGTGGCGTCGGCGAGGCCGGGCACGATCGTGAGGGTCGCGCTCTGCTTGACGGCGGCGGTGCTGGAGCCGCTCACCGGGTCGACGTAGCCGAGGCTGTCGGAGCGGACCACGGCGTAGCGGTCCGGGAAGTTGACGGACTGCAGCGACCGGGTGGTGTCCGTCGGCAGGGTCGCGCTGGGCACCTTCTCCTTCAGGACGGTCATGTGGCGGACGAAGCCGCTGAGGCCCGGCAGTTCCTTCCGAGGCGTCCAGGTGGCGAAGTTGTCGTAGCTGTCGCTGTACCAGTACTTCCCGTCGCGGTAGGCGTCGAAGTAGATGCGCCAGCCTCCGTCGTCGAGCTGCACCAGGGCCGGGCCCTCGTTCCAGGATCCCCAGCCGGCCCAGTCACCGGTCTTCTTGATGGTGTACGGGCCGGTGAGGCTGGAGGCGGTGGCGTACTCGAGGTACTTCGTCGTCTCGTTCTTGATGATCGCGTGATAGGTGGAGCCGATCTTGACGACGAAGGTGTCGATGTAGTTCGGGCCGATGCCGGCGAGTTGGGTGGGCGCGGTCCAGCTGGTCAGCGAGGAGTCGGTCGCCGTGATCTTCCAGGGGGTGAAGTGGACGGCGGTGCTCGCCGACGTCAGGGTCATGATGATGTTGACGCTGCCGTCGGTGTCGACGAACCACTCCGGCGCCCAGGTGCGGGTGATCCCGCTGATCGGGACCGTGTAGTTGTACAGGAAGGTCCAGTTCAGGCGGTCGGCGCTGCGGGCGATGCCGATCGTGTTCCCGGTCCAGTTGGTGGTGTACGTGAGGTAGTAGAAGCCGTCGGTGTGCCTGAAGATGCTGGGGTCACGGATCAGACCGGACGGCGGGGTGTACGCCGGGCCCTTGCGCAGCGTGTAGGTGGTGGCGTCCGGCGAGTCGTAGACGTACATGTTCGACTCGCTGGTGTTGGTGAAGGCGGTCATCGTGTACCGCGTCACCTGCGCCGGCGGGGCGGCGGCTCCCGCCGGACCGGCGAAGGCCGTGGTGAGGCCCAGGAGGGCGGCCACCGAGGTGAGCAGGGCGAGGACTGCCCTGAGGGATCTGTTCAACGCTCGTCCCATTTCTGCGCGAACTGCCCTGAGGCGTGGGATGTTGTTCGAAATGCCGCACGTCGTGCGGAAGTTCGATCAGAAGATAAGAGGGACATATGTGTGCGTCAATGCATTGTGCAGAGTTTCCGCGAGAAGTGATTCCGCTTGTGTCCGTTGTGGCCGACCCGTGGCCCCGCCGTGGCCACCTCGCCCCACGGACGCCCCCAACGTTGCCTTCGCTCCCACGTCCTTCCAGGTCACCCCTTGTTTCCCGACCGACCTCGCGGCGGGCAACAGGAAACCCGTGGACCCCGGTCGCTGGGAGGACGAATCTCGGATCGTCAGCACCGGGCCCGGCCCGCATGACCGAGCGGGAAGCCCGGTGAGAACCAGCAAGGGGGAACCATGCGCAAGATGACCCGTGTCGCCGCCACGCTCCTGACCTCGACGGCCGCGGTGGTGGCGCTCAGCGGCACCGCCCAGGCGAAGGCGGTCGAGGCCAGGCTCGCCCAGGAGACGATCTACGGCTGCGACTACGGCGCGGTCTGCATCTACCCGGAGGGCAAGCACTACTCCGAAGCCAACCCCACCCACAAGTTCTGGAGCTACAAGGCCCACAACCTGAGCGGGCAGGTCAATTACCACTGGGTGTTCAACAACCAGTACGGCGGCGCGACCGCTGACCTGTGCAAGCAGTACAACGGCGGGGACTGCATCGAGACGATCCCCGAGGGGTGGGCCTTCTACCGCGACCTGACCCCCATCAACTCGATCACGCTCCGTCCGTAGCGCGACGGCGAGTGACTGCGTGACGACGCCCGGAACCGGCTGCCCGCGGTTCCGGGCGTCCCTGTTTTCGCCACTCCGGGTGAAAGACTTGGCCGCCCCCGAGGACCCGGCAGTAACCTGGGCATCCGCCGTCTCACGGCCGCTCTGCCTTGGGGGACACCTTGGGGGACCCGCAGCACGGACAGCAATCAGACCCTCATCACGGACGGGACCGGGACGCGCTGACCACGCTGTCCTTCCCGGCGCAACTGAGACGGCTCAGACAAGAGCGCGGACTGTCCCTCACCGATCTGGCCCGGCGCACCCACTACAGCAAGGGCTACCTCAGCAAGATCGAGACCGGCACGAAGCGCGCGACCGTCGACGTCGCCCGACTGTGCGACCAAGTGCTGGGCGCCAAGGGGGAGTTGCTGCGGCTGGTGCAGCAGGCGCCGCCCCGAGACGGCGGCCCCCGCACCGACACCGACCCCGTGGAGCGGCAGTCCGACGAGAGCTGTCCCTACCGCGGCCTGGCGGCGTTCACCCCCCAGGACGCGGAGATGTTCTTCGGCCGGGACCGCGCGACGGCCGCACTGGTCGAGCGGATCTTCGAACGGATCGGCGGCGGCCCCCTGATGCTCGTCGCACCGTCCGGCGCGGGCAAGTCCTCGCTGCTCAACGCCGGCCTCGTCCCGGCCCTGCGCCGCGGAGACCTCCCCATGCCGGGCGCCGACCGCTGGCCGGTGGTGCTGCTCACCCCCACCTCGCGCCCCCTGGACGAACTGCTGGAACGCGTCGCGAAGACGCTGGGCAGCGACCTCGGCATCACCGCCGACGAGGTACGGGACAACCCGGGCGCCCTGCTCGGCGCCGTACGGGCCCGCACGGACACCCCGTCGAGGACCGAGGGGCCGCGGCGGCCCCCGCCACCCCGACCGGTGCTGATCGTCGACCAGTTCGAGGAACTCTTCACGCTCTGCCCGGACGAGGACGAACGCCGCGCGTACGTCCACGTGCTGTGCGCGCTCGCGACCTCCCGCCCCGCGGATCACCCGCACCCGGCCGCCGTCGTGGTGCTCGGTGTGCGCGCCGACTTCACCGGCCGCTGTCTGGACCTCCCCGAGCTGGCCCGCGTCTTCACCGACGGGCTGTTCGTCCTGTCCCCGATGACCGTCGCGGAACTGCGCGAGTCCATCACCCGCCCCGCCGAGCTCGCCGGGATCACCCTCGAACCCGGCCTGGTCTCGCTGCTGTTGCGGGACGCCGGACTCCGCGACGACCCCGGCACCGGCCCCCGGCCCTCCACGACCGGCTCCGACGAGACACCCTCCGGCGCGCTCCCCCTGGTCTCCCACGCGCTGCTCGCCACCTGGCAGCGGCGCCGCGACTCGGCGCTGACCGTCGACGGGTACGAACGGGCCGGTGGCATCCAGGGGGCGGTCGCCCGCACCGCCGAGAACGTGTTCGCCGGGCTGTATCCCGCCGAGCAGAAGACGATCCGCCGCATCCTGTCCCGGCTGGTCCTCGTCATGGACGGGGCCGGGGCGACCCGCCGCCGGATGAGCCGGGACGCCCTGATGGCGCAGCTCGGCGACGCGGACGGGGCCGCCGCCGCGCTCGACGCGTTCGTCCGGGCCCGGCTCATCACGCTGGACAGCGACACCGTCGAGATCACCCACGAGGCCCTGCTGCACGCCTGGCCCCGCCTCCGGGACTGGATCCACGCCGACCGGGCGGGTCTCCTCCTCCATCAGCAACTCGCCCACGCCGCCGCCGAATGGGAGCGCGAGAACCGCGACCCGTCCGCCCTCTACCGGGGCACCCGCCTCGACACCGTACGGACGTGGGCCGACGAGTCGGACGGCCGGGCCCGGCTGGGGCCCGAGGAGGAGGCGTTCCTGACGGCCAGCCAGGCCGAGGAGGACGGCCGGCGCAGACAGGCCCGACGACAGGTGCGGCTGCGGCAGTCCATGCTCGCCACCCTCGCCGTGCTGCTGGGTCTCGCCGTCACCGCCGGAGCGCTCGCCTACCAGCAGCGTGAGGGCGCCCTCGACCAGGAGCGCGTCGCCCGCTCCCAGGCCCTCGCCGCGCGGTCCGCGTCCCTCGCCGGGGGCCGGCCCGAGGCGTCGATGCTCCTCGCGGAGGAGGCCTACCGGGCCGCGCCCACCGCCGAGGCGCGCGGCGCCCTGCTCAGCACCCAGTCGCAGCCCTTCTCCGCCCGCCTCGACGGCCACCGCGGACCGGTCAACGCGGTGGCGTTCGCCCCCGGCGACCGGATGCTCGCCACCGCGAGCTCCGACGGCACGGTGACCCTGCGCGACACCGCCGAGGGCCATCGGATCCTCGCCCGGTTCACCGTGCCCGGACGGGTGCGCTCGGTCGCCTTCAGCCCCGACGGACGTACGGTCGCGGTGACGTCGACCGACCGACCGGTGACCCTGTGGAGCACCACCGCCCACCGCAGGACGGGCGTGCTCTCCGACGCCACGAAGGGCGCGCGGGCCGTGGCCTTCGACCCGCGCGGCGGCCGACTCGCCGTCGCGGCCGCCGACGGCACCGTCCGGGTGTGGGACACCGCGTCCCGGCCGCCCCGGCCCGTCAAGACCCTCCGCGGCCACAAGGGCACCGTCAACGCGCTCGCGTACGCCCCTGACGGGCGGACGCTCGTCTCCGCCGGCGCCGACCGCGTCGTACGGATCTGGGACACCCGACGGAACGAGTTCGTCGACGACCTCAAGGGCCACACGGACGAGGTGCTGGGTGTCGCCTTCTCCCCGGACGGCACCACGGTGGCCTCCGCCGGCGTCGACCGGACGGTGCGCCTGTGGGACGTGCGCGACCCACGGCTGACGGCCACGTTCACCGGGAGCAGCGACGACATCAACGCCGTCGTCTTCACCCCGGACGGGACGACGGTCGTCGGCGCGGTCGGTGACGGCACGACCCGGCTGTGGGACGTGCGCGGCGGCCGCCAGACCGCGGTGCTCGCCGGGCACACCGACTACGTCCTCGGGGTGGCCGTGACCTCCGACGGCGCCCTGCTGGCCACGGCCGGGTTCGACCAGTCCGTCGCCCTGTGGGACCTCGCCGGGCCGGTCCTGACGTCCCGTCCGTTCACCGAGGTCTGGCAGACCGCGTACAGCCCCGACGGGAAGCTGCTGGCCACCGCCGACGCCGACCACGCCGTACGGCTGTGGGACGCGCTGACGCACACCCTCGTGGCGGCGCTGAAGGGGCACACCGAGACCGTGTTCTCGGTGGCGTTCTCGCCCGACGGCCGGACCCTCGCGTCGGCGGGCTCCGACGGCACGGTCCGGCTGTGGGACGTCGCGCGGCGCGCGGCGCTGAAGAAGCTGACCGGGCACGCCGGGCAGGTCTTCGCCGTCGCCTTCGCCCCCGACGGGCGGACCCTGGCGTCGGCGGGCGCCGACCACACGGTGCGCCTGTGGGACGTGGTGAAGCGCCGCCAGACCACCGTGCTCGGCGGCCACAAGGACTTCGTCAACGACGTCGCCTTCAGCCCCGACGGCCGCACCCTGGCCGGTGCCGGCGACGATCTGACGGTACGGCTGTGGGACGTCGCCTCGCACCGCGAACTGGGCGCGCTGCGGGGGCACTCCGGTGCCGTGCGGGGCGTCGCGTTCAGCCCGGACGGCCGCACCCTCGCCAGCAGCGGCAACGACGGCACGGTACGTCTGTGGGACGTCCGGCACCGGCGCTTCGAGGTCGCCCTCGTCGGCCACTCGGGCGCGGTGCGCGGTGTGGCGTTCAGCCCGGACGGGCGCACCCTCGCCAGCAGCGGCAACGACCGTACGGTCCGCCTGTGGGACGTCGCCGGGCGGCGGCCGTGGGCGACGCTCACCGGCCACACCAACGCGGTGTGGGGCGTCGACTTCGCGCCCGGCGGGCGGACGGTGGCCAGCAGCAGCACCGACGGCACCGTACGGCTGTGGGACCTCGACCCGGGCGCGCGGCTGGCGGACATCTGCCGACTGCGCGCCGGGATCGGCCCCGAGGAGCGCGCCACACTGCTGCCGGGGGTGCCCGTCGCGGCGGACGCGGGGGACTGCGGGAGCCGCTGAGCGACAACACCGGGCCGACCGCCGGCCATCCACCGGGCCGTCCACCGGCGCCGGGCGACACGCCGGGCCTTCCGTCGCCGCTCGGCGGCACTCGGTGATCTCCCTGGTCAAGGGGGGTTTCCCAGGTGTTTCCCGTTGCCCGGTGGGATGGGGCGACGCCTGGATCTCGACGCGCGGGGTGGTGGTCGAGCAGGCTGCTGTCCGACCACCACCAGTTCATCGGACCGACAGGAAACGGGGGTTCCGGCATGGTGAGCCGGACCAGTCTCATCCGCACACTGATCGCACTCATGGCCCTGCTGCTGTGCGCGCCGCTGACCACGGCCGCGGCGGCACCGTCCGCGCCGGCCGCTCCCGCCGCCGGCTGCGGCGTCCTCGCGCCGGGCGCCTCGGCCGCCGCCGAACGGGCGATCGCCGCCGCCTGCGCCGAGGTCGCCGCGGGCACCTGGTACACGTGGGGCGGCGGCCACGGCCCTCAGCCCGGCGCCACCTACGGGCAGGTCGACCCCACCGACCCGGCCAGCGAACACGACCCCGAGCGGCGCGGCTTCGACTGCTCCGGCCTCGTCCGGTACGCGTACGCGCAGGCCGCCGGAGGTACGGACATCCTCAACGGCGTCGCCAGCCAGCAGTACTACACGCACCGCGCCGCGGCCCGCTTCACCGCCGCCCAGGGCCTCGCCCCCCTGCTGCCGGGCGACCTCCTGGCCTACGGCACCAAGAAGAACCTGCACCACATCGCCATCTACCTCGGCGCGGGCAAGATGGTCGAGGCGAAGCAGTCCGGCACCAAGCTGATGGTCAGTGACGTCCGCCTCGGCGGCGACTACTTCGGTGCCGTCAGGGTCAACACCGGCCAGGTCACCGGTCACATCCACCAGACGTGGGGCACCGACGTGTGGACCAAGGCCGAGCCCCGCCTCGCGGCCGAGCGCGTCTACGCCTTCCCGTACTCGACCACCATCCGCGTCTACTGCCAGAAGCGCGGGGACAAGGTCAACGCGGAGGGCTACGAGAACGACGCCTGGTCCTACCTGCCGGACTACAAGGCATGGGTCACCAACATCTACATCAAGGGCCCGGACTGGCTCGCGGGCGTACCGGACTGCAACGACGTGCCCTTCCCGCCCCCGGGCCAGTGACGGACCGCTCGGGCAACGCATCGGGCCAGTGACATTCGCGCCGGTGACCGTCGGGGGGCGGCCACCGGCGCGAGCCGTTCCCGACTCTCCCGGACCGGCTCCGACAGGCTTCCGATGAAGCTGCAACGCCCCCGTCTCCACCGGGACTCGAGCGGCTTACGGTGATCTCGCCGTGGTGATCGCGAGTAGAAGGGGGACATGAGTGTGGCTCTGAAAGAGTACGCACAGGACGAGTTGGCCGCTCAGCCCATCGGTTCATGGACCGGTGAGGCGTACCGTCACGTGGTCGGCGCCCTCCGTGCGCAGTTGGCGGTGGAGGGGCTCACGCAGCCGCACTGGTGGACGCTCAACCACGTTGCCGGGGACCCGGGGAGGTGGACCCGCGCGACACTGGTCGAGCGGTTGGCGAGGTACGAGGACCTCGGGATCGACTTCGACGGTGTCTTCGACGATCTCGTCGCCCGCGGTTGGCTGACGGAGGACGCTGGGCGCATGACCTTGACCGAGGCCGGTGAGGACGGGCGCCTTCGGGCCCGGGAACGCAACGCCCGTGTGCATCGGCAGATGCATGAGGGCGTCGACACGGCCGACTTCGTCACCACCATCAACGTCCTGCGCCGCATCGTCGACAACCTGGGCGGCGACGGCAACCTGCCGGACTGACGGGCGCCGCCGACCGCCGCGGCCGGGACGAGGCGGACCTCGGGCCCGTGCCAGAGGGGACGTGGGCTTGGCGGCCTGGTTCCGCCAGTGGGTCCGGCTGGAGCGGGTCGCGGTGAGTCTGTGCACCTATGAGTGCAGGGTGGTGTCGGGTCTGTTGCAGTCCGGGGACCACGCGTGGGCGGTCTTCGAGAGGACCGTCCCGGTGACGCCGGACGACCAGCTGGACAGCCTGACCGGCGGATGGAGCGGCAGCGGATGCTGTCCGAGCGGCCGACGAGGCAGGGCACGTCAGTTGGCGAGGGGCAGCCGTTCGACATGGGCGACCCGGAGGGAGTCGATGTCGGCCAGGGTGTGCTTGTCCGTCAGCTCCGCGTAGTGTCGAAGTCGCCCTCGGCGGAGTCGGTCTCGCCCGGTGCGAGGTGGGTGGAGCTGACGTACGCCTGGCCCACGAAGTCGCCGTCGTCGTCGAACCCGTTGACGATCACGGTGTAGTTGGCGGGCTCACCACCCTTGTTGATGATCTCGTAGTCGAAGCGGTACGTCGTGCTCGCGTCGCAGTCGTTGTAGTCGAACTCGTCGCGGTCGTCGCACGGTTCGCCCTCGTCGAGGAGGTCGTTCCGCTCCTTCGCGAGCTTCCCGCCCGAGATCGCGACATAGCTCCTGGCGTCGTCCCCGCCGACCACGGCCCACCAGGTGACGCCCGCGCCGACGAGCAGGCCCGCCACGACACCGAGGGCGGCGAGCGCGCCCCGTCCGCCCAGCCGCCTCGGCGTCACACCGGGACCGTGCGGCGTCACGTCGGTTCTCATCGGCGTCACGTCGGGTACCTGCGGCATCTGGTCGGTCATGGCGCTGCTCCTCGTAGGGATGGATGGTCGTTTCACCGACATCCACACCGTCGGCGCCGAAAAGGTTGCACCGATCGCCGTCCCGCCGCCGCACCGATCACGGAAAACGACCACCACAGGACGATTTCAGCCCACTACAGGGCGGCGCGGGGCCCGTACGTTCGTCGTATGCCAACCAGCAAGCACCTCCTGACCTCGGTCCAGGTGGCCCGCTTCGTCGCGCAGGGGTTCCTGCGCCTGGACGGGGTGGTGCCGCCGGAGATCAACGAACGGGCCATCGCCGCGCTCGCCGAGGGCCTGCCCGGCGTGCCCTACGGCACCCCGCTGAGCGAGGCGTTCCCACCCGGCACCTTCGTCCGCGAACTGCTCGAACTGCCCGTCGTCGCCGGTGCCGTGGAGAGCCTGGTCGGACCCGGACCGACCGTCGACCACCACGCCGTGCACGTCCGTGAACCCCACGAGGGCCACGCCCAGGACCTCCACGCGGACGCGATCATCGACGTACGGCCGGACGCCTTCGACATCCAGCTCATGTACTACCCGCACGAGGTGACCGCCGAGATGGGCGGCACGCTCAGCGTGCCCGGCAGCCATCTGCGCAGGATCAACGAGACGGACATCGGCCGCGTCCAGAACCTGCGCGGCCAGACCCGGCTCACCTGCCCGGCGGGCACGGTCGTCCTCGTGCACCACGGCATCTGGCACGGCGGCCGCCGCAACGACACCGCCCGCCGCCGGTACATGTACAAGCTGCGCCTCAACCCGACCGTGCCGCAGGTGCGCCTGTGGGACACCACCGACCTGCACGACCCGGCCGTCACCGCGGAGCTGGACACCCACTTCCCGTGGTACGAACAGGCCACCGGCCGACTGGAGATCCACAACCGGGCCCTGCTGTGGCGGGCGCTGACCGGCGATCCGTCGTTCGACGTCGAGTACTGGGTCACCCGCGTCAGCAACCGGCCCGCCCTGAGGAGCCACGCATGAGGCAACAGGTCCTGGTCCTCTACCTGTCGACCTCGGCGCTCGACTCCCCGGTCGTCGGCTGGTCCCGCTACGACGGGACCGGCCGGACCCGCCCCACGGCCGGTGACAGCGACGAACCGCCCTACGGCACGGGGCTCGACGCGCTGCTCGACGGATGGCGGCTGTTCCAGGCGTCGCAACTGCTGCCGCCCCAAGCCGGCCACGAGTACGACGTCTCCTTCCTGAAGCACGAGTTCTTCTTCGAGAAACTGGAGGAGACCTCGTCCTGATCCCCGGGGTGCCCGTGGCCCGGTCGCGGGGCGTGGCGTACCGGGCCACGGGAGTCAGGGATCAGTAGCCGTAGATCATCTTGTAGGCGACCTCGGGCAGGAACTGACCGGCCGAGGAACCGGGGCCGACACCGCAGTTGCCGTCCGACTCGCCCGGCACCTTGATCCACAGCAGCATCTCGGCGCCACCGCCCATCTGGGTGGCCGGGCCGATCCGGCGGCCCGACGGGTTGCACCACTGGCCGTTGGAGCCGTTGCCGTTGCGGCTGGTGTCCACGACGAACGGCTTGGTGTAGCCGTAGCGGGCGCTGAGCTGGCTGTTCACCGCGTTGCCGTAGGCCGTGTTCTCGCCGGTGGTCAGGTAGTTGGAGATGTTCAGCGAGAAGCCGTGGGCCTGCCGCAGCCCCGCCTCGTGCAGCCGCTTGGCCATGGTCGCGGCGTCCGTCCAGGCGGGGTTGCCGGCGTCCATGTAGACCCAGGTGTTGGGGGCCTGGCGGCTGAACTGGGAGACGGCGCCGCTGAGCATGCTCTGGCGCTCGGCTATCTGCGCCTGGTTCATGCAGCCGTAGTCCCCGAGGGAGTCCGGCTCCAGGATCACCAGCGCCGGACGGTTGCCGATACCGCCGGCGAACTGGGAGATCCAGCTCGCGTAGGCGGACGGCGACGAGGCGCCGCCCGCGGAGTGCCCGCCGCAGTAGTCGCGGTTGTAGACGTTGTAGGCGACGAGGATGGGCAGCTTGTCCCGGCTGTCCGCGGCGCCCGTGAACGAGCTCGTGGCGGAGCCGATCGAGCCGCTCCACGAGCCGAACCAGCGGGCCATCGGGGTGTTGGCGATCGAGTTGTTGATCGCCGACGCCCGGCCGTCACCGGGGTTGGCCGCGACCCACCGCTTCGCGCTGTTGTCCGGGTCCACATAGAACCCGCTGGTCATCCTGGTCGGGTCGGCGGCATGGGCGGAGGGGGCGGCGGTGAGCGCGAGCGGCAGAGCGCAGAGCGCTGCCATCAGGACGCGGAGCCTGCGGCGCATGACTTCACCTCGGAATGCTGGGGAGGATGCGGCGCGCGCTCTCGTCCCGAGCGTGCGCCGCGCTGAGGAAGTGCGGTGGTTCGATGTGCCCGGAAGGGAGTGGGAGCGCTCCCATTGGAAGCGCTCCCAGCGGTGCGGAAGGTGCTGAGAACCTTTGGGGTGTGCTCGGTATCGTGTGGCTGGCTGGTAGAACTGTCAAGAGTCGAGGCGTGAAACTCCCTCTGTACAGGGTGAGTTCGAGGCTCTACGGTCGCTGTGACCGGAAGCGCTCCCAGTTTTCGGTCAGGGGGGAGAGGCACATGGTCATGGCGGACGACCCGCCGCGTCGGCAGCCCACACTGGAGGCCGTGGCCGAACTCGCGGGCGTCTCCCGCTCGGTGGCCTCCCGCGTCCTCAACAACGCGCCGCACGTCAGCCGGGGGAAACGCGACGCCGTCGAGCGGGCCGTCCGGGAACTCGGATACGTCCCCAACCCCACCGCCCGCGCACTGGCCACCCGGCAGACGGGTGCGGCCGCCCTGGTCGTCTCCGGCGAGGACCCGTCGATCTTCGCGGACCCGTTCTTCGCCCAGGTGATCGTGGGGGCGTCGGCGGCGCTGGAGGAGGCCGACCTGCATCTGATGCTGTGCCTGGCCGCGACCGACCGGGGCCGCAAACGCGTGGAGGAACTCCTCCGGGGCAAGGGCGCCGACGGGGTCATGCTGATGGCGCTGCGCGAGAACGATCCGCTGGCGCGCACGGCCGAGGAGGCGGAGATGCCCGTGGTGTTCGGCGGCCGCCCCGTCGGCTCGTCTCCCCGCTGGTACGTGGACGTCGACAACACCGGCGGGGCGCGCGAGGCGACGGAGTACCTGCTCTCCCGGGGCCGGACCCGGGTGGCCGTGATCTGCGGGCGGCTGGACACCGAGGTGGGCCGCGCGCGGTACCGCGGCTACCAGGACGCCATGCTGGCCGCCGGCCTCGAACCGTTCCCGCCGAACGAGGGCGACTTCACGGAGCCCAGCGGGGCCGCCGTCATGGCCGCGCTGCTGCTCCGGCACCCCGACCTGGACGCGGTGTTCGCCGCCAACGACAACATGGCGGCGGGGGCGCTGCGCACCCTGCGGGAGGCCGGGCGGCGCGTCCCCGCGGACGTCGCCGTGGTCGGCTTCGACGACCTGGCCGCGGCCCGCATGGCCGATCCACCGCTCACGACGGTCCACCAGCCGATAGCCGCCCTGGGCCGCGAGACGGCCCGCATGCTCGCCGCGCTCATCCAGGGCGAGACGCCCACCCCGCTGATCCTCCCCACCCACCTGGTCCGGCGCGCCAGCGCGTGACCTGGCGGGGGCCGGGGCGCGGAGAGGGGGCGCGTTGGGGTGGTGTGGTGGCGAGTGGGTGGGGGCAAGCAGGGGTGGTGTCTGGTGAGGGGGCGGGGCGGGAATCGCGTTTGGGCGGCTCGGTCGCGAGGGGGCGGGCCGGGACTGCGCGGCGGGCTGGGTGTTCGCCGGGATCGGCGGGACCGCGCTGGGTGCTTGCCGGGGTCGGCAGGCCGTGTGGGCGGCGCGGCCGGGCGGGGTGGCGCTGTTGGTTGGCCGTGTGGTGTGCTCGCCCCGATGGCGGGGCCTTGCGGTCGGGTGGTGTGCTTGTCCCGATCTGCCGCACCGCTCGGGCGGGGGTGGGGACGCTTCGCCGCGCAAGCGCCCGGCTCGGTCAGGCGCCGGGCCGTACAGTCCCACCCTGCCCCGCCCGGCAGCGGGCGCTCGGTCGGCGGGGGCCCCGCCCGGCGAGGCCCCCGACCGGCGCTGAAGGCGCTCAGCTCGCGTTCTTGCGGACCTCCTCCAGCCGGACCGGGCGGCCTTCGGCGACCGACAGGGTGCATGCCTCGGCGATCCAGCTGGCCTCGATCGCGTCGGCGACCGTGCAGGGGGAGGGGCGGGTGCCCGCGACGACCTCGGTGAACGCGGTGAGTTCGGCGCGGTAGGCGGGGGCGAAGCGGTCCATGAAGAAGTTGTGCGGCGGACCCGCCGGGAAGGTCACGCCCGGCTCCGCCGAGCGGAGGGGGAGTTGGCCGTCGAGGCCCGCCGCGATGCTGTCCTTCATCCCGTGCACCTCAAGGCGCACGTCGTACCCGCGGGCGTTGTGGCGGGTGTTGGAGATGACGCCGATCGTGCCGTCGTCGAAGGTGAGCAGCGACGACGCCGTGTCGACGTCACCGGCCTCCTTGATGTACTCCGCGCCCTTGTTGCCGCCCGTCGCGTACACCTCCACGACCTCGCGGCCCGTCACCCAGCGCACGATGTCGAAGTCGTGCACCGCGCAGTCCCGGAAGATGCCGCCCGACACCGCCACGTACGCCGCCGGGGGCGGAGCCGGGTCCAGCGTCGTCGACCGCACGGTGTGCAGCGCGCCCAGCTCACCGCTGAGTACCGCCTCACGCGCGGTCATGCAGCCGGCGTCGAAGCGGCGGTTGTAGCCGATCTGCACCTCGATGCCGCTGTCCCGGACGGCGCGCAGCACGGTGAGGCTGTCCTCCACCGTCTTCGCCACCGGCTTCTCGCAGAACACGGGGATGCCCGCCTCGACGGCGGCGAGGATCAGTCCGGGGTGCGCGTCCGTCGCCGCCGTGATCACCACTCCGTCGATCCCGGAGGCGAACACCGCCTCCGGGGAGTCGGCGACCGTGGCGCCGAACTTCTCCGCCGCCGAGGCCGCCGCCGCGGCCACCGGGTCGGAGACCACCAGCTCCTCCACGACGTCCAGCCCGGACAGTGTCCCGGCGTGGAAGGCGCCGATACGGCCCAGCCCCAGGATGCCAATGCGCATGATCGAGTGTCCCTTTCAGATGTACGGCGGAGAAGGAGGGGAAGGAAGAGGAAGAGAAGGGTACGTGCAGGTCAAAGGGTCAGTCGGTCGCGCCGACCACGTTCTGGTCCCAGTCGATCAGTGAACCGGTGACCACACCGCTGCGGTCGGACAGCAGGAACACGACGAAGTCGGCGATCTCGTCGACCTGGCCGAGCTTCCCCATCGGCAGCCGCTCGGCCGCCCGTTCCCGCCAGTCGTCGCCCGCGCCGTGGAACTCCCGCTGGATCGCGTCCTCGCCCTCGGTCTCCGTCCAGCCGATGTTGAGGTCGTTGATCCGGATCCGGTCCCAGCGGTGGGCGTGGGCGGCGTTGCGGGTGAGGCCGGCCAGGCCGGCCTTCGCGGCGGAGTACGGCGCGAGGTACGGGGGGCCGCCGTGCGCGCAGTTCGAGCCGATGTTGACGATCGTGCCGGGCGCCCCGCGGGCCACCAGATGCGCCACCACCGCCTGCATCGCGAAGAAGGGGGCGCGCAGGTTGATCGCGATGTGCGCGTCGAACAGCTCCGGCGAGGTGTCGAGCAGCGAGCCGCGCGAGGTCAGCCCGGCCGCGTTCACGAGACTGTCGACCCGGCCGTGGGCCGCGATCACCTCGTCCACGCTGCGGCGCACCCGCTCAGGGTCGGCGAGGTCCGCCCGTACGAACGTGGCGCCGGTCTCCGCCGCCAGCTTCTCGCCGACCTCGGCGCGGCGGCCCGTGAACGCGACGGTCGCGCCCTCGCGCAGGGCCGCGCGGACGATGCCCGCGCCGACGCCCTGGCTGCCGCCGTTGACGAGGACGACCTTGTCCTCCAGGAGTGCCATCCGGGGTGCTTCCTTTCGTTCGAGCGCGGCGCTTCGGCCGACGGGCGGTGCGGGCGGCGAAACCGGCGCCGACGGTTCAGGTACCGCGCCGGCCGGTTCAGGTGACGCGCCGGCCGGTTCACGTACGGCCTCCGCGGTTCAGGTACCGCGTCGTTCCGCGCCGGCCCGTAGTTCCTCGCGCAGCCGCGCCGGGCTCCACTCCTCCGCCACCGCACGCCACAGCGTGTCCGCCTGGGAGGGCGGGGCGAGTCCGTCGACCGGCGGGTCCCGGTCCAGGTTCGTGGGGAACGCGTAACCCTCGGCGGTGGCCGCGACCACGCGGCGCAGCGCGTCCTCGGGGGTGCCCTCGGCCTTGCGTGCCAGCAGGACCGGGAACACGGCGTTCGCCATGGCCTCGCGGTCCACCGTCTCCATCGCCCGGCCGAACGCGGAGGAGACCTGGAGCAGGTTCGCCATCCGCCGGATGTCCGTCGACCGGTTGTGCCCGGCGGCGTGGAACAGCGCCGGGTTGAAGAAGACCGCGTCGCCCTTCTCCAGCGGGAGCTGCACGTGGTGGGCGTCGAAGTACGCGGTGAACTCGGGCAGCCGCCACGCCAGGTAGCCCGGCTCGTACGTCTGTGAGTACGGCAGGTACAGGGTCGGGCCGGACTCGACGGGCATGTCGCAGTGGGCGACCGCGCCCTGGAGGGTCAGCACGGGGGAGAGGCGGTGGACGTGCGCCGGGTACCCGGCCGCCTGCTCCCGGCCGAGGAAGCCGAGGTGGTAGTCGCGGTGCGGGCTCTGCGCCGCGCCGCCCGGGTTGACCACGTTGATCTGCGACGTCACCTGGTAGCCGGGGCCGAGCCACGCCTCGGAGACCAGTGCCAGCATGTCGTTGGCGTAGTAGTCGGCGAACGCCTCCGGGGCGCGCAGGGCCGTCTTCTCCAGCGCGTTCCACACCCGGTCGTTGGCGCCGGGCTTCGCGAAGTGGTCGCCGCGGGCCGACCCGGAGGCCCGTTCCTCCTCGATCAGTGCCGTGAAGGCCGCCGTGGCCGCGTCCACGACCCGCGGGTCCGGGAAGGCCCGCTTGAGGACGACGACACCGGGACCGTCGAGCATCGCCCGGACCAGCTCGACCTGCACGGCGCGGCGGTCCGCCGCCGCGCGGAGCCGCTCACTGTCGTAGACGGGGACGTTCCGCTCGACGCCCTCCGCGTACGGGTGGTCGCGGGGATCGGTGGTGCGCTCGACCAGGGCGCGGAACGCGACGAGGTCGCAGTCCTCCTCGGACAGCCAGATCGCCGAGCCCGCAGCGGTGAGGGCCATGCCGGGTCCTTTCCCTGGTCTGGTCGGCCGGTCTTTCGTCGCGCCGCCGTCTCTGTCAGTCTTGGGCCCGGACCACCCTCATTCAACCCTCAGCAGCCCCTCAAAAACCCCTCATCCACAGCCGGGAACGCAGCCATGGGACACCCCTACACGATCCGTGAGATCGCCCGTCAGGCCGGGCTGAGCCTGGCCACGGTCGACCGGGTCCTCAACGGCCGCGGCGGGGTACGGGAGAGCACTGCCCGCGAGGTCGAGCAGGCGATCAAGGACCTGGACCGGCAGCGGACCCAGGTGCGCATCGGCGGCCGTACGTTCATGGTCGACATCGTGATGCAGTCGCCGGACCGGTTCTCGACGGCCGTGCGGGAGGCCCTGGAGGCCGAACTGCCGTCCCTGCACCCGGCAGTCGTCCGCTCCCGCTTCCACTTCCGGGAGACCGGGCCCGCCTCGGAGATGGTCCGGATGCTCGACCGGATCGGGCGGCGCGGCTCGCAGGGCGTGATCCTCAAGGCCCCCGACGTCCCCGAGGTCACCGCCGCCATCGAACGGCTGGTCGCGGCCGGCATCCCCGTCGTCACCCTCGCGACGGACCTGCCGAGCAGCCCGCGCAGCGCGTACGTCGGCATCGACAACCGGGCCGCGGGGGCGACCGCCGCCTATCTGGTCCGGCAGTGGCTCGGCGACCGGCCCGGCGCCGTCCTGGTGACGATCAGCCGGGGCTTCTACCGCAACGAGGAGGAGCGCGAGATGGGGTTCCGGGCGGCGATGCGGGCCGCCGAACCGGCCCGGCGACTCGTCGAGGTCACCGACAGCGACGGCCTCGACGCCACGCAGCGGGACCTGGTCCGTGACGCGCTGGAGCGGGAGCCGGACCTCGCCGCCGTCTACTCGATCGGCGGCGGCAACACCGCGACGCTCGACGCGTTCGCCGCCGCGGGGCGGGAGCCGCACGTCTTCGTCGCGCACGACCTGGACCACGACAACACCCGGCTGCTGCGGGCCGGCCGGCTGTCCGCGGTGCTCCACCACGACCTCCGCCAGGACCTGCGCCGCGCCTGTCAGACCATCATGCGCGCCCACCAGGCCCTCCCGGACGAGGGTCCGTCCCTGCCGTCGGCGATCCAGGTGGTCACCCCGTACAACATGCCGCCGGGCAACGGATAGCCGACGGGCCCGAGCGCTCTCAGACGCCGGTCCGGAACGTGCGCCGGTAGGCCAGGGGGGACACCCCGATCGCCGCGTGCAGGTGCTGGCGCAGGGAGGTGCCGGTGGCGAAGCCGACATGGCCGGCGATCTCGTCGACCGACAGGTCCGTGGACTCCAGGAGGTGCCGGGCGCGGGTGATCCGCTGCTGGACGAGCCAGCGGCCGGGGCTCATACCGACCTCGTCGTTGAAGCGGCGGGCGAAGGTGCGCAGGCTCATCCGGGCGTGCTGGGCCAGGTCCGTCAGGGTGAGCGGGGAATCGAGGCGTTCCAGGGCCCACGCGCGGGTGGCGGCCGTACCGCTCGCCGCGTCCTGGGGGACGGGCTGCTCGATGTACTGGGCCTGGCCGCCCTCCCGCCACGGCGGCACCACGCACCGCCGGGCCACCCGGTTGGCGACCTCGCTGCCGTGGTCCTTGCGCACCAGGTGCAGACAGATGTCGATGCCGGACGCGGCGCCCGCCGAGGTGAGGATGTCGCCGTCGTCCACGAACAGGACGTCCGGGTCCAGATGGACCTTCGGGAAGTGCTCGCGGAACGTGTCGGCGAGCGACCAGTGCGTGGTGGCGGGCCGGCCGTCCAGCAGACCGGCCGCCGCGAGCACGAAGGCGCCGGTGCAGATGGACACGAGCCGGGTGCCGGGCCGGATCCGCCCGAGGGCCGCAGCCAGAGGGTCGGGAAGCTCGGACGACAGCAGCCCCAGGGCCGCGGGGAACGGACCGAACGAGGCGATGATCACGGTGTCGGCGGTGTCCAGCACCTCCGGGCCGTGCTCCACGGAGATCGTGAAGTCGGCGGCCGAACGCACCGGCCGGCCGTCCGCGGTGCAGGTCAGGACCTCGTACAGGCCGTCGGTCGAGCCGAAGATACGGCTCGGCATGCCGAGTTCGAAGGGGTAGACCCGGTCGGGGGCGAGGACCACCACACGGTGCGGGGACGTCATGAAGGACAGTCTGTCACGACACGTGGCACGATCCCATCGAATGATGACCATCGTGCCATTGTCGCGGGAGCGGCCCCGCACGCAGGCTGGACGCCATGACGGAAACGAACGTGAACCACGGCACCATGCGTGCCGTCAGCCAGGACGACTTCGGCGGACCGGAGGTACTGAAGGAGGTCGACCGGCCGCGTCCCACGCCCGGCCTCAGCGAGATCCTCGTCCGCGTCCACGCGGCCGGTGTGAACCCGACCGACTGGAAGAACCGCGCCCATGGACTGTGGGTACCGGACCCGCTGCCCGTACTGGGCTGGGACGTCTCCGGCGTCGTCGAGGCGGTGGGCTTCGGGGTCACCCTCTTCCAGCCGGGCGACGAGGTGTTCGGCATGCTGCCCTACCCGCACGGGGCGGGCGCCTACGCCGAGTACGTCACGGGACCGGCCCGTGCCTTCGCCCACAAGCCGGCGAACATCGGCCATGTCGAGGGCGGCGCGCTGCCGCTGGCCGCGCTCACCGCGTACCAGGCGCTCGTGGACACCGCCGACGTACGGCCCGGTCAGCGGGTGCTGATCCACGCGGCCGCCGGGGGAGTGGGGCACCTCGCCGTGCAGATCGCCAGGGCCAGGGGCGCGTACGTCATCGGGACGGCCAGCGCCGGCAAGCACGACCTGCTGCGTGAACTGGGCGCCGACGAGCTGATCGACTACCGGACCGAGGACTTCGCCGAGCGGGTGAAGGACGTCGACGTGGTCCTGGACACCCTGGGTGGGGACGTCCGCACCCGTTCCCTGGACGTCCTGCGTCCGGGTGGCACCCTCGTCACGATCGTGCCGGTGGCCTTCGAGGACGACGCGAGGAAGGCCGCCGAGCTGGGGGCGCGGCTCGCGGTGCTGCTGGTCGAGGCGGACCGGGCGGGGATGCGGGCCGTCGCCGACCTCGTCGCCGGGGGCAAGCTGCGCGCCCGCGTCGACGCCACCTTCCCGCTCGCCGAGGCGGGCAAGGCACACGCCCACGGGGAGACCGGCCGGACCACCGGGAAGATCGTCCTCACGGTGGACTGAGTCCCGCCGCCGGGCGCACCCGGCGTCAGCTCGACACCAGCTGGGCCTCGCGGCGCTCCGCCGGGGCCTCCACGGTCACGGCCACGGTCACCTGCTCCGGCACGGTCACCGTGGCCGTCGCCGTCTCCTGGCCCTCACGGTTGCGGTACAGCCAGGCGATGTCCCGCCCGAACGACCAGACCAGCGAGCCCAGCGCCACCGCGACGACCGCGAAGTTCGCCGCGTACGGCAGCAGTCCGGAGGCGGCGACCAGCAGGAAGACACCCTGGATCGCGGCGACCGTCTTGCGGGCCATGCTGTGCGGGAGGGAACCGTTCAGCCACGGCATGGCCTTGGCGGCGGCGACGAAGCCGTACCGCATCAGGCCGATCAGCAGCACCCAGGGACCGAGCGCCATCGACACGTACACGCTCAGCACCAGGATCAGGAACGCGTCGACCTCCATGTCGAAGCGGGCACCCAGCGCGGTCGACGTGCCCGTGCGCCGGGCCACCTTGCCGTCGACGCCGTCGAGTATCAGGGCCACGGCGGTCAGGCCGACGAACAGCGAGACGGGCGGTGAGCTCTGGAAGGAGTCGGCGACCAGCGCGGTGACCGCGCCGACCAGGACCGCCCGGCCGAGCGTGACCCGGTTCGCGGGGCCGAAGGAGCGGGGCCGGGTGCGCAGCAGCGCGCGGTTGAGGACCGCCCAGGTGGCGAACGCGAACGCCAGCCCGGTCAGCCAGCCCGCGGGACCCAGTCCGATCGCCGTACCCAGGAAGGCGAGCAGCAGCACCTGGGCGCCCGCGCCCACCGCCGTCTCAGAGA
This sequence comes from Streptomyces sp. NPDC030296, assembly GCF_055572815.1. Classification (NCBI taxonomy): domain Bacteria; kingdom Bacillati; phylum Actinomycetota; class Actinomycetes; order Kitasatosporales; family Streptomycetaceae; genus Streptomyces; species Streptomyces sp. NPDC030296. Next base: position 371,235 of record NZ_JBVICQ010000004.1, read on the forward strand.
GCACCAGCCGGCCGTCGTAAGTGTTGTTCAGGGCCACCGCAAACCTTCCGAACGTGTGTGGAAGAGTCGATCTCCGCCGCGTACCGTTCCGCGACTTCCACCGCTGCGTACGTGGAGAACCGCCCGACCGTTCACGGAGACCCCTATGAAACACACAGCCCGCGCCTTCTGGCTCAGCGCCCCGGGACAGGGCGAGATCCGCGAGGAGCGGCTCGCCGCCCCGGCCGACGGCGAGGTGCTCGTCCGCACGCTGTACACGGGTGTCAGCCGTGGCACGGAGACCCTCGTGTTCAGCGGTCGCGTACCCGAGAACCAGCACGCGACCATGCGCGCGCCCTTCCAGGAAGGGGAGTTCCCGGCCCCGGTGAAGTACGGCTATCTCAGCGTCGGCCGGGTCGAAGAGGGGCCGGACGCACTGGTCGGCCGGAACGTGTTCTGCCTGTATCCGCACCAGAGCCGCTACGTCGTCCCGACGAGCGCCGTCACCGTCGTGCCGGAGTCCGTCCCCGCGGCCCGCGCCGTCCTCGCCGGCACCGTCGAGACCGCCGTCAACGCCCTGTGGGACGCCGCGCCCCTCGTCGGCGACCGGATCGCCGTCGTCGGCGGCGGCATGGTCGGCTGCTCGGTGGCCGCCCTCCTCGCCCGGTACCCCGGTGTCCGGGTCCAACTCGTCGACGCCGACCCCGCGCGCGCCGACATCGCCCGCGCCCTCGGTGTGGACTTCGCGCTGCCCGGCGACGCGCTCGGGGAGTGCGACCTCGTCGTGCACGCCAGCGCCAGCGAACAGGGCCTCGTCACCTCGCTCGGCCTGCTCGCCGCCGAGGGCACCGTCATCGAACTGAGCTGGTACGGCGACCGGCGGATCTCCCTGCCCCTCGGCGAGGCCTTCCACTCGCGCCGGCTCACGATCCGCAGCAGCCAGGTCGGCACCGTCTCCCCGGCCGCACGCCCCGGCCGCACCTACGCCGACCGGTTGGCGCTCGCCCTCGAACTCCTCGCCGACGCACGCTTCGACGCGCTCGTCACGGGGGAGTGTGCCTTCGACGAACTCCCGGACGTGCTGCCGAGGCTCGCGAGCGGAGAGCTGCCGGGGCTCTGCCATCGGGTACGGTACGCCGCCGAGTGACCCACTGACCGGTCAGCGCTCCCGCCCCACCCGTCCCTGAACTGCCCCGACGGAACGCTGACCTCCAAGAAACCGCAAAACTCGGCTGAACAACGGGTAGGGAGCAGCCGTACTACACGGCATGCCCCGGCCCGGGGGCAGACGTACCGCACTGGAGGGTCGTCCGTTGTTCAGCATCACCGTCCGCGATCACATCATGATCGCCCACAGCTTCCGCGGGGAGGTCTTCGGACCCGCGCAGCGCCTGCACGGCGCCACCTTCCTCGTGGACGCCACCTTCCGGCGCGCCGAGCTGGACGACGACAACATCGTCGTAGACATCGGGCTGGCCACGCAGGAGCTGGGTGCCGTGGTGAGCGAGTTGAACTACCGCAACCTCGACAACGAGCCCGACTTCGCGAACACCAACACCTCGACGGAGTTCCTCGCGAAGGTGATCGCGGACCGGCTCGCCGAGCGGATCCACAAGGGCGCCATGGGCGAGAACGCCAAGGGCATCGCGGGCATCACGGTCACCCTGCACGAATCACACATCGCCTGGGCGAGTTACGAGCGTGCCCTGTGACCGACACGACCATCGAACGGGCGGACCTCGGCACCGCCGCCCAGGCAAGCGGCGCCGCCCAGGCCGACGGGGGAGAGCAAGTGAGGCTCGGCTACGTGCCCGTGCAGAACGCGGCGCTGAAGAACGCCGCGATCGTGCCCATGTCGCTGCGCTCCGTGCACTTCGTGATGCCGGGCGGCGTCAACGACGTGGCCCGCCCCAGCGGAGGCAACGCCTACGACCGCCGGATCTGCCTCGATCTGCCCGGCTTCGGCTGGCAGGTTCACCAGCACGCCCTTCCCGGCAGCTGGCCGCGCCCCGACGCGGACGCCCGCGCCGAACTCGCCCGTACGCTCCGGGAATTCCCCGACGGCACGGTCGTCCTCCTGGACGGACTCGTCGCCTGCGGGGTCCCCGAGATCATCCTCCCCGAGGCCGAACGCCTCTGCCTGGCCGTCCTGGTGCATCTGCCGCTCGGCGACGAGACCGGCCTGGAGCCGGACGTGGCCGCCGACCTCGACGCCAAGGAGCGCACGACCCTGCGGGGCGTGTCCGCCGTGATCGCGACCAGCGACTGGGCGGTCCGCCGACTGGTGTCCCACCACGGCCTCGCCCCCGAGCGGGTCCATGTCGCCGCCCCCGGCGCCGACATCGCCCCCCTCGCCTCCGGCACCGACGGCGTCTCCCGGCTGCTGTGCGTCGCCGCGGTCACCCCGCGCAAGGGGCAGCACCGGCTGGTCGAGGCCCTCGCGACGGTCACCGACCTGCCATGGAGCTGCGTCCTCGTCGGCGGCATCGACCAGGACCCCGAGTACGTCGACCACATCCGGGGCCTCGTCGCCAAGTTCGGCCTGGAGGACCGGCTGCACCTCGCCGGACCGCAGGCGGGCGCCGAACTCGACGCCAGCTACGCCTCCGCCGACCTGATGGTCCTCACCTCGTACGCGGAGACCTACGGCATGGCCGTCACCGAGGCCCTCGCCCGAGGCATCCCCGTACTCGCCACGGACGTCGGCGGCCTCCCGGAGGCCGTCGGCCGCGCCCCCGACGGCGGCGTGCCCGGCATCCTCGTCCCGCCGGAGAACCCCGCGGCCATCGCGTCGGAACTGCGCGGCTGGTTCGGGGAGGCCGACGTGCGGCGCCGGCTGAAGGCCGCGGCGCGCGGCCGCCGTGCCGCGCTCGACGGCTGGGCGACCACGGCCCGCAGCCTGGCCCACGTCCTCGGACGACTGCGCCACGAACCCCGGAGGGCGGCATGACCACTTCAGCCTCGACGGCGACCACGACGACCGCGACGGCCGCGTCCTCGGGCGCGGCGGGTTCCCCGGGCATACCCGCGGGCACCCCGCGCCCCGCGGGTGGGACTGCGTCCACCGCGGGTGGGGCGGCTCCCGTCGCGGGCGTGTCCGTGCTCGCCGCGGCCTCCGCCTCGGGTGCCGCGCTCAGCATGGCGGGGCGGGGTGGTGACACCCCGGCGGCCGAGGGACATCAGTACGCCCCGCAGTGGCTGGAGTTGCGGGAGAGCGCCGACGCCGCCGCGCGCGCGACGGACCTGCTCGACCCGCTGCGCATACGTCTCGCGAACCTGCCCCGCCGCGCCACCGGCCTGGTCGTCCACGACCTCGGCTGCGGCACCGGCTCGATGGGCCGCTGGCTCGCGCCGCGGCTCGACGGCGCCCAGCAGTGGGTCCTGCACGACCAGGACCCCGCCCTGCTGCGGCTGGCCATCGAGCGGGCGCCCCGCGCGGGCGCCGACGGCAGCCCCGTCACGGTCACCACCCGGCGCGGCGACATCGGGCGGCTCACGGCGGACGACCTGGCCGGCGCCTCCCTCGTCACCGCGTCCGCGCTGCTCGACGTCCTCACCCGCGAGGAGATCGAGGCGCTCGCCGGGGCTTGCGCGGACGCCGGAGTGCCCGCGCTGCTGACGCTCTCCGTCGTCGGCCGGGCCGACCTCGTACCGGCCCACCCCATGGACCAGGAGATCGCCGAGGCGTTCAACGCCCACCAGCGCGCGAGTGAGCTGCTCGGCCCCGACGCGATCACCGTGGCCTGCGAGGCGTTCGCCCAGCGGGGCGCCACGGTCCGGGTCCACCCGAGCCCCTGGCAGCTCGACGAGCGGCACATCGCCCTCACCGAGGAGTGGCTGCGCGGCTGGGTAGGCGCGGCCTGCGAACAGCGCCCCGAACTCACCGAGCGCGCCGAGGCCTACCTCCGCGACCGTCTGGCGGCCTGCGCGGCGGGCGAGTTGCGCGTCACCCTCCACCACAGCGACCTCCTGGCCCTGCCCCGGCCGACGGGCGGCACCTCATGACGGCGCCGGTGGACACCCGCGCGCCGGCGGGCGAACGACGGGTCCGGGTACGGCCGAAGGGGGTCCGGGCCCGTGTGCGGGCGAGCACCCCGTCGGCGCGGGCGCGCATGCGCACCACCGCGCCCGTCACCCTCCCGCGCCAACGGACGCCGACCGAGGCGCCGGCCACCGCGACACCGGCCGACACCCGCACGCAAGCCCACGGCGCCGCCGCCGCGCACCCCGCCCCGGCGAAGCCCCCGACCGTGGTCAGCCCGGCCGCCCGCCGCCCCTCGGCGGGTCCGGTCCGGGCACCCCGGGCGTCCTCGGCCCCGCTGTCCGGCCACACGCCCGTGACGGCGGCGCCCGCCGAGCCGTTCGACGGCCACCGGGCCCCGGACGCGGCATCCGGCCGTCCGGCACCGCACGCGCTGCCGGGCGAGGGCGCGCCCGGCGCTCCGGCAGCCGTCCTCCCGGCAGAGGCCGACGCCCCGGCCGAGACGCGCCCCCGTGCCGCCCACAAGGTGCTCCGCACCCTGCGCGCCCACTTCGGGAGCATCGCCGGAACGATCATTCTCGTGGTCGTCGTGTGGCGGCTCGGGACCGGTGTGTTCGTGGACGGGCTGCGGCGGATCGACGGCGGGACGCTGGTCGCCGCCGTCGGCATCGGCGTGCTGACGACCGTGGTCAGCGCCTGGCGCTGGTGCGCGGTGACCGGGGCGCTGGGCCTGCGGCTGCCGCTCGGCCCGGCCGTCGCGGACTACTACCGGGCGCTGTTCCTCAACGCGGCGCTCCCCGGCGGTGTCCTCGGCGATGTGCACCGGGCCGTCCGGCACGGGCAGAGCTCCGGGGACATGGGGCGCGGCGTGCGCGCGGTGGTCATCGAGCGGACGGCGGGTCAGCTGGTGCTGGCCGTCGTGGGCGTGGCGGTCCTGCTGACCATGCCCTCACCGGTGCTGGAGCAGACCCGTCACACGGCGGGCGCCCTGGCGCTGGTCACCCTGGGCGCGACCGCGATCTGGGCGGCGCTGCGGATGGGCCGGAAGCCGCGTCCCGAGCGTGGCCGGGGCGGCCGGGTCCGCGCCGCCCTCACCGAGGCGCGCGGCGCCCTGCTGAACCGCGACAGCGGCCCGGCGGTGCTGATCTCCTCCGTGGTGGTGCTGGCCGGGTACGTGGCGATGTTCCTGCTCGCCGCTCGTGTCGCCGGCACCTCCGCGGGCCCGGCGGCCCTCGTGCCGCTCGCGCTGCTGGCCCTGATCGCCATGAGCCTGCCGCTGAACGTCGGCGGCTGGGGCCCCCGCGAGGGCGTCACCGCCTGGTCGTTCGGCGCGGCCGGCCTGGGTGCCTCCCAGGGCCTGACCGTGGCCGTCGTCTACGGCGTGCTCAGCTTCGCGGCGGCGCTGCCGGGGGCCCTGGTCCTCGTCGGGCGCTGGTACGGCTCGCTGCGGGCCCGCCGTCAGTCGGCGGCCGGAGCGTCCGAGGTGACCACGGAGAAGTACGCCCCGAAGGACTCCACGAACCCCTCCAGCAATTCCTTCCCCTTCGTGGCGGACGCCAACGAAGGACGGCCGATCACACCGGAATCGGTGTAGGCCGACATACCGAGGGAGAGGAGATGACGGCGGTCGTCGGCAAGGAAATCGGTGGTCTCGTGACCGGGCCGGACCAATTCCGGATGGCAATGCAGAAGTATGGAGGTCTCAATTTCTCCCGCATGCATATCACTGAGCAACGAGGTCTCGACACCCGCCCGTTCACGGGCGGCCTCCCAGTCCTCCATCGCCGGGAAAAGCGCCATTCGATGTCCCGCCGCGGTGGATTCCTGGACGACATTGCCCAGGACGTAATTCCCACCGTGTCCGTTCACCACGACCAGCGCCTCGACGCCCGACCGGCGCAGCGAGTCGGCGATGTCGCGGACCATCGCGTGCAGGGTCGTCGCGGAAATGCTCACCGTGCCCGGCCAGCCGGCGTGCTCGTGGGAGCAGGCGATGGTCACGGGCGGCAGGAGGTGCACCGGGTAGGCGGCGGCTATCTCCCGCGCTATGGCGCACGCCACCAGCGTGTCCGTGGCCAGCGGCAGATACGGGCCGTGCTGCTCGAAGCTGCCGACCGGAAGCACCGCGACCTGTCGGCCGACCCCCGCGCCGCGCTCCCGTACATCCGCGGTGGTGTCGGCGGGCAGCAGACCGTATACCGTCGGCTGCTGTCCCCGTCCCTCCTGCCGCGCACCGGACTCCGCTCCCGAACTGCTCATCTTTTCCCGGCCTTTCGTCTCTGCTGATGCTCCGTCATTTTCGCATGACGTCAGGACTCACCAGATAGGAACCAGATCATGACAGAAAATGTTGGCGTACTCGGCGCTCACGCCCAGTCCTCCGGTGCCGTCCGCGTGGTCAATGCACCGCTGCCCACGACGTACGGCGACTTCGAGGCCGTAGGTTATCTCGACCAGGATCGCGGCGAGGAACAAGTGGCGCTGGTGTACGGCGACATCAGCGGCGGCGAGAACATACTCGTCCGGCTGCACTCGGAGTGCCTGACCGGTGACGCGTTCGGCTCCCAGCACTGCGAATGCGGGGAGCAGCTCGACAGCGCGCTGCGCGCCATCGTCACGGAGGGCCGGGGCGTCCTCGTCTACCTGCGCGGCCACGAGGGGCGCGGCATCGGGCTGCTCGCCAAGCTCCAGGCGATGAAGCTCCAGGCCGAGGGCCTGGACACCGTCGAGGCGAACATCGCCCTCGGCCTGCCGGTGGACGCCCGCGACTACCGGGTGGCGGCCGAGATGCTGCACGACCTCGGTGTACGGTCCGTGCGGCTGATGTCGAACAACCCGCGCAAGCGGGAGGCGCTGCTGCGCCACGGCATCCAGGTCTCCGAGCAGGTGCCGCTGCTGATCACGCCCTGCGAGGACAACATCACCTACCTGCGCACCAAGCGCGAGCGGCTGGACCACTACCTGCCCCACCTGGACGCCGTGGTCCACTCCTCCTGAGCGCCGCATCACGTACGTTCCCGCACGTCGCACGGGGTCGCGCGGCGGCCGTCATCGGATCGTCCGACACCGGCCGCCGCGCCCGCCGTAACGTTTTGGCGGGCCGGTGCGCACGGCGCGCCCCCGGCCGACTCCGCTGCCGTACCGCATGAACGTTCGCCTGTGGTGGAAGACCTGACTCCGTCGGGTGAACCGACCACGACCGGACGAAGGGAGCCGCGTACGTGATCCGCAGCGCACGGGTCGTCGTCATAGGCGGCGGTGTCATCGGCACGAGCATCGCCTACCATCTCGCCGCCGCAGGAGTGGACGACGTCGTCCTCGTCGAACGGGACGAACTCGCCTCCGGCTCCACCGCTCGGGCCGCCGGCGGCGTACGCGCACAGTTCTCCGACGAACTGAACATCCAGCTCGGCGCCCGCAGCCTGGAGGCGTTCGGCCGGTTCGGACAGGACCTGGGCCACGACATCGGCCTCCACCGGGTCGGCTACCTCTTCCTGCTGTCGACGCCCGACGAGGTCGCCCAGTTCGAGGCCGGCGTACAGCTGCAGAACGACCTGGGTGTGCCCAGCCGCATGATCGACCCCGCCGAGGCGCAGCGGCTCTCCCCGCTGATCAGCACCGACGGGCTGCTCGCCGCCGCGTTCTCACCCGACGACGGGCACTGCACCCCCGAGTCCGTGGTCCACGGCTACGCCGCGGGCGCCCGCCGCCACGGCGCGACGGTCCTGCGCAACTGCGAGGTCCTCGGCATCGAGACCTGGCGGGACACCATCACCGCGGTGGTCACCGGCAAGGGCCGCATCGTCACCGACACCGTGGTGTGCGCGGCCGGCGCCTGGTCCCGGTCCGTCGGCGCCATGGTCGGCGTGGACCTCCCGGTGGAGCCGCTGCGCCGGCAGATCGCGGTCACCGAACCGGTGCCGGGCCTGCCGCCGGACCTGCCCATGACGATCGACTTCACCAGCAGCCTGTACTTCCACACCGAGGGCCCCGGCCTCCTCGTCGGCATGTCCGACCCCGACGAACGGCCCGGCTTCGCCACCGACACCCACGACCGCTGGATCCCCCGCCTCTACGCGGCCATGGAACACCGGGCGCCCGCCCTGCTCGACCTGCGCCGCACGGGCGGCTGGGCGGGCCTGTACGAAATCACACCGGACCACAACGCCCTGATCGGCGAGGCCGGTTCATGCTCCCGCTTCCTCTACGCCACCGGTTTCTCCGGCCACGGGTTCCTTCAGGGCCCGGCGGTCGGCGAGGTGGTCCGCGACCTGTACCTCGGCCGCGTACCCTTCGTCGACATCAGCCCCTTGAGCGTCGACCGCTTCACGGCCGACGCGTTGCGCCCGGAGGCCAACCTCGTATGACCGATCGCCACTTGTGGCTCCGCCACGAGACCCGTACCACCGAACGCCGCACCCCGATCGTCCCGTCCGACGCCCGGCGGCTCGTCGAGAGCGGCGTACGGATCACCGTCGAGGACTCCCCGCAGCGGATCTTCCCGACGGAGGCGTACGAGGAGGCGGGCTGCGAGGTCACCGAGCCCGGCCGCTGGCCGTCGGCGCCGTCGAACGCCGTCATCGTAGGGCTGAAGGAACTCCCCGACGAGCCCGCCGAACTCACCCACCGGCACATCTTCTTCGGGCACGCCTACAAGGGGCAGCCCGGCGCCGAGTCGCTGCTGCGCAGGTTCGCCGCCGGGGGCGGGGCGCTGCTGGACCTGGAGTACCTGGTGGACGACCAGGGCCGCCGGCTCGCCGCGTTCGGCTTCTGGGCCGGCTACCTGGGCGCGGCCCTCGCGGTGCTGCACCACCGGGGCGGTCTTCAGACCCCGCTGGTGCCCCTGGCCAAGGAGGAGATGGAGGCACGGCTGCGCGCCTCCGAGGGCGATCTGACCGCGCTGGTGATCGGCGCCCTGGGCCGCAGCGGGAGCGGTGCGCGGGCCGCGCTCGACGAGGCCGGGGTCGAGCCCACCTGCTGGGACGTGGCCGAGACCCGCGACCTCGACAAGGGCGCCCTGCTCGCCCACGACCTGATGGTCAACACCGTGCTGACGACGAGCCCGGTGCCGCCGTTCCTCACGGACAAGGACCTCGACGCCCCGGACCGCCGGCTGCGCACCCTCGCCGACGTCACCGTCGACGTGGGCTCACCCATGAACGTCCTGCCGGTCTACGACACCACCACGGACTGGGACCACCCGGTCCGCCGCCTGCGCGAGCACCCGCCCCTCGACCTGATCGCGATCGACAACCTGCCCTCCCTGCTGCCCCGCGAGGCGAGTACCGACTTCTCCGCCGCGCTGCTGCCGCAGCTGCTGGACTTGCCGACCGGTGGCGCGTGGGGACGCTGCCTGGACCGGTTCCGCCGCGCGTCCCATGACCTCGGGCTGACGACAAGGGAGTTGCCGGATGACTGATGACGCGGTCCCCGCGAGCGGCACCGTCCACTGGGTCGGTGCCGGCCTCTCCACGGGCAGCGGCCTGGCGAAGCTGTGCGGCACCGCCGCCCGGGTACGGCTGTGGCACCGCACCGAGGAGCGCGCCGAGGGGGCCCTGGCCGCCCTCGGCCTCGCGGGCCGCGCCGAGCCCCGCGCGTACACACGCGCGGCGCTCGCCGCCGAGCTGGCTCCCGGAGACGTGGTCGTCTCGATGCTCCCGGCCCCGGAGCACGCGCCGCTGCTCGGGGCGTGCGTCGAGGCGCGGGCGCACTTCGCCTGCTCCAGCTATGTGTCGGACGAGGTCCGGGAACTGGCGCCGGCGGCCGGGGCGGCGGGCGTCACCGTCCTCACCGAGGCGGGCCTCGACCCCGGCGTCGACCACCTCTTCGCCCACAGCCTGGTCGCCCGGGCGAGCGCGGCGATCGGGCCCGACACGGCCGCCTCGTACACCCTGACCTCGTACTGCGGCGGCGTCCCGGCCGTACCGAACGACTTCAGGTACCGCTTCAGCTGGGCGCCCGCCGGGGTCCTGAACGCCCTGCGCGCACCGGCCCGCTACATCGAGGACGGCACGGAGACGACGGCCGAGCGCCCCTGGAGGGCGACCCGTCCGTACGTCGTCGACGGCGATGCCGACGGCGAGTCCTTCGAGGCCTACCCCAACCGCGACAGCGTGCCCTTCCTCGCCCAGTACGGCCTGCCGCCGGCCTGGAAACCGCGCACCTTCGTCCGCGGCACCCTCCGCCTCGACGGCTGGCTCACCGCCTGGGCCCCGGTCTTCGCGGAACTGGAACGCGACGACGACCGGCGCATCGCCGCGCTGGCCGGTGAACTCGCCGCGCGGCACCCGATGACGGAGACCGACCGGGACCGTGTCGTCCTGGCCGTCACCCTGGACGTCGACGCCGGCTCCGGTGACCGCTGGTCGGGCCGCTACCTCCTCGACCTGACCGGCACGGCGGAGGAGAGCGCCATGGCCCGCTGCGTCTCCCGCCCCCTGGCCCTCGGCGTCACCCACATCCTCGACGGCTCCCTGCCCCCGGGCCTCCTCCGCGCGGCGGAGACGGCGGAACGCTCGGAGAGGTGGCTCATGGAACTGGCGCGAGACGGGGTCGAGTTCGCGTTGCGGGTGGAGGGCTGAAGGGGGTAGGGGTGGTGTGACCGCCCCCTACCCCGACCACGCACCCGCCCGCCGCCCGTGTGCCTGCGGTCCCTGTGCGCGCGGCGTGCGCCGCGAGGCAGGGGGCGCCGGTTCAGTCCACCACGGCCTCGTGGACCAGTCGCTTCAGGTCCGGGTAGACCGAGAACGAGGAGCGGCGTCGTACCTGGGTCATGAACTGGACGGTCAGGTCCCGGTGCGGGTCCACCCAGAAGATCGTGGTGGCGGCGCCGGTCCAGCCGAAGGTGCCGAGGGAGGAGGGGCTCTCGGTGACCTCGGGGTCGATGACGACGGAGACGCCGAGGCCGAAGCCGACGCCCACGTTCCCCGGCTGCCGGTGGAAGCCGCTGCCGTAGGTGTGGATGTCGACGCCGCCCGGCAACTGGTTGGAGGCCATCATGTCGACGGACTCGGGGGTCAGCAGACGGACCCCGTCGAGTTCGCCGCGGCGGCGCAGGAACTCCGCGAAGCGATGGTAGTCACGGGCGGTGGCGACCATGCCGCCGCTGCCGGACAGGAAGCGGGGCCGGCCGTGCAGGGGCAGCCCCGGCACCGGGGCGATCGAGCCGTCCTCCTGCTCGCCGTACAGCTGGGCCAGCCGCCCCGCCTGCTCGGGGGAGACCTGGAAACCCGCGTCGGTCATCCCCAGCGGGCCGAGGATCCGCTCGGCGAAGAACACGTCGAGGGACTGCCCCGACACCACCTCGACGATCCGGCCGAGGACGTTGCTGGCGACGGAGTAGTTCCACTGCGTGCCCGGCTCGAACTGCAGGGGCAGACGCGCGTACTCCGCGCAGGTCTGGGCGAGGTCGGCGCCCGGCCGGACCGAGTGCTCCAGACCGGCTTCGCGGTAGAGCGCGTCCACCGGGTGGTCGTAGTAGAAGCCGAACGTCAGGCCGGACGTGTGGGTCATCAGATGCCGGACGAGGATCGGCTGCCGCGCCGGGCGGGTCCGGATCCCGGCGCCCTCACCGGACTCGTACACCCGGGGCTCGGCGAACTCCGGCAGATGGCGGGAGACCGGGTCCGTGAGGGACAGCCGCCCCTCCTCGACCAGTATCAGCGCGGCCACCGACGTGACCGGCTTCGTCATCGAGTAGACCCGCCACAACGTGTCGGTCCCGACGGGCAGCCCCGCGTCCAGGTCGCGCCGGCCGTACGTCGTGAGGTGGGCGACGCGGCCGTGCCGGGCGACGGAGAGCAGATAGCCGGGCAGCCGGCCGTCGTCGACCTGGCGGCCGAGGTACTCGTCGAGGCGGGCCAGGGTCTTCGGGTCGAGGCCGGCCTCGCGCGGCTCGCTCTGTCGGCTCAGTCGTTCCATGGTGGTTCTCCTCCGGTGGCCCGGGTCACGGCTCACAGACGTCCTTGTCTTCATCGTTCCGTACCGATCGCGATCCATCCCCCGGAGGACGGGCGGGTCGGGGCATTCGTCCGGCGAGCGGCGCACCCAGCGCCGACAGGCCGGCCAGCAGCCAGAACGCGGGCTCCGCGGCCAGCGGCAGCAGCGTCGCGGCGGCCGCCACGCCGAGCGTCGGCCCGATGTTCATCGCCGTCTGCTGGAGGCCGCCCACCACCCCCGCCGCCTCCGGCGGAGCGTCCCGTACGGCCACCGCGGTGGCCGTCACCATCACAGCGCCGAACCCGGCGCCCAGGAGCAGGAAGCCACCGCCGATCACCGCCGTCGAGGAGCCCGGCCCCACCGCCGACAGCACCAGCACGCCGGCGGTGAGCAGCAGGGTCCCGGTCAGGGCCGTCGGGCGGGCGCCCCACTGGCGCAGCAGCACCGCCGAGAGCGGTGCGCCGAGGATCATCATCACGCCGCCGGGCAGCGCGACGAGGCTGGTACGCAGCGGGTCCATGCCGAGCACGTCCTGCAACAGGTGGCTGCCGACGAACAGCGCGCCCATCATCGCCGCCGACGCGGTCACCAGCACCCCGAGTGCCGCGCCCGCCGTCGCCGAGCCGAGCACGGCGGGCGGCAACAGCGGGTCGGTAGCCCGCCGTTCATGCCGTACGAGGGCAGCGCCGGCGGCGCCGGCCACGAGCAGACCGAGCACACCGGGCACCGTCCAGCCGTGCCCCGGGATCCCGACCAGGGTGTGCACGAGCGCCGCGAGCGCCACGGCGAGCAGGGCCGCGCCACGGGTGTCGAGGCCGCCGACGGGCACACCGCGGGCTGGCCGCGGAGCGCGGACCGCGAGGGCCAGCAGGCCCATGACCAGCGCCGGAATCACATTCAGGAAGAACACCGCGCGCCAGCCCAGCTCCGTCACCAGCACCCCGCCAACCAGCGGGCCGGCCGCTGCGGCCACCCCGATGGCACTGGTCCGCAGCGCCACGGGCATGCCCAGCCGGTCGGGCGGGAACGCGGCCCGCAGCATCCCGAGCGTGGCCGGCTGCAGCAGCGCCCCGAACACCCCCTGGACGACCCGCAGCGCGATCACCCAGCCCACGCCGGGCGCGAGGCCGATGCCCGCCGAGGCGGCGCCGAACCCCAACACGCCCCAGGCGAAGACCCGTTGGTGCCCGAACCGGTCACCGAGCCGCCCCGCGAAGACCAGCAGGCTCGCCACCGCGATCAGATAGGCGGTGCTGGTCCACTGCACCTCGGCGAAGGAGGCCTCCAGGTCCCGGCGCAGGGTGGGCTGGGCGATCGTCAGCACGGTCCCGTCGAGGGCGACGATCACCGCGCCGAGCACGCTGTTCGCGAGCGTCAGCCGGCGGTACGGCACGGGCACGGCCGGCCGTTCGTCCGCACCGGCCTCCCGGATGACCGCGCTCATCGATCCTCACGCCCGAGATGCGCGTCGAGGGCCGTGTCGAGCAGGGGCGTGAAGTCGTCGGCACCCGTGGTGAGTTGGAGGCTGCCCCAGGTCCACAGCTGGGCGATGCCGTACAGGTTCGCCAGGAGCGCCCCGGCGACGAGCCGGGCGTCGACATCCGGCCGGGCCCGGCCGACGAGGTCCACGAGCAGGCCGAACACCGGGAGGCTGGCGTCGCGCAGCCCCAACGTGTTGCTCTCCAGCAGGTCGTGACGGAACATCAGCTCGTGCATGCCCCGGTGGGTGAGCGCGAAGTCGAGGTAGACCCGGCCCAGCGTCGCCACCTGCCGCCGGGGGCTGTCGGTGCCGTCGCCGAGGGCCGCGGCACCCCTGGCCGCGAGGTCCTCGAAGCCCCGGCGCGCGATGGCCGACAGCAGTTCCAGATGCGTCGGGAAGTACCGGCGCGGCGCCCCGTGCGACACCCCCGCCCGCCGTGCGATCTCCCGCAACGACAGTGCCTGCACGCCCTCGGTCGTCACCAACTCGACCCCGACATCCACCAGCCGGGACCTGAGCCCGGCGTTCCGTTCACCCATAGACACTGTCTACCGCACGGAAGTAGACAGTGTCTACCGAGGGTCGTGCGGCGACGCTCGCGGCGTATCGGGGAATCGCGGGCCACCGTCGGTACGTTGACCGGTCATGACCCCGGACACATCTGACACGGACGCCGTGCAGAACGCCCTGCTCGGCCTGGTCTCCGAACTCGACGGCGGGGTGCTGGTCACCCTCAAGGCGGACGGCCGTCCCCAGCTCTCGAACGTCAACCACGCCTACGACCCCGACGAGCGCACGATCCGGGTCTCGGTCACCGACGACCGCGCCAAGACCCGCAACATGCGCCGCGACCCCCGCGTCTCGTACCACGTGACCAGCGCCGACCGCTGGGCCTACACGGTCGTCGAGGGCCTCGCCGACCTCACGCCGGTGGCCGAGGACCCCTACGACGAGACCGTCGAGGAACTGGTCCGGCTGTACCGGGACGTGCGGGGCGAGCACCCCGACTGGGACGACTACCGCGCGGCGATGGTCCGCGACCGCCGGCTCGTACTGCGGCTGCGTGTGGAGCGGGCGTACGGCATCCCCAAGCGCTGAGGTGTCACCCGGCGGCCCCGCCACCTTGTCGAGCACGCACAGGTCCCCGTCGTCGGGGTCGCCGACGGACATCCACAGGACGGCCTTCTCGGCCGTCCCCCGTGCCTCGTACTCGGTCCACCCGCCCGCCGGAGTCGTCCCGCCACGTGCCCGCGATCTGCTCGTCGCGCAGGACGAGCGCCTCGCCGTCGGGGATCGGGGGCGGATTCGGCGCCCGGCCCAGGAGCATCAGCGTGATGGCCCCGACGATCAGCAGGACGGGGGCCACCAGCAGGCATCCGACCCCGGCCGCCACGCCGATCAGCACGCCCTTGCGGGACTTCTCTCTCCGCATCCCCCACCCCCGGCCGGCCTCACGTGATCGAGGCGTCGGCGTCCGTCATCATCCCTCCGACCTGCGCGGACCTCCGCGGCGGGGTGGCCGCGGGACGGTGACGTGACCGGCCCCGTGCCCGAGAAGGAGCGGCGGACGCATCACGGGGCCCCGAACGCCATGGGTGCTCGGGGCCCGCGATCGGGGACGGGAAGGTCAGGCCGCGACCCGCTCCCGGTCGTTCGCCGCGCCGGCCGCGCGGACGCCGAGGAGTTCGGTCGGGACCTTGTGGGTCTCGCGGGCGGTGAGGGCCGCGAGCACCGGCGGCACGCACAGCGCCGCGGTGAACAGCGCCACCGCGAACCAGTCGTCCCCGTCGGGGCCGGCGATCTGCGCGGCGAAGGTGACGGCGAAACCGGCGACCGCGAAGCCGATCTGCGTGCCGATGGCCATGCCGGACAGCCGGACCTTCGTGGAGAACATCTCGCCGTAGAAGGAGGGCCAGGTGCCGTTCGCGGCGCTGTAGACGACACCGAAGGTGACGATGCCGAGGACGAGGACCAGCGGATAGGCGCCGGTGGAGACCGCCCACAGGTAGACGAACATCATCACCGCGCTGCCGGCCGCGCCGATCAGGAACACCGGGCGTCGGCCGACGCGGTCGGAGAGCGTGGCCCACAGCGGGATCGCGGCGAGCGCGACCAGGTTGGCGAGCGCGCTCACCCACAGCATCGAGGAACGCGACAGACCGACCGACTCGCTCGTGCCGTACGCCAGCGCCCACACGGTGAAGATCGTCGAGACCGAGGCGACCATGGCGCCCGCGATCACCCGCAGCACATCCGCCCAGTGCTCACGCGTCAGCACGGCGAGCGGCAGCTTCGCGACACCCTCGGAGGCGGTCTGCTGCCGGGTGAACGCGGGGGTCTCGTTCAGCGTGCGGCGGATGACGTAGCCCGCGACGGCGACCGCGACGCTCATCCAGAACGGGACGCGCCAGCCCCAGGACAGCAACTGGTCCTCGGGGAGCGCCGCGATCGGGATGAAGACCAGGGTCGCGAGCAGCTGGCCGCCCTGGGTGCCGCTCAGGGTGAAGCTGGTGAAGAAGCCGCGCCGGTCCTCCGGCGCGTGTTCCAGCGTCATGGAGTTGGCACTGGCCTGCTCGCCCGCCGCCGAGACGCCCTGGAGGACACGGCAGATCACCAGCAGGACCGGGGCGAGGGTGCCGACCTGGTCACGGGTGGGCAGGCAGCCGATGAGGAACGTGGACAGACCCATCAGGATCAGCGTGAAGACCATGATCTTCTTGCGGCCCAGCCGGTCGCCGAAGTGGCCGAGGAAGAGCGCGCCGATCGGCCGCGCCGCGTACGCGACACCGAAGGTGGCCAGGGACAGCAGGGTCGCGGTCGCCGGGTCGGACTCGTCGAAGAAGACCGTCGGGAAGATCAGGGCGGCGGCGCTGCCGTAGATGAAGAAGTCGTAGTACTCCAGGGCGCTGCCGATCCAGGCGGCCGTGGCGGCCTTCCTGGGCTGGCCGGGAGGTGCGGCGGGGACGGACAACGGTGTGCTCCTTCGAGGGATCTCCCCCAGGAGAGGGAGTGAAGCGGAGGAAGGCAAGGCAGGGCAAGACGGGGCTGGCCAGGGCAGGGCGGTGCGAGATGTGGGGGAGGAGGCCGGGTCCCCGGGGGTGCTGGGGCGGCCGTGCCGGGTGCTACCCGGATAATTAACGCACTGGATAGTTAGTAGCGGTTGGCTACGGATGTTGCGCCCACGTTTCCCGGGTGTCAAGGGGTGGCGCCGAACGAACCTCCGGGCCCGGAGTGTGGGTCGGGCGCCGTCCCGTGGTCAGTCCGTCGCGCAGTCCCGTGGTCAGTCCGCCGCGCGCGCCTGTGGTCAGTCCGTCGCTCGGTCCGCCGTCAGATACGCGATCACCATGTCGCCGAGCATCTTGCGGTAGTGCTCGCGCAGGTCGGGGGCGACCAGGTCGCGGCCGAAGAGGGCTCCGAAGGTGTGCCGGTTGGAGACGCGGAAGAAGCAGAAGGAGCTGATCATCGCGTGCAGGTCCACGGCGTCGACATCGGCCGTGAACAGGCCGGACCGCTGCCCCGACTCCAGGATGCGGCCGATCACGTCCAGCGCCGGCGAGCCGATCCTGCCCAGCTTCTCGGAGGCGGCGATGTGCTCGGCCTCGTGGATGTTCTCGATGCTGACCAGGCGGATGAAGTCCGGGTGCCGTTCGTGGTGGTCGAAGGTGACCTCGGCCAGGCGCCGGATGGCGGCGACCGGGTCCAGGTGCTCGACGTCCAGCTCCTGCTCCGCCTGCCGGATCACGGAGTACGCCCGCTCCAGCACGGCCGTGAACAGCTGCTCCTTGCCGCCGAAGTAGTAGTAGATCATCCGCTTGGTGGTGCGGGTGCGGGCGGCGATCTCGTCGACCCGGGCACCCGCGAAACCGGAGCGGGCGAACTCCTTGGTCGCGACGTCGAGGATCTCGGCCTTGGTGCGGGCCGCGTCACGGATGCGCCCGTTCGGTCGTGCCGGTTCTTCGACGCTGGTCATCGCGTTCCTTCGGGCAAGGGGCCAGGTGACCGCGATTGTAGAAGAGGGCTTCCCCCGGTCGATCCGGGGTGCTATGACTAACGTACTAGTTCGTACATTAGTGAGCCGCTCAGGAGGCCCCGCCGTGCCCCAGGTCTCGACCCCCGCCCCGACGCGTGACGCGTATCTCGTCGGCCTCATCGGCTCCGGCATCGGGCCCTCGCTCAGCCCCGCGCTGCACGAGCGGGAGGCGGACCGGCAGGGGCTGCGGTACCTGTACCGGCTGATCGACGTCGACCGCGTCGAGGGCGGCCCCGAGGCGGTGGGCGACCTGGTGCGCGCCGCCCGGGACCTCGGCTACGACGGGCTGAACATCACCCACCCCTGCAAGCAACTCGTCATCGGGCATCTCGACGCGCTCGCGCCGGGGGCCGCCGCGCTCGGCGCCGTCAACACCGTGGTCTTCGAGGACGGCCGCGCCATCGGCCACAACACGGACGTCACCGGCTTCGCCGCGTCCTTCGCCCGCGGACTGCCCGACGTCCCGCTGGAGAAGGTCGTGCAGCTGGGCGCCGGCGGCGCCGGTGCGGCCGTGGCCCACGCCATGCTCACCCTCGGCGCGGAGCACGTCACCGTCGTCGACGCGCTGCCCGACCGCGCGGCCGGCCTCGCGACCGCCCTCGGCCGGCACTTCGGCGCGGGACGCGCGGCCGCCGCGACACCGGACGCGTTGCCGGCGCTGCTCGGCCGGGCCGACGGGGTGGTGCACGCGACGCCGACCGGAATGGCCGCGCACCCCGGCCTGCCCTTCGCCGCGGAGCTGCTGCACCCCGGGCTGTGGGTGGCCGAGGTGGTGTACCGCCCGCTGGAGACGGAGCTGCTGCGCACGGCCCGCACGCTCGGGTGCGCCACGCTGGACGGGGGAGGAATGGCGGTGTTCCAGGCGGCGGACGCGTTCCGCCTGTTCACCGGGAGGGAGGCGGACGCGACCCGCATGCTCGCCGACATCGCCGAGCTGGCCGGTGTCGCGGGGGCCGCGCGTTAGGCCGTGTCCGCAAAGTCCCGTCTGCCCCACGACGGGACTTTGCGGACACGACCTAGCCCCAGGGCCTGTCGTTTGGATCGCGCCGGTTTCGGGCTACGGCGCCTTGACGCCGCAGGTGTGCGTGCCGAGCCCTCCGGCCCAGGGGGACCGTCCCGGTCGTCGGCAGCACAGCTGGAATCAGAGGAGCAGCACCATGCGCACAGCCATCGCCACCGTCTCCCTCAGCGGGTCCCTCACCGAGAAGCTCACGGCCGCCGCGCGGGCCGGGTTCGACGGGGTGGAGATCTTCGAGAACGATCTGCTGGCCAGCCCGCTCTCCCCGGAGGAGATCCGCGCCCGGTGCGCGGACCTGGGACTGGGCATCGACCTGTACCAGCCGATGCGGGACATCGAGGCCGTGCCGGCGGACGAGTTCGACCGGAACCTGCGGCGGGCCCGGCACAAGTTCGAGCTGATGCGGCGGCTCGGCGCCGACACGGTCCTGGTGTGCTCCAGCGTCCATCCGCTCGCCGAGGACGACGACGCCCTCGCCGCCGCCCAACTGCACCGGCTCGCCGACCTCGCCCAGGACTTCGGGATCCGCGTCGCGTACGAGGCGCTGGCCTGGGGACGGCACGTCAGCACGTACGACCACGCCTGGCGCATCGTCGAGGCCGCCGACCACCCCGTGCTCGGCACCTGCCTCGACAGCTTCCACATCCTCGCCCGGGGCTCCGACCCGAAGGGCATCGAGGACATCCCCGGCGAGAAGATCTTCTTCCTGCAGCTGGCCGACGCCCCGCTGATGGCGATGGACGTGCTCCAGTGGAGCCGCCACTACCGCTGCTTCCCCGGCCAGGGCGGCTTCGACCTCGCGGGCCTCGTCCGGCATGTGCGGGCGGCCGGATATCAGGGTCCCCTGTCCCTGGAGGTCTTCAACGACGTGTTCCGGCAGGCCGAGGCGGGCCCCACCGCCGTCGACGCCCACCGCTCCCTGCTGATGCTCCAGGAGGCGGCGGGCCTGGCCACGCTGCCGGAGCCCGTGGTGCCCACCGGCGTCGCGTTCACCGAACTCGTCACCCCCGACGCCGAGCCCGTGGCCGCCCTGCTCGGCGCCCTCGGCTTCGCCCGCACCGCCCGCCACCGCAGCAAGCCGGTGGACCTGTGGCGGCAGGGCGAGGCACGGGTCCTGGTCAACACCGGCCCGGCGGCCCGCCGCGACGGCACCCAGCTCGCCGCGATCGGCCTGGAGTCACCGGACCCGGCGGGCGCCGCGCGCCGCGCGGAGGCACTGCTCGCCCCGGTGCTGCCCCGCCGCCGCGCCCCGCAGGACGTCGCCCTCGACGCGGTCGCCGCCCCCGACGGCACCGAACTCTTCTTCTGCGCCACCGACCGCCCCGAACTGCCCAGCTGGACCGACGACTTCCGTCCCGTGCCCCACGCGGAACCCGCCCGCCACCTGCACCGTGTGGACCACCTCGCGCTCACCCAGCCCTGGCACCAGTTCGACGAGGCGGCCCTCTTCCACCGGGCCGTCCTCGGCCTACCCGCCCGAGAGAGCGTGGACGTCGCCGACCCCTACGGCCTGTTCCGCAGCCGCCCGGTCAGCAACGCCGACGGCAGTGTCCGGATCGCCCTGAGCGTCGGCCCGGCCCCCACGGACGGCTCCGCCCGGGCCCAGCACATCGCCCTCACCACGGACGACGTGGTCGCCGCGGCCCGCGCCTTCCGTGCCGCCGGGGGCCGGCTGCTGGCCGTCCCCGCGAACTACCACGACGACCTGGCCGCCCGCTTCGAGTTCGCCGAGGGCGAGCTGGAGACGTACCGCGAACTCGGCATCCTCTACGACCGCGACGCGGACGGCGTGTTCCGCCACTGCTACACCGAGACCGTCGGCCGCGTCTTCTTCGAACTCGTCCAACGCGACGGCGACTACCGGGGCTACGGAGCCCAGAACGCGCCCGTACGCCTCGCCGCCCAGCACGGGCGACGCCCCGTCGGATGACGCGAATCGTCGACGACCCGACCGCGAGGGACCCCACCGCCGTCCATCGAACGATGCAGTACGGGATCGTCCGGAGGGCCGACGAGCCGCTGCCCCCGCTCTTCCTACGATGAAGCCGCCCCCCCCGACCGGCCGCACACGAGCGTGGTGTGTCTTCGACGGAAAGAGCCCAGCGGTGAGTCCTGCCTCCAAGAACCTGACCGAAGGATCCGCGACCTTCCTCGTCGGCCTGGCCCTGAAGCTGTTCACCGGCGGCGTCGAGATCCCGGTCCTCACCCTCACCAAGGTGGGGGTGGTCCTGATGGCCGTCGGCGGCTGCCTGGTCCTCCTGGGTCTCGTCCAGGCAGGGAGGACGGCCGGCTCCCGACGCTGAAGGGCCGTCGACGCCTGCTCACTGGCGGCTGACGGTGCGTGTCACACCCGTGACCACCGTCGTCGCCAGGATCCAGCCCGTGATGACGAGGACGTACGACAGCCACTGCCCTCCACCCTCGGGCGCGTAGGCCCGTTCCTGGCCGAAGTCGATGATCGGCAGCAGCAGGTCGAGGGTGTAGAAGACGGCGTTGAACGTCGGCGCCTCGTCGGCCTTCAGGGGCTCCGGCGGGTGCAGGGCGTACGCCA
This sequence comes from Streptomyces sp. NPDC030296, assembly GCF_055572815.1. Classification (NCBI taxonomy): domain Bacteria; kingdom Bacillati; phylum Actinomycetota; class Actinomycetes; order Kitasatosporales; family Streptomycetaceae; genus Streptomyces; species Streptomyces sp. NPDC030296. The sequence goes on from NZ_JBVICQ010000004.1 coordinate 392,213, forward strand.
CCGAGCCCACCGCCAGCAGGGACAGCAGCCAGACGGCCGCCCGCAGCGGGCGGAACCCGTAGCCGACGGTCGCGTCCTGGACGACGCCCCACAGCCGCCCGTACCAGGGGAGGGTGGCCCGTCGCCGGCGCTGCTTGGCGAGCTGCACCAGACGGGCCGCGTCGTCGTCGCCGATGCGACGGTACGCGGCGGTCAACTGCTCGTAGGAGTGGGGGATGAACCCGTCGTCGTCCCGCGCCAGCATCGGCAGTCGCCGCGGCGCCGGGAGATGCGACAGGAGCGAGGTGTAGGTCAGGTCGTTGAGGCGCACCTGCGCGGGCACCACGTCGGGTTCCATGAGCAGGACCTCGATCTGCGAGCGACGGAGGTTGAGGACGCCCTCCATCCGGGGGCCGCCGCGCAGCCACAGTTCGCCGACGACGCAACTGCTGGCCCGTAACGCCGTGCCGCCGGGGTGCGCCAGACGCGCGTACGACAGATCCAGGCGCCCCGCGACGCGGGCGCCGCGCATCTCGACCCGGCCCCGCACCTGGGCGCGGCGCAGTTCGACGTCGGCCTCGGCGGTGAGCGTCTCGGCGGTGAGCGCGACGCCGTCCGGGCGGTCCAGGCGGGCGTCGTTGAGGTTGACGGATCCGGCGACCCGGGCGCCGGAGAGCCGGACCTCGCCCCGCGCCCGCAGCCCGGGAGCGCACAACTCCTCCCCGACCTCTGCCTGGTTCAGCCGCAGCGCCGGTTCCTCGCCGTCCGGCGCGGTGAACTCGGCCCGCTCCATGAACAGGGTCCCGGAGATCTGCACCCCCGTCAGCTTCACCGGGCCCCCGAACCGGCAGCGCGTCAGCCGCAGTCCGCCGTCGACCCGCACCCGCGCCGACCGCAGTCCCGGCAGCACGGAGCCGGTGAGGTTCAGATAGGCGAGCTGCGCGCCGGAGAAGTCCGGGACCTCCTCGAAGTGGCAGCCGCTGAGCCGTACGACGCTGTCGACCGTCGCGTACTTCAGGTCCAGGGCGCCGGTGATCCGGGCCCCCGAGATCTTGAGCGCGGCGACCTCGCCCTCCTCGCGGGGCGCGGTGAGGAGCAGCGTCCGCAGGACCGCCGCCCGCACGGTCCTCTCGGGACTCCCGTCGGCTCCGTCCTCGGCCCTGCCGTCGGCCCTGCCGCCGGCCCCGTCGTCGGCAGCCCCGTCGTCGGTGGCGCCGAAGTCCACCGAGACACCCCGGGGGAAGGCCTCCCAGACGCGTCGCTCGGCCGGGGTGAGGTCGTCGATCATCATCAACGGGACTCTCACCCGCGGCACTTGTACCTGTCAACCACCCCGTTCCGGCCGGTCAGTGGCCCCAGACACGGTCGTGGGAGCGGTGCGCGTCCGTGAGGCCGTTCACGAAGAACCGGTCGTAGTACTCGTTCTCCACGTGATGGACCTGAAGCCACACCCCCGGCACATGGATGGCGTCCGTGTGCGCGGGGAAGCGGCCGTGGGTGCGCAGGACGTACTCGCAGACGTCACGGGCGCACTCCACGACCCGCTCGTCGTATTCGCTGGCCTCGGTGAGGTACCGCTGCCCGTAGTCCTCCCGGTAGATACGGGCGAAGACGTCGCGGTCCGTGTAGACGCCGCCCTTGCCGAACTTCGCGTCGATGATCGTCCGTACGGCCTCGGCCATGGACGGGAACGCGGGTGGGCAGGCCGCGGCGATCAACTGCTCCCCGGCCGGGGAGCGCAACCCCACCGGGTGCGCGCGCACCGTCGCGTACTTCGGCAGGGGGATGTGCCAGCGGAGGAGGTCGGCGGGGCGCCAGCGCGGGGTGACGAAGTCGAAGCCGAGCATCCTGCCGTACGCCCGCGAGAACTTGGGGTCGCCGAGGGCGATCTGCGGGTTGACGGAGGCGTGGATCCAGGCGCCCAGGCCCATCGCCTCGGCGGTGAGCATCAGGTTCTGCAGCAGCAGATCGGCCTCGATCTGGGTGCGCATGGGGCCGAGGGCGCCGAGCGGCAGCTTCAGATCGCCGTTCAGGAAACCGTTCCTGACCCACTTGCGCACCCCGGCCGGGCGGTAGAAGTTGCGGTCGTCGACGAAGGTGGGGCGGGCGCCGTCCGGCTGCGTCAGCAGATACATGAGGGCGTTGACGTACTGGTGGGAGAGGTCCACCACCGGGAACAGCAGGGTCGTGCCCGGCAGGTTGGACAGGAAGCGGTTGGAGTCGAGGTACGCGGGGAAGTCCCGCTTGCCGGGCGCGACGTCGAGCCGGTGGTCCAGCACCTTCACCTTCGCCCGGTGCGCCCGTGCCACCAAGGTCTCGGCGTCGAACGGCTCGTCCGGCGCGGGCGGCAGCCTGCGCAGGAAGTAGGTGCCCGAGTCGTTGATGAGGAAGAAGTGGGTGCCCTGGGCGTTGTCCGGGCTCCCGGCGGTGCGGCCCGCCATCGTCAGGTTGGGCTTGGACATGATGGGCGTGCCGTTGTCGGGGTCCTCGAAGGGCCGGTCGGGCATGGTCAGCCCCGTGGTGCCGGTGATCGCGATCAGCACCGCCTCCTCCAGCTCCGTCAGCGGGCGCGCGGGGTGGGAGGAGGTGTAGGTCATGGTCCCGGCGGACACCTTGGCGCCCCGGCTGACCCGGTGGGTACGGCGCCGCCACACGGTGTTCAGCAGCGGACGCCGGAAGAGGTCGGCGAGTCCGGGATGGGTGGACGCGGTGAGGCCGGTCGTGCCGGAGTGCTCGTCCCCGGGCAGCCCGGCCGGGTTGTCGGTGAAGGTCATGCTGTTCCCCCGTTGTGTTATTCAGGGCCCGGGGCGGTACCGCACCCCGGGCCGTGTGTCACGGCGTCATGGTGAACCGCCGTCGCTCGTGGTGCCGTTGTCCGCCGGCCGCACCGTCCGCCACGGCGCGAACGCGCTCGCCCCGCGCGGGAGCAGCGGCGCCAACTCCGGGCAGTGGCGCAGGACGACGGAGTTCATGCCGCCCTTCTCGACCCAGTCGATGCCGAGCGGTGTGTAGACCTCCGGCCGGTAGTCGACCGTCAGGAAGCGGTCGCTCTGGAGCCGTCGGCTGGCCATCAGGATGAAGATCCGGAACGCGGTGTCGCTGAACCCGAAGCCCTCCGGCGGGTTCTCCGCGAACAGCCCCACCACGGTGTCGATCTCGTCGACGTCGCGGTACACGTCCTTCAGCCGGGCCAGGGTCTCGGCGTTCTCCGTCAACTCCTCGAACGAACGGATCCGCGGCTTGTGGAGCCCGGCCCGGAAGTCGTTGTAGCGCGGCACCCCGCGCCGCCGGGTGCGGACGAGGTCCACGACCGACAGGTCGATGATCTCCCCGTCGCGCTCGAACCGCTGGAGCGCGCGCGGGAAGTTGTGCAGGGTGATCGCGCCCGGGTGGGCGATGCCGAAGGAGTACAGGGAGTTCGCGAGGCCCGTCTTGCGGATCCGGGCCTCGGCGGCGCCGCCCTGGATGTCGAGGAACCCCACCGTCTCCAGGCGCCGCCCGAACTGGTGCTCACGCAGCTCGTAGTCGTCCGGGATCAGCGGATGCATGCGGTAGACGGTGACGAAGTCCTCCGTCAGCGAGTACGGCGCCGTGTGGTGGTCCGGCAGCGTCTTCGGGATGCCGGTCAGCGAGTGCGCCTCGAACAGCCACAGCCCCAGCTGGTTCAGCCAGTTCTTCGGCGGGCCCGACCAGTTGGTGTGCAGGGCGACGTCGATCGCCTCGGTGGCGAGGATCGCCGGGGTCCACTCCACCGTGTGGATCTTCGCGATCAGCGCGGAGACCACCAGCCGCGCCGTGTGGTAGATCCGCTCCTCGCCCATCGTCGGGTACTCGGCGCGCAGCGCCGCGCAGACCGCGTTGTGCTCGCGGGCGAACAACGTGTGCATCGCGCTGAGCCCCATCCACCAGCTCTCGTTGAACCCGGTGAGCGGGACGCCGTTGCCGTTCATCGGCAAGTGGCCTTCCTCCAGCCGGAGTTCGGCACGCCCGTCGGCCTCCCGCAGGAACCGCGCGGTCCGCTCGTCCGCCCCGTACACCTCGGAGCCGTCCCACCAGTGGGAGGCGCTGTTGGCGAACAGGATCGGCGGCTGCCCCGGCCGTTCGACGCCCTCGTTCTCCGCGAACCGCATCACGTTCTCGGCCGGCCCGTTCGGGGTGTTGTGCCATCCGCCGTGTCCGGGCGGCAGCGGCACCTCCACGCTGCGGTCGCCGGGCTTGTGGCGGCGGTGGTTGACCCAGTCGTGCACCTGGAACTGGATCCACGCCGCCGCCAGCACATTGAGCGAGGTCGCGGGCACGAAGCTCTCGCGGTGCAGCAGCTGCCGGCTGACCGTGACCGGGTTCGGGACGTCGAAGAGGTCCGGACGGTGGACGGGCTCCAGGTTGCGGCCGAAGGCGGCGCCGACCGCGCCCATCCGCGGCTCCGCCAGATCGTTGTACGTCCCGTCGTACGACCGCTCCGTGCGCAGCCGCTCCGGGATCGGCCCCGGTACGGGCTGGGCCCTGGGCGGCGCCTCGCCCGGCTCGGTGTCGATCAGGTTCAGCCGGCGCAGCACCTTCCGCAGGAACACCAGGTTCAGCAGGCTCAGCGACACCGGCAGCCGGTGCCAGGGGACGTACCGGTTCAGCAGGGCGATCGCGGCGCCCACAGGGCGGCCGAGCAGCCGGTTGCGCAAGGGTTCCGCGGTGACGAAGCGCAGCCCGAGACGGTGCGTGCCGCTCGCCCGGTACGCCGCCTTCCGCGCCCGGTTGATGTTCCCCAGTGGCCGGAATTCATCGGTCGTGTACCAGGGGTTGAAGGTCAGGTCCTCGACGCGCCCGGCCGCGGCCCGCGCCTCGGCGCCGTCCAGCTCCTGGCTCGGGATGGTGAGCCGCGCGACGGGCACCGCCGGCGCCACCGCGTCCTTCCACTCCACCGACGCGTCCTCGACCGGGGTGCGCCGCTCGTCCACGTACCGCTGGACGCACAGGTCGAACGCCACGTCGGCCTGCCCGAGGCGCCGCGCGAACTCGCCGTGCAGGAAGTCGGGGTCCCGCCGGTCGGGCGCGGGCGCCACCGGCGTACCGGGCGCGGGCCGCAGCAGGTACCGCACGGGCCCGGCATCGCCCCACAGCATCGCCCCGCGGCTCCAGTAGGTCTCGTTCGCGAGGGAGTTCACCGACCGTCGGGTGGCCTCGCGCACGTTCCGCCGCATCCGCCCGGCGGTGCCGAACCCCACCGCCAGCGGCAGCCTCACCAACAGCCCGAACGCCTTCCCCAGCGGACTGCGCGCCCCCGCCATGGCCTTGGCGAACGCCACGAACTCCCGCGCGTTCGCCGCGTGCGACACCGGGAAGCTGGTGGCCAGCAGATCGTGGCTCTCGTCGTCCGACACCCGTACGCGTATCGCCGCGCCCCGCAGGTCGGGGGAGCCGTCGCCCTGCCGGATGCCGCTCGCGTTGGAGAGCCGGACCACCGCCGGGTACTCGGCGCCGGGCTGCGCGAAGCCGACGCGCAGGGCCGCCGGGAGGTCGTCGTGGAAACGCAGCCGCGCGTTCTCCACGGCCACCGGGGCCTTCGCGTGGAACGCCCGCGCGATCCCGCCGCCCCCGGCCCGCCGGTTCCTGACCTGGACCTCCATCAGCTCCCGGGCCAGCCGCTCGAACACCAGCCGCTCGGCCTCCGGGCTGCCGCCTTCGTACCGCTCGTACCGCTCGTACCGCTCGTTGCGCTGTTCGTGCTGCCCGGTCTCGGCCATCGGTCGCTTCCTTCGTGCGGACGCGTACACATGCGTACGGGATGCATACGGGACAGGGGCCGCACGCTACCGGTGGCGCCCGGTGGCCACAGCGACAGTTCACGCCATGTACGCATCTAAGGACAATATGGAGGAGGGTCGCATTTGGCGCGCCATGGCGGCATTCGAACGCACGTCCGGCGTGGCGGTGGTCCGGCTGGCCCGGGCGAAACCCCGTCGCCGCCGTCCGGGCGACCCGCGGGGGAGAGGCGGTCGCGGACGCGGCGGTATGGGCGCTGGCCCGGATGGACGACCCGCGCTGCCTGCCCCACCTGACCGAACACGTGGCCGGCACCCGCCCGGGCTTCGCGTCGGCCGGCGCCTACTACGGCGGCTCCGCGAACTCCTTCCACCGCCCCGCCCTGCCCGCCCTGCACGAGGTGCTCGTCCGCCTCCCGGGCCACGCGGAGGCGCTGCTGCCGGGCGTCTGCGACCGGCTCGGACCCACCGAGGACGTCCGGCTGCTCAGTCGGTTCGGCGAGGTACTCGCCGCGTGGGGGCCCGCCGCGGAGGCGGCGGTACCCCGGCTGCTCGACCTCCTGACGGACGACGAGCGGTGGCCGGCGGCGGCGACGGCCCTGGCGGGCATCGGCGGGGCCGGCCGGGCGGGACGAGAGGCGCTGCTGACCCGGTCACGCACCGGCGGACCGGACGCGGAACTCGCCGCCTGGGCGTACTGGAAGGTCGGCGGCGATCCTGGACCCGCGCTGGACGTGCTCGGACCCGCCGCCACGGACGAGGGCCGCGCCACCCACACCGCGCTGAGCAGACTGGCCGATCTCGGCCCGCACGCCGCCGGGTACGCGGACCGGCTCCGTGAGCCGGCGGCGGCGGAGGACCACTGGGTCAGAACGCGGGCGGCGTACGCGCTGTGGGCCGTGACCGGCGGCGACACGGAGACCGCCGTTCCCGCCCTGCTGGAGGTCGTGAGGAAGCTGTCCGACGGCACGTACCTGCCGGTGATGCTCCCGGCGGTGCGTCACCTGGCCCGCATGGGCGAAGCCGCGGTTCCGGCGGCCCGGCTCCTCCAGGACCTGCCCGCCGACGACCGCCGCCTCTACTACTTCGGTGGTGGCGGGGCTTCACGGAGGACGAGGCGGTCCGGACCGCCGTCGACGAGCTGCTGGCGGGGGTCGCGGGCGCCCAGTGACTCGGGGGTGCGTGTTCGTTGGCGGGTGCGGGTGGTTCGTGGTTGCTCGCGCAGTTCCCCGCGCCCCTGAAGGGAACGGGCCTGCGGCCCGCCCTTCATCGGAAAAGCACGGGGCCGCAGGCCCCTGCTTTTCCAGGGGCGCGGGGAACTGCGCGACCAGCCCCCACTCGCCCGCACCCGCCCACGGACCCCCAGGCCGCACCCCCGGCGGGCTACCCCTTCGAGGACTCCACCGCATGCCCTCCGAACTGGTTCCGCAGCGCCGCCACCATCTTCATCTGGGGCGAGTCGTCCTGGCGGGACGCGAAGCGGGCGAACAGGGACGCCGTGATCGCCGGCAGCGGCACCGCGTTGTCGATGGCGGCCTCGACCGTCCACCGGCCCTCCCCGGAGTCGGCGGCGTAGCCGCGCAGCTTCTCCAGGTGCTCGTCGGCGTCCAGCGCGTTGACCGCGAGGTCCAGCAGCCAGGAACGGATGACCGTCCCCTCCTGCCAGGACCGGAACACCTCACGGACGTCGGTCACCGAGTCCACGGCCTCCAGCAGCTCCCAGCCCTCGGCGTACGCCTGCATCATGGCGTACTCGATGCCGTTGTGGACCATCTTGGAGAAGTGCCCGGCGCCGACCTTCCCGGCGTGGACGTACCCGTACGGCCCCTCCGGCTTGAGCGCGTCGAAGATCGGCTGGAGCCGGTCCACGTGCTCCTTGTCTCCGCCGACCATCAGCGCGTAGCCGTTCTCCAGGCCCCACACGCCGCCCGAGACACCCGCGTCGACGAAGCCGATGCCCTTGGCTCCCAGCTCCTCGGCGTGCTTCTCGTCGTCCGTCCAGCGGGAGTTGCCGCCGTCGACGACGGTGTCGCCGGCCGACAGCAGGTCCGCCAGCTCGTCCACGACGGACTGGGTGGCGCCACCGGCGGGGACCATCACCCAGACCGTGCGCGGCGCGTCGAGCCGCTCGACGAGTTCGGCGAGGCTGCCCACGTCGGAGACGTCGGGGTTGCGGTCGTAGCCGATGACGGTGTGGCCGGCGCGGCGGATCCGCTCGCGCATGTTCCCGCCCATCTTGCCGAGACCGATGAGACCGAGCTGCATGTCAGTTCACTTCTTCCTGAACGTCACGGGAGTCATGGGAGTCGTGGGTGTCGTGGGGGGCCTGGGTGTCGCGCAGCGCGCGGTACGCGGCGACCAGGGCCGCCGTGGACGGGTCGAGCCCGGGCACGTCGGCGCCGTCGGTCAGCGCGGGTTCCACCCGCTTGGCGAGGACCTTGCCCAGCTCGACGCCCCACTGGTCGAAGGAGTCGATGTTCCAGATCGCGCCCTGGACGAACACCTTGTGCTCGTAGAGGGCGATCAGCTGGCCGAGGACCGAGGGGGTCAGCTCGGGTGCCAGGACGGTCGTCGTGGGGCGGTTGCCGCGGAACGTGCGGTGCGGCACCTGCTCCTCGGGCACCCCTTCGGCCCGTACCTCCTCGGCGGTCTTCCCGAAGGCCAGCGCCTGGCCCTGCGCGAAGAGGTTGGCCATCAACAGGTCGTGCTGTGCGGCGAGTTCGGGCTCCATCCCGGCGACCGGCCGGGCGAAGCCGATGAGATCGGCGGGGATCAGCTTGGTGCCCTGGTGCAGCAACTGGTAGTACGCGTGCTGCCCGTTGGTGCCGGGCGTGCCCCACACCACCGGACCGGTCTGCCACTCGACGGGCAGCCCGTCACGGCCCACGTACTTGCCGTTGGACTCCATGTCCAGCTGTTGCAGATACGCGGTGAACCTGGACAGGTAGTGCGAGTAGGGCAGCACCGCGTGCGACTGGGCGTCGAAGAAGTCTCCGTACCAGACGCCCAAGAGGCCGAGCAGCAGCGGGGCGTTGGCCTCCGGCGGTGCCGTCCTGAAGTGGTCGTCGATCGTGCGGAAGCCGTCCAGCAGCTCCCGGAAGCGGTCCGGGCCGACAGCGATCATCAGGGACAGGCCGATCGCCGAGTCGAAGGAGTAACGGCCGCCGACCCAGTCCCAGAACTCGAACATGTTGTCCGGGTCGATCCCGAACTCGGTGACCTTCCTCGCGTTCGTCGACAGCGCCACGAAGTGCCGGGCCACCGCCTTCTCCGCCCCGCTCCCGGCCCCGCTCCAAGCTTCCCCGGAACCGGAGGTGCCCTCGCCGAGCCCGGCCAGCAGCCAGGACCGCGCCGACGTCGCGTTGGTGAGCGTCTCGATCGTCGTGAACGTCTTCGACGCGACGACGAACAGCGTCTCGGCCGGGTCGAGGTCGCGCACCGCCTCGTGCAGGTCGGCGCCGTCGACGTTGGACACGAACCGCACGGTCAGCGACCGGTCGGTGTACGCCCGCAGCGCCTCGTACGCCATCGCGGGACCGAGGTCGGAGCCGCCGATGCCGATGTTGACGACATTGCGGATACGGCGGCCGGTGTGGCCGGTCCAGTCGCCGGAGCGGACGCGGTCGGCGAAGGCGGCCATCCGGTCGAGGACCCCATGCACGGCGGGGACGACGTTCTCGCCGTCCACCTCCACCACGGCGTCACGCGGGGCGCGCAGCGCGGTGTGCAGGACCGCGCGGTCCTCGGTGACGTTGACGCGCTCGCCGCGGAACATCGCGTCCCGCTGCCCGAACACATCGGTCGCCGCGGCGAGTTCGAGGAGCAGGGCGAGCGTCTCGTCGGTGATCAGATGCTTGGAGTAGTCGATACGCAGATCCCCGGCGTGGACGACGTACCGCTCGGCGCGACCGGGGTCGGCGGCGAACAGCTCGCGCAGCGAGGGATGGAGCATCGGGCCCGCGCGGTGGTCGCCCAACTCGGCCCACTCCGGGCGCCGGTTGAGGCGGGGGGCGTCACTCATCGCCGGCGGCCTCCCCGGTGTGCTCGCCGCCGCGCAGGGCGATCGCGTACATCTCGTCCGCGTCGAGGCGGCGCAGCTCCTCGGCGATCAGCTCGGAGGTGGCGCGCACCTTCAGGGCGAGGGTGCGGGACGGCTGGCCCGGCAGGGTGAGCGTGGCGAGCGGGCCCTCGGGGCGGTCGATGACGATCTCCCCGTTCTCGGTGCCGAGCCGTACGCCCGTCACGACCGGCCCGGCGGTGGTGACACGCTCGACGGTGACGCCGAGACGGGCCTCCAGCCAGCGGGCCAGCAGTTCGGCGCTCGGGTTGTCGGCCTCGCTGTCCACGGCCGCCGAGGTGATCTTCGTGCGGGCCTGGTCGAGGGCGGCGGCGAGCATGGAACGCCAGGGCGTCAGCCGGGTCCAGGCCAGGTCGGTGTCGCCGGGCGTGTACGAGGCGACCCGCTGCTCCAGCGCGGCCAGCGGGGACTCGACGGCGTACATGTCGGTGATCCGGCGCTGCGCCAGCGCCCCCAGCGGGTCCTTCGCCGGGTTCTCCGGCGCGTCCACCGGCCACCACACCACGACCGGCGCGTCGGGCAGCAGCAGCGGCAGGACGACGGAGTCGGCGTGGTCGGAGACCTCGCCGTACGTCCGCAGCACGACCGTCTCGCCGGTGCCCGCGTCGGCGCCCACGCGTACCTCGGCGTCCAGGTGCGACCGGGTGCGGTCGCGGGGGGTGCGGGCGTGGCGCTTGATGACGACCAGAGTGCGCGCGGGGTGCTCGTGCGAGGCCTCCTCGGCCGCCTTGATCGAGTCGTACGCGTTCTCCTCGTCCGTCACGATCACCATCGTGAGGACCATGCCCACGGCGGGCGTGCCGATGGCCCGGCGTCCCTGCACCAGGGCCTTGTTGATCTTGCTTGCCGTGGTGTCCGTCAGGTCGAATTTCATGGCCTGCGCCAGCTCCGTCCGTCTCGTGCGAGCATCTCGTCGGCTTCCTCGGGGCCCCAGGTGCCCGAGGGGTACTGCGCGGGCCTGCCGTGCTTGGCCCAGTACTCCTCGATCGGGTCGAGGATCTTCCAGGACTCCTCCACCTCCTGGTGGCGGGGGAAGAGGTTGGCGTCGCCGAGCAGCACGTCAAGGATCAGCCGTTCGTACGCCTCCGGGCTGGACTCCGTGAACGACTCGCCGTACGCGAAGTCCATGGTGACGTCCCGGATCTCCATCGAGGTACCCGGCACCTTCGAACCGAAGCGCACGGTCATTCCCTCGTCCGGCTGCACCCGGATGACGATCGCGTTCTTCCCCAGCTCCTCGGTGGCCGTGGAGTCGAACGGGGAGTGCGGGGCGGTCTGGAAGACGACCGCGATCTCGGTGACCCGGCGGCCGAGCCGCTTGCCGGTGCGCAGATAGAACGGGACACCGGCCCAGCGGCGGTTGTCGATCTCCAGCTTGACGGCCGCGTACGTGTCGGTCCGGGAGTTCGGGTCGATGCCGTCCTCCTCCAGATAGCCGACGACCTTCTCGCCGCCCTGCCAGGCCTGCGTGTACTGGCCGCGCACGGTGTGGGCGCCCAGATCGGCGGGCAGCCGCACCGACTTGAGGACCTTCAGCTTCTCGGTGAGCAGCGCCTCGGCGTCGAAGGCGATCGGCTCCTCCATGGCGGTGAGCGCCATCAGCTGGAGGAGATGGTTCTGGATGACGTCGCGGGCGGCGCCGATGCCGTCGTAGTAGCCGGCCCGGCCGCCGATGCCGATGTCCTCGGCCATGGTGATCTGGACGTGGTCGACGTACGACCGGTTCCAGATGGGCTCGTACATCTGGTTGGCGAAGCGCAGGGCGAGGAGGTTCTGGACGGTCTCCTTGCCGAGGTAGTGGTCGATGCGGAAGACCTGGTCCGGGTCGAAGACCTCGTGCACGATCTCGTTGAGGTCGATGGCGCTGGCCAGGTCGTGGCCGAACGGCTTCTCGATGACCGCGCGCCGCCAGGAACCCTCGGGCGCGTCGGCCAGCCCGTGCTTCTTGAGCTGCTGGACGACCTTCGGGAAGAACTTCGGCGGTACGGAGAGGTAGAACGCGAAGTTGCCGCTGGTGCCCCGCGAGGCGTTCAACTCCTCGACAGCCGAGCGCAGTTGCTTGAACGCCTCGTCGTCGTCGAAGTCGCCCGGCACGAACCGCATGCCCTCGGCGAGCTGCTGCCAGACCTCCTCGCGGAACTCCGTGCGCGCGTGCTCGCGCACCGCGTCGTGCACCACCTGCGCGAAGTCCTGGTCCTCCCAGTCCCGGCGGGCGAAGCCCACCAGCGAGAAGCCCGGCGGAAGCAGCCCCCGGTTGGCCAGGTCGTACACGGCAGGCATCAGCTTCTTGCGGGACAGGTCACCGGTCACCCCGAAGATGACGAGGCCGGACGGCCCCGCGATCCGGGGGAGCCGGCGATCACGCTCGTCCCGCAGCGGATTGGCCCAGTCGGCCGCCGCCCGAGAGGTCGTCTCCAAGGTCATTCCCCATCAACTCCCTTGCCGTTCATGGACTTCGCCACCGCGTCCAGCAGGTCCTGCCACGCCGCCGCGAACTTGGCGACGCCCTCCTCCTCCAACTGCCGCACGACCTCGTCGTACGAGATGCCGAGCGCCTCCACGGCCGCGAGATCGGCGCGGGCCTGGGCGTAGCCGCCGGTGACCGTGTCGCCGTGGATCACCCCGTGCGCGGCGGTGGCGCGCAGGGTCGCCTCCGGCATCGTGTTGACCGTTCCCGGCGCCACCAGTTCGTCGACGTACAGGGTCGGCTTGTACGCCGGGTCCTTCACCCCGGTCGACGCCCACAGCGGGCGCTGCCTGTTGGCGTTGGCCCCGGCGAGCGCCGTCCAGCGGTCGCCGCCGAAGACCTCCTCGTACGCCTGGTAGGCGAGCCGCGCGTTGGCGAGCGCGGCGCGGCCCCTGAGCGCGAGCGCCTCGCCCGTGCCGAGCAGGGTCAGCCGCTTGTCGATCTCGGTGTCGACACGGGAGACGAAGAAGGAGGCGACGGAGTGGACGGCCGACAGGTCGAGGCCCTTGCGCAGCGCCTTCTCCAGGCCCGCCAGATACGCCTCCATCACCTCGCCGTACCGCTCCAGCGAGAAGATCAGCGTGACGTTGACGCTGATGCCGAGGCCGACGACCTCGGTGATCGCAGGCAGACCCGCCCTGGTCGCCGGGATCTTGATCATGACGTTGGGGCGGTCCACCAGCCAGACGAGCTGCCTGGCCTCGGCGATCGTCGCGCGGGTGTCGTGGGCCAGCCGGGGGTCGACCTCGATGGAGACCCGGCCGTCCCGCCCGCCCGTCGCCTCGTACACCGGGCGCAGCACGTCCGCGGCGGCGCGGACGTCGGCGGTCGTCATCATCCGGACGGCCTCGTCGACCGTCACCCCGCGCACGGCCAGATCGTCGAGCTGCTCCTCGTAGCCCTTCCCGGAGCCGATCGCGGCCTGGAAGATGGACGGGTTGGTGGTCACGCCGACGACGTGGCCGGACGCGACCAGTTCGGCGAGGTTCCCGGAGGTGACGCGCTCGCGGGAGAGGTCGTCGAGCCAGACGGAGACGCCCTCCTCGGAGAGACGTCGCAGGGGGTCCACGGCGGCGGCCGCCGCGGTCGTTTCGGTGGTCACAGTGATCATCTTCCTTCAGGCGCTCGCGTCAACCACGGACGGCGGCCAGGGATTCCCTCGCGGCGGTGACGACGTTCTCGGGGGTGAAGCCGTACTCGGCGAACAGGGTCTCGGCGTCGGCGGAGGCACCGAAGTGCTCCAGGGAGACGAGGCGACCGCTGTCACCGACGTACCGGTACCAGGTGAGACCGATGCCGGCCTCCACCGCCACGCGGGCCTTCACGGACGGCGGCAGCACGCTCTCGCGGTAGGCGCGCGGCTGCTCCTCGAACCACTCCACCGACGGCATCGACACCACCCGGGTCCCGACCCCCTCGGCCTCGAGCCGCTCCCGCGCGGCGACGGCGAGCCGCACCTCGGAGCCGGTGGCGAGGAGGATCACGTCCGGCGTCGGGGTGGAGGACTCCCGGAGCACATAGCCGCCCTTCGCGGCGTCGGCGTTCGGCGCGTAGGTGGGGACGCCCTGGCGGGTGAGCGCCAGCCCGTGCGGCGCGGGGCGAGTGGTGTGCCGCCGCAGGATCTCCGCCCAGGCGATCGCCGTCTCGTTGGCGTCGGCAGGTCGGACGACGTTCAGGCCGGGGATGGCGCGCAGCGAGGCCAGGTGTTCGACCGGCTGGTGGGTGGGGCCGTCCTCGCCGAGACCGATGGAGTCGTGTGTCCACACGTACGTCACGGGGAGCTGCATCAGCGCGGAGAGCCGGACGGCGTTGCGCATGTAGTCGGAGAACACCAGGAAGGTGCCGCCGAAGACACGGGTGTTGCCGTGCAGCGCGATGCCGTTCATCTCGGCGGCCATCGAGTGCTCGCGGATACCGAAGTGGATGGTGCGGCCGTACGGGTTCGCCTCGGGCAGCGGGTTGTCCGCGGGGAGGAACGACGACGTCTTGTCGATCGTTGTGTTGTTCGAGCCCGCGAGGTCGGCGGAGCCGCCCCACAGCTCGGGGATGACGGCGCCGAGCGCCTGGAGGACCTTGCCGGACGCGGCACGGGTCGCGACGGACGTGCCCTCCTCGAACACCGGAAGGTGCGCCTCCCAGCCCTCGGGCAGCCTTCCGGCCACCACGCGGTCGAACAGCTGTGCACGCTCGGGCTGGGCGGCGCGCCACTCGGCGATCCGCTTGTCCCAGGCCGCGTGCGCCTCGGCGCCCCGGTCGAGGGCTCCGCGGGTGTGGGCGAGGACGTCGTCGGCGACCTGGAACGTCTTGTTCGCGTCGAAGCCGAGGATCCGCTTGGTGGCCGCGATCTCCTCCTCGCCGAGTGCGGAGCCGTGGGCGGCCTCCGTGTTCTGCGCGTTCGGCGCCGGCCAGGCGATGATCGTGCGCATCGCGATGAAGGAGGGGCGTGAGGTCTCCTCCCGCGCGGCGGTCAGCGCGTCGTACAGGGCGTGCACGTCGACGTTCCCGTTGAACGCCGGCTCGATCCGCTGGACGTGCCAGCCGTACGCCTCGTACCGCCCCAGCACGTCCTCGGAGAACGCGGTGGCGGTGTCGCCCTCGATGGAGATGTGGTTGTCGTCGTAGAGGAAGACCAGATTGCCGAGCTTCTGATGGCCCGCCAGGGACGACGCCTCGGCCGATATGCCCTCCTCCAGGTCGCCGTCGGAGACGATCGCCCAGACGGTGTGGTCGAACGGGGAGGTGCCCTCGGGCGCGTCCGGGTCGAACAGACCGCGCTCGTAGCGGGCGGCCATCGCCATGCCGACGGCGTTGGCGACGCCCTGCCCGAGCGGACCGGTCGTGGTCTCGACGCCGGCCGTGTGCCCGTACTCGGGGTGACCCGGCGTCTTCGAACCATGGGTGCGGAACGCCTTGAGGTCGTCCAGCTCCAGCTCGTACCCGGCGAGGAACAACTGGGTGTACAGGGTCAGCGAGGTGTGGCCGGGGGAGAGCACGAAGCGGTCGCGGCCGGTCCACTCGGGATCAGCGGGATCATGTCGCATCACCTTCTGAAAGAGCGTGTACGCGGCGGGCGCCAGGCTCATCGCCGTGCCGGGGTGCCCGTTGCCGACCTTCTGGACGGCGTCGGCGGCCAGTAGGCGCGCGGTGTCGACGGCACGTCGGTCGAGTTCTGTCCAGTTCATCTTCAAGAAGTCCTCGATAGGTGCGGCGGATTGGTCCTTGCGCCTTCAAAACTAAAAGTCTGACTTTTGAGAAGGAAGGTTGCCGTGTGCCACCCTTCGGTGAAACTGGGACACCGGCGGACCGGGGCGGGCGGGGGCATGAAGGACACGGGCATCGGGGACGGCGGCGACGTCGGGGCGAGCGGCCGCATCAGAACCTTCCCCTTCCCGGCGGACCTCAGCCTCTCCGGTGTCGGGATGCAGGTCGGCCCGATGGGCGACCGCCGCACCTGGCACGCGGACGTCCCCCTGGAACGGGTGCACCGCATCGACTTCCACGTCGTGATGCTGTTCGACCACGGCCCCGTCACCCACATGGTCGACTTCACCGAGTACGAGGCGGACACGGGCGATCTGCTGTGGATCCGCCCCGGACAGGTGCATCGCTTCTCACGCACCACCGGGTACCGCGGGACCGTCCTCACCATGCAACCGGGCTTCCTGCCCAGGGAAACGGTCGAGGCGACCGGCCTCTACCGCTACGACCTGCCGCCGCTGCTCCGCCCCGACCGGTCCCGACTCGCCGGCCTGCGCGCCTCCCTGGCGCACCTGGAGCGCGAGTACGTCGACACCACCACCCTGCCGCTCGGCCTCCACACCGCCGTGCTGCGGCACTCCCTGACGGCCTTTCTGCTGCGTCTCGCCCATCTCGCGGACAGCTCGGCAGAGGCGTCCCCGAGCCACCACGACACGACGTTCACCCGCTTCCGGGACGCCGTGGAGCGGGAGTTCACCACCAACCACAGCGTCAGCGCGTACGCCGACGCCCTCGGCTACTCGCGCCGCACCCTCGTGAGGGCGGTGCGCGCGGCCACCGGGGAGACCCCGAAGGGCTTCATCGACAAGCGGGTGGTCCTGGAGGCGAAACGGCTGCTGGCCCACACCGACCTGCCGACGGGTCGTGTCGGCGCGGCGGTGGGCTTCCCCGACTCGGCGAACTTCTCCAAGTTCTTCCAACTGCACACCGGGACGACGCCGGTGGCGTTCCGGGCGGAGATGCGCTGACGGCCGCGCCGTACGGGGGACGCGCGGGGGCTCCGCCGACGGGAAAGGGGCCCCGCCCGTGGACGGAGCCCCTCCCCGTAGGGGTCAGTCAGTTGCCCTTTCAGCAGCTCTCAGCAGCTCGCAGCGGCTTTCAGCGGCCGAAGTTGAACCAGTTCACGTTCACGAAGTCCTGCGGCTGGCCGCTCGTGAACGTCAGATACACGTCGTGCGTCCCGGTGACCCGGCTGATGTTCGCGGGCACCGTCCGCCAGGACTGCCAGCCCCCGGTGTTGGCGAGGGCGAAACTGCCGACGGGGGCGTTGGAGCGGCTGTCGAGGCGGACCTCGACCAGTCCGCTCACGCCGGCGTTCGCCCCGCTGGCCACCCGGGCGACGAACTGCGTGGCGCCCGTGGAGCCGAAGTCGACGTTCTGGAACAGTGCCCAGTCACCGTTGGCGAGGGAGCCGATGTTCTGGCCGCCGCCGGAGTCGGTCGTGCTCTCGGTGCTGACCCCGCTCTGGCCGTTGAACGACTCGGCCTGGATGGCGCTGTACGCGTCACGGATGCCCGACGGCGGGGGAGTGGTGGTGCCCCCGGCCGCCGACAGCACCTGGACGTAGTCCACCACCATGGGGACCCCGGAGCGGGTGTCGCCGTCCAGCCCGCCGCCGAACGCGTCGGGGAAGGCGCCGCCCATGGCGACGTTCAGGATGATGAAGAAGCCGTGGTTGGTGGCGTTGGTCCACGTCGTGGCGTCCACCTGGCCGGCGTTGACCGAGTGGAACTGCGTGCCGTCGACGGAGAACCGGATCGTCTCCGGGGTCACCGAGCGGTCCCACTCCATGGTGTAGGTGTGGAAGCCCGACTGGCAGGTGGTGCCCGGGCAGGAGGTGGAGCTGCCGATGCCGGTCGTCTCGTTGCAGGGGCCGCCGGGGTTGGTGCCGCAGTGCATGGTGGCCCACACCTGGTTGCGGCCCTGGACGTTCTCCATGATGTCCAGCTCGCCGACGCTCGGCCAGTTCTGGTAGTTGCCCCGGTAGGGGGCGCCCAGCATCCAGAACGCGGGCCAGTAGCCCTCGGCGGCCGTGCCCGTCACGTTCGGCATCTGGAGCCGGGACTCGACCCTCAGCTTGCCGCCGGCCGGGGGCTGGAAGTCGGTGCGGTTGGTCTCGATGCGGCCGGAGGTCCATCTGCCCGCCGAGTCGCGCAGCGGGGTGATGCGCAGATTGCCGTTGCCGTCGAGCGAGACGTTGGAGGTGCTGTTGGTCATCGTCTCGACCTCGCCGGTGCCCCAGTTGGCGGGCCCGCCGGGGTACGAGGTCCCCGTCGCGTACTGCCAGTTGGAGGTGTTCACACCGGTGCCGGCCGTGCCGTTGAAGTCGTCGAGGAAGACCTGGGTCCAGCCGGAGGGCGGGGTGGGGGCGGCGCCCTGCGCGGCGGTCGCCCCCGCCGTGGCCAGCGCCACCGCGCTGACGACGGCGAGGAGCACGCGCCGGAGCGGGCGGCGACGACGCCCGACGGGTATGCCGGAGGGTTCACTCATGGCGGCCTCTTTGGGGTGGGGAGTACGGAGTGAGGTGCGCGGGCGGAGAACGCTCTGCTCGGTCCCGTTCGTTGAGAGCGCTCTCAAAAGAGGAGCGTGCGGCCAATGTGCGCTCCGCCGCGGCGGTCGTCAAGAGTTAAAGCGGAGAAAGTGCTTGCGGGGAGGGCGAGTTCACCCTGTGAAGACGGCGGCGTCGCGCGGGTGGTTTTGCACGGACGCGCACTCACGGCGCTCAGTAGGGGTGTAGATGTGGGCCGCCGGGTGAGGGGAATGCGTCGATGACTTCAGGGGCTGGTTTCGCCGGGGAACCACGCCGCGGCGAGGTGGTGGCGGGGACCGAGGGCATCTTCAATGCCGTCATCGGGACCGTCGGCCTTTACGCGGCGACCGGATCGCTCTGGATGGCCGGTGCCGCCGGAGGCATCGCGGCCGGGCTCGCCGGGCTGCGCTTCGCCCTCGGCCGACGGAGAGGGTGGCATGCGACTGCTGGAGGATCCACAAGAGCGAAAGCCGTTCGAGGACTTCTTTCGCGAGGAGTATCCGAGGCTGGTGTACGCGGTGATGCGGCTGGGGGCGAACATCGCGGAGGCGGAGGACATCGCGTCCGACGCCATGCTGAGCACCTTGATGCGATGGGCCGACATCGCCGACCCCGCCGCCTACACCCACACCTCCGCGCGGCGGGCGTACTTCGCCAAGGCCAAGCAGAAGCTGAGGGAGGCTCCGCTGGAAGAGGAGCGGGCACGCGAGGGATCCGAGCCGTCGATGACGGACTCACTCGACCTGGGAGACCAGGAAGGCCGAGTGCTCCGGGTGCTGGACCGGTTGCCCCGGGCGCAGCGGACGGTCATGCATCTGCACTACGCGGGTCTGTCCACGGAGGAGATCGCGCGGCACCTGGAGACACCGACAGGTCCACCGGCCACGAGTCGTCGCGGCCCACGCTCTCGGTGTCGGCGGCCACGTCCGCGACGGCGTTGCCCACCGGTCGGCCGTCCACCGATGAAGTACGGCGAGCCGCCGCGGAGTTGTATGCACTGACCGAGCGCCCGGAAAGCCGCATCGAGCGATACCAGCGTGTCGTGGCTCTCATCTTCATCACCTGGCGGCCCCAGTTCCATGTCGGCGCCGCCGACCCCCTGGCCGAGATCACGTCACGGACCGGGCAGTGTGCGAGGGCACTGGAGTCGGCCCGGCCGCTCGGGGACGACCTCCTGACGGCGTGGGTCCTCCTGCATCAGGGGCGCGGCCTGCGGCAGGCCCACGCGTGGCACGAGGCGCTCGCGGCGTACCAAGAGGCGACGAGCCTCGCGGGAGACCTGGCGGGGGAGGGACCGGGACCGCTCCTGGCGGCGCCCGGAACATCCACGGAGTCCGCGGCCGTGCTGCGAGCCGTGCTGGGCTGCCGGTCCCTCAAGGACATCGGCCAGGTGGCCGCCTCCATCGGCGATCTCGGCCTGTGGCACTCGGCGGTGGACCAGATGGTCTCCTTGGCTGAAGGGCTCGTCCCGGTACGGCCGTCGCTCCTGGCCGAGGCCCTGTCCAAGCAGGGCGAGCTCGCCCGCCATACCGGCGACCGCGACACCTTTCGCCAGGTCGAGGACCGGCTGCGATCCTGGGCCGAGCAGAGCGGGCTCAATCGCGTCCGCCGCGCCTGGCTCGCCCAGGCCGCCTACAACGCCGAGCACCTGCACGACCACAGCCGTGCCTATCGGCTGCTGCTCGAGCGGATCGACACCACACTCGAAGGCCACCGGATGCCCGCCACCCCCCTGACGCCGGAAGCCGTCGCTGCCGTGCTGCCCGAACTCCAGCGGCAGGGGCTGCAGGCACGGCGCATCGCCCTCGGCAACACGGCCTACGACTGTGCCGTCCAGCTGTGGAAGGCCGGCCGGACGAAGTCGACCGCAGAGGACTGGGCGGAAGCCCAGGGATGGCTCGATGTGGCCGAGGCCGCCTACCGGAACCACGGCCACAACGGGCTCGCCGCGGTGCGGCTGTCGCGCGCCCGCCTCCTCGCCCAGCACCCGACCGCCCCCGATCCCGCGGGGGCGGTCGACCAGGCACTCGCGGCCGGTGAGTCGGGTCTGAGATCGGGCCTGATGGTCAACGCCGTGGTCGCCGCGGCCGAATGGTGCGCGCCCGGAGACCGGCGGGTGGCTGACCGGCTGACCGAGCTGCTGGCTCGGGCGACGCCGCGCCACCGAGGCGTTCTCCTGTACGGCCGCGCACTGTGGTACGAGCGGATGGCGAGGGCCGGGGAGCAGTCCGGCAACCGCCCGGCCGACGACATCATCACCGGCTGGTATGCGGAGGCCGAGACGGCGGCGCTGGAGGCGGGCGCCGCACTGGAGGTCGGCGGTGTCCTCGTCGACATGACGAAGGCCGCACGGGTGTGGACGATCGCCGCCCGTGTCTGTGCCTCCACGGGGCGGACTCCCCCGGACGACGTTCCCGGGACGACGCTGCGCCGCCTCCTCGACGCGGTGCGGTGCGTGGCCGAACTGTTCATCACCGTTTCGGATCTCGACGAACGCCGCGACCTGGGCCGGGAGCACGGCCCCGTCTTCCGGAAGGCCGCCGACCTCGCGGTGCGTCTCGCGGATCCGGTGGCCGCGGACATGGTGATGGAAGCCGTACGGCGGGACCGCGTCGGCTTACTGATCAGCGACCTCTCTCAGGATCCGGCCGTCACCGATGTCGTCCGGCGCGCCGCCGAGCAGGTCATCGCGGCGAACGCCGCGTTTCCGGCCGTACCGGAGACCGAGACGAGGCCGTCGGACCAGGACGAGACGAGAACGCTGTCGCGTTCCGCCGAGGCCATCGCCGCCACGCGGCTCCGCAGCGCCGAGCAGGCCGATCTCATCCTGGGAGTGCTCGGCAGCCTCACCACGGGGCGGGCACTACCGCACACCACCGCGCGGTCCGTCCTCGACCTGTGCCCCGGGAACGGGGTCAGCGCAGTACTGCAACTGCTGTCCTCGCACGTGAGCGTTCTGGGGGCCGACGATGAGGTCCGCACGCTCTATCGTCGGCTCACCTGGCGGGACGAGGCCGGACAGGTGCACGAACACCTCGACGCGGTCCCCCTGCCCTTCGACCCGACGGAACTCACGCCCGAGCGCAACCGGTACTGGCAGACACTGCCTCGACTCACCTCGGTTCTGCTGCCCGAGCCGCTGCTGCGTCTGCTCCGCTCATCCGACCCGGCGGAGCCCGTGCGGCTGATGATCCTGCCGACCGGGCTCTTCGACATCGCCTTCGACACCCTCCCGCTGGACTCGGAGCGGCAGCTGCTCGACGTCGCGGTGCTCAGCGTCCACGCTTCGCTCACCACGATGACGCACTTACTGGCCAGAGCGACCCTGCCGGCGGTCCAACCGGCCATCGCCGTCTACGACCTGCTGCGGCTCGCCCACGCGGAACAGGAATTCCGCTCGCTGGAGAGTCACCTCTCGCCCCTGTTCGAGATCACCGGCCGAGCGGTGTTCATGGACACCCTCGGATCACAGGACGGGTCGGCGGGTTACCGGATGCTGGCACTCGCCGTACACGGCACGGACGACGCCGTCGGAGGATGGGGGCAGACCAAGATCCTCCCGGACGGCAACCGACTCACGGCCGCCGAAGCGATGGCGCTGTCCTTCCCGCAGTTGTGCGTACTGGCGTCCTGCCACTCCAGCATCCGGCTGCGCGGCGGAGTGGAACTGGCCGGATTCCCGCTGGCCCTGTTCGCCCGGGGCGCCACCACGGTCATCGGCAGCCTCCACGAGATCGACGACGAGGCCACGTCCGAGATCATGCAGGCCTTCTGGCGGGAACTCGGACGTGGCACCGACCCCGTGCGCGCGCTGAGACAGGCGAAGCTCCGCTGGCTCCGGGGAGACCCCAACCGGCGGTACACACCACGCCTGTGGGGCGGCCTCGTCGCCCTCGGCGGCGCCCAATTCTGAGTCGAGTCGAAAGCGATGGCGATGAACCTGAAGGCGTACGAAGCGAGCACGGCGGACTGGAAGCGCCTGCACGCCTACGCGAGGAAGGTGGCCCGGCAGACACGTAGGCCCCGCGCGGCCCCGATCGGATACACCGTCACCGACCACCGCACGGTCGAGCGTGAGGTCGTCCGCGCCTACGGCCCCTTCGGACTGTTCAAGCGCACGGAGACACGATCCGAGAGACAGCCCTTCAACAGGCACGTCCCGGTCATCGGCCGGCACTGGGTGCTGGACGTACGCCATCAGAACATCGAGAGGAACGTCGGCGGCCGAGGCAGTCACCACCAGGAGACGACCCACGAGAAGACCACCTACCTGCTGCTGCCCGACGGTGGGCTCAAGCGCGTCGTGGTGTGGGAGGAGGAATCCGTGTACACCGCCGACGGCAGGACCCGGGTCGTCGTCGACACCTCCCACGAGGTGAGGGACATCGGTGATCAGGAACTGCGGGCGTTCGACTTCGAGAAGCGCCACAGCGAGTACGGGAGGCACGGGCGCGGGACCAAGACATGGGGCGACCGGGAGCCGGGGAAAAGGCTTCTGGTCCACGCGAAGGGAGTCGGCTTGTCGGTGGCGCTGAAACGCCTGTTGTGAGGGGGCGGGACTTATTCGGTGGCTCGGCTCCGGAACAAGCCGTTAGCTTCGCCCCCATGGTGGACACTCACGGCACGTGTACGGATCGATTCACGCCGGTGCGCTCGGCGTTGGCCGCCTCCCTGGCCGACAAGGACGTCGGGGCCTCGGTGGCGGTGTTCGTGGACGGTGAGCCGGAGGTCGACCTGTGGGGCGGCCACCTCGACGCGGACCGCACGATCCCCTGGCGGCGGGACACCCTCACCAACGTCTGGTCCAGCACCAAGACGATGACCGCGCTGTGCGCGCTGATCCTCGCCGACCGCGGCGCCCTCGACCTGGACGCGCCGGTGGCCGCGTACTGGCCCGAGTTCGCCGCCGCCGGCAAGGAGGGCGTACGGGTGAGCCATCTGCTCTCCCACACCGCCGGGCTGCCCGTCTTCGACGCGCCGACCACGCTGGAGGACCTCTACGACTGGCCGACGGTCACCGCGCGGCTCGCCGCGCAGGCGCCCGCCTGGGAGCCCGGCACCGACGCCGGGTACCACGCGGTCACCCAGGGGTATCTCGTCGGGGAGGTCGTGCGCCGGGTCACCGGCCGCAGCCTCGGCACGTTCTTCGCCGAGGAGGTCGCCGGGCCGCTGGGCGCCGACTTCCACATCGGCCTGGGCCCCGAGCACGACCACCGGGTCGCGCCGATCCTCGCGCCGCCCTCCTCCCCGCCCCGCGGGGGCGGCAAGCCCAACCCGGACATCCCGGCGACCGCCGCCAACACCCTCGCCTGGCGGCGCGCCGAGATCCCGGCCGCGGGCGGACACGGCAACGCCCGCTCGATCGCCGCGATCCAGTCGCTGCTTGCCTGTGGCGGCGAGGCCCGAGGCGTGCGGCTGCTCTCGGAGAAGGGGTGCGAACGGGCCCTGGAGGAGCAGTTCGACGGCACCGACCGGGTCCTCGGCGTACCGATGCGCTGGGGCCTCGGCTACGGCCTGAACGCCGGCCAGCTGCCCAACCCCCGCACCTGCTTCTGGGGCGGCTGGGGCGGCTCCCTCGTGCTGGTCGACCTCGACGCCCGGATGTCCGTCGCCTACACGATGAACCAGATGATCGACAACGGCGGCCTCGGCGACGACCGCGCGTTCCTGATCCTCGCGGCGGTGTACGAGAGCCTCACCGCCTGAGACTCCGGCACGGCGTCACGCGTCCGGTGTCCGGTGCCTGGTCGCCCGCCCCGCACCGGGGCCCCGGCTCTCCGGCAGTGGTGCCGCGACCCGTGAGACACGAGGCCGGGCATGCGGCCGGCGCTCCCCTCAGGAAGGCGGGGAGGACGTCGGCGCCGGCCGGGGCGGTGGTGTGGCGGTCCGGCCCGGGATCAGGGATCCCCGGCCGCTGCCGCTGCCGCTGCCGCTGCCGCTGCCGCTGCCGCTGCCGCTGCCGCTGCCGCTGCCCCGGCCCGCGCCCCCGTCGGCGCGGCCCGCCCTCGGCGTCGACCTCTCGTCCGGCTGCCAGCCCAGCGCCCGGGAGATGCCCCGGGCCGCGACCCGTACCGCCGGGGTCAGCACCGGGACCTGCGCGCCCGCCTGGGGCACGACCACCGACACGGCGGCGACCACCGCCCCGCCCGGTCCGCGGATCGGCGCCGCCACCGACAGCGCGTCCTCCGTGACCTGACGGCTGCTCACCGCCACGCCCGTGCGCCGGACGTCCGCCAGCACCCGGCGCAGCCGGGCGCCGTCGGCGATGGTGTACGGCGTGAAGGCGGCCAACTCCCCCTGGCAGTAGGTCTCCTGGTCCGCGGGGTCGCTGTGCGCGAGCAGCGCCAGCCCCACGCCCGTCGCGTGCAGCGGCCAGCGCGCGCCGACCCGGATGTGGACGCCGACGGCCGACCGCCCGGAGAGCCACTCGATGTAGACGACCTCGTCGCCGTCGCGCACCGCCAGCTGCACGTTCTCGTGCGTCGCCTCGTACAGGTCCTCCAGGTACGGCAGCGCGATCTGCCGCAGCGCGAGTCCACGCGGGGCGAGTGCCGCGACCTCCCACAGCCGCAGCCCCACGTGGTAGATCCCGTCCGCGTCCCGCTCCAGGGCGCCCCACTCGGTGAGCGCGCCCACCAGCCGGTGTGCCGTGGTGAGGGTCAGCCCGGCCCGGCGGCTGATGTCGGTCAGTGTCAGCGCCGGATGGCTGTGGTCGAAGGCGGCCAGCACGGCGAGCAGCCGGTCGGGGGCGGAGCGCGCGGCTCCCGGCTCCGGCAGCGCGCCGGCGGTCATCGGCACCGGGTCACCCCAGCCCGGCCTCGGCGACCTTCTGGAGCAGGACGTGGAGCGCGTCGCGCTCGGCGGCGTCCAGCGGCTCCAGCAGCTCGTCGGTGACGCGCCGGCCCGCCTCGTCGGTGTCCCGGAGGAAGGCGCGGCCGTCCTCGGTCAGGACGACGATCCGGCTCCGGCGGTCGTCGGGGGAGGGGCGCCGCTCGGCGAAGCCCAGCTTCTCCAGGTCGTCCACCAGGCCGACGATCGCGCTCGGGTCGTACCCGAGGGACGCGCTCAGCTCCCGCTGGAGCGCGCCCGGCGTGGTGGCCAGGAAGCGTAGCAGCGCGTAGTGGCGCAGCCGCAGCCCCGACTCCTGCAACGAGGCGTTGAACAGCTGCCCCGAGCGCTGCCCCAGGCGGTAGAGCAGATACCCCGTGTCCGCGTGCAGCCCGCGCATCCACGGCTCCCGCGCGTCGATCGAGGCGGAGTTCTGAGTCTGCTGGCCGGCGATGGCGGGCTCCCTGGTCGAGGCCCCTGCGGGGCGGCGCGTGTGGTGCTGCTCCACAGGATGCCCCAAAGACCTCGGCTCAACAACTATTGACGTCAACAACTATTGCTCTTAACTTCGATTTCGAAGCCGCGCAGCCATCCGCGCTGTCACTCCGAAGGGACCCCACTCGTGCCCAGCATCGATCTCACCGGCAAGGTCGCCGTCGTCACAGGCAGCGGCCGCGGCCTCGGACTCGCCTACGCCCAGGCACTCGCCGCCGCCGGTGCCTCCGTGGTCGTCAACGACATCGACGAGGCCGTGGCCGAAGCGGCCGTGAAGTCCATCACCGAGGCGGGCGGCACGGCCGTCGCCGAGGTCGTCCCGGTCGGCACCACCGAGGCCGCCGACCGGCTGGTGGGCCGCGCCGTGGAGGAGTTCGGGCGGCTCGACATCCTCGTCACCAACGCGGGCATCCTCCGCGACAAGGTGCTGTGGAAGATGTCCGACGACGACTTCGACGCCGTGATCACCACCCACCTCAAGGGCACCTTCACCTGCGCCCGCGCCGCCGCGATCCGGATGCGCGAGCAGGGCGAGGGGGGCTCCCTGATCCTCGTCGGCTCCCCGGCCGGACAGCGCGGCAACTTCGGGCAGACGAACTACGCCGCCGCCAAGGCCGGCATCGCCGCCTTCGCCCGCACCTGGGCGATGGAGCTGGGCCGCGCGAACATCACGGTCAACGCGATCATCCCGGTCGCCGCCACCGCGATGACCGAGACCATCCCGGTCTTCGCCCCGTACGTGGAGGCCCTGCGCGAGGGCAAGCCGTTCCCGGACTTCCTGCGCAAGGGCGAGGGCTTCGGCACCCCCGAGGACTGCGCCGCCCTGGTCCCGTTCCTCGCCTCCGAGGCCGCCCGCGGTGTCACCGGCCAGGCCATCGGCATCGGCGGCGACAAGGTGGCACTCTGGTCGCACCCGCAGGAGATCAAGGCGGCTTACGCGAACGGCGGCTGGACGCCCGAGGCGCTCGCCGACGTCTGGCCGACCTCGCTGGGCGCCGAGCCGCAGACCGTGGGCATCCCCGCTCCGAAGATCCCGGAGGCGTGATGAGCACCGCAGGTCCCGCCATGAACGTGGACGAGCTGGTCGCGATCGACGTCCACACCCACGCCGAGGTGTCGTCGAAGAAGGGCACGTCGTCGCTGGACGACGAGCTCCACGACGCCTCCTCCGCCTACTTCAAGGTCGAGGGCAAGCGCAAGCCCACCCTGGAGGAGACGGCCGCCTACTACCGCGAGCGGAAGATGGCCGCCGTGATCTTCACGGTGGACGCCGAGTCCGCGACCGGCACCGAGCCCGTCCCCAACGAGGAGGTCGCCGAGGCGGCCGCCGCCAACGCGGACGTGCTGATCCCCTTCGCCTCCATCGACCCCTTCCGCGGCAAGGCCGGTGTGAAGCAGGCCCGCCGGCTCGTCGAGGAGTACGGGGTGAAGGGCTTCAAGTTCCACCCCAGCGTCCAGGGCTTCTTCCCCAACGACCGCTCGGTGGCCTACGACCTGTACGAGGTCATCGAGGAGACCGGCACCATCGCCCTCTTCCACACCGGGCAGACGGGCATCGGAGCAGGCGTCCCCGGCGGGGGCGGCATCCGGCTGAAGTACTCCAACCCGTTGCACGTGGACGACGTCGCCGCCGACTTCCCCCATCTGAAGATCATCCTGGCCCATCCGTCCTTCCCCTGGCAGGACGAGGCGCTGGCGGTGGCCACGCACAAGCCGGGCGTCCACATCGACCTGTCCGGCTGGTCCCCGAAGTACTTCCCGCCGCAGCTGGTGCAGTACGCGAACACCCTGCTCAAGGACAAGGTCCTCTTCGGCTCCGACTACCCCGTCCTCACCCCCGACCGCTGGCTCGCCGACTTCGAGAAGCTGACGATCAAGGACGAGGTCAAGCCGAGGATCCTCAAGGAGAACGCCGCCCGGCTGCTCGGGCTGACGAAGCCATGACCACACCGTGAGGGACACCCCCATGTGCAACGACGGACAGGGGCACAGACATGCGCAATGAGGGACTGGGGTCGTGGCCCGCCCGGCGGGCCCGTAAGACCCCGCAGCGCACCGCGCTGATCCACGGCGACACCGGCATCACCTACGCGGAGCTGTACGAGCGCACCACGCGGCTCGCGCACGCCCTGCGCGCCTCCGGCGTCCGCCGCGGCGACCGCGTCGCCTACCTGGGGCCCAACCACCCCTCGTACCTGGAGACGCTGTTCGCCGCCGGCACCCTCGGCGCGGTGTTCGTCCCGCTCAACACCCGCCTCGCCGGACCCGAGATCGCCTACCAGCTCTCGGACTCCGGAGCCAAGGCCCTCGTGTACGCGCCCGGGTTCACCGGGCTCGTCGCGGGACTGCCGGGCGGCACCGACGTCCGTACGTACGTCGAGACCGGCGCCGAGTACGAGGCGCTGCTGGCCGGGGCGGAGACCGAGCCGATCGACCAGCCGGTCACCGCCGACGACACCTGCATCATCATGTACACCTCGGGGACGACCGGCCGCCCCAAGGGCGCCATGCTCACGCACGGCAACATCATCTGGAACGCCGTCAACGTCCTCGTCGACCAGGACGTCATCGCCGACGAACGCGCCCTGGTCTCCGCCCCGCTGTTCCACACCGCCGGGCTGAACATGCTGACCCTGCCGGTGCTTCTCAAGGGCGGCACCTGCGTCCTGGTCGAGTCCTTCGTGCCGGAGGACACCTTCGACCTGATCGAACGGCACCGGATCACCTTCATGTTCGGCGTGCCCACCATGTTCGACCAGGTGGCCCGGCACCCGCGCTGGGCCGACGCGGACCTGTCGTCGCTCAGGATGCTGTCCTGCGGCGGCTCCCCGGTGCCGACACCGCTCATCGCGAAGTTCCAGGAGCGGGGCCTGACCTTCCTCCAGGGCTACGGCATGACGGAGGCCGCGCCCGGCACGCTCTTCCTCGACGCGGAGCACGCCGTGAGCAAGGCCGGTTCCGCGGGCGTCCCGCACTTCTTCAGCGATGTGCGGGTCGTACGGCCGGACATGACACCGGTCGACGTGGACGAGCCCGGCGAGGTCGTCGTGCGGGGCCCGCACGTCATGCCCGGGTACTGGGGCCTGCCGGAGGAGACGGCCGCCGTCTTCGCCGACGGCTGGTTCCGCAGCGGCGACGCCGCCCGCGTCGACGAGGACGGGTACGTCTTCATCGTCGACCGCATCAAGGACATGATCATCTCCGGGGGCGAGAACATCTACCCCGCCGAGATCGAGGACCAGCTCCTCGCCCACCCCGACATCGTCGAGTGCGCGGTCATCGGCGTACCCGACGACAAGTGGGGCGAGGTGCCGCGCGCGGTGGTCGTCCCGCGTGAGGGCGCCGCCCTCGACCCCGACGAGGTGCTGGCCTCCCTGGCCGGACGGCTCGCCAAGTACAAGATCCCCAAGTCTGTCGTGATCGCCGAGGAGCTGCCGCGCACCGCCTCCGGCAAGTTGCTGAAGGCCCGGGTGCGCAAGCGCTACGGCACCAGCTGACCTACCGTCAAATCCTTTCGAAAGCAGGGAACATGAGCATCACCGTGAACGGCATCGACGAGCTCAAGAAGCTCGCGGGCAGCGACCTCGGCACCTCCGAGTGGATCGAGGTCACCCAGGAGCGCATCAACACCTTCGCCGACGCGACCGGGGACCACCAGTGGATCCACGTCGACCCGGAGAAGGCCGCCGAGGGCCCCTTCGGCGCCCCCATCGCGCACGGCTATCTGACCCTGTCGCTGTTCATCCCGCTGTTCACCGAGCTGCTGGACGTCGAGGGTGTGTCGACGAAGGTCAACTACGGCCTGAACAAGGTCCGTTTCCCCTCTCCGGTGAAGGTCGGCTCCAAGATCCGCCTCGTCGGCAAGCTGGCCTCGGTGGAGGACGTCCCGGGGGGCGTGCAGATCACCGTCGACGGCACCATCGAGATCGAGGGCGCCCCCAAGCCGGCGGCCGTGCTGCAGAGCCTGTCGCGGTTCTACGCCTGACGAAGCGCCCCGGACCGGGGCTCCCCGGCTACGCCACAGGGCGGAGCACTCCCCCATGGGTGCTCCGCCCTACGGTGTGAATTCAGCCACTGACATCTCCTGGTGGCGCAGGGTTGTCCGTTCTCCGACGACCCGAGGCTGGCAATCGCCGACAGGGCGCGACAAGGGTTTCCGCGCAGCTGGGACGCTGGGACGGCCGTCACGCGACCGGCCTGCGGCGTTCTCCGAAGGCTGGGACGGCGCTGGGACGGGGACCATAAACGGATCCCGGTCGTCCGCCCGGAAGTGGCTGGAGTTTGCCGGGTTCCGGTCGTCTCTTTCTGGCACAGTGTGCTCGGGCGCGGGGATCGGGGGATCCAGGGGGGCGCCTCTCATCCATGAACACACCGCGCCGCCGTCCGACCACGTGCGGCGCCGCCGTCACGCGCGGCAGCAAGGGGAAAGAGGGGGGACGCCCGTGTCCGAGTGCACGGAGTCCGAGCGGTTCGCCGCATGTCTGCGCTCGCTCAAGGAGCGCTCGGGACTCAGTTACGCGGCCCTCGCCGCGAAGGCCGGAACCAGTGGGTCCAGCGTGCACCGCTACTGCCTGGGCGGATCGGTACCGCAGGACTACGGCACCGTCCACCGACTGGCCGTGGCCTGCGGGGCCACCCCGGAGGAACTGCGGACGCTGCACCGCCTGTGGGCCCTGGCGGACGCCGCCCGGGAACCGGAGCCGACGCCGCCGGCGGCGGAGCCGGAGAACGCTGGGCCGGAGCCGAGGCCCGCCGAGTCGGAACCGCTCGCCCCTGTGCCGGAACCGAAGGCCGCGCGGCAGGCGCCGCAAGCCGCCCGGCCGGCCTCGGAATCCTCGCGGCCTGAGCGGGAGACGGAGCCTGAGCCCGATGGGGAGCCGGAGGCCGGCCGACAGGGTCCGGGCTTCGGGGTGTCCGAGGCGCCGCACGGGACGGTGGACGCATCCGTGGCCGCATCGGGGACCGGGGCCGTGCGGTCCGGTCGGCGGCGCGGACGCGTCGCCCTGGCCGTCGGCCTGGTGGTGCTGTGCCTCGGCGGAATGGTTTGGGCCCTGCCGTCGCTGGGCTCGGCCGAGGACGGCGACGGCCCGGACAAGAGCACCGCCGTACCGGGGAAGAAGGACAGCCGTACCCTGTTCACCCCCGCCTGCCGGGAAGTGGTGGCCATGGGCCAGCACGACACCTGCGTCCGCGAGGTGCAGCGCCTCCTGGAGGACAAGGGCGCGGTCATCGGGGTGGACGGCGACTTCGGCCCGCAGACCCTGCGCCGGGTGACGGCCTTCCAGGTGATCGCCGGGATCGAACCGCCCAACGGCGTGGTCGGCGACACCACCAAGCGGGCGCTGTACACGTCCGAGGCGCGTATGAACACCTGGACACCGGACAAGGTGCGCAAGCGCATCCGCGAGGTGTTCACCGAGGAACCGGACCGCGCGGTCGCGATCGCCGACTGCCAGTCGTTCCTCGACCCGCTGCACATCCTCCCGAACACCAACGGCACCCGGAACTGGGGCCTGTTCCAGATCTCCGACGCCCGGCTGAGGGACCTGAAGGGCACCCCGCGCCAGGCACTCGACCCGGAGTGGAACATCCGCGCGGCCAAGCGGCTGTGGAGCGAGGACCGGGACTTCCACGACTGGCCCCACTGCGACCGGGCGTTCAGCCCGAGTCCGTCCCCGTCCCGGTAGAGACCGACGCACCGACGCTCACCGCACGTCCACGAAGACCGGGTTGGTGTAGAACCACGTGTCCAGCCACGGGTCGCCGTCGCCCGGGGCGTGCGGGATCGGGCCGTGCGGGTCGACGGAGGCACCCAGGTAGCCGGCGCCGTTGCGGTTGCCGTCGCTGCCCCGCAGCCGCAGGTAGAACGGCTCGTCGCCGACCGTGATCGGCACGCGCAGGGTGTAGGTGCCCTCGCGGCCGCTGACGTCCTCGGTGTGCACGACGCGGGTGTCCGGCGCCCGCCAGGAGTCCCGGTCGGTCACCGGGCCCCGGACCGTGCCCCGGATGACGTCGACATGGGCCAACACCGGCAGGATCCCCCTCGGGTTGCGGCGGGAGGCCGTGGTCACGGTCACCGTCAGGGTGAGCTTCTCGCCCTTGCGGGCGTGGAGCCGGCCGCCGAGCGTGACGCCCCGGCCCGGTGCGCGGTCCCGCTTCACCCGGACCTCCAGGCCGTCCAGCAGATGGCCGTGGTCCAGCCAGACACGGCCCGCCCGCAGGCCCGCCATCACGGCACGGTAGCCGTACCGGGTGACACCCACGTGGGTGCGGCTGAACTGGCCGGGCCAGAAGTCGCTGCCGGGCTGCGGGGTGTCCGTGTTCACCGGGTCGGGCAGCTTGCCGGTGGTGTCGAAGTTCTGCCCGGCGGGCCAGTCGCCGTTCTTCCAGGTGTCGAACACGATCCGGTGGGCGTCCGAGTTGGTGGTGATCGAGAACAGCCGGCCCTCGGCGAGCAGGGAGTCCCACAGGCCGCCCACGGTCGCCGTCGACCAGTCGAAGCCGCCGTACGTGAGGTACGCCTCGGCCGGGTAGCCGGGCCAGGACTGCGCGGACGGCTTGTTCTCGTACTCGCCCCGTATGGAGTTCGCGCCCCGCCAGCCGGGAATGGCGGCGCCCTGGGCGCCGGGGGCGCCCTCCATGCCGATCATGATGTCGGGGGCCGCGTCCCGCCAGGCGCGCAGCTCGTGCGGGGAGTCGATGCCGAGCCGCAGCGGGTGGTTGGCGAGGACCAGGACGTCGTCGACATACCCCGAACGACGCTGCTCGGCGAGCCACTTGACGGCCTTGACGGCGTGCGCCTCGTTGCGGGCGGTGTCCGCGCCGCCCACGGAACCGTCGGTGTAGCCGAGCAGCTTGCCGTCGTACGCCCGCTCGAAGCGGGTGAGCAGGTCCACCTCGTGGGGGCCGGGCGTGGTGAAGACCGTGCAGTGCTCGGCGGCCGGGATGTACCACTCCAGGCCCTGGAAGATCAGCTGACGCGGGTTCTCCGCGCGGGCCCGGAGGATCTCCCGGTGCTCCAGCGAGGCCCCGAAGTCGGCGTGCCCGAAGTTGGAGTGCTCCGTGAACACCATCCAGTCGAGGCCGTACTTCGCGCCCGCCGCGGCCAGTTGGGAGAACGTGTACTTGGCGTCGTGGCTGTACACGGAGTGGATGTGGTGGTCGCCGACGAGATAGGCGAGGCGGGGGTCGTCGCCGCCGTGGCGCCCGGAGGCGGCGACCGCGGGTGTGGCCAGGGAGCCCAGCGCGAAGGCCGCGCCGAACAGGCCCGAGGCGCGCAGGAGGCCGCGGCGCGACAGGCCCTGCGCGTCGAGATCGGCGGGGGAGACGGACGGATCGGCCCAGACGGGCAGTTGCTGCTCGGACATGGTCGTGCGAAACCCTTCCGGGGATGGTCAGTGGTTCATGAACGAGGTGACGGGCAGCGCCCGTCCGACGACGCGGACGTCACCGAGCCGTCCGTGCAGGATCTGGTCGATCTTCCCCGCGTACTCGTAGCCGCCGAGGATCCACGGCAGTCCGACGGAGGTGAGGCCGACGGCCGCCGCCCTGGGGTTGCGGACGACCGGGCAGCCCTGGACGTACAGGGTGGTGCGCCGGCCGTCGTTGACGACCGCGAGGTGCCACCACGTCTCCAGGGGGGTCTCCTGGCCCCAGTTGGTGGCGATGCCCTGCTGGTTGAGCGGGCGTACCGCCCACTGCGGTTCGCGGTCGTTGGACAGCGACAGCGTGGCGAGCGGCTCGTCGGGGTCGTCCTGGGTCTTGCCCGCGGCGCCGCCCGTGCCGGTGCGGCCGAGGATGCCGCCCCACGCGTGGCGCGCCGGGTCCCAGTCGGCGGGCAGCCGGTAGAACGCCTCGATGGTGTAACCGTCCTCGAACGTCGCCGAGTTGAGGGGCGCCCCGTCGACCGTCCGCAGATAGGCACCCTTCAGCGGCGGCTTCCCGCCGTGGAACTCCAGGCTGCCGTGGCCCGGCTGGTCCGGGTGGTGGTCGGCGGAGTAGGTGAGGGTGCCGCCGCCGACGGTGACCAGGGTGAGGTCGTTGCCGTGCCCGGAGCGGTCGCGCACGATCCCGTCGACCCCCGCCCCGTCCTCCTGGCCGTCGAACCGCCAGTACGCGAGGGTGCCCCGCACCAGCATCCGCGACGCGGGCCGTGCGGGGCGCGCGGGCACCGGGGCGAAGCCCGCGAACCGCTTCTCGAAGTCGATGTCGACGGTGAACCGGTCGGCGTCGCCGGAGAGTTCGCTCTCCTGCCGCTCCAGCTCGTTGAGGCCCTTCGCCGCCCGGCCGAGGATCCACGGGGAGACCGTCTCCACGTCGATGGTGTTCCGGTCGAGGTCGAAGCGGTAGAGGCGGATCATCGCGGCGCCGCCGAAGTACCGGTTCTGGTAGTTCGTGAGGTGCAGATGGACGTCGTTGCCCGCAGCGTTCTTCCGGACCGCGCGGGCCGCCGGCCAGTAGTGCCCGTTGAGGGTGAGGAAGATCTGGTCGTGGTCCGCGATCAGCCGGTCCCACAGCCGCTGTCCGTACGGGGAGAGGGAGTCGTCCCCGTCGACCAGCTCGTGCGTGGTGAGCACGACGGGTGTCCTCGGGTGCTTCGCCAGGACCTGCTCGGCCCACGCGTAGCCCTTCGCCGACAGCCGCCAGTCCAGGGCGAGCACCATCCACTGCCGGCCGCCGGCCTCGAAGAGGTGGAAGGAGTTGTAGCCGTCCGGTGACGCGCCGCCGAACGTCCCCCGGCCCTTGAACCGGTCGGGGCCGAACACGTCCAGGTAGGGGGTCGGGCCGCGCTGGTCGTCGGTGGACGAGCGGACGTCGTGGTTGCCCGCGAGGACGCTGTAGCCGACGCCCTTCCGGTCGAGCAGCCGGAACGCCTCGCCGATCGCCGCGCACTCCTGCTTCGCGCCGTTCTGGGTGAGGTCACCCAGATGGGACAGGAAGACGATGTTCTCCTCCCGCCCGTGCTCCAGCAGATACCGCAGGGACGCCTCCACGGGCGCCTTGTCGATGCTCGGCCCGTCGAAGAGGTACTGCGTGTCCGGCATCACCGCCAGCGTGAACCGGCGGCCGTCGGGATCGGGCCGCCAACGCGCCGACGACGCGGGCGACTCGGCGGCGGCCGACGCGGTCCCGGCCGCCGGGACGGCCGCCGCCACCGCACCCATCAGCGCGGTCGCCCGCAGGAAGTTCCGTCTGCCGGCGCCGGCCTGCGGGGCCGCCTCGCCCTGGTCGCGCTCATGCGAAGTACACACCTGTGCTCCATGGGAAGTCCGTGAAGGTCCGAGAGAAAAGGCGAGGGGGGAAGGAGGTGGGGGGTGGGTTCAGAGCGCGCGCAGCGTCCACGACCAGCGGTGGACACCCGGCGGGACGAGATACGACGGCGAGGTGTCGGGCCCGCACGACGCCGTGCCGAGTCCCCGGTGCGCCGCGTCGATGTGCACCACACAGCCCGGCCGGGGCACCAGCTCGTCATGGTGCGCGACGGCGGCGAGATCCTCCGCGCGGTACCGGTTGACCGAGACCTGCCGGGGCCCGTCGAGCCGTACCGACAGCTCGTGCCCGGCCCCCGACAGCGTGAAGTGCCGTACGCCGTGCCGTCCTCCGCTCTCCTGCGGGCGCAGATACGGCGTGAACAGGTCGTCGACGGCGGCCGAGTGGTGCCCGACGGGAGCCCCGGCCGCACGGTCCGGGTAGCTCTCCCAGGGGCCCTGCCCGTACCAGGCGAGGCGGTCGAACCCTGCCGTGGTCTCGAACACCGTGCCGACGCGGGCGACGTCCGTCAGCTCCTCGGGCAGCACGGCGATCTCCTCGACCAGGATCCGCCCGTCGACCAGCGCCGTGAACGTCTGCTCGTGCTCGACGGCCCCGGCACCCGTCAGCAGGCGCGACCGCACCCGCACCAGGGGGCCCTCGCGCTCCACGGACACCGTCTCGCGTGCCGCGCTGTCGAGGCCCCAGGCCCGCCAGCGCTCGGCCATGCCGCCGAGGACGTCGTTGTCGGTGGGGGCCCGCCACAGGCTCAGCACCGGCGGGGTGGTGAGCAGCGGATGCAGCAGCAGCCCCGCGTCGTCCGTGCGCGGCGGGGGCACATGACCCTGGACGTCGTCGGCGCCGACCACCGGCTCGCCCTCGTCCGCCTCGTACCACCGCACCTGCGGGAAGCACACCTCGGTGCCGCGCGGCGCCCACGGTTCGTCGTCGGCCGTCGTCACCCGCAGCGTCAGCCAGATCTCACCGGCCCCGTGCCGCACCTCGGGCCGGTCGATGACGGCGGAACCGCCCGCGGGGACATCGGGCAGCTGGGCCGGGACCGTCCAGGTGCCGCCGTCGGCCGCGGCGAACTCCCACTCCGCCGCGAGCCATGAAAGGTCCCGGAAGTGCTGCTTGTTGTGGACCCGCAGCACCCGCCAGGTCCCCTCGCCCTCGACCGACAGCCGTACCGGGGCGGCGATCTCGCGGTGCTCGTACATCACCGGCTTCGGGGTCCGGTCGGGGAAGACCACCCCGTCGGCGATGAACGCGCCGTCGTGGAGGGTCTCGCCGAAGTCACCGCCGTACGCCCAGCGCAGTCCGGGGGCGGCGACACCGTTGTCATACAGCCCGGCGCCCCCGCGCCCGGCCGGTCTTCCGTCGTTCACACGTTGGAGGATGCCGTGGTCCCAGAACTCCCAGATGAACCCGCCCTGAAGACCCGGGGTCGCCTCGATGGCCGCCCACGTGTCGGCGAGCGTGCCGTTGCTGTTGCCCATGGCGTGCGAGTACTCGCACTGGATCAGCGGCCGGGTCTGCCCGCCGGAGAGCGCGTGCGCCACACAGTCCTCGATCGGCGCGTACATCGGGCAGGCGATGTCGGAGGCGTCGTCCGTGGCCCCCCAGTCCAGCTTCGCGGCGCCCTCGTACTGCACCGGCCGCGTCGGATCATGCCGCCGCAGCCAGCCCGCCGCCGCGTCGTGGTTGGCGCCGTAGTCGGACTCGTTGCCCAGCGACCAGACGATCACCGAGGGGTGGTTCTTGTCCCGCAGCACCATCCGGGAGACCCGGTCCACGAACGCGTTCACATAGCGCGGGTCGTCGGCGATCTCATGGGCGTGGTCGTGCGACTCGATGTCCGCCTCGTCCACCACGTAGAAGCCGAGCTCGTCGGCGAGGTCGTACAGCGCCGGGTCGCTCGGATAGTGGGAGGTGCGGATCGCGTTGAAACCGAAGCGCTTCAGCGTGACCAGGTCGGCGCGCAGGTCGTCGTACGACACCGTCCGGCCCGTCAGCGGATGGAAGTCGTGGCGGTTCACGCCCCGGATGTAGACGCGCTCCCCGTTGACCAGCAGGTCCCGGCCGCGCACCTCGACGTCGCGGAAGCCGATCCGGTGGTGCGAGGTGTCCGCCACCGTGCCGTCGGCGCGGTGCAGCCGGACCGTGAGGTCGTACAGCTCGGGCGTCTCGGCGTTCCAGGTCCGCACCTCGGGGACGACCGTCTCCATCCGCGCCTCGCCGAGGAAGTCGGAGACCCGTTCGTCCTCGGTGTTGACCCGGTCGAACCCGGTGTCCTGGGCGAGCGCCAGGCCGTCCAGCTCGCCGCTGACGTACCACCCGGCGGGCAGCGCGCCCGTGCCCTCGGTGGTCCGCACCCGGCAGTCCACCCGCAGCGCGCCGTCGCGCCGGGCCCGCACGGTCACGTCCGCGAGATGCAGCGGGTCGGTGGCGTACAGCAGCACCGAGCGGGTGACGCCGCCGAGCCACCACTGGTCCTGGTCCTCGATGTGGGAGGCGTCGGACCACTTCACGACCGTGAGCCGCACCGTCGACGGGGATCCGGGGCGCAGGAGATCCGTCACGTCGAACTCGGCCGCCAGATGGGAGTCCTTGGACATGCCGACGGGCCGCCCGTCCACATGGACGAGCAGCACGCTCTCCGCCGCGCCGACCTGGAGGACGATCCGGCGGCCGGCCCAGTCGGCGGGTGTCTCGACCTGCCGTTCGTACACGCCCGTCGGGTTCGCGGCGGGGGAGTGCGGCGGGAACTCCGGCCACGGCATCCGGACGTTGGTGTACTGCGGGGGGTCCTCGGCCGCGTGGAGCGCCCAGGAACCGGGAAGTTCGGCCCAGGACCAGGTCGGGCCGGGCTCGTCGCCGGGCGACGGCAGCAGTTGGAACCGCCAGCGGCCGTCGAGCGACCGCGTCCGGGAGCGCCGGTCCACGGCGGACATGGGCAGCCGCCCCCAGGAGGTCACCTCGGGGGCGGCCCAGGGGCGCAGGGCGATCAGGGGATCGGTGGGCTGGGGCCCGGTGGTCGACGGATCGTTCATCGGCGGGCGGCCTCCGTACCGAGGCCGCCGGTGGC
This sequence comes from Streptomyces sp. NPDC030296, assembly GCF_055572815.1. Classification (NCBI taxonomy): domain Bacteria; kingdom Bacillati; phylum Actinomycetota; class Actinomycetes; order Kitasatosporales; family Streptomycetaceae; genus Streptomyces; species Streptomyces sp. NPDC030296. The sequence goes on from NZ_JBVICQ010000004.1 coordinate 429,941, forward strand.
GTGGCCGGCCGGCGGGCGGGCGGGGGCGAGGAGTGCGTCGGTCATGATCGTTCCGGGTTCGGGGGCGATATGGGGTCCGGGGCCGGCCGGGGCAGGACGCGGCCCGCGAGGTTCCACTCCGGGTCGACGGGGATGCCGAGCCGGTCCAGGGCGGTGGGGGCTATGTCGACGAGCCGGGGTTCGTCGAGACGGGTGCCGCCGGGCATTCCGGGCTCGGCGAGGACGACGAACACCTCGCGCTCGGCATGGCTGTCGCCGCCGTGGCCGCCGCCGTCACGGTGCCCGTGGTCCGTGGTGACCAGCACCGCCCACCGCTCGTCCGCGCGGGCGGGGTCGCAGCGCCGGGCCTCGATGGCGTCCAGCAGCCGCCCGAGGTGGGCGTCCTGGTCGAGGAGGGCCTGGTCGTAGGCGGGGGAGAGGGGGCCGGTGTCGTGGCCGGCCTCGTCGGTGGCGCCCAGATACACGAACAGGGCGTCCGGGTCCCTCTTGGTGAGCCAGCGCAGGGCGGTGCGGGCGACGAGGCGGTCCGCGGTCCCGTAGCCGCGGCGTTCGCCGTTGAAGCGCACCCGCCGGCCGATGCCGCGGCCGAGGGTGCCGCGGCGGATCAGGGTCGGCCAGGACACCGCGGCCGCCGTGCGCAGGCCCGGCCGCACGGAGGCGGCACGGGTGAGGAAGTCGGGGTAGCGGGCGTAGTCGGCGCCGACGAAGTCGTTGCCGGTCACCCCGTGCCGGTCGGGCCACACCCCGGTCATGATGCTCGACCAGCCCGGCCCCGAGTCCGTGTAGGCCATGCTCCTGGTCGGCCCGTGCCCGGCCTCGCCGTCCGCCTCGCCGTAGGGCAGCAGACTGCTGCCGTAGGCGCCGGCGGCCATCAGGCCGTGCAGTACGGGAGCCGTGGACGGCGACCGCATCAGCCGGTCGAAGCGCAGTCCGTCCATGCCCACCACGAGCACCTTGCCCCGCTCCGGTCGTCCCGCTCCGACGACATCCACCACGGCGCACCTCTCTCTCGACAGGGTGTGTCAGGTGCCTTGTACCGCACCTTCGGTGGCTCCCGCGATGAATCCGCGGGCGAAGACGGAGAACACGATCACCAGCGGGAGGGACGCCATGAGCACACCGGCCATGACCATGCTGTAGTCGGTGTTGTGGCCGACGTTGAGCTGGGCAAGCTCCACCTGGAGCGTCACGTGATCCGGGTTGGTGAGCACGATCAGCGGCCACACGTAGTCGTTCCAGGCGCCGACGAAGGCGTAGATGGCGAGGAACGACATCGCGGGCCTGATCATCGGCAGCGCGACGTTCCAGTACTGGCGGAAGAACCCGGCGCCGTCGATGCGCGCCGCGTCGAGCAGTTCGTCGGGCACCCCGTTCTCGATGTACTGGCGCAGCCAGAAGATGCCGAAGGCGTTGGACAGGGCGGGCCACACCAGTGCCTTGAGCATGCCGACCCAGCCGACCTCCGACATCAGGATGAACTGCGGGAGGACGGCCAGCTGGAGCGGCAGCATCATGAACACCAGCAGCGTGGCGAAGAGGATCCTGCGGCCGGGGAAGTCGAACTTGGCGAAGGCGAAGGCCGCGAGGGAGTCGACGAACAGCACCAGCACCGTGGTGACACACGCGACGACCACTGTGTTGAGCATCGACCCGAAGAAGTCGACCGTGTCGAGCACACCTCTGATGTTCTCCAGCAGGTGGGAGCCGAAGGTCAGCTTCGGGGGGCTCTTGTAGATGTCGCGGGTGGTGTTGGTCGCCATCACGATCGTCCACAGGAACGGGAAGACCGAGATCACGACGGCGAGGATCAGGAAGAGGTGGGCGGACAGGCCCTTGGGGCGACGTGGCCGCTTCGCGCCCGTGGCCGGCCGTGGCGTGACGGCTGTCGTCATGGCTTCCTCCCTCGTTGCACGATGCGCCAGTTGACGGCGACGAGCACGATGATCAGTACGAAGAAGGCCCACACGATGGCCGCGCCGTAGCCGTAGTCGTTGTCGAGGAAGGCCGACTGGTAGAAGTACAGCAGCGTGGTCAGGCCGGCCTGACCCGGCCCGCCGAGGTTCTGGTTGGCGGCGTTGCTGGCGAACAGGACCTGGGGTTCGCTGAAGCTCTGCAGACCGTTGATGGTCGAGATGACGACGGTGAACAGGATGATCGGCCGCATGATCGGAATGGTGATCTGGAAGAACGCGCGGACGGGGCCGGCGCCGTCCATCCTGGCCGCCTCGTAGACCGACTGCGGGATCGCCTGGAGGCCGGCCAGATAGATGATCATGTTGTAACCGGTCCACATCCAGGTCATCAGCAGCGCGATGACCACCTTGATCAGCCATGGATCGCTCAGCCACGGCACCGGATCGATGCCGACCATGCCCAGGATCGCGTTGACCAGACCGAAGTCGTTGCTGAACACCGCCCCGAAGAAGATCGCCACGGCGACGATCGAGGTGACGTTCGGGACGTAGAGGGCGATGCGGTAGAAGCCCTTGAAGCGGCGCACCGAGTGCAGCAGTGTCGCCAGGACCAGCGCGCCGAAGAGCGTGGGGACGGTCGACAGCACCCAGATGACCAGGGTGTTGCGGATGGACAGCCAGAAGACCGGGTCGTTCCAGAGGAACTCGAACTGCTGGAGTCCCACGAACTGCGCGGTGCCCAGGCCGTCGTAGCGCTGGAACGCCAGATACAGCGAGTAGAAGACGGGCCCGAAGGAGAACACCGTGAAGATCAGGTAGAAGGGCGAGATCGCCAGGTACTGCCGCCAGTACGACAGGATCCCGCGGCGTGCGGGCCGAGCGGCGCCCGCGGGCGGGGTGCGCCGCGGGCGGAAGCGGGCCGGGCCCGGCCCGCCGCGGTGCTCGCGCACCGCGGCGGGGCCGGTGACCGGAGGTGACGTCACCTCAGCTCACCCCCTGTCGCCGGGCGATCTGCTTGGCCTGGGAGACCGCGTCCTTCCAGGCGTCGTCGGGCTTCTTGCCCTTGGCCTCGATGCTGGTCAGCTCGGCCATGAAGGGCGCCATGACCGCGGAGTCGGCGGGCGCCTCGTAGCTGACGGGGATGGCCTCGGCGGCCGGGCCGAAGACCTCGATGATCTTCTGTCCACCGAAGAAGGCGTCGGGGCCCGTCATGGCGTCCATCGCGTACGTGGCCGGGGAGGCGGGGAAGATGGTGGCGTCGGCGAAGCTCTTGGCGTTGTTCTCCGGGCTGAGGATCCAGCTGATGATCTTGAACGCCTCTTCGGGGTTGCGGCACTGCTTGGGCAGGGTCAGATACGAGCCGCCCTGGTTGGCCGGCCCGCCCGGAGTCGCGCAGACCCGCCATTTGCCCTTGGTGCCCGGGGCCGCCGACTCGATGTCCAACGCGTGCCAGGCGGCGCCCACTTCGGTGGTCAGGGTCTTGCCGACGGCGGAGTTCCAGCTCTGGTCGTTGATCTTGGCGTCGAGGCCGAGCCGGTAGGCCCGGATCGCGGTGTCCCAGGCGGCACGGATGTGCTCCTGGTCGCCGATGAAGTGGTTGTCCTGGTCGATGAACCGCTTGGTGCCCTGGCCGACCGCGATGTTGAACACCGAGCCCATGTTGTTGATCAGGAAGGTGCCGGGCAGGGCCTTCTTCAGTTCGGTGCCGAGCGCGAAGTAGTCCTCCCAGGTCTTCGCCTCGGCGGCGACCTTGTCCGGCTCGCTGGGCAGCCCGGCCTTGTCGAACTGGTCCGCGCGGTAGAAGAGCGCGGTGGGGCCGATGTCGATCGGGAAGCCGATCTGCTTGCCGTCCTTGGTCTGGGCGAGCTTCGTCTTCCACTCCAGGTACTGCGACGAGAGCTTCTTGAAGCCCAGCTCGTTCAGGTCGAGGAAGCGGTCGGCGTTAGGCAGGAAGGACGCGATGTCCTCGCCCTTGATGCCGGTGATGTCGGGGACGGAGGAGCCGCCCGCCGCGAGGGTGGTGGTCAGCTTCTGCTTGAAGTCACCGCCTATGGAGGCGCTGGTGAGCTTTATCTGGCTCTTGAAGTGCGTCTTGGCCTCGGCGACCACCTTGTCGCTGAGGGCGCCGCCCCAGTACCACATGGTCAGGTTCTTGCCGTTCTTGGTACCGCCGGACTCCGAGCCGCCGCCACAGGCGACGGTCAGTCCGGAGGCTGCCGCGGTGAAGACGGCGGCCTGGAGGAAGCCTCTACGAGAAAGGTCCACGGGACACTCCTGTTTGTTCCTGTTCGTGGTACTGAGGGGCGTTTTTCCGGGGGGTTCAGGGCAGCCGTGCGGGTGGGGTGACCGGGGCGTGGCGCACCGGAGGTCCGGTGTCCGCGGGGATGCGGTCCGCGAGGAAGCCGTAGGTCTTCTTGAGGGCGGGGTCGGTCAGCGAGCGCCACCAGCGCTCGACGCCGTACCAGCCGGGGGCCGCGAGCGCCCCGCCGTGGTGCCGTACCGACAGGCCGGCGGCCAGGACGGCGAACCGCAGCCGTTCCTCCAGCGGCCAGCCGCCGAGGGAGGCCGCGACGAAACTCGCGCCGAACACGTCTCCGGCGCCCGTCGTGTCGAGGACGTCCACCTCGAGGGCGGGGGCCTCGGCGTACTCGCCGGTCGTCTGGTCGACGCCGACCGCGCCGGCCCCGCCGCGGGTGACGACCGCGACCGGCACCAGCTCGGAGAGCGTGCCGAGCGCGGCCACCGCGCTGTCGGTGCGGGTGTAGGCCATCGCCTCGGTCTCGTTGGGGAGGAAGGCGTGGCACAGGGCGAGTTGGTCGAGGAGTTCACGCGACCACTGCTGGGTGGGGTCCCAGCCGACGTCCGCGTAGATGTGTGTGCCGTTCGCGGCCGCCTTGGCGAGCCACTCGCGTGGCTCGGCCTCGATGTGCACGAGCGCGGTACGCGACTCGGGCGGGTCGCCCATCAGCGCGTCCTGCGAGTACGGCGGCTCCTGGCCGTGGGTGACGAGGGCCCGGTCGTGGCCCTGGGCCAGGGAGACGGTGACGGGGGTGTGCCAGCCGTCCGCGGTGCGCGAGAGCGAGAGGTCCACGCCCTCCTGACCGGCGAGGACCTCACGGCAGTACCCGCCGTAGTAGTCGTCGCCGAAGACCGTGGCCAGGGAGGTCCGCAGGCCGAAACGGGCGGTGGCCACCGCCAGGTTGGCGATGCCGCCGGGTCCGCAGCCCATGCCGTCGGTCCAGATCTCCTCGCCGGGAGTCGGCGGCCTTCCCAGCCCCGTGAGCACGAGGTCGTAGAAGAGCAGCCCGGTCAGCAGCACATCGGGCCGGTCGTCGTCCACGCGTGCACCTCTCGTCAGAACTCTTCAAATTCGATGCCGGGAATCGTGCGCTGATCCGAGAGATTGGTCAATACCCGAGCAGAAGTGAGCATGGAAATGATTGAGGATGACGAGTACTGTTCAGCGCGTGCTGGCAGAGAGACGACACCAACTCATCCTGCGGGCCCTGCGATCAGGCGGCCCCGCTGCCGTGACCGATCTGTCCGAACAGCTCGGCGTGAGCCCGGCCACCATCCGGCGAGACCTCGTCAAGCTGGAGGAGGAAGGGCTGCTCACCCGGGTGCACGGCGGGGCGGTCGTGGACGAGGGCGACCAGCCCTTCGCCGAGGTCGCCGAGGTCCGGGTGGCCGAGAAGGACGCGATAGCGGCGCGGGCCGCCTCCATGGTCCGCGACGGCCAGTCCGTCCTGCTCGACATCGGGACCACCGCCTACCGCCTGGCCCGGCAGCTGCACGGCCGCAGGCTCACCGTGATCACCAGCAACCTGGTGGTCTACGAGGAACTCGCGGACGACGAGGGCATCGAGCTGGTGCTGCTCGGCGGCATGGTCCGCCGGGAGTACCGCTCCCTCGTCGGCTTCCTCACCGAGGACAACCTCCGCCAACTGCACGCCGACTGGCTGTTCCTCGGCACCAGCGGGGTGCGGCCCGGCGGCCAGGTGATGGACACCACCGTTGTCGAGGTCCCGGTCAAGCGCGCCATGATCAAGGCGAGCGACAAGGTGGTCCTGCTCGCCGACTCCGCGAAGTTCCCCGGCACGGGGATGGCGCGGGTCTGCGGCCCCCGGGAACTCGACGTCGTGGTCACCAACACGCCCGTGGACGGGACGACCTGCTCCTCCTTCGAGGAGGCCGGGGTCGAGGTCGTGACCACATGAACCGCGCACCGGGCACGAACCGCGCCGCCGGAGGCATGATCCACCGCTCAGGCGGCATGCTCCCCCGGGGCGGCGGTGCGGTGCGGTGCGCGACGACGGCCCGGCCCGCGTCCGTCACCGCGGCCACGGCGGCACAGGGGCGCGGCGGGCTGACACGTGTCCCGGTGACCGGCACCCCCCACGCGCCACGGCGCGGGTCCTCCCCGCCGGGCGGCCCCGCGGCCGCACCGCGGGCCCCGCGCCTGCCCGCACACATGCACGATCGGCAAAGGTGGTAGTTGCGTGAAGCTGACGATTCTGGGCGGCGGAGGATTCCGTGTGCCCCTCGTGTACGGGGCGCTCCTCGGGGACCGCGCCGAGGGCCGGGTCACCCATGTCGTCCTGCACGACCTGGACCCCGAACGGCTCTCCGCCGTCACCCGCGTCCTCGCCGAGCAGGCCGCCGGCATCCCCGACGCCCCCGAGGTGACCGCCACCACCGACCTCGACGAGGCCCTCACCGGCGCCGACTTCATCTTCTCCGCGATCCGCGTCGGCGGCCTGGAGGGCCGGGCCCACGACGAACAGGTGGCCCTCCGCGAAGGCGTCCTCGGCCAGGAGACGGTCGGCGCCGGCGGCATCGCCTACGGGCTGCGGACCGTGCCCGTCGCCGTCGACATCGCCCGGCGTGTCGCCCGGCTCGCCCCCGACGCCTGGGTCATCAACTTCACCAACCCGGCCGGCCTGGTCACCGAGGCCATGTCCCGCCACCTCGGCGACCGCGTCATCGGCATCTGCGACTCCCCCGTCGGCCTCGGCCGCCGTATCGCCCGGGTCCTCGGGGCCGATCCCCGCGAGGCCTGGATCGACTACGTCGGCCTCAACCACCTCGGCTGGGTCCGCGGACTGCGCGTCGCCGGCCGCGACGAACTCCCGCGCCTCCTCGCCGACCGCGATCTGCTCGGCTCCTTCGAGGAGGGCAAACTCTTCGGCGTCGACTGGCTCCAGTCCCTGGGCGCCGTCCCCAACGAGTACCTGCACTACTACTACTTCAACCGCGAGGCGGTCCGCGCGTACCAGGCCGCCGAGAAGACCCGCGGCGCCTTCCTCAAGGACCAGCAGGCCCACTTCTACGAGGAGATGCGCCGCCCCGACGCCCACGCCCTCAAGGCCTGGGACCGCACACGCGCCGAGCGCGAGGCCACCTACATGGCGGAGAACCGCGAGACGGCGGGTGCCGGCGAACGCGACGCCGACGACCTCTCCGGAGGCTACGAGAAGGTCGCCCTCGCCCTGATGCGGGCCATCGCCCGCGACGAGCGCACCACCCTCATCCTCAACGTCCGCAACCGGGCCACCCTCTCCGTCCTCGACACCGAGGCGGTCATCGAGGTGCCCTGCCTGGTCGACGCCAACGGCGCCCACCCGGTCGCCGTCGCCCCGCTGCCCGACCACGCCACCGGCCTGGTCTGCGCGGTGAAGGCCGTCGAGCGCGAGGTCCTCGCCGCCGCCGAGTCGGGCTCCCGCACCACCGCGGTCAAGGCCTTCGCCCTGCATCCCCTGGTCGACTCGGTCAACGTCGCCCGACGCCTGGTGGAGGGGTATACGGCGGTGCACCCTGGCCTGGAGTACCTGAAGTAGGCTCCTCCGCGACGGGCACGGGAAAGCGCTTTCCCTCCCGTCGCCACCCCCACCCGACCCCGGCCCTCCCCGACTCCTCGACCGCTCCCCCCTTTACCCCCTTCGCCCCTTCGCCCCTTCTCCCGCTTCTCCCCGCTGCTGCCGCTGCTCGGCCCTCTTCCTGGAGACCTCTCATGCATGACGAACGCCGCCGGATCGAGGAACGCGTAGAGCGCGTCCACACCCAGCGCGTCAAGCCCGCGATCTACGCGGCCACCGTCCCCTTCACGGTCGAGGCCTGGCAGGCGCCGGGGGAGCCCGTCCCCTTCGAGGAGGCCGCGGCCGCCCCGTACACCCCGTTCGCGATGGACACGCCCTGGGGTCCGCCCTGGGGCACGACCTGGTTCCGGATGCACGGCCGGGTGCCCGCCGAGTGGGCCGGCCGCCGTGTGGAGGCCGTCATCGACCTCGGCTTCGTCGGCGACTGGCCCGGCAACCAGGCCGAGGCCCTCGTCCACCTCACCGACGGCACCCCGCTGAAGGCGGTCAATCCGCTCAACCAGTACGTCCCCGTCGGCAACCCGGTCCGCGGCGGCGAGGTGATCGACTACCTCGTCGAGGCGGCCTCCAACCCCGACATCCTCGCCGACAACTTCTCCAAGGTCACCCCGCTCGGTGACATCCTCACCGCCGGTGACAAGCCGCTCTACACCTTCCGGCGCGCCGACCTCGCCGTCCTCGACGAGGAGGTCTTCCACCTCGACCTGGACCTCCAGGTGCTGCGCGAACTCATGGTCCACCTCGGTGAGCACGAGCCCCGCCGCCACGAGATCCTGCACGCCCTGGACCGGGCCATGGACGCCGTCGACCTGGACGACGTCTCCGGCAGCGCCACCGCCGTCCGCGAGCTCCTCGCCCCCGTCCTCGCCCGGCCCGCCCACGCCAGCGCCCACACCATCTCCGGAGTCGGCCACGCCCACATCGACTCGGCCTGGCTGTGGCCCATCCGCGAGACCAAGCGCAAGACGTCCCGCACCTTCTCCAACGTCACCGCGCTGGCCGACGAGTACGAGGACTTCATCTTCGCCTGCTCCCAGGCCCAGCAGTACGAATGGGTGCGCGACAACTACCCGCAGGTGTGGGAGCGCATCAAGAAGGCCGTCGAGAAGGGCCAATGGGCGCCCGTCGGCGGCATGTGGGTGGAGTCCGACGGCAACCTGCCGGGCGGCGAGGCCGTGGCCCGGCAGTTCGTCCACGGCAAGCGGTTCTTCATCGAGAACTTCGGCATCGAGACCAAGGGCGTCTGGTTGCCGGACTCCTTCGGCTACAACGCCGCCTACCCGCAGCTCGCCAAGCTCGCCGGCAACGAGTGGTTCCTCACCCAGAAGATCTCCTGGAACCAGACCAACACGTTCCCCCACCACACCTTCTGGTGGGAGGGCATCGACGGCACCCGCATCTTCACCCACTTCCCGCCCGTCGACACCTACAACGCCCGCTTCAGCGGCGAGGAGATGGACCGCGCCGTCCGCAACTACCGGGAGAAGGGCGTCGGCACCCGCTCCCTCGCCCCCTTCGGCTGGGGCGACGGCGGTGGCGGCCCCACCCGCGAGATCATGGAGCGGGCCCGGCGCCTCGCCGATCTGGAGGGCTCCCCGAAGGTCGTCATCGAGCACCCCGACGAGTTCTTCGCCAAGGCCCGCGCCGAGTACGCGGACGCCCCCGTGTGGAACGGCGAGCTGTACCTCGAACTGCACCGCGCCACCTACACCTCGCAGGCCCGCACCAAGCAGGGCAACCGCCGCAGCGAGCACAAGCTCCGCGAGGCCGAACTGTGGGCCACCACGGCCGCGCTCCACGCGCCCGGCTACACCTACCCGTACGAGAAGCTCGACCGTCTGTGGAAGACGGTCCTCCTCCACCAGTTCCACGACATCCTGCCCGGCTCCTCGATCGCCTGGGTGCACCGTGAGGCCGAGGCGGAGTACGCGCGGGTCGCCGAGGAGCTGGAGGAGCTGACGGCGGAGGCGGTCACGGCGCTCGGCGCCGGGGACGCGCGGGTCTTCAACACCAGCCCGCGCGACCGGGCCGAGGTCATCCGCATCTCCGAGGGCACACCGGTGTACGTGGAGGTCCCCGCGAACGGCAGCGCGCCCCTGGCCCCCGCCGAGCCCCCGCACCCCGTCACCGTCGACGGCCTCACCCTCGACAACGGTCTGGTCCGGGTGGAGTTCGCCGAGGACGGCACCCTGGCCTCGGTCCGCGACCTGGTCGCCGACCGCGAGGTCCTCGGCGACAAGGGCAACCTGCTCCGCCTGCACACCGACCTCCCCAACTACTGGGACGCCTGGGACGTCGACAAGCACTACCGGAACCGCTACACCGACCTGCTGGACGCCGAGTCCGTCACGGTCGTCGAGGCCGACCCCCTCGTCGGCGCCGTCCGCGTCGAGCGGTCGTTCGGCAAGGGCTCCCGCATCACCCAGACGATCACCGTCCGGGCCGGCAGCCGCCGCATCGACTTCGAGACGGACATCGACTGGCACGAGGCCGAGAAGTTCCTCAAGGCGGGCTTCCCGATCGACGTCCGCGCCGCGCACTCCTCCGCCGAGATCCAGTTCGGCCACGTCCAGCGCCCCACCCACACCAACACCAGCTGGGAGGCGGCCCGTTTCGAGGTCTCCGGCCACCGCTGGGTGCACGTCGGCGAACCCGGCTACGGTGTCGCGGTCATCAACGACTCGACGTACGGCCACGACGTCTCGCGCACGGTCCGCGAGGACGGCGGCACGACCACCACGGTCCGCCTCAGCCTGGTCCGCGCCCCGCGCATCCCGGACCCCGAGGCCGACCAGGGCAAGCACCGGCTCACGTACGCGCTGCTGCCCGGCGCGACCATCGAGGACGCGGTCGCCGAGGGCTACGCCCTCAACCTGCCGCTGCGCCTCGCCGACGCGGCGGGCGCGCCCACGCCGGTGGTCTCCGTGGAGGGCGAGGGCGTGACGGTCGAGGCGGTCAAGCTCGCCGACGACGCCTCCGGCGACGTGGTGGTCCGCCTCTACGAGTCCGGCGGCGGCCGCGCCCGCGGCGTCCTGCGCACCGGCTTCCCGCTCGCCGGGGCGCACCTCACCGACCTGCTGGAGCGCCCCCTGTCGGAGGCGGCCACGGACGGCGACGGCGTCCCCGTGACACTGCGCCCGTTCGAGGTGCAGACCCTGCGCCTCGCGGTGGGCCGACGCTGACGGGACGGCCCGCCACGCCCTGAGCAGGCGGCGCTCCCGGGTCGTGGCGGGCGGGACAGCCCCGCCCGCCACGACCCGGGCCCGAGGCCCGCCGCGAAGCCCCACCGGATGCCCCAGCCGCAGCAACAGCGCCGCCGGCATGGCCTGTTGCCGGGGCGGGCCGACCCTGATCTCACTGTCGCCCCGCAGCACGTGCACCGTGCCCGGCACGAAGAAGCGCAACCGGTCCGGCATCCGTCGCCCGTCTCCTTCGCTCGCCCCGCGCGTTGATCCCGCATGGATCGGCTGCTGATCGCCGCCGCCTGGCGTCGGCAGCCCAACGCACTTCAGGGAAGGCGGACAGATGCGAAACAGGACGGCTCTGCTGGCCGCTGCCGTGGCCCTCTCGGTCACCGCGCTCGTCGGCACCACCCCGACCGGCGCCACCGCCCAGGGGCCCGAGAGGGAGATCGTGCCGATCTCGGACGTGGTGCCCGAGGCCGATCTCGCGAGAATGACCGAGCAGCGGCCCCTCGTGGAGGCGGCCGACACGATCCGATGGGCGCAGGAGCGCGGTGGGTACGCCGGTTTCACCGGCATCGGTCTGGAGGCGGGCCGGGTCGCCCTGTGGTGGAAGGGAGAGGTGCCCGCCAAGGTCCGGAAGGCGATCGAGGAGGCGCGTGAGACGGCACCCGTGCGGATCGTCGAGGCGAGGTACTCCCTGCGCGAGCTGAAGGCCGCCTCCGCGCGCCTGCAGACGGAACTGGCCGAGAACCCGTCCCAGGGCCACACCGTGAACATCCCCACCGACGGCGCCGGGCTCGTCCTGGCCACGGACGGAGCCGCCCCGGGATCCGGTCCTGGTTCCCGTTCCGGTTCCGGTTCCGGTTCCGGTTCAAAGCGGGCTGCCGCGGTGCGGGCGACCGTGTCCCGGGTGGCGGGGGTCCCCGTCCGTACGGTCGTCGAACCGCGCTCCCAGGAGGTCTCCCGGAACAACGACTGGTCCCCCCGGTGGGGCGGTGCGCGCATCCAGCGGCCCGGCGCCGGCTGCACCTCCGGCTTCGGCGTCACCGACGACACGGGAGCGCAGTACCTGCTCACCGCGGGGCACTGCGGCGACTTCGGCGACCCCTTCAGCAGCGGCGCGGGCACCTACATCGGCACCCCGTCCAAGATCAACAAGACGCACGACATCATGCTCATCCGGGCCGACGACGTCACGAACTCCATCTACACCGGCACCCCGGACGACAACGTGGGAGTCCGCGTCGACGGGTGGGACTGGGTCCACCCCGGCGAGTTCCTGTGCCAGTCCGGCTCCACCAGTGCCGGGGTCGTGGGCGGCGCGATCTGCAACATCAAGGTGCTGTTCTCCTACAACGACTCCGAGGACCTGGTCGAGGCCGAGCAGATGAACGGCCGGACCGCGGCCCGCCCCGGTGACAGCGGCGGCCCGATCTACTCGGGCTCCGCGAGCGGCGGGGCCATCGCCAAGGGCACGACGACCCGTGTCGCGGGCGCCCGCCTCGGCTTCCAGGACTTCGGCACCGCCTGGCGCGACTTCGGCATCTCGATCGCCTCCTGACCCCGTACGCGGCGACGCGCGGCGGTACGAAAGACCAGTACGGAAGGCCAGTACGGAAGGCCAGTACGGAAGACCGGAGGGCGGCTGTCGGTCAGGACAGCCGCCCTCCTTCGTCGTCCGAGCGGGTGCGGGTCCTACACCGCGAGGGGTCGGTCGGCGGCCGAGCAGGCGGTCGGCGACGAGGCGCGCGGGGGAGCGTCCGGCGGTGCCACGGCGAGCGACCGGGCCTCCACGGGCTCCACCGCGCCCACGGGCACCTCGACGACCATCGGCAGCCCCACGGCTCCCGGTACCTCGACGGCCCGGGGGATGTCCGCGACGGCCGGCACATCGGCCACCGCCGGCGCACCCGCGCCGTGCCCCACGCCCTGGTCCACGCCCACGCCCGTGTCGGCGGTCGCCGTGTCGTCGGCCTGCTGGGGCAGGGCCACCGGGCGCACCGGCCGTGGCCCCGACACCACGGTGTAGTCCTGTCCGAGCCGGGTCGGCAGCACGTCACCGGTCTCCTCGCCGAGCGCCAGCCGCACCGCGGCCCACGGCGCGTTGATCCCGCACAGCGCCAGCTGGTGCAGACCGCCCGCGGGACGCGTGTTCACGTCCATCAGCACCGGCCGGTCCCCCAGCATCCGGAACTGGATGTTGGTCAGGTGGTGCAGCTCGAACGACTCGGCGAGCCGCCGGGCCGGTTCGATCCAGGCGGGGTTGAGCGAGAAGCCCCGCCGCCGCCCGTTCTTCGTGCGGCCCACCGCCATCCGCACCCGCCCGTCGGTGCCGGTGAGGCAGTCGACGGACACCTCCGGCTGTTCGAGACGCGGCATCACGAGCCAGTCGACGGGTTCCCCGGCCTCCCGCAGCGCGGCGACCACCGTGTCGAGCGGCACGTACGGACCGGGGAAGCCGCTGAGGTGATCCAGCGAGAAGGGCGCGCGGGTCACCACGCGGAAGCCCACACCGCCCGCCCCGGACGCCGGCTTGAAGCACGCCCGGTGCCCGTCGGCCTCCAACTCCTCGACGGCGGCGACCAGTTCATCGGCGTCGGTCACCCGGAACCACGGCGGCACGGGTACCCCGTACGCCTGGACCGCCTCGTACGCGGTGATCTTGTCCTCGAAGACCTCGATCGACGCGGCGGGCGGCGCCAGCAGCGCCGTACCGAGGGCTGTGAACTCCTCGCGGTGCGCGGCGATGGCCGCCTGGTGCAGGCGCGGCACGAACACGTCGATACCGCGCTTGGCGCACTGGTCGAGCGCGTACTCGACGTACGCGGCGGGGGAGAGGCCCTCGGGCTCCAGATCGGCGGTGTCTGCGGCGGCCAGTACGGGGGAGTCGGCGTCACCGTGGGTGGCATGGATGTCCACCGGACGAGCGTGCGGATTATGCCGCAGCTGATCCATGAAGAAGACGTTCTCCGCGTACGTGCGGTTGAGCCAGACGCGTACGCGAGAGACCATGCAGGCCGCCTTTCTACGGTTCGCGGGCACGGCGGAGCAGGCCGTGCCCGGCCAGGGGGGATGGAGGTACGCCGAACCGCCGACGCGAACGACGGGCGTGACGGTGGTGTTGGGGCAGATCATAAGGCCACCGGGACCCATGTTTCTGTCACGCGCGTGTTAATCCTCGTGCGACGGGCGTGCCGCGGCGCGGGCAAGCGCTCAGCCAGTCACTCTTGTCCGTCGGTGCGCACTTGTGTTCTCGTGTTGCCATTCGGTGTCGCGGAGGGAGTGAGGGTGGAGTCGACGGTGGGTCGGCACGGGAACCTGCTGGCCATCAGCGATCTGCACATCGGCTATCCCGAGAACCGCGCCCTGGTCGAACAGATGCGCCCCGAGACGGACGACGACTGGCTCCTCGTGGCCGGTGACGTCTCCGAGAAGGTGGCCGACATCCGCTGGGCCCTCGAGACCCTCGCCGGACGGTTCGCGAAGGTGGTGTGGGCGCCGGGCAACCACGAGCTGTGGACCCACCCCAGCGAGACCGTCCCCCACCGCGGCGTCGCGCGGTACGAGCATCTCGTCGCGCTCTGCCGGGAGTTGGGCGTCATCACCCCCGAGGACCCGTACCCCGTGTGGGAGGGCCAGGGCGGCCCCGTCGTCGTCGCGCCGCTGTTCCTGCTGTACGACTACTCGTTCCTGCCCCAGGGCTGCGCGACGAAGGCCGAGGGCCTGGAGTACGCGCACGGCACGGGCGTGGTCTGCACCGACGAGCACGTCCTGCACCCCGACCCCTACCCGAGCCGCGACGCCTGGTGCCGCGCCCGGGTCGCCGAGACCGAGCGCCGGCTCGCCGAGATCCCCGCCGACCTGCCCACGGTGCTGGTCAACCACTACCCCCTCGACCGGCACCCGACGAACGTCCTGCGCTACCCCGAGTTCGCCATGTGGTGCGGCACCGACCTGACGGCCGACTGGCACCGGCGCTTCCGCGTCGAGGTCATGGTCTACGGCCATCTGCACATCCCGCGGACCACCTGGCTGGACGGGGTCCGCTTCGAAGAGGTGTCCGTGGGTTACCCCCGCGAGTGGCGCCCGCGCCCGGAACCCCCGGGACGGCTGCGCCGGATTCTGCCGATGGAGGTCGGAGCCGTTGATCGAGGAGCTGCTCCCGGAGTCGGTCGTGGCCGTGGAGGCGTACGACGATGACACGACCGGGGGAGCCGACGGGATCGAGCTGTACCCGGAGGAGGCGGCGATCGTGGCCCGCGCGGTGCCGAAGCGGCGCCGCGAGTTCGCCGTCGTCCGGACCTGCGCCCGGCGGGCCATGGAGAAGCTCGGTGTCCCGCCGCGGCCGATCCTGCCCGGTGAGCGCGGCGCCCCCGGCTGGCCGGAGGGCCTGACCGGCAGCATGACCCACTGCGACGGGTACGCCGCCGCCGCACTGGTCCGCGCCACCGACCTCGCCTCCCTCGGCATCGACGCCGAACCCCACGACGCCCTGCCCGAGGGCGTCCTGGAGGCCATCGCGCTCCCCCCGGAGGAAGCCCGACTGCGCCGACTCACCGCCGACCACCCCTCGGTCCACTGGGACCGGCTGCTGTTCAGCGCCAAGGAGTCCGTCTACAAGGCGTGGTTCCCGCTCACCGGCCGCTGGCTGGACTTCTCCGAGGCCGACATCGAGGTGTCCGTCGACCCCGGCGGCCACGCGGGCGGTCTGCGCGCCGAACTCCTCGTTCCCGGACCGGTGGTGGACGGCCGGCGTCTGACGGCCTTCGACGGGCGCTGGAGCGTCCGCCGGGGGCTGGTGGTGACGTCGGTGTCGGTCCCCTTCCCTCTGGAGAACGAGGCACGCCGATGAGTTCCCTCGCGTACGCAGACCTGCACGGACGCATCGCCGCCGAGATAGACGCGGAGATCGAGCACGCCCTGGAGGACCTGGGCCCGGCCGCCACCACGGTCCGAAGATCCATCGCGGGGCTGCTCGGCCACCAGCGGATGAAGTACCCCCTGTCGGTGCTCCCGCTGCTGGTGCACGGGGCGGAGACGGGCGCCCCCGAACCGGCCGTTCCCCTGTCGGCCGTGCACGTGCTGTGGTGGACCTCCGCGTGCTACCTCGACGACCTGGCCGACGGCCACGGCGCGCACACCCCGCGGGGACTCGGCGCGGACGAGGCGCTGCTCGCGGCCGTCCTCAGCGGCCAGGCCCTCCCCATCCGGGTCGTCCAGGCACAGTCCGTCTCCGACACCCTGCGCAACGCCCTCACCTGCGAGATCGTCAACTGCTGGATCGGCGCGGTGGAAGGGCAGTTGCGGGACCTCCGCGGTGACCTCGGCGCGGCCCGTCCGGACTCCGTCGTGGAGGCGTACCGGGGGAAGTCCGGCGCCCCCTTCGCGATGATCACGGCGATGGCCGCGATCCTCGCGGGCGCCGACCACGACCGCACCGAACTGTGGCGGGAGTTCGGCGACGTCTTCGGCGTGCTCTGGCAACTCTTCAACGACCAGGAGGACCTCCTCTCCGGCCGCGACGAGGACCTGCGCAACGGCACTGTCACCTATCTGCTCGCCTGCGCCCTCGACGAGGCGTCCCCCGGCACCCGGGCCCGCCTCGTCGAACTGAGCCCCGCCGCACGGGAGTCCGAGTCCGCGCGGGACGAACTCCGGACGCGTCTGCTCGCCCCGGCCGTTCTCCACCGCTACGAGAAGGACCTCGGCACCTACCGCGACGAGGCCCACCGCGTCCTCGACCGGCTCGGCGGCCACGCGCACCACGTCTCGGCCCTGCGGCAGCTGGTGGACCAGTCGGCGGGGATGTATCTGACGTAGTCGCCGGCGATCCTCCTGTGCGCGCCCCGGTCCGCGCGCCGTGAGGCCGGTCCGCCGGTGGTGCCGGCGGACCGTCGGGCGGGGCGGAGGGTCACACCCCTGGGCACCAGCCGCGCAGCAGCCGGAAGAACTCCTCCTCGTTGCCCGCCAGACCCGCCTCCGCCAGTGCCTGCTCCGCATCGGCGAGCGCGGCGGTCGGCACCACGGGTGGTCGGCCCTCCGGTGGCCCGTCGAACGCGGCTCGTACGGTCCCCAGCAGCCGCAGATAGGCCTGGACGGCGGTCCGCTCACGGTCGGTCGGCACGGCGGTCGGCATCGGACGGCTCTCCCCTCGATGGATGAGTGACACGCCACCAGCTTGCCGCCCGGCACTGACAATCCCGTTCTCCCGCACGCCGGTTCGCTCGGTCAGCGGACGACGGAACCGTTACCGCGCCGCCCCCGGCACGATCTCCCGCTCACGGTCCGTCAGCGGCGGCCCCGTCAGCGGGTCCTTGACCGGGCCGCGCAGCACCGCCAGTACGACCTCCGGCCTGACCAGCGCGGCGGCCGGCGCGGAGAGGGTGATCACCCCGAGGAAGGCCCGGAAGACCAGGGGTCGCCCCACCGCCGTACGCATCAGCCGCTGCACGTACAGCCCGAACAGCCTCTGTACGGCGTTCGGCCGCTTGCCGATGGCCTCGGGGTAGCGGATGTCCGTGCCGGTGGCCAGCTCCCAGGCGAGCGCCACCGGTACGGCGACGGCCCGCTGGATCCGGCGCGCCAGCCCCGGCGCGGTGATCCCGTGCTCGGCGACCTTCTCACGCAGCGCGAGGGCGCCCTGCGCGGCGACCGACATCCCGTGCCCGTAGATCGGGTTGTACGTCGCCACCGCGTCGCCGATCGCCACGAACCCGTCGGGCCAGCGGGACACCTTCTCGAAGTAGCGGCGCCGGTTGATCGTGCTGCGGGTGACGACAACGTCGGTCAGCGGTTCGGCCCCGGATATCAGTTCGCCCACGACGGGATGCCTGACGTTGTGGGCGAACGTGGCGAACTCCTCGGCCTTCGCGGTCGGTTGACCGCCGCGGGTGCCCGACAGGGTCACCAGCCAGCGTCCCCCCTCCACGGGCACGAGCGTCGCGCTCTGCGCCGGCACGGGATCCTCCGCGTTCGGCTGGACGTTCACCACCGGGTACTCCTCGGTGCCCTCGGGCGCCCGGAAGACCCGGCTGGCGTACACGAGTCCCGAGTCGACCTCCTCCATCGGCGCGGGCGGCACCCCCAGCGTGTCGAGCCAGGCGGTGCCCCGCGACCCCCGACCGGCGGCGTCCACCACCAGGTCGGCGGGCAGCAGCCGCTCCTCACCGTCGGCCATCCGCACCCGGACGCCGGTCACCCGGGACGCGTCGCCCGTCAGCCCGAGGATCTCGGTGCGCTCCAGGACGGTGACCCGGGGACCGGCCAGCAGCCGGGCGCGGACCACCGACTCCAGCAGGTCCCGGCTGCACGCGATCATGAACTCCATCTCGGGCCAGCGCCGGATCCAGCCCTGCGCCGACAGCGACACCAGTCCCGTCGGCAACGGGATGCGCCGGGCCCCGGCGGCCAGCCACGCCTCCGTCACGCCGGGCAGCAGCTCCTCCATGGCACGGGCCCCGCCGGACCACAGCAGATGGGCGTGACGGGCCTGCGGAACACCCTTGCGGGCCTCGGGACCCTCGGGCAGCGCGTCACGCTCGACGACGGTGACCTCGGCGTGGTCGCGCAGCGCGGCGGCGGCCAGCAGGCCGGCCAGGCCCGCGCCGACGACGACGGCACGCCGCCCGGTGCCTGCCGCGGTGTCGTGTGGACCGCTAACGGGTTCGCTCATGGAAGTCGCTCTCTGACCTGGTCGCGGCGGCCCACTCGCGGGCGGCCGCTACGACGGGGGACTGGCGCAGGGCGATGGACATCCGCACCAGGTCACGGGGGTTCTCGGCGGGGAGCGTGGGAGTGTCGGCGACCGCCGAGCTGATGACGCGGCCCTCCGGGTCGTCCTGCCGGGCCCGCACCGCCGCCGTCAGCATCGCCGCGTCGGCCTCGGCCCGCGCCTGCACGGGCTCCGAACCCGCCGCGACGGCCGCCTCGTAGGCCTTCGCCCGCACCTCGGAGTCGAAGTACGGGTACAGGCTGAGCATGCCGTCGTGGATGTCGGACTCCCGCTGCGTCATCTGCAGTTGTGCGGGCGCCCACCAGGAGATGCGCACCTCGTGGCCGGCCTGCGCCCACACCGGCCGCAGCTCCCGCCACAGCGGACCGAGCCTGCGGTACGTCGACCAGGTGGTCCACGCGTCGCCGATGCGCTGACCGGCGAGCGGGAGGCAGAAACCGACCGCGCTGACCTGGGCGCCGAGCGACGCCAGCGCGGGGGCGAGATAGGTGCTCAGGCCGTCCAGGTCGGCGCCCCGCCAGCGGGCCGCGACGGCGACCAGCTTGACCGCGGCGAAGGGGACGTTGACGAGATAACCGAACGCGATCACCAGCAGCCCGGCCCGCAGCCAGCCGCTCACCTGGAGCGCCCAGCGCCAGCACATCACGTGCATCGCGACACCGGCGACGGTGAACCCGATGAGGTACAGCACGATCATCTCGCGCAGGAACGGTGTGTTGGCGTAGTACGTGTCGAAGTCCCTTACCCGTTCCACCGGCGCGTTCCCGAGCACGAACAGCACCACGATCGCCGCGCACACCCCGGCGTACCCGCCGATCCAGCGGCGCGAGAGCCGCCGGGTGACCTCGGGGGGACCGCCCCGCCAGTTGGTGATCAGCACCAGGCAGGAGCCGCTGAACGCGCTCAGCAGGACGTACACCAGGGCCGCCGACATGTTGGTGACGCCGGTGAGGTGGTTGACCTCCGTGATCGTCGGGGGCGCGGCGAAGAAGAACACCAGGGACGCCAGGGTCATCAGGGCGCACACGGACCTGATCAGTGGATCGCCCCAGTTCCGCAGCAGCGCGGGCATCTTCAGGGCGAGGGCGACGGCCATCGCGGCGGCCGGTACGTAGTAGCTGTGCCCGTCCATGGTGTCGGCGGCTGCCTCAGCCCTGCGGGCCGCGGTAGCCCAGTGAGGCCCCGATCCGGCCGGCCAGGTGATCACGCCGCACGGGCCCGCGCAGCGCGGAACCGGCGAGCCATGTACGGCACTTGCTCGCGAGCAGCAGACCGAAGCTCTCGGCGTCCTGCTCGTCGGCCAGGTCGAAACGGGTCCGCGCGGCCACTTTCATGACCGTCGCCTGCAGATCGGCGTCCACGTTCAATAAGCGCGCCGCGACCGCGGCGCCCTCCGCGCCCTCCACATGGTGGCCGCAGTGCCCGGCCTGCATGTGCCACAGCTCGTGGCCGAGGATCACCAACTGGTGGTCGGGGGCGGTGCGTTCCTCGATGACGACGAGGTCCTGCTCGGCCATGTCCAGCCACAGACCGCTGGCCGTGCCGGGCGGGAAGGCGGCCGTACGGTAGTGCACCGGGCGGCCGCGGCGTCTGCTCATGCCGTCGCACAAGGCGCTGTAGAGGTCGGCGGGGTCCGCCGGCGCCGGGAGCGTCAGCTCCCCGACCAACTCGCCGCACAGACGGCGCATTTCCTTTCCGATGCCCACAGATTTTCCCCCGGTCAGGACTCGGGCCGCTTGACGCTCTCCAGCAGCATGTCCAGCCACTCCGCCACCTTGTCGCGGTGCTGGTCGGTGGGCAGCTGGGCCGCCCGCCAGGCGATGGAGCGCACACCGTGGTTCTGCAGCAGCCGTTGCAGCGGGTCGTCGGCGGCCTCGGCCGCCGCGCGCTCACGGTCGGCGAGCTGCTGGAGGAGCTCCTGCTCGGTGCGCATCAGGGCGCTCGCCAGGGCCTCCGGGTCCTCCGCGGTGAGGAAGCCGGCATGGACCCGGAAGAAGCGCTGGATGGCGTCGCAGTGTTCCATCGTGGGCCGCCGGTCGCCGTTGATCAGGGCACCGGCCTGCTGGCGCGACATGCCCGCGCCGTCGGCGATCTCCTGCTGGGTGTACTTGCGCCCGTTGGGTTTGAGCCGGGTGCGCCGCAGCAGGTCCAGGCGTTGCAGGAAGCGCGCCTGGATGTCCGGCTCGCCGGCGCGCTGCCCGCTCAGCAGGGCCTTCACCACCGCCTCGGGAACACCGGAGGCGACCGAGAGCCGACGTGTGTCGAAGACCTCGGAGTGCGCCACGCCCAGCTTGTCCGCCAACGCGGTGACGCGGGCCACGACGGCCGGCAGCAGAACCGTCGCCGCGGCGTCCGGAACCTCGAAGCCATCCGTCACCGACAGATCTCCTACGTCTCTCTCAGGCCAATTTCGCGGTACTGCGGAATCCGTGGAACCAAGCCTGGCGCGAGACCTTGGTCCCGGCAAGTACACCGTGAACTGCGGGGAGACTAGCCGCTTCGTCGAACTCACATCCAGGTCTCGCCACAACTGTGGCGAGATTCAGCCGTCAACCGGCGTCGAATGCCACGATAGTTGACACGACTCCGCCGGGGGCAGGAGGATCAAGACGCCGCGTGAAGGCCGCAGAGGCAAGAGGGGTGACCTCCCGATGGCATATCAGGCAGGAGGGCAGCGGTCGGTACCGCGGCCCGTCCCCGACAGTCTCGAAGCCCAGGAAGCGCAGGCATATCTGCTCGACTACGCCGCGCTGCTGGAGTCCGTCTCCTTCCCGTCCGTCGTCCTCGACCACGGCTGGGACGTCGTCCTCACCAACTCCGCGTTCCGGAAGCTGTTCGGCGGCGTGGGCCCGCACCCCACGGCCATGCCCGGCGACAACTTCCTGCGCTTCGTGCTGTTCCATCCCGACGCCGCCACGGTCCTCGGCGACCACGAGTCCAGCTGGTGCCTGCCGATGCTCGCCCACTTCGCCGCCGCCGTGGAGCGGCACGCCCAGGACCGCGGCCTGCAGTCGATCCGCCGGGACATCGCCCAGGACCCCATCATGGACGCCGCCTACCGCCACGGCCTGCCGCACTGGCTGCGCACGGTCGGCCCCGGCGCCGCACGGCACGACGGCGCGGTCCGTCCGCTCGTCCACCCCGACCCCCGCTGGGGCACCACCGACTGCCGGGTCGTCGACGAGACCCCCGAGACCCTCCGCGACCTCGGCTACACCCGTATGACCCTCGTACTGCGCGAGGCCGGCCGGCAGTCCGAGTCCCCCCGCAGGCACCGCCGCTCCCGGCGGGCCACCGTGGGCCACCTCAGCGTGGTGCCCTCACCCGGCCGGTGAGCAGCACCCCCTCCGGTGCCGCCGGCGTTCAGGTCGCCGACGGCACCGGGGGTCAATCCTTCGCCCGCCGGGCCGGTAGTGCTACAGGTCGAGCACCAGCCGGGGGCCCCGGCAGCGGGACACGCAGATGAGCATGGTCTCCCCGGCCTCGCGCTCCTCGTCGTTCAGCACCGAGTCACGGTGGTCGGGGGTGCCGTCCAGGACATCCGTCTCGCACGTCCCGCAGGTGCCCTCCGTGCACGAGTAGAGCACCTCGACCCCGGCGGCCCGCACGGTGTCCAGTACGGAGACCCCGACCGGCACCGTCACCGTCCTCCCCGACCGCTCCAGCACCACCTCGAACTCGCTGTCCGGGCCCGTCTCCTGCTCCTTCGGCTGGAACCGCTCCACGCGCAGCGCCCGCCCCGGACACCGCTCCTCGACCGCGTCGAGCAGCGGACCGGGACCGCAGCAGTAGACGAGGGTGTCCTCGGGCAGCCCGTCGAGCACCGAGCCCAGGTCGAGGAGGCCCGTCTCGTCCTGCGGCGCGACGGTCACCTTGTCCCCGTACGCGGCCAAATCGGCCAGGAACGCCATCGACCGACGGCTGCGCCCGCCGTACAGCAGCGACCACTCGGCGCCCGCCGCCTCGGCCGCGGCCAGCATCGGCAGGATCGGCGTGATCCCGATGCCGCCGGCCACGAACCGGTAGCGGGGCGCGCTCTCCAGGGCGAAGTTGTTGCGCGGCCCGCGCACCCGCACCTTGTCGCCCTGGCTCAACTCCGTGTGCACGAACGCCGATCCACCGCGCCCCTCGGGCTCCCGCAGGACCCCGATCCGCCAGGTGTGCCGGTCCGCCGGGTCACCGCACAGCGAGTACTGCCGCTCCAGCTCCGGGCCGAGCAGCACATCGATGTGAGCGCCGGGTTCCCAGGAGGGGAGTTCCTCGCCGAGCGGGTGGCACAGGGTGAGGGTGAGCACGCCGTCGGCGGCGAACTGGCGCGCTTCGACGAGGAGTTCGGCCTCGTACGGCGACGAGGGCGAGGACGAGGTCATGAGCTGTTCCCTTGCGGCTCGTGTCCTTGGGGGTGGGCGAGCATCCACTCCCACATCTCGATCGGGTCCTGCGAGGTGTGCTCGCGCCCGCAGTGGCAGGTGCCGTGCAGGACGTCGGTGCCCGGCAGCCAGTCCACGCGGTAGATCTCACCGGTCCGGAAGGGCACGGCGGAGGAGGCGCTCACTGGACCTTCTCCACGGGCTTCGCGCCCTCCTCGACCAGCCGGGCGAGAATACGGCGGGCGGCCAGACCACCGGTGTCGATGTTGATGCTCAGCTCCTGGTAGCCGGTGCGCTCGGTGCCGAGCGTCTTCTGCAGCAGGTTGAGCGCGTCGACGTCCTGCATCACGACGGTGTGGTTGTTGTTCCGCAGGAACTCGGTGACCTCGTCGTCCTCGATCGCCCAGTCCCGCGAGACCATCCAGAAGTCGTACACTTTGCCGTCGGTCGACGGGGTGATCGCGTACGTGATCTCGGTGTGGAAGCCGTTCGGGTCGCTGCCGTCCGCCTCGGGGAGCACGCCGACCGGGGCGACCCGGCTGTGCAGCAGGTACAGACAGGGGGCGAAGTACTCGATGTCCTGCCAGCGGGTGATGCGGCCGGAGATGCCGGTGGACCTGGCGTAGAACGGCGGGCACTCGGCGTCGTCCATGTGCCGGCTCACCCGGACGACGCCGGCGCCCTCGTCGACCTCGGTGGTGATCGGCGTCTCGGCGACCTCCGGGGTGCCGATGTAGCCGCCGTGCAGATATGTCTCGTGGGACAGGTCGAGCAGGTTGTCGACGAGGAGCCCGTAGTCGGCGTCGATCGGTTCCATGCCGCGTATGGTGACCCAGCCGGGGGAGTCCAGGTGCCTGGCCCGGGGGATGGTCTGCGGGTCGGCGAGCGCCGGGTCGCCTATCCACACCCAGATCAGGGAGTCCTGCTCGACCACCGGGTACGAGGCGACCCGCGCGGTCCGCGGCACGCGCTTCTGCCCCGGCACGTACACACAGGTGCCGGTCGTGTCGTACGTGAAGCCGTGGTAGCCGCACACGATCCGGTCGCCGTCGAGCCGGGTGGGGGCCTCGGACAGCGGGTACCGCCGGTGCACGCACCGGTCGTGCAGCGCGACGGGCGTGCCCTCCTCCTCCGTCCGGTAGAAGACGAGCGACTCGCCGAGGATCGTCCGGCCGAGCAACTCCCGCCCGACCTCATGGGCGTAGGCGGCGACGTACCACTGGTTCCTGGCGAAGGCGGTGGTGTGAGGCATGGGGGCTGGCTCCCGTCTCTCTGTGGTGGCGTCATCGTCGGGAAGGGCTTCGTGGGCGCGCAATACCGCTTCCGTCTCGCGGAAGGTTCGTTGTAAAGCACCTGGTCAGATGGGTGATCGATACGCGCACTCAGAGTGCGACCCTGCTGCAAGGACTTACCGTGTTTCCTGCCCTCAGCAGACGTCTCGCGTCGCTGCAGTGTCGATGATTCGCGGCGAATGACCTCTTTGGTCTCTTCGTGGCGACTTCCTGGCTGCATATGGCTGGTACAGCGGCAGGAGTTGTCTGGTCGCAGGTCAAGCGCGGTCGTTGCTGTGATGAGAGGCCTCTGGGTCGAATTCGCGTTCGGCCATCTCGTTGAGGGTGTCGCTGCAGGTCAGTGGTGGTCGGAAGGCGTGACGGCGGGATCGAGAGGGCAGGCCGCTGACCCTGTGGCCTTTGAGCGGTGGCAGTCAGCAGGTTCTTCGTCTGCTGGTGGTACAGCTCTCGCACGCCTCTCTGACCAGCGCGAATGTTCTGCTTGCCGGGAAGTTGCCGAACTCTGGACCGTGTGTGGTTCCGGATCTTGGTCACGGCCCGGGCTTGCGTCACAAGTCGCCCGACCCGTGCGGACCTTCGTCTGTAACGGCTGAGGTGCCTGTCATGATCGTCATCATGGGGATACACATCGCACCGGCCGGGGTGGCCGATTTCCACAGGTCCTGACTGATCACCCCCGTTACTGGGGCGAACGCGACCTCCGGTCGCTGCACCTTCTGGCACTGGTGCAGGAGTTCGGCTCAACCTGCTTGGTTGCCCGGGCCGAGGACGGTATCCGTGGACATATCTTCGGGTTCGCCACCCCCAGCGGCACTGGTTACGTGCATCTGATCGCGACGCGGGACGACGCCCGCGGCACTGGGCTCGGGCGTCGTCTGTATGTGGCGTTCGCTGAGGCCGCAGAACGACAAGGGGCGCGGCAACTGAAGGCGATCACGTCAATCGAGAACACCGGCTCGATCGCCTTCCATCGCAGCCTCGGCTTCGACACGCAGATCGTGGACGACCACAACGGCCCCGGCCGGGCCATGGCCGTCTTGCACCGTGATCTGCCGCTCAACGTGTCGTGGCCCTGATCAACCGGCCGTCACTGATAAAAGCACGAGACTGACGGGTGCACGCGCTCAAGCGGCAGTTGGGCTGCATCCGGCCCGGCGCGGTCATCCTCGGCTACCCGGGTGCGCCGAAGGGCCCTGACGCGTCGGGCAGGGCTGGAAGCAGACATGGGGGCATGAGGTGGTCGGCTCAAAGCGTCTTGGACATGCTGCGGCCTGCTGCCTGCCGTGTGAGACCGGCTCGCGCGCAGAAAGGCTGGGCCGTACCTGGCGATGTCCGCGGACGGCTGGTGTATGAGGCCCTGGGGTGGTGCCGGTCGGCTCCTGCCGCAGCCGCATCGCGGCTGTCACCGTCGTGTTGTCCTGATGAGGAGGTGGGTGTGCGATGCGCGGGTAAAAAGCGTACGAGGCAGTTGCTGTGGCGGTGGCGGAGGAACCCGCTGCGGCGGCGCGACGACGTCATCGAGGCGTGGATCATGCTGGCCGTGTGGACCGTCATTGCCGTGGGCGGCGCCGTCGTCGGCACCGTCACGGCCCGGGCGGCGGACAGGTCCTTCGCGCAGCTGCGCGACAGTCGGCACTCCGTGAGGGCGGTACTCCTGGAGAACACCGCGCAGGCGCCGTCGGCGGAAGGGGCTTTGGACGACTGCGTCCGTGCGAAGGTCCGCTGGGTGGAGCCGGATGGCTCCGCCCACACCGGACGGGCCACGGTGGACTCCGGGCTCAGCACCGGATCAAGAGTGGTGATCTGGTTCGACGACACTGGGCGGATGGCTCCGCGGCCGCCAACCGCTGCTCAGGCATCCGCTCAAGCGGGCGTGCTGGGTCTGTCAGCCGCGCTTGCCCTTGGCGGCCTCATATACGGGATTGGCCGTGCAGCACGGTGGCGGCTCGACCGTCGGCGTATGGACAAGTGGGGCAGGCAGTGGGACCAGGTCGAGCCGCAGTGGCGGCGCGAGACCACATG
This sequence comes from Streptomyces sp. NPDC030296, assembly GCF_055572815.1. Lineage (NCBI taxonomy): Bacteria > Bacillati > Actinomycetota > Actinomycetes > Kitasatosporales > Streptomycetaceae > Streptomyces > Streptomyces sp. NPDC030296. The sequence goes on from NZ_JBVICQ010000004.1 coordinate 456,331, forward strand.
AACCAGGGCTGAGCAACGCCACGCTCCTGGGCCGCTACGACCGAGTGTGACAGGGCCACGTCGTGACAGATGTGGTCCGTGCAGCCGCTGGTTCGGCTGGCTGTCGCTCGGCAGGTCTCCGAGGCTGCATGTCCGGCGATCACTCGCGTAGCCGGTCAGTCGTGCGGGACCACCGCGACCGGTGCCGTGGCGTGGTGGAGCACAGCATGGGTGACGGGCCCGATGCGGGCACCGAGCGGAGACTGCCGGATGCGTCGCCCGACGACGACCAGTGAGGCATCGGCCGCGGCGTCCACCAGGTGAGCGCCGGCGTTGCCCACCGCGGTCTGCTCGACGACCTCCACGCCGGGGAACTTCTCCCGCCACGGTGCCAGGGCCTCTTCGACGGTGCTCGTCTCCTGGCGGGCCAGCTCGTCGTTCAGCGCTGGATCCGCGGGAAGACCGTAGGCGAAGTAGGGCGGCAGGCTCCAGCCGTGCACGACCCGAAGCATGGCCGCGCGGCTGGCCGCGGCCTCGAAGGCGAACGCGGCGACAGCGTCGTCGGGGCGCTTGTGGTCCAGGCCCAGGACGACGTCCCGGTACGGCGTGAGGATCGAAGGATGGCCGTCCGCGTCGGGCTGATGCTCGTCCTCGGCGCGCGCGTCGGAGCGTACGAGGACGACCGGCCGCGTGGTCCGTGCCGCAAGCGCGAGCCCGACCGAGCCGACCAGGAAGCTGACGACACCGCTCAGCCCCCTGGACCCGATGACCAGCGGATCGGCTTCGGCGGACGCGCTGAGCAGCGCTGTCACGGGAGGCTGCGGCACCTGCTCCCACGTGCTCTTCAGACCGGGGGTTTGAGCGGCACGCTCGTGGACCTCGGGTTTCTGACACGGCGGACACGTATTCAAGACCGCGTCACCCGAATGGGGCCGTCGACATGCACCACCGAACCATCGCAGAAACGTCAAGCGGCTCCCCGTCATGGAGGAGGCGGACCGGCAGCTGGGCATGTCACGTTGGAAGCCGTACGGCTATGGAGAACGGAGCAGGCCCCATCTTCCGGCTGCCCTCCAAGGAGCCGGACCGTGGAGCACGGGCGGCCTCGTCACCCGGCAGCGCCGCGGGGGCGACCGTGGAGGTGTGAGGGAGCGAGGGAGTGACCACCGTGCGAGCGCTCGTCTACCACGGCCCGGCACAGAGCTCCTGGGACACCGTCCCGGACCCTGCGGTCGAGGAGGCGACCGACGCGATCGTGCGCGTCGATGCCACCACCGTCTGCGGCAGTGACCTGCAGATCCTGCGCGGAGACCTTCGTGAGGTGAAGCCGGGGACGATCCTCGGCCTCGAGGCCGTCGGCGAGGTCGTGGAGGTCGGCAGCGACGTCCACGAACTGCGCCCCGGAGACCAGGTGATCGTCTCGTCCGTCTCGGCCTGCGGCCACTGCCCGGCGTGCCGCGACAGCACATACGGACAGTGCCGCGAGGGCGGTGGATGGATCCTGGGCTGATCAACGGAACCCAGGCCGAGTTCGTGCGGGCGCCCTTCGCGGACTACTCCACCAACCGATGCCCCTCCCACCTCCCTCTCGGCGACGCGGTCCTGCTCGCCGAGGTCCTCCCCACCGCCTACGAGGTCGGGGTGCGGAACGGCCATGTGGGACCCGGAGACACTGTCGTCGTGGTGGGTGCGGGTCCCGTCGGTCTCGGCGAGGCGGTCATAGCGCGGCTCTACTCGCCCCACCGGATCATCGCGACGGACCTGTCCGCCGTACGGTTGGGAGCCGCCCTCCGCGTGGGGCCCGCTTCCGCAGAACTGCCCGGGAAGATGATCGCCGACCTGGCCGAGGGGCTGGGCGCCGACGTGGTCATCGAAGCGTCAGTTGAACCGGAGGGCTTCGTTCTGTGCACCCGTGCCGTTCGCGCAGGGGGGGCACATCGCCAACATCGGCACGCACGGCAAACCGGTCACGCTGCATCTGGAATCCCTGTGGCGCAAGAATGTCACGATCAGCACCGGCCAGGTCGACACGTCCTCAACGCCATGGCTGCTGGAGCTGGTGAAGTTCGGACGCCTGCCCGTCGCCGAGCTCGTCACCCACACCTTCGTCCTCGATCGGATGGAAGATGCCTACGAGGTGTTCGCGCACGGCACCAGCACGGGTGCCCTCAAAGTCGTGCTGCACCGCGAGTGAAGAGTCCAGCAGAGGGGCCGAACGGGCCGTCCGGCCCTTCGGCCAGGGTCCTTCAGCCCTACTTCTGGTCGCCATGCGGCGGTTTCATGGAATTGAGCCGAGGGCCACAAGGAGACACGGCGAAGCGGAGCGAGACCGCGCACCGTGCAATTCGGGCCCGCAAGAAGCGGGCGGCCCTCGGCTCCATGAACGCCTGCGGTGTGCCGCCGTCCGATCCGGCCGCGTCCCCGGGCCCGCCGACGGCAGGCCCCCTGCTCGGCCACCAGGGAGGAAGTAATGCCCGCGCAGTGCACAAGCCAACAGCGGTCGGCAGCCCGGCTGCTCCCCTTCGCGGCAGCCTCCGCCGCACTGGCGCTCTACGCGCGGTGGATCCGCCCGCGTCTGTTGACCTGGGGTGCGACCCGGGACGAGATCACCGGTGCCTACCCCGGCGACGAGCTCGTCCCCGACCCCGACGGCACGTCGACGATGGCTACGACCCTTCCGGCGCCTCCCGAGACGGTCTGGGCCTGGCTGGTGCAGATGGGATACGACCGCGGCGGCTGGTACAGCTGGGACTGGCTGGACCACTACGGGGAACCCAGCGCCGACCGCATCGTGCCCGAGTGGCAGGACCTTGAAGAGGGACAGCGTCTGACCGCGGCTCGCAGCAGCCGGTCCTGGTTCACCGTGGCCCGACTGGAGCCGAACCGGACCCTGGTGCTGCGGTCGGACCTGAACGTGCCCTCCGGCCACTCCTTCGATCCGCGGTCGAATCCGCTGCCGCGGGCCCGCGTCGACGGGATCTGGGGCTTCCACCTGCGGCCGACCTCCGACGGCGGAACCCGCCTGGTGGTCCGGACGCGCGGTACGGGCCGCCCACGACCGCTCACCCGGCCGTTCGACCTGCTGCTGGGGGAGCCCGCGCACTTCATCATGCAGACCCGTCAGTTCCACAACTTGCGCACCAGGGCCGGTGCGGAGTCCCTGGGGGCCTGACGTTGAACGGCCTCTGCGCACCGGGGCTGGGATGACTGGATACGCAGGAAGAGGCTGCCGCGACCGTACTGGTGTGTGACGAGACCGGCGCCGGTGCGTGAGGTGCAAAGTCCCCGGCGGCCTTCATCAGGGCCCATGTGTGCCTTTTGCTTTCCCCCAAGTGGTGGCCGGAGGTAGTGGCTGGTTTGTAGACCGCTGCCGCGTCGAACGGGACGAAGTCGGGTAGGCGGGGGAGCAGCAGGCGCTGGAAGTGTTCGGCACCGGAGCGCACCTGCTGATACAGGCGGGCGTTCTCGATGGGGATGCCGGCGGCCCCGGCCAGCGCCAGCACCACTGACTCGTCCTGGTCGTTGAAGGGTTTGCCGTCCTGCCGCTCGGCCAGGTAGAGGTTGCCGTAGACCTGCCCACGCACGCTGATCGCCACGCCGAGCAGGGGCCGCATCGGCGGATGCCCCTTCGGGAAGCCGACGGCGTCCGGGTGGCGCGGCAGATCGTCCACACCCAGCGGCTCCGGGTGCGCGATCAGGCGCCCGAGCACGCCGCGGCCCTGCGGGAACTCCACACCGGCCAGAGCCTGACGCTCCCGGTCGGTCAGGCCGGGATGAACTCCTCGACGCGAGTGCCCTCCTCGTTCAGCACCCCCAGGGCGCCGTAACGGGCATCCACCAGGTCCATCGCGGCGGCGCGCACGATCTGCCGCAGGACCACCGGCAGCTCCAGCTTCCGCCTGATGGCCATGACGGCGTCCAGCAGTGCCTGCATATGCTCCTGCGCCTGGGCCAGCTGCTGAACCTGCTCGGTGACGCCGTCCGGGACCGCATGCCAAGCCGGCCCGGCTGTCTCCCGCGGGCGGTGGCGCTGTAGTTCCCTGTCCTCGTTCACCGGCACCTCACCCCGCCCCTTCGGGCGCCGCCGCGCGGGCACCAGCGACGGCAAGTCGGCCACACCGCACACCCTAGAACACCCCGGGCCCACCCATCCCGCCGTCGCTCACCGACGTCCGGGGATCGCTTTTCGCAGGTGTAGTGCGGTCGGGAACTTCTTGGCCGACCGGAGTCACGAAACGTGCAGGCCGGTCCGTCGCGGGGCGCGGCCACGCGCGTCCCTCAGTCGCCGTGCAGGCCGGTCGGTCGGGTATCGAGCCGCGCGGTGCGGCGTGGGGTGGCCGGGCCTTCCGGGCCGTATCCCAGGCGGATCAGCATCTGGGGGTGCCCAATGAGGTCGGGTGTCGAGTTCAGGGAACGGCGCAGGTCCGGCCACTCCATGGGCTGGTGCAGCAGGGAGGTCCGTACGCCGTGGACCGTCGCGACCAGCAGCAGGTGCTGTAGGGCCTGCCCAGCCCGCAGCCAGTCGGCCCGGCGGTCGTGTTCGGTGGTCAGCAGCGCTATGACCGGGTTCGTCTCGAACGGCCGGGCGGCAAGCCGCTCGGTGTGGCGTTGCGCGGTGAAGTCGCGCATGGGCAGGTGCTCGTGGGCGTCCTGCGGGCCGAGGGCGGTCCGCGGGAGTCCCACGTCGGTGAGCGCGTCCCGGTCGCGGTGGATCCAGCGGCGGCTCTCGGCTCCTCGGTCGTGATCCGTACGGTTGCGGTGCTCGGCCTCGGCGGTCACCCGGAGCAGACGATCGGCCTCGGCGGCTGCGGGGAAGGCGAGCAGGGCACCCTCGGTGCGGGCGGCCTCGGCGAGTTCCGCGCACAGCTGGGGCGGCAGGGGCCTGTCGGAGAACGGGAACCGGCTGCTGCGCCTGCGGCCGATCACCTCGTACAGGTCCCCGCGATGCCCCGTGGCCGGCCTGGAAGCGGGGCCCGTCAGACGGACGGTGGCGAGGAGCTCGGGATCGTCCGGTGAGGGCAGCAGGCGGGTGACCGCGTGCCAGCCAAAGTGGGCCACCGCGACACGGAGGTTGAACACGGACGCGCCCACCGACAGGTGCAGGGCACGGCCCGTGGGATCCACGTGCCGCAGCCCCCGCTCCGGAGCCGCGCGGACCTGGAGTGTGACGGTCTCGGGAACTAGGCGGAAGCGCCATGGCTGGGTGTTGAAGATCGAGGGCGCGGCGATCGCGGCCGTGAGGCAGGCTTCCAGCATCGAGGCGTCAAGAGTGGTGGATCGCATGGGGGCCCTCCTTGCCCGTCCCGGGTCGCGCAGAGGCCGCGCGGATCGTGCCTTTCACCGATGGTGGGAGTTCCCCGGCGGTGGAGGGGAGGGGCCGGTGGTCCCTCGGCGTGGCCCGTACGGGCCAGACGTGCTCGGCGCGCTCCCCTCTGTGGTGTCGTGGCCGTCCTGCTCGGCGAGTTCCATGGCCCTGCCGTCACGGGCCTGTTGGGCAAACGTCCCAGCCGATAAATGAAACCGGCGGCCAATTGGCGGAAGGTGTGACCAGCGCGTCGCTGGCCGTCGTCCGTTGCCGGATCCGACGGGTCCCGTTCGGTGACGGCATCGGGCCCGTCGCGTGTGTCGTGCCGCATCACACGGCGGCGCCGACCGTGGTGGTTCCGGCATGACTGACCGAGTGGGACATGGGCGGCCGGTCGGGTAGTGAAGGGGACGGTCGGCCCCGAAAACGGCCCCGGTCGGTCCTGGAGCAGCAGGGAGCTCGTGCGCAGGCCGGGGACGTACCGTCCGCAGTGGGCGGACTCGCCTCTCCTGGGCGGCTCGCCTCGCTCGCGCCAAGCCCGGCGCCACCGCTCCACCGACCGCTCGCTCACCCGCAGCGCGGCAGCGATCTCCCGGTTCTTCTCCCCGCCCTCGAAGCGTTACACGGCCTGCAGCCGGATCTGCTCCCGCGCGGCCCACTCGGCGTCGGTCAGCCCGCCGCCCTGCGCGTACCTCACAGCCCCACAGCTACCGCAGCCGACAGGCCGGCGTCAGGCCAGCATCCCCGACATCACCCAATCAAGTTCGGTGGAGGGCGTCTCCCGTGCGTCGTGCTGGGTGGTGATCAGGGCGATCAGGCCGGTGCGTGCCCGCCATATCCGCGGCGCGGTGGGCCGGATCCGGGTGATGCCGAGGAAGTCCCGGCTCGCGAGTGTGGTGCAGTCCGGGTGGGAGGTGCACGTCTCCAGGGGCACACCGTCAGGGCTGCCGCCTGCCGCGCGGGTCCAGCGGGTCAGTTCAGCGGTTCGCTTCGCATCCGCCCGCATGGTGTCCCCGTCACCCCGGCCGGACGGTCTCGTCCGGCCGGGTGACAGGGTTCGACTGGTTGAAGCAACACCGATCACCTCTCTTGGTCTGTCTGGGCAGGGGGCGGATCCGGTGTGCCTTTCACACATGGGCAGAACAAACCTGAGGGACAGCGCTCATCCGGCTCCTGGCCGGGCCGAGCTCTCCCCGATGGCTGCCGACGGGGCGTATCGGCACCTCAGCGGGGGCCGCTCTCAGATACACGGGGACTCATGGCCTCTCATCTCCGATGCCGAGGCTACGGACGATGGAGTGCGAGCGTTGCCCTGCGTGAGAGACGGACTGGCTATGTATTCCAACGACGGTTTCCGTGAACTCGGTCGGCAGGAATGTCTGGGTCTGCTGGCGAAGGTGTCGGTCGGCCGCATCGTGTACACCCGGCAGGCACTGCCCGCAGTCCTGCCGGTCAACTTCTGTCTGGACGACGACGGTGCGGTGCTGCTGCGCACCTGTGCGGCTTCGGAACTGGCCCGTGCGGTCGACGGTTCGGTGGTCGCCTTCGAGGCGGACGAGGTCGACGCGGTCGCCCGGGCCGGCTGGAGTGTCGTCGTGACCGGGCGGGCGGCAGTGGTGAACGACCCGGCCGAGCACGAGCACCTGAACAGGGTTGTTCCCTTCGGGGCGGCCGTCCGCCGGCCCCTTCGCCCGTGGAGGTCTTCGTTCGTGTCGAGCCCGAGCTGGTGACCGGGCGGGAGCTGGTCGGCGGTCGCACGCTGTACGGGGTGCGGCTCTCCGCCTGACCGGGGCCCTGCGCAGAGGGCCGAAAGGCCCCATGGCAAAGGGGCCGGACGGTCGCGGTGACGGGTTCCTGGCGGCCCTGCCCCCGACCACGGTGGGCGACGAGCATCGACGGTGGAGCCGAACGCGGAGATCCCACGGACGGTGCGCGAATGAAGCGGAGGCAGTGATGACGGTGGCATCCCACGCAGAAGCAGCCGAGACCGGCGCGGACGCATCCGTGGAGGCGTGGCGCGGATTCGCCGGAACACGGTGGCAGGAGTGCGTCGACGTACGGGACTTTATCCAGGCCAACTACACGCCGTATGAAGGCGGCTCGGAGTTCCTGGCCGGCCCGACCGGGCGCACGCGCGCGGTCTGGGACAAGGTCAGCGTCCTGTTCCCCGTGGAGCGGGAGAGGGGCATCCTCGATGTCGACGCGGCCACCCCGTCCACGATCACCTCGCACGCGCCTGGCTACATCGACCGCGACCGTGAGCTGGTCGTCGGCCTGCAGACCGATGCCCCGCTCAAGCGGGCGATCATGCCGAACGGCGGCCTGAGGATGGTTGAGAACGGGCTGGCGGCGTACGGCTACAAGGCCGATCCGTTCGTGGCGGAGGTCTTCGGAACCTACCGCAAGACCCACAACGACGGCGTCTTCGACGCCTACACCCCCGAAATGCGCGCCGCCCGCAAGGCCGGGATCATCACCGGGCTGCCGGACGCGTACGGCCGCGGACGGATCATCGGTGACTACCGGCGTGTCGCGCTGTACGGTACGGAGCGGCTGATCGAGGCCAAGCGGGCCGAGCGGGCGCTGCTGGACGCGCAGCCCTCCAGCTCGGACGTCATCCGGGACCGTGAGGAGCTGGCCGAGCAGATTCGCGCGCTGGGGGAGCTGGCCGAGATGGCCGCCTCCTACGGCTGTGATGTCACTCGCCCCGCCGCCACCGCACATGAGGCGGTACAGTGGCTCTACCTGGGCTTCCTGGCCGCGGTGAAGGAGCAGAACGGCGCCGCGATGTCGCTGGGGCGTACCTCCACCTTCCTGGACGTCTACCTCCAGCGGGACCTGGACGAGGGCCGTATCGACGAGACCCGCGCACAGGAGCTGATCGACGACTTCGTGATCAAGCTGCGGATCGTACGGTTCCTTCGCACCCCCGAGTACGACGCCCTGTTCTCCGGCGACCCGACCTGGGTGACGGAGTCCATCGGCGGCATCGGCGCCGACGACCGCCCGCTGGTCACACGGACGTCCTTCCGCTTCCTGCAGACCCTGTACAACCTCGGCCCCGCCCCGGAGCCGAACCTCACCGTCCTGTGGTCGCCGCGGCTGCCCGAGGGCTTCAAGCGGTTCTGCGCGCAGGTCTCGATCGACACCAGCTCCATCCAGTACGAGTCCGACGAGCTGATGCGGCCGCGCACCGGTGACGACACGGCGATCGCCTGCTGTGTGTCCGCGATGGCGGTGGGCAAGCAGATGCAGTTCTTCGGGGCCCGAGTGAACCTGGCAAAGGCGCTGCTGTACGCGGTCAACGGCGGCCGGGACGAGATGACCGGCGAGCAGATCGCGCCAGAGATGCCCCCGCTGAAGGGCGAGTACCTGGATTATGCCGAGCTGTCGGCGGCGTACGACCGGGTGCTGGACTGGCTGGCGGAGACGTACGTCGACGCGCTCAACGTCATCCACTACATGCACGACAAGTACGCCTACGAACGTATCGAGATGGCGCTGCACGACTACCCCGTGCACCGTTTCATGGCGTGCGGCATCGCTGGTCTGTCGGTCGCCGTGGACAGTCTGTCCGCGGTCAAGCACGCGCGTGTGAAGGTCTTCAGGGACGCCACGGGCCTCGCCGTCGACTTCCGCACTGAGGGCGAGTTTCCCGCGTACGGCAACAACGACGACCGCGCCGACGGCCTCGCCGTCGAGCTGGTGGAGTCGTTCATGGCGAAGGTACGCAAGCACCCCACGTACCGGGGCGCCGAGCACACGCAGTCGGTGCTGACCATCACCTCGAACGTGGTGTACGGCAAGCACACCGGTAACACCCCGGACGGCCGGCGCGCGGGTGCCCCGTTCGCGCCCGGCGCGAACCCGATGAACGGCCGCGACCGGCACGGCATGGTCGCCTCCGCGCTGTCGGTGGCGAAGCTCCCGTACGAGGGCGCCCGCGACGGCATTTCCCTCACATCGACCGTCACGCCTGAGGGGCTCGGCCACGACCCGGCCGAGCGTGCCGCGAACCTGGCCGGCATCCTCGACGCCTATATGGCCTCCGGCGGCTTCCACATGAACGTCAACGTGCTGAACCGGGCGACACTCGAGGACGCCATGGAGCACCCGGAGAAGTACCCGGAGTTGACGATCCGGGTCTCCGGTTACGCGGTCAACTTCGTCCGTCTGACCCGCGAGCAGCAGCTCGACGTGATCAGCCGCACCTTCCATGGGGCACTGTGAACACCGCGACGCAGCTCGCCGCCGGACAGGTTTCGGGCCGGATCCACTCCTGGGACCTGTCCACCGGCGTCGACGGCCCAGGCACGCGGTTCGTGCTGTTCGTCAGCGGCTGCCCGCTGCGTTGCCTGTACTGCGCCAACCCCGACACCTGGCACATGCGCGACGGGCGCCAGGCCACCGTCGACGAGGTGATGACCGAGCTCGACAAGTACCGGTCCTTCATCACCACGGCGGGTGGGGGAGTGACCCTCACGGGAGGCGAGCCCCTGCTCCAGCCGGCCTTCACGGGCGCGGTGCTGCGCCGCTGCAAGGAGGCCGGCCTGCACACCGCTCTGGACACCTCCGGCTTCCTGGGCGCCCGCGCGACCGACGAACTGCTCGCTGACACCGATCTGGTCCTGCTCGACATCAAGTCCTTCGACGTTGCCACCTATCGAAAGCTCACCGGCGGCTCACTCGCCCCCACCCTGAGCTTCGCCACCCGGCTGGACCGGCTGGGCGTCCCGGTGCACGTTCGCTACGTCCTGGTCCCCGGCTGGACCGACGACCCGGAAGCCATCGACGGCCTGGGCGCGTTCCTGGCCGGGCTGAGCAACGTCGACCGGGTCGACGTCCTGCCCTTCCACAAACTCGGTGCCCACAAGTACGACGCCCTCGGGCTGCCTTTCCCCCTGCGCGACACTGCCACGCCCGCCCCGGAGCTGACCGAGCGCGTGCGTGAGCAGTTCCGGGAGCACGGGCTCCGGGCCCTGTGACCCTGGCGTGGTGCGGCAAGCGGGAGCCGCCTGGCCCTCGCCGTCCACGACCGCCACCCCTACCAGCCCCCGCTGCCACGAGCGGACACCAGCACCGGTGGCCTTGGCACGGTCATGGAGCTCACTCGGCAACACGGCGGCACCGCTGCCGTCCACGGTGACGCCGACGGCAAGCCCGTATGGATCAATCTGCCCCTGTGAAACCCATGGCCAACTGGGACGCCAACGATGTCGCGGCGGACAGCCACCCTCAAGAAGGAAGTTCCCCACCATGACCATCGAGTGGCGGTACGGCGTCGAGGAGAACCTGGGCATCCTCTCCGTCCGACCACCTCGGCCCGGAGGTGGTCCGCCGCTTCGGTGATCCCATGGGCGGGGTCCTCGCCCGGGATTCCGGACCCGTCGTCGCGGATCTCACGGAATTGCGCAGCTGGTCGGACGAGGGACAAGCGGCGATCATCGAGGCCGCCCACCACCTCGCCGCAGTGCTGACGAGCGGTGGACGTGAGCACGCGGTCGCGGAGATGCTGCCCGAGGTGGGCATCGAACCCGCCCATCTCTCCCAGCAACTGGCCGTGCTACGCCAGGCCAACCTCGTGGTCAGCCGGAAAGAGGGTTCGACCGTGTACTACTCGCTGACCAGCCCGCAGGTGGCCGAGTTGCTGAAGGTGGCACGGACCATCCTGTCCGGAGTACTGGCCGGGCAGGCCGAACTGCTCGCCGACCTGCAGGCCGCCCAGACTGAAGGGAAACCGCCGCCGCAGCGACGGCTTCCCTGACCGGCGGTCGCCTCTTGCTGCAGGGACAGCGCTCTGATGGACGGGAGGCGGCCGCCTTGATGTCCGGGACGGGCGCGTGGGCGAGTGCCCCGCACCGCAGGTCCCGGGAGGAGAGGGACGTTCGGACCGTCGTCCGGGCCCTGCAGCCCCTCCGTTATCCCCGCGGTAAGCGGGAGATTGAAGGTGCAACGAGAGACGTCAACACATCGCGCGTCGCTCCCTCGGAGGGGATGAACATCATGGCAGTCCACGACCACTCGCATCGCCCCGTCAGGTTCCGCTTCCCGTCGCTGCGCGGGACCGGGACGGCTCCCGCGCACGCCGGCACGACGACCGCGGCGGCGACCACCACCGGTACGTACGTCCTTGCCGGGCTGCGGCTGCTGACCGGGTTCGTCTTCCTGTGGGCGTTCCTGGACAAGACTTTCGGCTTCGGTTACGCCACGCAGTCCGGCAAGGGCTGGATCGATGGCGGATCGCCCACCAAGGGCTTCCTCGGCGGCGTTGCTGCCGGGCCGATGGAGTCGACCTTCCACGACTGGGCCGGGGCTGCCTGGGCGGACTGGCTGTTCATGCTCGGCCTGCTCGGCATCGGCCTCGCGCTCACCGCGGGTATCGCGCTGCGGCTCGCCGCCGTGGCGGGCACGGTGATGATGGCGCTGATGTGGATCGCCGAGTGGCCGCCGGCCCAGCACCTGTCCGACGGGTCGCCGAGCATGTCCACGAACCCGATCGTGGAGTACCACGTGATCTACGCCGTCGTCCTGATCATCCTTGCGGCGGCGGGCGCCGGCGCCACCTGGGGGCTCGGCAAGGCGTGGGCACGGCTGCCGATTGTCAGCCGCAACCGCTGGCTGCTGTGAACCCACAGCTCGATCGGGGCACCGCCGCTCAATCCGCGGCGGTGCCCCGATCGCGTGTGCCACCACCGGCAGGGGCCCATCGGCAGAACGCAGGGACGGGTCGGCCCTCTCGCCCGGGGTCAGGGGCGGCAAGAGTGAGATCACATCCCGAAGGAGGCCTCCCTCATGTCCCGAACCGTCGTCGTTGGCCTGGACGGCTCGCCCGAGAGCCTTGCTGCGGCTGATTGGGCCGCCCGTGAAGCCGTGCTCCGTGCGGCCGCACTACGTGTCGTGCACGCCGGAGAACAGCAGCCCCACGCCTATGTACCGTTCGCGGGCGAGGCCGTGCCACCGCCGGATGCCGACCTCTCCGCGCGCTTGCTGCGCGAGGTCACGGCAACCCTCGCGTACCGTCATCCGGGCCTGGAGATCACCGCTCACCAGATCGACGGGCAGCCGGCGAGGGCTCTGCCGGACGCCGCCCTGGAGGCCGAGCTGCTGGTGCTCGGGTCCCGGGGCCTGGGCCGGGCGGCCGGGTTCCTGCTCGGCTCCGTGGCGTCGGCCGCGGTGGCCAGGGCAGAGTCCCCGGTTGTCCTGGTGCGCGCTGATTCCGGTGGCGTTGCGGAGAACCTGCCGAGTGCAGCCGGGGCCACAGCTCGGACGGTGCCGCACGGCGACGTGGTGCTCGGCCTGGACCTGCACGACCCTCATGACGCCGTCATCGGTTTCGCCTTCGACGCCGCATCCCATCGTGCCGCCGTCCTGCGCGTCGTCCACGGCTGGAGCCCGGCTCCTTCAAAGAACCCTTGGAACGAATTGGTGGAGAGCGGACCGGTCACCGAGGCACAGCAGAGGCTGACCGACACACTGCGCCCATGGCGGGAGAAGTACCCAGATGTAGAGGTGACCGACGAGGCCGTGGTCGGCCAGGCGCACTCGCATCTGGCCGACGCCTCCCGGAACGCCTCGCTGGTCGTCGTCGGCCGCAAGAACCGCCGTGCATCACTCGGCCCGCACATCGGTCCGGTCACCCACGCGGTGCTCCACGACGCCGTCTCGCCCGTCGCGGTGGTCCCCCACGCCTGATCCGAACCGTGAGACTGACACGCACGTCGGGGCGAAGAGGTGACAGCGGATCGCTCGTCGTCTTCGAGGGCCGCGACACGGCGGGCAAGGGCGGCACCGTCAAGCGGGTCACCGACCACCTCAACCCTCGAATGGCGCGGATCGTGACGCTGCCCAAGCCGACCGAACGCGAACGCACCCAGTGATACTTCCAGCGGTACGTCGAGCACCTGCCGGCGGCAGGCGAGATCGTCCCGCTCGACCGCAGCCGGTACAACCGCGCCGGCGTTGAGCACGTCGGGGGCTTTTGCACCAAGGAGGAGTATGCGAGGTTCCTGCACCAGCGCCTCGGTGAGCGACGTCGTGCAGGAGCAGCGCTTCCGGACCCGGCTCAAGGACCCCACGCGCCGGTGGAAGCTCTCGCCGATGGACCTGGAGTCCATTACACGTTGGTTCTGCTGTCCAGTACGTGCCCGACCATGTCGCGTCCCTGACGAAAGGCGAGGCAAGCAGCGGGTGACATGGGTGACTGTGGCCGGCAACGAAGGGCCGAGCGGCGCGAGAGGGCAGGGACGATTGTCGTCCACGGGTGGGATTGGAAAGGCGCCCGGATGTCTGTGGAGCAGAGGCTTTTCCGCCCTGCCGCAGGCGGCCGACGTGTCACGGCCATGCGTTACATCTGGGAGGGGGTGGTCCGGTTTCCGGGTACGCGGACGCCGACAGCCCACCGATCACGCTGGTCCGGCGCGGGGGCGGGGACGTGTTCGGACGTCCCGCTTGCATGGACCCTTTATTACGCCCTGCAGGAGTCCGCGGAGCCCTGCACTGGATCGCTGATCCGTCGGGGTCAGGCGCTGATGGTCTCGTCCGCGGCGCTGAGCCGGATTCCCGTGACCAGGTCGGGGTGGATGCGGACCGCGTAGTCCATGGTCTGTTTCACCCAGGGATGAAGCAGTGCCTGGTAGCGGGTCAGTTCGTGGGGGTCGGTGATCAGGCGGGCGTAGCCGGTGACGACCACGCTCCAGCCGACGTGGGTGTCCGGGTCGATGGCGTCGGCCTCGTAGGCGACGACGACGCCTGAGCCGTTCGCATGGCGGGTGTGCGAGGTGATCGCCGAGCCTTCGTGGGTGCGGATGATGATGTCGCCGTCGTCGAGGATGTGGTTGACCGGCCGGATCGTGGGGAGCGCGCGCTGGGTGAAGACGATCCTGCCCAGGGAGACGCTGCCCAGGAGTCGCAGGGCCTCGGCGCTGTCGAGTTCCACGCTGTGCCGTGGACCGGTGGTGGAGGGCAGGGCGTTGTTGGTGGTCATGGTGGGTGTCCGTAGGGTTTCGTCGCTCACTGCGCGGGTGCTTCGGTAGGAGTGCCGTTGCCGTGACGCCGCTGGTCGCCGCGGTGTCGGCGGCCGCGGGGCCGGTACCGCATCTGCGTGTCCTTTCCAAGATCGGTGGCATGAGATCCGACGAGTTCTCGGGGTGGAGCCCGGTGGCCGGCGGGTCACGGGCGGGGGTGGATCAGACCATTTGAATGCGGGCAGTGAAGGGCGCGGTAGGGCCGAACGGCCCTACCGCGGCCCGCTCGGCCTATGCGCTGGGAGCGTCCCTCTTGCCGTAGTAGGCCGTGCGCATGAGTTCCTGCATGTCGTCGAGCATCGGCATCCGGGGATTGGCGGGTGCGCACTGGTCCTCGTAGGCGTTCAGGGCCTGCTGGGGCAGGGCGTCGAGGAACGCACGCTCGTCGACGGCGAGGGCGCGGAACGACGGCTCGATGCCCACGCTGTCGCGCAGGCGTTCCACGGCCGAGGCCAGCGACTCCACGCCCTCCTGAGGCGTGGCGGCGGGCAGGCCGAGGGTGCGGGCGATGTCCTGGAAGCGTTCGGGGGCGCGGTAGTGCTCGTACTTGGGCCAGCCGGTGAGCTTCGTGGGAACGGTGCCGTTGTAGCGGATGACGTGCGGCAGCAGGACCGCGTTGGTGCGGCCGTGTGCGATGTGGAACGTGGCGCCGAGGGTATGGGACATGGCGTGGACGATGCCGAGGAAGGCGTTGCCGAAGGCCATGCCCGCGATGGTGCCGGCGTTGTGCATCTTCTCCCGGGCCTGAGGATTTGCCGCGCCGTCGTTCACGGAGGCCGCGATGTTGTCGAAGATCAGGCGGATCGCGTGGAGCGCGAGGCCGTCGGTGAAGTCGTTGGCGTAGACGGACACGTACGCCTCGATGGCGTGGGTGAGGGCGTCGAAGCCGCTGTCGGCGGCGAGCGCGGGGGGCAGTTCGATGGTGAGCAGCGGGTCGACGATGGCCACGCTGGGGGTGAGCGCGTAGTCGGCGAGCGGGTACTTCTTGCCGGTGGCCGGGTCGGAGATGACGGCGAAGGGGGTGACCTCGGCGCCGGTTCCGGACGTGGTGGGCACGCACACCAGGCGGGCGAGCTTGCCCAGGACGGGGAAGCGGAAGGCGCGCTTGCGGATGTCGGAGAACTTGTGCCGCATGTCGGCGAAGTCGACGTCCTTGCCGTCGGCCTGCTGCTCGTACAGCAGCCACATCACCTTGGCCGCGTCCATGGGTGACCCGCCGCCGAGCGCGATGATCGTGTCGGGGCGGAAGTCGCCCATGAGGCGGGCGCCGCGGCGGACGGAGTCGATGCTGGGTTCGGGTTCGACGTTGTCGATGATCTGCACGGTGACCGGTTCGCGGCGCCGTTGCAGGATGCGGGTGACGCGGTCGACGAAGCCGAGGCGGGTCATGGTGGCGTCGGTGACGATCGTGACGCGGTGGATGTCGGGCATGGACTGCAGGTAGCGCAGGGCCTGCGGCTCGAAGTAGATCTTCGGCGGGACCTTGAACCACTGGAGGTTGTTGCGGCGGGTGGAGACCCGCTTGATGTTGAGCAGCTGGGCGGCGGAGACGTTGTTGGAGACCGAGGTGCTGCCCCAGGAGCCGCAGCCGAGTGTCAGCGACGGCAGCAGGCCGTTGTAGATGCCGCCGATGGCACCCTGCGAGGATGGCGAGTTGACGATGACCCGTACCGTCTTGATGCGGCGGCCGTACGCCTCGGCGAGCGCGGGGTCGTCGGTGTGGATGACGGCGCTGTGGCCCTGTCCGTGGAAGGCGACCATGTCGGCGGCGAGGTCGAAGCCCTGCTGTTCGGAACCGGCGCGCAGCACGGCGAGCACGGGGCAGAGCTTCTCGCGGGTCAGCGGCTCGTCCCGGCCGACCCGCTCGGCCTCGACCAGGATGAGCGAGGTGTCGGCAGGCACGGTGAACCCGGCCTGTTCCGCGATCCAGGCGGGGCTCTGCCCCACGGCCCCGGAGTTGACCTTGGGCTCGCAGCCGCTGCCGGCCGTCCTGACGGTCGGGAAGAGGAAGGCCTCCAGCTTCGCCTTTTCCTCGGCGGTCGCCAGGTGGGCGTGCAGGGTGCGGAACTCCGCAAGGGCGGCGTCGTAGATCTCGTCGTCGAGGATGACGGCCTGCTCGGAGGCGCAGATCATCCCGTTGTCGAACGACTTCGACAGCACCAGGTCGTTGACGGCCCGGCGCAGCTTCGCGCTCTTGTGCACGTAGGCGGGGACGTTGCCGGCGCCCACGCCGAGGGCGGGCTTTCCGGCCGAGTAAGCGGCCTTGACCATGGCATTGCCGCCGGTGGCGAGGATGAGGGAGATGCCGGGGTGGTGCATCAGGGTGCGCGTGGCCTCGATGGACGGGGTCTCGATCCACTGGATGCAGTGCTCGGGCGCACCGGCGGCGACGGCGGCGTCGCGCACGACGCGGGCCGCTTCGGCGCTGCACCGCTGGGCGGAAGGGTGGAAGGCGAAGACGACCGGGTTGCGGGTCTTCAGCGCCATCAGCGCCTTGAAGATCGTGGTGGAGGTCGGATTGGTGACCGGGGTGACCGCGGCTATCACGCCGACCGGTTCGGCGATCTCCACCAGGTCCTCGACGTCGTCACGGGCGATCACGCCGACGGTCTTCATGTGGCCCATGCTGTGCGTGACGTGCTCACACGCGAACATGTTCTTGGCCGCCTTGTCCTCGAACAGGCCGCGTCCGGTCTCCTCCACCGCGAGCCGTGCCAGCGCGGTGTGCTGGTCCAGAGCGGCGACCGAGGCCTTCTTGACAATGTGGTCGACCTGCTCCTGGTCGAGCTCCTCGTAGTCGGCGAGTGCCTTCAACCCGGCCGTCACCAGCCGGTCCACCGCGATGGTGGTGTCGGACGGAGCCTCGGTGAGAGGAGTCGTGATCGTGGTCCCGGCTTCCTGTCGGGTCATGGGAGTGCGCCTCCGGTACGTCGGTACCGCCGGAGGTGATCCGGCGGGGCGGTACGGGAGCGGCACCGTGAGGGATGCCGGTGCCGCTCCGATTCCACTCTCGTCCGCGGTGCGGCCCGGCCGCAGACGCCGTTGGTCCTTTCCTCTGCCCGTCCGGCCCGGTCGGGGAGGGCCGGACGGCCCCCCTCGGGCAACGGGACCTCACGCGGGCGGTCCCTAAACGGATTCGTCAATGGGGCGCGACTCGGCCGGGTGGCAGTCGTCGACGCTGTACGTCAGGCCGTTGACCACTCCGACGGCCCCCTCGACCCGCCAGGCCGATCGGATCGCCAGGGGGATGTCGCTCCGGCGTTCCAGACGTCCCTTCAGTGTGACCACGCCGTCCCGGACGAACACGGTGACCGCGTCGGAGGACAGGCCGAGGGCGCCGACCAGGACCTCGTCGATCACCTGCCGGCGGATCTCCTCGTCCGTGCGCAGGAAGACACGCAGAAGGTCGCGGCGGGTGGCGATGCCGATGAGGCGGTCCTCCTCGTCCACCACGGGAAGCCGCTCAATGTGATGACGCTCCATCATCCGTGCCGCCTCCGGGACCAGTTGCTCCGGATGCACCGTGACCGCAGGTGAGGACATCAGCTCGGCCGCGACGAGCCCCGGGGCCCCGCCCGCCGGGACGCGCACCGGACGACGCAGGCCCGGCAGGCGGATCCGCCGGTCGGCGCGGTCCGCCTGCCCGCGGACGAGGTCGGTCGCAGAGATCACCCCGACCACCTTGTCGTCCGCGTCAACGACGGGCAGTCCGCCGATCCGGTGCCGGTTCAGCAGCCGTACGAGGTCCTTGAACGTCGTCTGCCGATGTGCCTGGACGACCTCACGGGTCATCACCTCTCCGACGGTGTGGGTCTTCACGCCGCCCTCCTTCTCTCTCAGGGCCGCTGGACGGGCCGGGTGCGGGAGGGGGCTCCCCCTCCCGCACCCGGCTCGGGGTCCCTACTCCTGCCGTCCGTCCGCCGGGCCGCCGCGCCAGGGCGGCGGCGTGGCCGACTTGCGGGCCGCGTCCCCGCGGTGCACGACCTGCTCCACCTGGCCGCGCAGCCGGTCGTGCAGCCGGTCCGCGAGCTCGTGGGCGGTGGCCTCCTCCGCGTGGACGACCACGAGGTCGCGGCCCACACGGATCTCGGCCCCTGCCGTCCACGGGTGCCCGGCGTGGTGCGCCGCGGCCTTCGCGATCCGCACCTCGCCGCTGACGGGCGGCAGGCCCGGCCGGCCGAGGACCGCGTCGACCTTGGTGCGGACGTAGACGAGCGCCTGCTCGTCCACGTCGCCCGTGCCTCGGACCCGTACGGTGGTGGGGGTCTGCTGGGTGCCGGTGTCCCTGACGGTCATCTGTTCCACTCCTTGTGATCGTTCCGCGGCTCCAGCCTGAGGCGAGCCCCCGCCCTGGTCCCAGGGCCACTCGGCCCCGGAACCGGGACCGTGGGGCCCCGTCACCCGCTGCCGGCCGACGCCCCTGTTCCTCGACGGCGTCGACCGGCGGCGCGCCTACTCGGGGAAACAGGGGCCGACCGGCCCTGGGCATAGCGGCCCCGAACCGGGAAGGATCTCCAACGAGACGGCCCACCGCGTCCACGTGGACACCGGCGTGGAACGCGGCATACGCAGAACAGGAGCATTCGATGGCGGACGGCGAGCAGCCCGGCCCCGACAACCCGATCCGGGTCTTCCTGATGGACGACCACGAAGTGGTACGGCGCGGGGTGCACGACCTGCTGAACGACGAACCGGACATCACCGTGGTCGGCGAGGCCGCCACGGCGGAGCAGGCCCTTGTCCGCGTCCCCGCTCTGCGCCCGCAGGTCGCGGTCCTAGACGTGCGCCTGCCGGACGGCGACGGTGTCACGGTGTGCCGGGAGCTGCGTTCGCGCATGCCGGACCTGGCCTGCCTGATGCTGACCTCGTTCGACGACGAGGAGGCGCTGCTGGATTCGATCATGGCGGGCGCATCCGGTTACGTACTGAAGCAGATCCAGGGCTCCGACCTGGTGGCGGCCGTGCGCACGGTGGCCCGGGGCCAGTCGCTGCTGGACCCGAGTGCCACCACCAAGCTGATGGCCAGGCTGCGCGGCGGACAGCAGAAGGAGGAGGAGCCGGAGGCCCTGCCGGGTCTGACCGACCGGGAGCGGGAGATCCTGGCCCTGATCGGCGAGGGACTGACCAACCGCCAGATCGGTCAGCGCCTGTACCTGGCCGAGAAGACGGTGAAGAACCACATTTCCCGTCTGCTCGCCAAGCTCGGCGTGGAGCGGCGCATCCAGGCTGCCGTGATCGCTACCGAAGCCCGGGACCGGCTGAGGCAGGAAGGCCGCTGACGCGACGTGCGACGCGGCAGCCGACGCCGGGCAACGGCGAAGCCCGACTCGGGGCCGAAGGTCCCGCAGTCCGCCCCCGTCCGGCCCCTGCCCCTCCCGATCGTCCGCGCGCAGGCTGGGAACCCACCCCGGCACACCGCCGGGCATCGATCGGGAGGACGACGGACATGAGCGTGCGCGTCGGCATCAACGGCTTCGGCCGCATCGGCCGCAACTACCTGCGCTGCGTGCTGGAACGCGCGGAGCGTGGCACCGGCACACCGGTCGAGGTCGTGGCGGTCAACGACATCACCTCACCGGCCACGCTGGCGCACCTGCTGGCGTACGACTCGACGTATGGCCGCCTGCACCGCACCGTCGAACACGACGACGACTCACTGACCGTCGACGGACACCGCATCGCCGTCACCGCCGTACGCGACCCGGCCGCCCTGACCTGGGGCAGCCTTGGCGTGGACGTTGTCATCGAGTCCACCGGCCGCTTCCGCACCCGCGAACAGGCCGGCCTGCACCTGGAGGCCGGCGCGCGCAAGGTGCTGCTGTCCGTGCCAGGCAAGGGTGTCGACGCCACCGTGGTCATGGGCGTCAACGAGGGCACGTACGACCCGGAGAGGGACCACGTGGTCTCCAACGCCTCCTGCACCACCAACTGCGTGGCGCCGATGGTGAAGGTCCTCGACGAGTCCTTCGGTATCGACAAGGGGCTGATGACCACCATCCACGGCTACACCAACGACCAGGTCGTTCTCGACGGCCCGCACAAGGATCTGCGCCGCGGCCGCAGCGCCGCCGTGAACATCATCCCCACCAGCACTGGTGCTGCGCGTGCCGTCGGCCTCGTCCTGCCGGAACTGTCCGGCACCCTGGACGGCATCGCCGTACGGGTCCCCGTGGAGGACGGTTCGCTGACCGACCTGAGTGTGGTCCTCGACCGGGCCGTCACCGCGGAGGAGGTCAATGCGGCGTTCCGGGAGGCCGCCGATGGGCCACTGAAGGGCGTCCTGCGGGTTTCCGAGGCACCGATCGTCTCGCGCGACGTCGTCGGTGACCCCGCCTCCTGCGTCTTCGACGCCCCGCTGACCCAGGCGCACGGCGAGCTGGTGAAGGTCTTCGGCTGGTACGACAACGAGTGGGGCTACACCAACCGCCTCCTCGACCTCACCGAGTACGTCGCCGCTCGCCTTCCGCTGGGCTGACTGCGGCATCGGCGCGGGCCGTGGGCTTCACGAACCCACGGCCCCTAGGGTGGAGTGACGATCGCCTGGCCCTTGGGAGGAGCCCCCATGGAGATCGTCGCGTACGGCGTCCTCGCGGACGAGGAGGCCCTGCTGCGGCAAGCGTTCGACCGGGTCTCGCAGGCGTCATGAGCTGCGTTGTCTGGGGATGTTCCTGGACCGGGACGCCGCTGCTACCGCAGCGGGCCACGAGGTCGTGCTCAGCGGTGTCAATGACACCCTGGGCGCGCAGGTTCTGAGGGCTGTGGCGGAGGGCGGAACCCGGATGCTCGCTCAGCGGTCCACCGGCTACAACAACATCAACCTGTCCGCTGCCGAGAAAGTCGGGTTGACGGTGGCCCGGGTGTCGTACTACTCGCCCTATTCGGTCGCCGAGTTCGCGTGGGCGCTGGCGCTCGCGGTCAACCGCAGGATCGTACGAGCCGCGCATCGCACCATCGAGTTCGACTTCCGCCTCGACGGTCTGATGGGCCGCGACTTCCGCGGCCGTACGGCCGGAGTGGTCGGAACCGGCAAGATCGGCGCTGCGTTCGCCCGCATCACCCATGGCTTCGGGATGCGGCTGCTCGGCTGGGACATCACCGAGAACTCCGACTGCCTGGACCTCGGAATGGAGTACGTCCCGCGTGAGCGGCTGTTCGCCGAGTCCGACCTGGTCAGCCTGCGTGTGCCACTCCTGCCCGAGACCCATCACCTGGTGGACGCCGAGGTACTGGCACTGATGAGGGACGACGCGATCCTGGTCAACTCCAGCCGCGGCGGCCTGGTCGACACCGATGAGTTGCTGGCGACGTTGCGTGCGGGGCGGCTCAGTGGTGTCGGTCTGGACGTGTACGAGGAGGAGGCCGGGGTGGTCTTCCTCGACAAGTCCCTGGAGGCGATGACCGACGAACGACTCGCCCGGCTCATGACCTTCAACAACGTCCTGGTCACCTCCCACCAGGCGTACTTCACCCGTGACGCGGTCGGTCAGATCGCCGAGACGACCGTGGGCAACGTCGAGGACTACCTCGTCGGCCGGACCGGTGACAACACTCTCGTCCGTCCGCCTGGGGCCTGAGCACGCGTGCTTCGGCGAGGCGGGCCAGGCTCTTCCTTGGGACACTGGAAGCAGCCGCCCCGATACAGGCACTCGTCAGGTGAGGAGGTCGCACGGCCATGCCACAGCTGGACGCGAAAACGGTGACCACTCTGGTCGCTGAAGCCACAGCCGCCCCTTCCATGCACAACGCCCAGCCGTGGAGCTTCCGCTTTGTCACCGACGAGGGCGTGCTGCTGCTGCGCGCCGATCTCGAGCGGGCCATGCACCGCACCGACCCCGGCCACCGGGCCCTGCACATCGGGTGCGGGGCGGCACTGTTCAATCTGCGCGTCGCCGCCGCCCACGCCGGAATCACCGCGGAGGTACGGCTGCTCCCCGAGCCCGCGGATCCACTGCTGCTGGCCGCCGTACGCCTGGGCGCCTCCGCGACGCTGGAGCCGGACGGGGACGACCTCGCCCGGTTGCACCCTGCGATCGGACAGCGCCACACCAGCCGCTATCCCTTCGAGGAGAAGGACATCCCGGAGGACGTACGGGCCGCACTGCAGGCAGCGGCGGCTCGGGAGGGCGCCGAGCTGCTCTTCCCGGGGGCCTGGCACATCGAGTCCCTGCTGGAACTGGTGCGCGACGCGGAGAGCCGCGACGCTCTGGATCCCAGCGGGATGGAGGACTTGCGCCGCTGGACCCGGCTCGGGCCGGAGGCGGACGTCGCCACCGACGGCGTCCCCGAGTACGCTTTCGGGCCGCGTCGGCGGGACGGCAAGGCGCCCCTCCGTGACTTCGCCGGGCGGCGGCCGGTGGCCGACCGCGGCACCACCGCGTTCGAGCAGCACCCGCACCTCGCGCTGCTCAGCACACGGGGCGACGCGCTTGCCGACTGGCTGGTCGCCGGCCAGGCGCTGGAACGCGTCCTGCTCGAAGCCACCCTCGCCGGCCTCGCCACTTCCCTGACGTCCCACCCCCTTGAGACACCCGATCTGCGCTTGCTGGCCCGCGATCCGGTGTCGGGCAGGGGCCACGTCCAGATGGTGCTGCGCGTCGGTTACGGACCTCAGGGCCCTGCCACACCCCGCCGCCCCGTCCGGGAAGTCCTCGACATCGCATAGATCCCCGGGCGGCCCGGCCGCGTGTGCGCAGGGGGTGTTTGCCCTCCGCCGCGCCGGGGACCCGCGCACGACCGGGCTCGCAACCGGGATGGGCGGGCAGGCCGATAGGGCCGTCCGGCCCCGATTCGCTCCACATTGCCGGGCCCAAGGACCTGACCTGCAGAGCCGTTGGGCCTCGATCGAGCCGAGGAGGCCGACAAGGGGACCGATCGGCGGATAAATGGATTGCAGTTGTGATGTGTGAGCCGCGTGCCCGCGCACGTCTGCACTTCAGTCTGCGTTTCTGAGGAGACCCATGCTTTCGCCCGAGTCCGCCGCTGTCGTCCGTGCCACCCTGCCCGCCGTGGGCGGGGCCCTGGACGAGATCACGACGCGCTTCTATCAGACCATGTTCAGCGAGCACCCCGAGCTCCTGGACGGCATGTTCAACCGCGGCAACCAGGCCAGCGGCGAACAGCGGAAGGCGCTGGCCGGGTCCATCGCGGCCTTCGCCCAGGCGCTGCTCTCCGACCCCGACGCCCGCCCGGACGCCCTGCTGTCCCGGATCGCCCACAAGCACGCCGCGCTCGGGGTCACCGAGGACCAGTACACGGTCGTCCACAAATACCTGTTCCGCGCCATAGGCGACGTACTCGGCGACGCGGTCACCCCCGAGGTCGCCGCCGCCTGGGACGAGGTGTACTGGTTGATGGCCGGCGCCCTCATCGCCCAGGAGGCCCGCCTGTACCTGGAGGCACAGGTCGACCCGCGGCACCCCTGGCGGCAGTGGACCGTGGTCGAGCGGCGCGAGGAGACCCCCGACGCCGTGTCCTTCCTGCTGCGGCCGGCTGACGACGCCCCCCTGCCGCCCGCCCGCGCCGGACAGTACGTCAGCGTCCGCGTCCGCATGCCCGACGGCGTGCACCAGACCCGCCAGTACAGCCTGTCGAACGCGCCCGGTGACAAGCTGCGGCGCATCACGGTCAAGCGGGTCGCGAGCGTGGCCGACGCCCCCGAGGGCGAGGTGTCCAACCGGCTGCACCGCACCGTCCGGCCCGGCGAGGAGCTCACCCTGTCAGCACCGTTCGGCGACGTGGTCCTCGACGACGCCGACATGCCGCTGCTGCTGGTCTCGGCGGGCATCGGCTGCACCCCGATGGTCGGCATGCTGGAGCACCTCGCGGCCACCGGCAGCGACCGTCCGGTCCAGGTGCTGCACGCCGATCGCTCCCCGGTCGACCATGCCCTGCGCACCGACATACACCGACTGCTCGGTGAACTGCCGGTCGCCCGGGCCCAGTTCTGGTACGAGCAGGACGCCACCGACGAACCCGGCGCCCGCACCGGCCAGATGGACCTCAGTGACCTGAACCTCGCGGAGAACGCGGACGTCTACCTGTGCGGCTCGGTGCCCTTCATGCGCGCCGTGCGCTCGCAGCTGCTGCGCGTCGGCGTCCCCGCCCGGCACATCCGCTACGAGGTCTTCGGGCCCGACCTCTGGCTGGCCCACGCGGAGGGCTGAGCACCAGCAACCGGCCCCCCACCGCCGATGACATCGATGGTGTGGGGGCCGGTGCCGTGTCATGCCGCAGCGGAGGCCTCCGGCGCGGCGAGCATGTTCAGCAGCATGATGGTGGGCTCCGTGGCACGGACCGAGTGCGGCAGCCGCGCCGGCATCCCGGAAGGCGCATCCGATCGGCCCTCACAGCAGGCCACTCCAGTAGGTCCAGAAGCGAGTGAGGACGAGCAGCGCGATCACGCCGTACCAGCCGACGAGGAGCATCCAGTGGCTCTCCAGCACCAGGTTCAGCGTGCCGCGGCCGCTACGGGGTACGGGAATGACGTCGTGCTTGAGGTTGCGCAGCGTTACAAGGTCGGCTCGGTCACCGGTATCGTCGGCGCCGCGGGCGGCCTGGGCGGGTTCGTACCGCCCCTGGTGATGGGCTCGCTGTACGGCGCCTACGGCAGTTACGCGATCGGACTGATCCTGCTGGGCGTGGTCGCGGCGCTGGCGCTGGCCTTCACGGGCACGGGCGTTCGGCACGTGCTCACCCGCCGGTCGCCCGCCGTCCACTCGCACTGACCGGGAACGGAGCCTGACATGTGCGAGTACTGCGGATGCCAATCCCTCACGCCGACCGACGAGTTGACCCGCGAGCATGACACGGTTGTCAACCTCATCAGCCACGTGCGCGACGCTCACCGCGACGGCAGGGTCACGCGCATGGCGGAACTGGCCCGGGAGATCGCCGCCGTGCTCGGTCCGCACACCCAGGTGGAGGAAGGCGGCCTGTTTCCCGCGATGGCCGCCGAGTTCCCCGAGAAGATCGCCGCGCTGGAGGCCGAGCACCGCCGCATCGAAGCCGTGCTGGCAGAAGCGGACGGACCATTCCTGGCCGACCCCACCTGGCCGGAGCGCCTCATCAAGACACTCGGCCTGCTGCGCGAGCGCATCCTCAGGGAGCAGGACGGGGTCTTCCCCGCCGCACTGGCCGTACTCGACCCCGAGCAGTGTTGAAGCCGTCGAGGCGGTACGCGCCCGCGAACGGCAGCCGCCTACCGGCGATGTCGCCCTGACCTGATGCCACGAAGGGGGGGCGCTGACCTCGATCGTCCGCCCGGCGCGGTCCGCTGCCGCCGGGCGGACGACTGTGCGGCCGGTCGCCACGGAAACGAACCCCACCGCGAAAGGACGCGCGGGGCGCGACGGGTGGGAACGGACGGCGAGGTGGCGAAGGCTCGCCTGGGTCATCCGGTGGCGGCCTGGGCGGGTATCGCTTCGGACCCGGAGTGGGGCACGGTGCTAAAAGTGGGTGCGCGGCAGGGCGATTGGATATGGGTGAGCTGGAGCGAGACGGTGGAGATGGTCGCAGCCGTGCGCGTGTGCCCACCGAGGTCCTGCAATCGCTCGAGGAACGGCGGCCAGAGGCCGGCGCGCACGGCAGTGGCGTGTAATCCGAAGAGCCCACTTGACCGATCATCGTGGTGACGCACCCGTGTCCTTGGTCTTGCCGTGCCCGTTGAACCGGTGACACGGCACGTGCACGTGTCGGCGGCCTTGCCCTGCCTCCCCGGCGCGGGTCGGGCCGCACCCCTTCACCGGGCGCACCGGCCGGTGACGGCGGCCCCGGGACGTCATGGTCATGAGATCCGGGGCCGCTGGACAGCTGGCGACTGGCTTTGGTGTGGGCCAGCCGGGATGCCCGCTGCCGCGGTCTCCGCCGGGGCTCGGGCCACTGCCCGTCCAGAGCTCGCCGCACCGTCCGCCAGACGACGTTGTACTTGCGCTGCAAAACCCGCTGGGCAGCCCGCTTTCCGTTCCGTACCGCTGGATGCTCCATTCCCCGTGCAGCACTCGGCCGCCCCCGATCGGTGATGCGGGGACGGCGGCGAGCGTGTGCCTCCGCCGTCGCGGGCGGAGGCAGGGGTGGGGGCGCGAGGTCGGCCTGATCGCGGGGCCGGTCGACCCGTCGGCACAGGACAGGGGCACCGTCTCGGCCGCTTGCGCCCCGGGTTCATGCGGGCGAAGCGCTCTCCTCGTGTCCCGGTGAAGGCCTGGAGGGGGCGACGGAGAGGCCGGGATCGGAGAGGTCGAAGGTCACGTCCACGACCCCTTCGACGGCTCGGACCAAACGCGCCGCCACGGGTACCAGGGACGTTTCCCGGATGCGGCCGCTGAGCGTCACGATGCCGTCCCGCACCTCGACGCGTACGGCGGACGGCGGGGCGGGGAAAAGGTACGACACGACCTCGCGCCGTACCTGCTCGGCGATGTCCTCGTCGTCCCGCAGGAACACCTTGAGCAGGTCGGCGCGGCTGACGATGCCCTGCAGCATGCCCAACTCGTCGACGACGGGGAGCCGCTTGACCTTGGCGCGGGCCAAGGTCCGCGCGGCCTGTGCGAGGGTCGCGTTCGCGCGGACGGTGAGGGCCGGTGAGGTCATCAGCTCCCCGGCAGTCACCGAGCCGGCCTTCGCGAGGTCGGACAGGCGCTGCAGTTGTGTGGACCGGTCGGGGTCGCTGTCGCGGAACTCCTCCTTGGGCAGCAGGTCGGCCTCGGAGACGACGCCGACGACCCTGCCCTCGCCCTCAAGGACGGGCAGGGCGCTGACCTTCCACTCCTGCATCAGCCGCACGATCTCCTTGAAGTTCGCGTCGCGGCCGACGGCGACGACCGTCTGTGTCATCACGTCGCTCACGATGTGAAGGGCGCTGTCCATCATGTCTCCCTGTGGTGTCGGTTCGTGCGTGGGCCGGTCACCGGAGACTGCCGCTGCCATACGGTGCGTACAGGTCCAGCAACCTGGTACGGGCGGAGTGCAGCCGGTGGGCGAGCACGTCACCCACCCACATCGCGACCGTCCGCCCCAGGTCGGGGTCGTCCGCGCACATCGAGCGGACCGCGACGGCATCGAATTCGTACGCCCGCACAGGGGTCACGGCCTCCGCCCCCATGTGCCAGGAGTGCGGGGCGAACAGCCAGGACCAGCCGACGAGTTCGTTGTGCCGCAGGGACTCGATCACGGCCGGCTGACGGCCCGGCACACGCATGTCCAGCTCGATCGTGCCCGTACGGATGATCCAGAAGCGGTCTGCGCGTCCGCCCTCCTCGAACAGCCGGGTTCCCTGGGGGAACGACACCTCCTGGGGGAGCCGCATGAGCCGCTGCCGGTGCTCGGCGGGCAGGGCCTGCAGCATGGTGGCTGTGAGGGGACCGGTCATGACGTGCCTCCAAATACGTGCCCAGGGACCCACCGCTTCCAGCTTGTTCGCGCCGCGCACCTCGAACCATGGGCCAGTGGGCCCTGGGATGGGGCCGGTCTGCAATCAACGAGAGCCCTTCGGCGCACTGCGTCGGAGACGGGCGCGGTGTTCGCTGGCCGTCGGAAGAGCAGACAGGGCTGGATGCAGGAGGTGCCCACCATGAATCGACACGTCGTCGCTGGAGTCGATGGAACCGCGGCGAGTCTCGCGGCCGCACACTGGGCAGCGAGGGAAGCCCGGCGTCGCGGTGTGCCGCTGCGGCTCGTGCACGTATGGCAGTGGAGCCCGCGTCCCGCCGCCTCCGTACCGCTCGGCACCACTCAGGTCGGGTGGGCCACGCAGACCCTGGACGACGAGGTCGGCAGCGTCCGCGCCGCGCACCCCGGGCTGCAGATCGACGGTGAACTGGTGAAGGCCGACTCCACGGTCGCCACACTGGCCGAAGCGGCCGCGGACGCGGACCTGATGGTGCTCGGCTCCCATGGCCTCGGCGGCTTCGCCGGGTTCGTGCTCGGCTCGGTCTCCCAGCGGGTCGTCGCCCGGTCTCCGCGTCCCGTGGTGCTCGTCCGCGCGGGCCAGGCGCCGGCGGGTGAACACCTGGCGGCCGTGGACGGCGTGTCACCCGAGGAGATCCCCGAAACGCCCTACCGTGACGTGGTCCTCGGACTGGACACCCGCCACCCCTGCGACGAACTGATCGAGTTCGCCTTCGAGTCCGCCCGCCGCCGCGACGCCAGGCTGCACGTGATCCACGTCTTCAGCGCGTCGTCCGAACTCACCGAGGACAGCCGGTCCGAGCCCGTGCCCGGACCGGAACTGCTCGCCGCGCAGGAACGCACCGTCGTCGCGACGCTGCGCCCGTGGTGCGAGAAGTTCCCCGGTTTCCCTGTCGTCGAGACCGTGGCCGAAGGCCGGGTCACCGCCGGACTCGTGCGCGCGTCGACTGGGGCCTCCCTCGTCGTCGTGGGCCGCCGGACGCGGGACGGCCGTCTGGGCAGTCACATCGGTCCCGTCACGCACGCGGTGCTGCACCACGTCGGCTGCCCGGTCGCCGTCGTCCCGCACAACTGAATCCACACGTCGACGCGACTCCTGAGGCGAGTGAGCCTCCGGCACTCGGGACCAATGGGCCAAGAGGGGGACTTGTGGCCACTCACCCTGGTCGCCGTGGAGCAGAAGGATCAATCGCGGATCGACTCCCTCTCTGCGATCAACCCAAGGAGCACAGTCATGTCCGCGCCCCTCAAAGGATCCGAAGCCGCCGACGACGGCGCACCAGCCGCCCCGAGGGCGGCACTTGGCCTTCCCGCGGCCTCCGCGCTCGTGATCGGCAGCATCATCGGAACCGGGGTCTTCGCCCTGCCGTCGGCCCTCGCCCCGTACGGGCCCATCTCGCTCGTGGCGTTCGTCGCCGTCACGCTCGGCGCGCTCGCGCTGGCCGTGACGTTCGGGGCACTGTCGAAGCGGGTCCCGGCGAGCGGCGGGCCGTACGTCTACGCCCGTGAGGCCTTCGGGGAGTTCGCCGGGTTCCTCAACGCCTGGTCGTACTGGATCACCGCGTGGGCGGGGAACGCCGCGATCGTGGTGGCCTGGGTCGGCTATGTCGAGGTGTTCGTCAACACCGGGCACAGGACCGGGATCTCGATGCTCATTGCCCTGATCGGCCTGTGGATCCCCGCTGCGATCAACCTCACCGGTGTGCGAAACACCGGCGCATTCCAAGTGATCACCACCGTGCTGAAGTTCGTGCCGCTGGTGTTCATGGCCACGATCGGGCTGTTGTTCATCGACTCGGACAACTTCGGCGCCTTCAACGCCAGTGGCCGGTCGGCGTTGGGAGCGATCTCCGCCGCCGCGGCCATCGCCCTGTTCAGCTATCTCGGGCTGGAGGCCGCTTCCGTGGTCGCGGGCCGCGTGCGCGAGCCGGGCCGGAACGTGCCACGCGCCACCGTGTACGGCACGCTCGTCTGCGCTGTCATCTACATCCTGGGCACCCTCGCCGTCTTCGGTACCGTCTCGCACGGCGAACTCGGCGCCTCCACCGCGCCGTTCACCGACGCCGCGAACAACATCTTCGGCGGCACCTGGGCGGGCGACGCGGTCGCCGTGGCCGCCATAGTCTCCGGTATCGGCGCCCTCAACGGCTGGACCATGCTGTGCGCGGAGATGCCGTACGCCGCCGCTCGCGACGGACTCTTCCCCGGGACCTTCGCCAAGCTGCGCGGAGAGAACGGCGTCCCGGTCTTCGGCATCGTCGCCTCGACCCTGCTCGCCTCGCTGATCACCGTGGTCAGCTACACGCGCTTCGAAGACGTCTTCACCAAGATCGTCCTCCTGAGCGTGCTCACCGCCGTGATCCCGTACCTGTTCTCCGCCGCCGCCCAGCTGTACTGGCTGCTGGTACGCGGCCGGGAAAGCCTGAAGCCGAGGCAGCTGGCCCGGGACGTCACCGTCGCCGCGCTCGCGATGGCCTTCTCGTACTGGTCGATCCAGGGCAGCGGCTACCAGACCGTCTACTACGGGCTGTTCGTGCTGCTGCTCGGCCTGCCGGTTTACGTCTGGCTGAAGCGCGACCGCGGTGAGTACGGCGAGACGGTGCCCGCACAGCCGGTGGCCACGGTCCCTCAGGCACGGGCGCCCGAGACGCCCATAACGGCCAAGGGGAGCTCTCGGGGGAGGCGGAGGTATCGCACCGGCGGCGCCCCGCAGTACACGCCGCGGCACCACGACTGACCACGTCCGTACGGCCCGAGGAAGTCCGCCATGAACACCTTCCACGTCGACTCCGAGGTCGGCCGACTCCGCCAGGTGATCCTCCACCGCCCCGGTCTCGAACTGTCCCGGCTGACCCCGCGCAACGTCGACGCCCTGCTCTTCGACGACATCCTGTGGGCCAAGCGTGCCCGGGAGGAGCACGACGCCTTCGCGCAGGTCCTGCGCGACCACGGCGCCCGCGTGCACTACTTCGCCGACCTGCTGGCCGGGACACTGGACGTGCCGGACGCCCGCGACTGGCTCCTGGACCGCGTCGTCACACCCGCGAGCGTCGGCCCCTCCCTGGTGGACCCGGTGCGTGAGCTGTGCGCCGAACTGGACGCGGAGACCCTCGCCGGCTACCTGATCGGTGGCCTGCTCAAGAGTGACCTGCCGCTCGCCACCCCGCACAGCCTGGTCTGGAGCGCGCTGGACGCCGAGGACTTCGCTCTCGCGCCGCTGCCCAACCACCTCTTCCCCCGCGACAACTCCTGCTGGGTGTACGACCAGGTGTCGGTCAACCCGATGGCGAAGCCGGCCCGGCGGCGCGAGAGCCTGCACGCCGAGGTCATCTACCGCTTCCACCCGAGGTTCGCCTCCGCCGCGCCGGCGCCGATCCTCGACGGCGCAGTGGGCACCCTCGAGGGTGGTGACGTCCACGTCCTCGGAAACGGTGCCGTCATGGTCGGCATGGGGGAGCGGACCACGGCCCAGGCCGTGGAGAACCTGGCCGCCCGGCTCTTCACCACCGGCACGGCGAACCGGCTGGTCGCGGTCCAACTCCCCGCCGCACGCGCCTATATGCACCTGGACACCGTGCTCACCATGGTCGACCGCGACGCCTTCACCATCTATCCGGGCCTCGCCGACTCCCTGCGCTCCTGGACGCTCATCCCCAGCACCGTCCATGAGGCCGGTTTCGAGGTGATCCCCAACTCGGATCTGGCCTCCGCTCTGGCCGAGGCCCTCGACCTGGACAAGGTCCGGATGCTCTCCGCGCCGCAGGACATCCGGGGCGCCGAGCGTGAGCAGTGGGATGACGGCAGCAACTTCCTCGCCGTCGCCCCGGGCGTGGTCATCGGCTACGAGCGCAACGTGACCACCAACACCTATCTGCGCAAGCAGGGCATCGAGATCGTCACCGTCGCCGGCGCCGAACTGGGCCGTGGCCGCGGCGGACCGCGCTGCATGAGCTGCCCGGTCGAACGCGACGCGGTTGCCTGACCGAACGGAGGGCCACCATGGCCATCGACCTGCGAGGCCGCTCCTACCTGAGCGAACTCGACTTCACCGCCGCCGAGATCCATCACCTCCTCGACCTCGCCGCCGACCTCAAGGCCGCCCGGCGCGGCGGCACGGAGCGACCACGCCTGACCGGCAGACACCTCGCGCTGATCTTCGAGAAGACCTCCACCCGCACCCGCTGCGCCTTCGAGGTCGCTGCCGCCGACCAGGGCGCCGCGACCACCTACCTCGGTCCCGGCGACACCCACATCGGCGCCAAGGAGTCCGTCGCCGACACCGCGCGCATCCTTGGCCGCATGTTCGATGCCATCGAGTACCGCGGCTCAGCCCAGTCGACCGTCACGGAACTCGCCGCCCACTCCGGTGTCCCCGTCTACAACGGTCTGACCGACACCGCGCACCCGACCCAGAGTCTGTGCGACGTCCTCACCATGCGCGAGCACACCCGCAAGCCTCTGCCCGAGATCGCCTACTGCTACCTCGGGGACGCCCGCAACAACATGGGCAATTCCCTCCTGGCCATGGGCGCCCTCCTCGGCATGGACGTACGCATCGCCGCGCCCGCCGGGCTGTGGCCGGAACCCGCACTGGTCACCGCCTGCCGCTCGCTCGCCGAGCGGAGCGGGGCCCGGATCACCCTCACCGAGGACGTCGAAACGGGCGTACGTGAGGCCGACTTCCTCTACACCGATATCTGGGTCTCCATGGGGGAGCCGCCGGAGACCTGGGGGAATCGCATCGACCTGTTGCTGCCGTACCAGGTCAACGACAAGACCGTCGCGGCCACCGGCAACCCGGACGTCAAGTTCCTGCACTGCCTGCCGGCCCTCCACGACCACCACACCCGGCTCGTCGAGGAAGTGCTCCACAACTACGGCCCGGACGCACTGGAAGTCACCGACGAGGTCTTCTCCTCATCCGCCTCCATCGTCTTCGACCAGGCGGAGAACCGGTTGCACACCATCAAGGCCGTGCTCGTCGCCACCCTGGAGGACTGAACCATGCGCATCGTCATCGCCCTCGGCGGCAACGCCCTGCTGCACCGTGGCGAACGCCCTGACGCGGCCGTGCAACAGGCGAACATCGACCGGGTCGCCACGGCCGTCGCCGCACTCGCGCACGAGCACGAGGTCGTCCTCACTCACGGCAACGGCCCGCAGATCGGCCTCCTCGCCATGGAGAGCGCGTCTGATCCCGCGCTGAGTGCCCCGTATCCGCTGGACCTGCTCGGCGCCCAGACCGAGGGCATGATCGGCTCGCTTCTGGCCCGCAGCATGTACAACGCCCTGCCCGGCCGCAAGATCGCCGCTCTGGTGACCCACACTCACGTGCGGGCCGACGATCCGGCCTTCGCGCGGCCCACCAAGTTCGTCGGGCAGGTGTACCCCCGGGACGTCGCCCGGTCACTCGCCCGGAAGCGCGGCTGGCACATCGCCCAGGACACCACCGGCTGGCGCCGGGTCGTCGCCTCCCCGTCACCCCAGGAGATCGTGGAGACCGACACCATCCATGACCTGCTCGCTTGCGGAGCGCTGGTCGTCTGCGCCGGCGGCGGGGGCATCCCCGTCACCGCCGACCGCGACACCGGCGCGCTGTACGGAGTGGACGCGGTGGTCGACAAGGACCTCACCGCGGCCCTGCTCGCCGAGGACCTCAAGGCGGACTTACTGCTCATCCTCACGGACGTTCCGAACGTCTACGCCGACTTCGGCACCCCGGACCAGCAGCCCCTCCTCGACGCCACACCCGACGACCTGCGCCGTGGCAGGTTTCCCGACGGTTCGATGGGTCCCAAGACGGAGGCCGCGGCCCGGTTCGTCGAACGCACGGGTGGCCTGGCCGCGATCGGTGCACTGGATGCGGCATACGAGATCGTCCATGGCAGGTCGGGCACGCTCGTCCGCCCCGATCTGACCGTCGGCTGACGTCTGGCGGAGCGGGGAGGCCCGACACAGGCCGCTCTCCGGCACGGTCGGGACCGATGGGCCCCCACGGTTCGTCCTCCTCCCGCCCGTGAGCTGGAGTGGCAGGAGTGCCTCCCGCCTGCCGGCGAAGGCGCCCGTCGGCCGTATCGTCCACACGCGCCGGGCCTTGCCCGCGGTACTGCCGGTCGACTTCTTCCCGGACACCGATGGTGCGATGTTGCTGTGCACCTCGGCGGCTTCAGAACCGGTCCGTGCGATCGTCGGCGCGGTGGTCGCCTTCGAAGCCGACGAGATCGACGCGTCTGGGTGCCCTGACCCGATCCGCTCTTCGTCCGCATCGAACCCGAACTGGTCACCGGGGGTGAACTGATCGGCGGTCGCACCCTGTACGGACTGGATCTCCGCTTCCCGGCGGCACCGCCGAGCGTTCGTGGGCCACGCCCAGCCCGACGACGCTGACCGCTTGCCGTGGAGGGCGGAGCCGGAGCGCGAGAGTGAGGGCACCGTGCCCGCCGTCGTCGGCATCAGCGGTGGTGTGGGCTGACAGGCCTGCTGTTCGCCGAGCATGTCGACCGATCCGTTCGTCGACTACCACGTCATCTACACCGTCGTTCTGATCGCCCTCGCAGCCCGGGCGCCGGCGCCAGCTGGAGTCTGGGCAGGGCCTGGGCGCAGCTGTGTTTCGTCAGCCGAAGCCGTTGGCGCAGTGACCTCCCAGTGCTCGTCGGAGCCCATCCGTGCCCCGATCCTCGCCTGAGGCGTGCTTCTCGGGTGGGGCTGTCGTCGGTACGGCACTTCATCCCCCGTACGACCCCTGAGGGCTGCGGCACGGCCGGGCCCCGCCCCCAAGCCGCTGAGGCCAAGGGGCGGGGCCTGGACGCGCGTCACCGGCTGTCGCTGCCCCGGGTCCCCGACAGCGCGGCTCGTCCGGCCTCCAGGCGGGCCACCGGGACGCGGAACGGGGAGCAGGAGACGTAGTCCAGTCCCTCGCCGTGGAAGAAGTGGACCGAGTCGGGGTCGCCGCCGTGTTCGCCGCAGACCCCGATCTTCAGGTCCGGCCGCGTCGCGCGGCCCTCGGCGACGGCGATCCGGACCAGCCGGCCCACGCCCTCCCGGTCGAGGGTCTCGAACGGTGAGGTGCTGAAGATGCCCTTGTCCAGGTAGGCGGAGAAGAACTCGGCCTCGACGTCGTCGTGGGAGAAGCCCCAGGTGGTCTGGGTGAGGTCGTTCGTGCCGAAGGAGAAGAACTCCGCCTGCTCGGCGATCCGGGCCGCCGTGAGCGCGGCGCGAGGCAGCTCGATCATGGTGCCGACCGGGCATGTGACGGGAACACCGGTCTCCGCGGAGACCCCGGCCAGCACCCGTCGCACCTCGTCGCGCTCGATCCGCAGTTCCTCGACGGCGCCGACGAGCGGCACCATGATCTCGGCCTTTGGGGAGCCTCCGACCCTCGTGCGTTCGACCACGGCTTCGGCGATGGCCCTCACCTGCATGGCGACCAGACCCGGCACCACCAGGCCGAGGCGGACACCGCGCAGGCCGAGCATCGGGTTCTCCTCATGCATGTGGCTCACCGCGTCGAGCAACTCGGCATCGTGCGGGTCCGGGAGGTCGCCCCGGGCCTCCGCGGTGGCGATGCGTACGGCGAGTTCGGTGCGGTCGGGCAGGAACTCGTGCAGCGGCGGGTCGAGGAGGCGGATGGTGACCGGCAGGCCGTCCATCGCCTCCAGGATGCCGATGAAGTCCTGCCGTTGCAGGGGGAGCAGGGCGGCGAGCGCACGCTCGCGCGTGAGGTCGTCGTCGGCGAGGATCATCTCCTCGACCAGTCGGCGGCGCTCGCCGAGGAACATGTGCTCGGTGCGGCACAGCCCGATGCCCTGCGCGCCGAACCGCCGGGCGCGCGCGGCGTCCTCGGGGGTGTCCGCGTTGGCCCGCACCTCCAACCGTCGTGCGCCGTCGGCCTGTTCCAGGGCACGGGCGACTGCGGTCACCACGCCCTCCGACCGCTCACCGGTCTCCAGGTACCGCATGACCTCGGAGTCGACCAGCGGGGCCGCGCCCGGGTACACGGCCCCGGCGGAGCCGTCCACCGAGATGACCGTTCCCTCCTCGACGACAGTGCCGTCACGGGTGGTGAAACGCCGCCGCTCGATGTCGACCGTGAGTTCCTCCGCGCCGCACACGCAGACCTTGCCCATGCCGCGGGCCACCACGGCCGCGTGGCTGGTCTTGCCGCCCCGGCTGGTCAGCACGGCCTGCGCGGCGACCATGCCCGGCAGATCGTCGGGGGTGGTCTCCTGGCGTACGAGGATCACCCGCTCGCCGGCCGCCGCCCGCCGTACAGCCGTGGCGGAGTCGAAGACCGCGGCACCTACCGCGGCGCCCGGCGAGGCGGGCAGACCGTGGGCGAGCGCCTCACCGGTGGCCGAGGCGTCGAAGCGGGGGAACATCAGCCGGGCCAGCCCCTCCCCACTCACCCGTACCAGCCCCTCGTCCGGGGTGATGAGCCGCTCGTCGACCAGCTCCGCCGCGATGGTGAACGCGGCTTCGGCGGTGCGCTTTCCCACTCGGGTCTGCAACATCCAAAGGGTGCCGCGCTCGATGGTGAACTCGATGTCGCACAGGTCCCGGTAGTGGTTCTCCAGGGTGCCCATGTGGGTGAGCAGCTGCCGGTACGACCGTGTGTCGAGACGTTCCAGTTCGGCCAGGGGCACGGTGTTGCGGATACCGGCGACGACATCCTCGCCCTGGGCGTTGGGCAGGTAGTCGCCGTACAGGCCGGGGCGGCCGGTGGCCGGGTCGCGGGTGAAGGCGACGCCGCTGCCGGAGTCGGGGCCGAGGTTGCCGTACACCATGCGCTGGACGGTGACGGCGGTGCCCAGGTCGCCCGGGATGTGCTCGCGCCTGCGGTACAGGCGGGCGCGGTCGCCGTTCCAGGACTGGAAGACCGCGAGGACGGCCCGGCGCAGCTGTTCGGCGGGGGACTGCGGGAAGTCCTCGCCGGTCTCGTCGTGGATCAGGTCCTTGTACGTCTCCACCAGCTGGGCGAGATCGCCGGCGTCCAGGTGCACATCGTCTTCGGCGCCCCGGAAGTCCTTCAGTAGCGTGATGGCCTGCTCGAACAGCGCGGAGTCGACCCCCATGACCGTACTGCCGAACATCTGGACCAGGCGGCGGTAGGAGTCCCAGGCGAACCGCTCGTTGCCGGACACCTTGGCCAGCCCCAGCACGGAGTCGTCGTTCAGGCCGATGTCCAGGACCGTCTCCATCATCCCGGGCATGGAGAACCGTGCCCCGGAGCGCACGGACAGCAGCAGCGGATCGTCGGGCTGACCCACACGGCGCCCGGCGGACTCCTCCAGCGCGGCCAGGTGGCCGGAGACCTCCCGGGACAGTCCCTCGGGCTCGGCACCAGTGGCCAGGAAGGCCCGGCAGGCCTCGGTGGTGATGATGAAACCGGGCGGCACGGGCAGGCCGAGCCGGGTCATCTCGGCCAGGTTCGCGCCCTTGCCGCCGAGCAGGTCGGCCATGTCACGGCCGCCCTGGTGGAAGTCGTACACGTAACGGACCATGGTGTCGCGCTCCTCAGCCTCATAGGGCAGTTCTGTGGCCTTCCAGCGTCGAACGGGTACCCGCCGGGAGGGAGGTGCCGGATGTCCCGTCCGGTGGGCCGGTCGGCCCTCAGCCACCCCGGACCTGCTTGCGTAAAGCCCGGCAGCGGGGAATCGGGACTGCCCGGGCCGTTACGCTCTGAAGCGGGAAGGATCCCCGGCTGGGAGCCGAGAACCCGTGGCGGGTTGACATCGGCGCACGCCCGCATGATCCCAGTGCATGATCACGACGTACGACGAGGAGTATTCGATGGCGGACAGCGAGCAGCCCGGCGCCGAGAGCCCGATCCGGGTCTTCCTGCTGGACGACCACGAGGTGGTACGGCGTGGGGTTCGCGACCTGCTGAACGACGAGCCGGACATCACCGTGATCGGCGAGGCGGCCACCGTCGAGCAGGCCATGGTGCGGGTTCCCGCCCTGCGTCCCCAGGTCGCGGTGCTCGACGTCCGACTGCCCGACGGGGACGGTGTGACCGTGTGCCGGGAGCTGCGCTCGCACATGCCGGAGCTGGCCTGTCTGATGCTGACCTCGTTCGATGACGAGGAGGCGCTGCTGGACTCGATCATGGCGGGGGCGTCCGGGTACGTGCTGAAGCAGATCCAGGGCTCCGACCTGGTGTCGGCCGTACGCACGGTGGCCGCGGGCCAGTCCCTGCTCGACGCCAGCGCCACCACCAAGCTGATGGCCCGGCTGCGCGGCGAGCAGACCAAGGAACCGGAACAGGATGCTCTGCCGGACCTGACCGAGCGGGAGCGGGAGATTCTGGCACTGATCGGTGAGGGGCTGACCAACCGGCAGATCGGCCAGCGGCTCTATCTCGCGGAGAAGACGGTGAAGAACCACATCTCCCGTCTGCTGGCCAAGCTCGGTGTCGAGCGGCGCGTCCAGGCCGCCGTCATCGCCTCACAGGCCCGGGGCCGGGCCAAGCAGGACGGGCACTGACACCTGCGTCGGGGCGTGCTAGCCGGCGCCCTGGATGTGGAAGTTGAAGTCGGTGTGGCCGAGGGTGCTGTAGAGGCGCAGCCAGATCGGCAGCAGCATCTCGGCGCCTCGGGCGGTCTCGATGCCACCGAGGTCGATGACGCTGCTCTCGGGCCACCCGAAGGAGACCATCATCTCGGTGACCTGCCTCTCGGCACCGTGTCCTCGCCGGAGACAAAGATGTTGTGGGCTCCGGAGAGGCGGTCGGGCTCGACCATGAGGCGGCAGTTCATGGTGTTGAGGGTCTTCACGACGCGGGCGTCGGGGAAGGCACGCTGGACCTGTTCGTGGAGGCTGTCGGTGGTGACCGGATTCAGCGGGGGCGGCATTCCCCGAGAGGGGTCGAGCGGGCTGGCGATGTCGATGAGGACCTTTCCCGCCAGGTTCGTGCTGCCTGCGGCGTTCAGGGCTTCGAGCGTGACGGTGCCCGCGGTGGCGTTGACGACCCTCTGCCGAGGGTGGCGGTTTCGGCGAAGGACCGTAGCTCCACGGTGGGGTGAGCCGCGTTCCAGGGGATGGGCCGATGCGTTCCCGGCCGCCCACGGCCATCCAGGGCGGGGAGCCTGAAGCAGAGCACCAAGGCGGGGAGCCCGAAGCAGAGCAGCGGCCCCGGCCGGGGCAGGTCCGGGTCGCGGCGAACGCGCGTCACCGACGGGCCGTCATGTGTGCCGGTGGCCCCGGTGCGCGTCGAACGCGGCCCAGTCCCGTTCCCACTGCGCCCATCGGCGCCGGTCCAGCCGTACCCGGGCGGCCCACCGGAGGCCCAGTACCAGGAGAGCCGCACCCACCGCGGCGGACGTACCGGTCACTACTCCTTGTGCCCTGGCTTGGGCGGGGGTGGGTGGCGCGGGGTGAACACGGTCGGACGCGTCGAGCCACACCGTCGTCCGTGAGCCGGCCTTGCGGCCCGCTGCCACCAGGGCCGTCCCGGTCCTGGAGGAGCCATCCGTCGTCCACCGCACGGCCGCACGGACGAGTTCGTCGTCCGCCGGGCCCGAGAACCGCGCCACGGTCGCCGCGGGGGCGTCCTCGACGAGTTTCGCGGTGACGTGATGCAGTCCTTGGGACTCCGTGAGCGCGGAACGCTCGGCGACGGCAGCCGCGGTCACACCTACCGTCGGCGCGGCGAACAGCACCGCCGCCACTGCAGCCAGCCCGACCCAGGCTTCGGCGACGTCTGAGCGGCGCTTGAGCGGGTTGCGCCGCCAGCGCCACAGCAACACCTTGCGGCACCGTTTCAGCATGCGTGCATCCCTCCGTGCGCGACGGGCGAGAACTCCATGCCCGGTACGGTGACGGATCCGCGAACCGTGGGCACAGAGGCCAATGGGCCGTCGCGCTGAGAGCCGTTCGGCCCCATGAGAGGCAACGGCACGCAGAGGAGCACGAGGCGCAAGGCCCCAACGCGCCCTCAACCTTGACCGGTTGTCCCTCCTGAATATCTTCCGTCCGACTGACCATGGAATCAGGTGCGGGCGTCGGCTTCGGGTAACTGTGAGGGGCTCCCCGTCCCCCCAACCGGGACGGCCCTCGCGCCGTCGGCTCTTCCCAGGCCCGCTGGCCCTTGGCGCTGGTCCGCGGCAGGCCGAACGGCCCCTGAGAAGGGGGCCGTTCGGCCTCTACAACGCGCCACCGAGTGCTGGTGATGGTGTGACCCAACCGGAAGCAAGGCACGAGGGAGGTGCCATGGACACTTCCACCGCTGCCTCGACATCCGCCTCCAGCCCCATTTCCACCTCCACATCCGCCTCTGCGTCCGCGCTGCGCACCGTGCACGAGCAGTTCGTGACCTCGCTCGGCACGCCGTCAGCGTCAGGAGTGCGGCGTCTGGTGGCCGACTCGTGGAGTCGCTGCACGGCGTGCGGCGTACGGCCCGACGGCAGTCGTCTGCCGCCCCTGTTCAGGACATCCGAGGAGCTGGCCGCGTACCGGCGGGGCCATCCGCTTGCCGCCGTACTGCACCTGTTGCGGGAGCTGTTGGGAGCCGGTGCCGCCGATGACGGGCACCTCTTCGCGGTCGGTGACGCCGACGGGACCCTGCTGTGGGTAGAGGGTGATTCCGCGGCCTTGCGGCGCGCCGAGCGGATGCACTTCGTGGCGGGGGCCGTGTGGTCCGAGGCGCAGGCCGGGACCAACGCCCCGGGCACGGCGCTGGAGGTCGGACAGCCCGTTCAGATCGTGGCCGGCGAGCACTACAACTCTGCCGTGCATGACTGGTCGTGCGCCGCTGCCCCCGTGCGCGACCCCGGCACCGGGCGCCTGCTCGGTGTGGTCGACCTTTCCGGGGGCGCCACCATCGCCACGCCACCCGCCCTCGCCGCGGTGCGCGGAGCCGCGCTGCTGGCCGAGGCCGAGCTCGCCCGTGCACTGCCAGTACCGCCGACTCCGCTCGGCCCGGACGGGTGGGTTCCGCACGCGTCCTCCGTCGGATGTGGGGCGGGTGCAGGGCTGGCCGCACTGGGCCGGGACTGTGCCCTGCTGGAGAGCGCCGGGCGCGTCCACCGGCTGAGCCCGCGCCACAGCGAGATCGTGGTGGCGCTCGCCCTGGAGGGCCGGGGCGTGCACGGCGACCGGCTGGCCGTGGACCTGTCGGAGCGGGAGGTGCCTCCTTCGACCCTGCGGGCCGAGATGACCCGGCTGCGCGCGGTGCTCGGCCCGGCCCTGCTCGGCTCGCGACCGTACGCGCTCC
Source organism: Streptomyces sp. NPDC030296 (assembly GCF_055572815.1). Classification (NCBI taxonomy): domain Bacteria; kingdom Bacillati; phylum Actinomycetota; class Actinomycetes; order Kitasatosporales; family Streptomycetaceae; genus Streptomyces; species Streptomyces sp. NPDC030296. Next base: position 497,249 of record NZ_JBVICQ010000004.1, read on the forward strand.
TCTGCCCGGTGCGCACCGACTTCGGGGAGGTCTCGGCGCTGCTCGCCGAAGGGCGGGTGGACGAGGCGCTGGCCCGCTACCGCGGCCCGCTGCTGCCGCGCTCCGAGGCACCGGCCGTCGTCGAGCACCGGCGGGCCCTGGAGCAGCAGTTGCGCGGTGCCGTCCTCGGCAGTGGCGATGCCGGGCTGCTGCGCCGCTGGGTGAACGCGGCCTGGGGCGCCGAGGACTCGCTCGCGTGGCTCACGCTCGCCCACAGACTGCCGGGCGGCTCGGCGCAGCGTGCTGCCGCGGCAGCACGGGCCCGCGGTCTGGATGCCGCATCAGATCTTCAGCCGCAGGCCGGACGACATGCAGCGGTGTTGCAGCGTTCCCGCTCCTAGCGTGCTGAGCATCACCACAACCCTCGCGAAAGGTGACGATCATGACGTACGAGCATCCGGGTGCGACGGGCAGCCCCGTCGACGTCTCGCCCCGCTACGAGAACTTCATCGGCGGCAAGTGGCAGGCGCCCACCACCGGTGAGTACTCACCCAACCTGAGCCCCGCCACCGCCAAGCCGTTCTGCGAGGTCCCCAAGTCGGGCCCCCAGGACATCGAACTCGCCCTGGACGCCGCACACGCAGCGAAGGACAAGTGGGGCGAGGCGTCCACCGCTCAGCGGGCCGCAGTGCTGAACAAGGTGGCCGACGCCATCGACGCCCACCGCGAGGAACTCGCCGTCGCCGAGAGCTGGGACAACGGCAAGCCCGTCCGTGAGACCCTCGCCGCCGACATCCCGCTCGCGGCGGACCACTTCCGCTACTTCGCGGCCGCGATACGCGCCGGGGAGAGCTCGATCACCGAGATCGACAAGGACCTGATCGCCTACCACTTCCACGAGCCGCTGGGCGTGGTCGGGCAGATCATCCCGTTCAACTTCCCGCTGCTGATGGCCGCGTGGAAGCTGGCCCCGGCGCTCGCCGCGGGCAACGCCTCGGTCCTCAAACCGGCCTCGCCGACTCCGTGGTCGATCCTGAAGCTGATGGAGGTCATCGGCGACATCCTCCCCGCCGGTGTCGTCAACGTCGTGAACGGCCCGGGCGCCGCCATCGGCAAGGCGCTGGCCACCAACAAGCGCATCGCCAAGGTCGCCTTCACCGGAGAGACCACCACCGGGCGGCTGATCATGCAGTACGCGTCCGAGAACATCATCCCGGTCACCCTGGAACTGGGCGGCAAGTCGCCGAACATCTTCTTCAACGACGTGGCCGCCGAGGACGACGACTTCCTGGACAAGGCCGTCGAGGGACTCGTGCTGTACGCGTTCAACAAGGGTGAGGTCTGCACCTGCCCCTCCCGCGCCCTCATCCAGGAGGACATCTACGAGGAGTTCATGGGCCGCTGCCTGGAGCGCATCCGCGCCATCAAGCAGGGCAACCCACTCGACCCGACGACCATGATCGGCCCCCAGGTCTCCCGTCAGCAGGTCGAGAAGATCGGCTCCTACGTCGAGATCGGCCTGAAGGAAGGCGCCGAGCTCCTCGTCGGCGGCCACCGCCCCGTCATCGGAGGGGAGCTCGCGGACGGCTTCTTCTACGAGCCGACCGTCCTGAAGGGCCACAACAAGATGCGGGTCTTCCAGGAGGAGATCTTCGGTCCCGTCCTCGCGGTCACCACCTTCAAGGACGAGGCCGAGGCGCTCGAGATCGCCAACGACACGCTGTACGGTCTCGGGGCCGGCGTGTGGAGCCGCGACACCGGACGCACCTACCGGATGGGCCGCGCCATCAAGGCGGGCCGCGTCTGGACGAACTGCTACCACCAGTACCCCGCGGGTGCCGCGTTCGGTGGTTACAAGGTCTCCGGCATCGGTCGCGAGACGCACAAGATGATGCTCGAGCACTACAGCCAGACCAAGAACCTCCTGGTCAGCTACGGCACCAAGCCGCTCGGGCTGTTCTGAGCGGACCGCCGGGTCCACCAGTCCCTGCAGTCCTGCACCAGTCCCTGCAGTTCCCGCACCAGTCCCTGCGGATCCGAAGAGGTGCACCGACATGCCCGCGACGCTTCACAACGGCAACGCCGGGCGCGTCACCGCCACCCGGGCGGCGCACAAGGCCATCGCGGCCCTGCGCGCCGCCCATGGCAGGCCGGTGATGTTCGTCCAGTCCGGCGGCTGCTGCGACGGCAGCGATCCGATGTGCTTCCCCGGCGGCGAATTTGCCCTCGGCGAGGGCGACATGCTGCTCGGCGTCCTGGACGGCTGCACCTTCCACATCGACGCCGACCTGTACCAGGCGCTCGGCCGCCCGCGCCTCGTCCTGGACGTCGAGGAGGGAACACCGGGCGGCTTCTCCCTCGCAGCAGGGGACGGGCTGCGCTTCGTCACCCACATACAGGACCCGGACGAGACCCGGGCCCGAACACACCCGCCATCCGAGGAGCTGATCATGAAGGCAGCAGTCGTCACCGACTTCGGCAAGCCCCTGGAGATCCAGGAGCTGCCCGTCCCCGAGCCCGGCCCCGGCCAGGTGCTCGTCCGCATGGAGGCCTCCGGCCTCTGCCACACCGACATCCACGCCGCCCACGGCGACTGGCCCGTCAAGCCGCAGCCGCCGTTCACCCCCGGCCACGAGGGCATCGGCCCCGTCCAGGCCGTCGGCGCCGGCGTCTCCGAGGACCTGATCGGCAAGCGGGTCGCCATCCCATGGCTCGGCTCGTCCTGCGGCACCTGCCGCTACTGCGTCTCCGGCTGGGAGACCCTCTGCGAGAGCCAGGTCAACTCCGGCTACTCGGTGGACGGTTGCTACGCCGAGTACGCCGTCGCAGACGCGGGCTCGGTCGTCCAGGTCCCCGACGGCGTGTCGTCCTTCGACGCGGCACCGCTGACCTGCGCCGGCGTCACCACGTACAAGGCCATAAAGGTCGCGAACGTGGTCCCGGCCGAACGGGTCGCCGTCTTCGGCATCGGCGGCCTCGGCCACCTGGCGGTGCAGTACGCGCGACTCGTCGGCGGCTTCGTCACCGCCGTCGACCTCGAACCGGACAAGCTGGGCCTCGCCCACAAGCTCGGCGCGGACCAGATCGTCAACGCCCGCACGCACGACCCGGTCGAGGAGATCAGGCAGGCCGGCGGGGCGGATGTGGCCGTGGTGCTGGCCGCGAGCGCCAAGGCCTTCGAGCAGGCCTACCGGTCCCTGAACCGCGGCGGGCGCCTGGTGATGGTCGGACTGCCCGCCGACAACGCGTCGATCAACGTGCCGATCTTCGAGACCGTGCTCGGCGGGATCTCCGTCATCGGCTCCATCGTCGGCACCCGCCAGGACCTGGCCGAGGTGTTCGCGCTGCACGCGGCCGGACGCACCCAGGTGATCGCCGAGCAGCGGCGCCTGGAGCAGGTCAACGAGTCCTTCGACGAGGTCCTCGGCGGACGGGCCGAAGCCCGGCTCGTCTTCGAGTTCTGACAGTTCTGCGGCCCGGCATCCACCGGATCGACCGGGCCACAGGGAGAGGCAACAGATCATGGGAACCGTCACCGTAGGTGCCGTACGGGAGCGGGCGCCCGGCGAACGCCGTGTCGCCCTCGTCCCCGAGGCCGTAACCCTCCTGCGCCGAACCGGACTCGACGTCCTGATCGAGACCGGAGCAGGATCCGGCGCCTGGTTCACCGACGCCGAATACGCCGACGCCGGCGCGACCGTCGTCACCCCCGACGAGCTGTACGCACGCGCGGACGCCGTCCTGTGCGTCGGCCCGCCCGACCCGGAGGCCGCAGGGGCGCTGCGCGCCGGGCAGACCCTGATCGGTCTGCTCCAGCCGCTGCGGCACCCCGCCCTGGTCGAGGACATGACCGGGCGCGGCGTGCGCACGGTGAGCCTCGATCTGCTGCCCCGCACCCTCAGCCGCGCCCAGTCCATGGACGCACTGACCTCCCAGGCCGCCGTCGCGGGCTACAAGGCGGCCCTCCTCGCGGCCGACTCCTATGACCGCTTCTTCCCGATGCTGACCACCGCCGCGGGCACCATGCGTCCCGCCCAAGTCCTGATCCTCGGTGCCGGAGTGGCAGGACTGCAGGCGATCGCCACCGCCCGCCGCCTCGGCGCCGTCGTCTCGGCGTACGACGTACGCCCCGCATCCCGAGGGGAAGTGGAGTCGCTGGGCGCCCGGTTCCTCGACATCCAGGGCCCGCCGGAAGCGGAACAGGGCACCGAACTCGGCGGCTACGCACGGGAGTTGACCCAGCAGGAACAGCGGGCCCAGCGGGAGGCACTGGATACGCACATCGCTCGCTCGGACATCGTGATCACCACGGCGCAGGTGCCGGGCCGCAAGCCGCCCCTGCTGGTGACCGCGGCCGTGGTCGAGCGGATGAAGCCCGGCTCGGTCGTCGTCGACCTCGCCGCGAGCGAACTCGGCGGCAACGTCGAGGGCTCCGAACCCGACAAGACAGTCGTCCTGGACGGCGGAGTCACCCTCATCGGCGCCGGGCATCTGCCCTCCGCCATGGCGACCGCCGCATCCACGGCGTACGCCCGGAACCTCGTCGCGCTGCTCGGGCACCTGGTGCGCGACGGGGAACTGAACCTCGACCCGGCCGACGAGATCACGGCCGCACTCCTGGGAGGAGGCTCCTCATGAACAACCTCGATCTCCTCACCGCGATCACCGTGTTCGTCCTGAGTGTGCTGGTCGGCATCGAGGTCATCAGCAAGGTCCCCGCGACCCTGCACACCCCGCTGATGTCCGGTTCCAACTCGGTGCACGGCATCGTCGTCATCGGCGCGATGCTGATCGCGGCCGAGTCCCACACCTGGCTCGGCTACGTACTCGCCTTCGTGGCCATGGCCTTCGGCGCCATGAATGTCGTCGGCGGATACGTCGTCACGGACCGGATGCTGGAGATGTTCAAGGCGAAGCCGGCCGCCGAGAAGAACCAGTCCGCCGAGAAGAACCAGAAGGCGGGGGTGTGACCGTCATGGACACCGTCTCCAATGCCGTCCACTACCTCTTCCTGGCCGCGGCCGCCTGCTTCGTGATGGGCCTGCACCTGATGAACCACCCGCGCACGGCCCGCCGCGGCAACACTCTCTCCGCCGGGGCCATGGCCGTCGCCATCGCCGCCACCGCGTGGCTGATCCTGGACGAGAACGTGATCAGCACCACCGGATGGCTCGTCCTGACCTCGGGCGGCGTCCTCGGGGCGGCCCTGGGCCTGTGGGCCGCCCGCGAGGTCCAGATGACGGCGATGCCCCAACTGGTCAGCCTCTTCAACGCCGTCGGCGGCGGAGCGGCCGCGCTCATCGCGGTGGGCGACCTGCTCCAGACCGATCACCCGGCCGCCCTGGGCGCACGTGTCTCGCTGCCCGGCGCGCTGGACATCGTCATCGGGGCGGTCACGTTCTCCGGGTCGCTGATCGCGGCGGGCAAGCTGCAGGGCGTCGTGTCCGGGGCACCCGTGGTCTTCCCGGGCGCACGGCTGCTGAACGTCCTGCTGCCGGCCTCCTTCGTCGCCGGCACGGTCTGGCTGGTGCTGGCACCGGACAGCCGGGTCGCGCTGTACGGGCTCGTGGCGGTCGCGCTGCTCTTCGGCGTGACGATGGTCCTGCCGATCGGCGGCGCCGACATGCCGGTGGTCATCTCCCTGCTGAACGCCTTCACCGGTTCGGCGGTCGCGATGGCCGGCTTCGTGCTCGACGAGACCGCGCTGATCATCGCCGGCATGCTCGTCAGCGCCTCGGGCGGCATCCTCACCAAACTGATGGCCGACGCCATGAACCGTTCCATCGCCAACATCGTGATCGGCGGCTTCGGCACCGGCGACAGCGCACCGGCGGCGACCGGATCCGGTGCGCCGGCCCAGGTGCGGTCGATCTCCGCGGACGACGTGGCGATCCAGCTGGCGTACGCGAGCAAGGTCATCTTCGTCCCGGGCTACGGTCTGGCCGCCGCCCAGGCCCAGCACGAACTCGGCGACCTCGCCAAGGTGCTGACGGACCACGGCATCGACGTCAGCTACGCGGTCCACCCGGTCGCGGGCCGCATGCCGGGCCACATGAACGTGCTCCTGGCGGAGGCCAACGTTCCGTACACCCAGCTGAAGGAGATGGAGGACGTCAACCCCGAGTTCCCGCAGGCCGACGTCGCCCTGGTCATCGGCGCCAACGACGTCACCAACCCGATCGCGCGCCGCCCCGGCAACGCGATCTCCGGTATGCCGATCCTCGATGTCGACCAGGCGAAGAGCGTGATCGTCATCAAGCGCTCGATGGGCCACGGCTACGCGGGCGTCGACAACGAGCTCTACACCAACCCCAAGACCGGCATGTTCTTCGCCGACGCGAAGAAGGGCTTGTCCGAACTCAAGGCGGTCGTGGGGGAGTTCGTCGGCTGACATCAACACGCACGCGGTCGGTGCAGGACCACAGGACCACAGGACCGCCAGGGCCGCAGGACCGGGGCCATGCTTTCGGGCGTGGCCCCAGCGCGTTGTCGCGGGCCGCGTGACCGCCGGGTTGAGGTTGAAGGGGCCCAAGGTCCCGTCCGAGGGACAAGGTCCCGTCCGAGGGACCGGAAGGCCCCGCCATCGCCCTGCTGGCACCTGTGGCGACGCATCTACACCTGATGGGCCGTCCGGTCGGGGGTGCTGCCGGATCGGGGACTGTCGGCCCACGGTGGAAAGGCCGTTCGGCCGCAGCGTCGGCCTGTCCTGATGCCGGATGCTGATCAGCGACCGATCCGGTGTATCCCGTGCCACCGTACCGAGCACCCGTGCGGCGGCCGTTCTCCACCGCTGTCCACCGCCGTGGGTGCTGCGCACGGCCCGGCCCGGTCACCGTCCGGCCGCTCGCCACGTCCGTCCCGACTCCCGGGCGGCCGGACGCACCATGCGTACGTGCAGGACGCTGAGGCCCCGAAACGAGCGGTGCCTGAATGATCCGTCAACCGCGCTGGCAGCAGGGATGATGGACTTGCGCTCCGTCATCCTCGCGTGTTGCCCTGCCGCGCCGCCGCAGGCTCGATGCGAGGTGCAGGCTCCTGCCATGCCTTGAGTACCGACAATCGCCGGCCCCGCGATGAGCCCGGACTCGAGCCGCAGGAAGAGAAGGCCCCCGTCGCAGGCGACCACCCTGGGGCGGGGGCCGGTGTGCACCAGCCAGTCGTGATCGGCTGGGCCGGTCACCACCGTGGCCCGATGACTGCTGGCCACGAACCTCGAACCCACGAGCGGGGCCGCCGCTTTTAGGGCCGATCGGCCCTCCAAGCCGCCCCGGAGAGCCCATGGGGTGGCCGTGCGAACCGCTGGATGCTCGAAGGGCCGAAACGCCTGGAGGAGACCCGCGATGACGGACGACGCACGCAGCGAGCCCATAGCCCATGCCCTGCTCGCGGACGGCACCACGGTGTGCATCCGCCCCGTGACAGCGGGCGATCGCGAGCAGGTGCAAGGGCTCTACGAGGAGATGTCGCCGGAGAACCTGCGACTGCGCTTCTTCGCAGCGAGCCGGCGCTCGGCCGCGTTGGCCGCGGACCGAGCCTGCGCCCCGCCCGGCCCCGGTTACCGGGCTCTACTGGCCGAGAAGCAGGGCCAGGTGATCGGCCTAGCCGAGTACGACACCGGCGGCGGCAAGGAGGAGGCCGAGATCTCCATCGCCGTCGCCGACGGACTGCACCACCGCGGCGTCGGCACTCTCCTCGTCGAGCACCTGGTCTCGGCCGCCCGCGGGGAGGGCATCACCACCTTCACGGCAGACGCACTCAGCGAGAACCGCGAGGTGCTCCAGCTCTTCGCGGACCTCGGCCTGCGTACCTCCCGCCGCTTCGACGGCCCGGAGGTCCGCTGCACGATCGAGCTCGGCGAGGACGACACCTACCTGTCTGCCGTCGAGGCCCGTGGCCGGGCCGCCAACGTGACCAGCCTGGAATCCCTGCTGCGGCCGGAAGCGATTGCCGTCGTAGGCGCCGGACGCAAGGCGGGTTCGGTGGGCAGGGCCGTCCTGCACCACCTGCACACGGGCGGCTACACCGGGCGGCTCCTCGCGGTGAACCCCGCCGCCTCCTCGATCCTCGGCGTGCCCTCATACCCGTCGGTCGCCGCCCTGCCCAGGACCCCTGACCTCGTAGTCGTCGCCGTGCCTGCCGCCGCGGTGCCGGCCACCGCCGAGGAGTGCGGCAAGGCCGGCGCAAAAGCCCTCCTCGTCCTCTCCGCAGGCCTCGACAGCACGCACACCCAGGCCCTGATGGCGGCCTGCCGCACCTACGGCATGCGGCTCGTCGGCCCCAACTGCCTCGGCGTCTCCAACACCGAGCCCGCCCTGCGCCTCGACGCCACCTTCGCCGCCGACCATCCCCGCCCGGGTACAGCGGGCGTCGCCGTGCAGTCCGGTGGGGTCGGGATCGCCCTGCTGGACGGGCTGTCCCGGCTGGGCATCGGCGTGTCGTCCTTCGCCTCACTCGGGGACAAGTACGACGTCAGCGGCAACGACATGCTCCAGTGGTGGGAGAGCGACGGCCGCACCGACCTCGCGCTGCTGCACCTGGAGTCGTTCGGCAACCCGCGCGCGTTCTCCCGCACCGCCCGGCGCGTGACCCGCCGTATGCCGGTCCTCACCGTGGACGCCGGCCGTACCGAGGCGGGCCGCCGCGCCGCCGCCTCGCACACCGCGGCCGCCGCCACCCGCACCATGACCCGCCAGGCACTGTTCACACAGGCAGGCATCACCGCCACCCAGTCGGTCGGCGAACTCCTCGAAACGGCCGCGCTGATGCACTCCCAGCCGCTGCCGACGGGCACCCGCGTCGCGATCGTCACCAATGCGGGCGGCGCGGGCGTCCTGGCCGCCGACGCCTGCTCCGAGGCCGGACTCGCCCTCCCGCCGTTCACGCCCGAGCTGATCGACGCCCTGCTCGCCGTACTCCCTGAAGGCGCGACCGTCGGCAACCCGGTCGACGCCACCGCAGCCGTCACGGAAGAACAGCTGAGGGACTCCGTGGACCTCATCATGGGGCACCCGGGCGTCGACGCCGTGCTGTTGGCCCTGGTCCCCACCGCGGTGGCCCGGGCGACCGGCGACGACCTCGTCCGTGCCCTCACGGACGCCCCCCCACACCGGGCCAAGCCCGTCATCACGGTACGGCTCGAACAGGATCTGCCGGTCAGGCTGCTGCCCGCCGTGGACGGCGGCACCATCCCGTCGTACGCCGAACCCCAGGCCGCCGCACGGGCGCTGTCCCACGCGGCCCGCCGCGCGGCCTGGCTGAGCCGTCCCGCCGGAACCGTCCCGCAGCTCGGCGAGGTCGACACGGACCGCGCCCGCGAGGTCACCGAGACCTACCTGACCGCACACCCGGACGGCGGCTGGCTCGACCCGCGCACCTGCGCCGACCTCCTCGCCTGCTACGGCATCCCCCAGCTCCCGTGGGCCTGGGCTGAGACCGAGGACGAGGCCGTCATCGCCGCCGAGCGGCTGCGTGGCCCCGACGGCCGGGTCGTGATGAAGGCACACTGGCCGGGGCTGCTCCACAAAAGCGAGCAGCACGCCGTCCATCTCGACCTCCAGGGCGACGCCCAGGTCCGTGCCGCCTTCCGGGACTTCGAGACCCGCTTCGACGGACTGCTGACCGGAGTGGTCGTCCAGCCGCTCGCATCCCGCGGCACCGAGCTGCTCGCCGGAGTCGTCCAGGATGAGGTCTTCGGCCCGCTCGTCCTGTTCGGGCTCGGCGGCACCGCGACCGACATCCTGCGCGATCACGCCGCCCGGCTTGCCCCGCTCACCGACCACGACGTGCACGACCTGATCACCTCACCGCGCTGTGCTCCGCTCCTGTTCGGGGCGCGCGGCAACGGACCGGTCGATCTCGCAGGGCTCGAACAACTGCTGCTGCGCCTGTCCCGTATGGCGGCCGACCTGCCGCAGCTCGCCGAGGCTGACTTCAACCCCGTACTCGCGAGCCCGGGCGGAGTCAGTGTGCTCGACGTGCGCGTACGCCTGCTGCCCCGCAGGTCACAGGATCCGCATCTGCGCCGACTCCGCTGAGAAAGGAAAATGGATGTGAAACACAACAAGGTCAGCTCCGTGATGACCAGAGAGGTCGTTCGCGCCGAGTACGGCACACCGTTCAAGGAGGTCGCCCGGCTGTTGGCCGACAACCGGATCAGCGGACTGCCGGTGGTCGACGCGGACCAGAAGGTCGTCGGCGTCATCTCCGAGACCGACCTGATGGTCCGGCAGGCGCAGACCCCCGACCCGTTCCAGCGGCCGAAGCGCCGCCTCCCCCTTGCCCGGCTGACACGTAGTGCCCGCAGGCAGGCGGCGAAGGCGAGGGCACGCACCGCCGGACAGCTGATGACAGGACCGCCCGTCACCGTGCACGCCGACGACACCATCGTCGAGGCCGCGCGGACCATGAGCCGGCGGCACGTGTATCGGCTGCCCGTGGTGGACGAGGAGGAGCGGCTCGTCGGCATCGTCACCCGACGCGACCTGCTCCAGGTCTTCCTGCGGCCGGACCGGGACATCCGCAAGGAGGTCATCGACGAGGTGCTGGGGCGGACGCTGTGGCTGGCGCCCCGGGGCATCGACGTCTTCGTGGTCGAGGGCGTGGTCACACTCACCGGCCACATGGAACGCAAGAGCGAGACGGAGATCGCCGTCTCCATGACACGCCGGATCGACGGCGTGGTCGCGGTTGTCGACAAGCTCACCTATCGGCTGGACGACGCGCGTCCTTCGACGGGCGAGTCCGCGCTGCAGGGCGTCGCCGACGACTGGCTGCGAAGGATCTGAGACCGACCGGAGAGGAGGCGGGCCACCATGCCCGACGTGCTGGTCGCCTACGGATCGAAGAACGGATCGACCGCGCACATCGCAGAAGCCATCGCCGCGGTCCTGCGCAAGGAAGGCCTCACGGCCGAGGCCCTACCGGCCCGGTCCGTGGAGAGCGTGACGTCGTACGACGCCGTGGTGGTCGGTGGAGGACTGTACGCCGGGCGCTGGCAGAAGGACGCCCGCCGCTTCGTCCGGCACCACCGCCGCGCCCTCGCCGAACGCCCACTGTGGTTGTTCAGCAGCGGCCCGCTCGACGCCTCGGCCTCTGAACGGGACATCCCGCCCGTGCCGGGCGTGAGGAAGGCGATGGACCGACTGGACGCCAGGGACCATGTCACCTTCGGCGGCTGCCTGGAGGAAGGCGCGAAGGGATGGGTCGCCCGGATGATCCTCCGCTCAGACAAGGGCGGGGACTTTCGTGACTTCACCGCGATCGAGGCGTGGGCGGCCCGCGTCGGCGCGGAGCTCGTGGGCGAGTCGGAAAGGAGTCGCTGAGCCAGGTCCTTGCGGCTCGCGTCGGTGGGCACTGCCCTATGAAGCCGCAGGGGTTCCCGCGCGAGCTCTCACGCCAGGGGGGACGTGAGAACTCGCAGTTGGCTCACTGCCGGTATGCCGCGACGGCGGTCGGCAGCGTGGGGAAGATCAGGTCCTCGCCGACCGACTCCGTCAGGCCGTATGCCTGCAGATCGTCCAGCAGGTCCTGCTTCACGCGGGCGAGGGCGAAGACGACGCCTTGATCGGCCAGTTCGCGGCGGAGCTCATCGACCGCGTCCAGTGCGGTGATGTCGACCTCGATGTTGGCCTCGGTGTTGAGGACGAACCAGCGGACCGGGCCGGTCTGTTCGTCGACGGCGGTCAGTGCGCGGCGGCGGAAGCGCGCATCCTCCCCATGACCCGAGTACGTGAGACATCAGGATCGCAGGTGGGGCCGTTCGGCCTTCTGCTCCGGACCCTGCGGCCTCTCCACACCGCCTTACCGGGCGGCGATGCTGACAACGGATCCCCGCCCGTAGCGCTTGAAGCGCCCGTAGGAGGTACGCACCATGTCCCGCACTGTCACCGTGGGTCTCGACGGCTCGCGCGAGAGCCTGGCCGCCGCCGAGTGGGCGGCCCGCGAGGCGAAGCTGCGCGAGCTGCCGCTGCGGCTCGTCAACGTCTGGGAGCCGGTCCCCGAGCCCATGGCGCAGGCGCCGCTCCTGGGGGCCGAGACGCAAGCGCACTGGAGCGAGCGGATTCCCCGGGAGGCGGCCGCCGGTCTCCGGCTGCGTCATCCGGGCGTCGAGATCACCGTCGAGCAGCTGATGGGCCGGGCGAGCGAGGTACTGGTGGCGGCGGCGAAGGACTCCGAGCTGCTGGTTCTCGGCTCCCGCGGGCTGAGCGGGCTCGGCGGCTTCCTGGTCGGCTCCATCGGCCAGGCCGTCGTCGCGCACGCCGAGACCCCCGTGGTCCTCGTACGGGCCTGGGAGCACGCCGCCGACGAGCACGAGATGGACCCGGCGGGAATCCCCTCCGCCGCGACCGGGTTCCGACCCGTTGTGCTCGGCCTTGACACCGACCGGCCGGACGACGCGTTGATCACCTTCGCCTTCGAGGAAGCCACCCGACGGCAGACCTCCCTGCGGGTCGTACACGGCTGGAACCTGCCGCCCCACTATGTCTCCAGCCTGCCCGCCGCTCCCGAAATCGGCGTGGAGCTGGGCCGACAGGACGCCGCCGCGCTGGCCGCGGTGCTGCACCCGTGGAAGGAGAAATTCCCCCACGTGGAAGTCGTCGAGGAGTCCCGCTCCGGCAGCCCCGCGAACCACCTGGTCGACGCCTCACGTGACGCTTCCCTGGTCGTCGTGGGCCGCCGGATCCGCCGCAGCCCCTTCGGCATCCACATCGGCTCCGTCACCCACGCCGTCCTGCACCACGCCACCGCCCCCGTCGCCGTCGTCGCGCACGACTGACCCACCCGCGAGAACCAACCCAGAGCACCGAGGAGAGCAGAGAACATGAAGGCAGCAGTCGTACGAGCGTTCGGCGAGCCCCTGGTCATCAAGGAGTGCCCCGACCCCGAGCCCGGCCCCGGTCAGGTCCGCATCCGGGTGGAGGCCTCCGGGCTGTGCCACACAGACATCCACGCCGCGCACGGCGACTGGCCGGTCAAGCCCAACCCGCCCTTCGTCCCCGGCCACGAGGGCGTCGGCCTGATCGAGGCCCTCGGCGACGGCGTCGCCCACCTGTCCGTCGGGCAGCGGGTCGCGGTGCCGTGGCTGGGCAAGGCGTGCGGGCGGTGCGAGCACTGCCTGTCCGGCTGGGAGACGCTGTGCGAGCAGCAGGTCAACACCGGCTACGGGTGCGACGGCGGGTACGCGGAGAAGATGCTCGCCTGGGCCGATTTCGCGCAGCCGGTGCCCGAGGGGATCACCGCCGTAGAGGCCGCCCCGCTGACCTGCGCGGGCGTGACCACATACAAGGCGCTCAAGGTCGCAGGCGTTCAGCCCACCCAGCTGGTGGCGATCTCCGGCGTCGGCGGGCTCGGCCACCTCGCCGTGCAGTACGCGAAGATCGCCGGCGCCACCGTCGCGGCCATCGACGTCACCGACGACAAGCTCGAACTCGCCCGGGAGCTCGGCGCCGACCTGACCATCGACGCCCGCAAGGAGAACGTGGGCGAGGTGCTTAAACGGTACGGCGGCGCGCATGCCGCGATCGCCCTCGCCGTGAACGAAGCGGCGTTCACCGCGGTCAACTCCGGGCTGCGGCGCGGTGGAAAGCTCGTCATGGTCGCCCTGCCGGCGCACGGCACGATTCAGGTCCCGATCTTCGACACCGTCCTGAACGGCACCTCGGTGATCGGCTCGATCGTCGGCACGCGGCAGGACCTCGCGGAGGTCTTCCAACTCCACGCGGCCGGACGCACCAAGGTCATCTACGAGACTCGGCCGCTCGCCTCCGTCAACGAGTCGATCGACGCGGTGCTGCGTGGCGAGATCAAGGCCCGGATCGTCTTCGATCTCGGCACGGGACGGTGAGGACGATGGGACAGACAGAGCTCCCCCTGGTTGTCGGAGTCGACGGCTCCGAGCCCAGCCTGCGGGCCGTCGACTGGGCGGCCGACGAGGCCGCCCTCCGCGGGGTGCCGCTGCGGCTCGTGCATGCCTCGCTGTGGGAGTGGTACGAGGGCGCGGCGCTGGCCGAGGACCTCGGCAAGCCATCCGAGCGAGTCCTGGCCGACAAGATCGTCGACGGCGCCGCCCGACGGGCGCACAGCTGCCAGCCGGACCTGAAAGTGTTCACCGAGGTGGTCCCGGAGGAGCCGGAGTACGCGCTGGTGCGGGAGGGCCGACGCGCCTCCGCACTGGTCGTCGGCAACCGCGGGCGCGGCGACATCGCCGAGTTCCTGCTCGGTTCCGTCAGCCTGACCGTGGCCGCCCACGCCTCCTGCCCGGTGATCGTGCTGCGCGGCCGCCACGACAGGCAGACACAGCCTGCGACCCACGGGCGCGTCCTGCTCGGCGTCGGCAAGCAGGCACACGACTCGGCGGCCGTGCGCTTCGCCTTCGAGGAAGCGGAGCGACGCGGAGCCGTCCTCGAAGCCGTACGGGCCTGGCGGTGCCCCGCGCACGAGACCACTGACCATCCCCTGCTGGCAGGCGAACCCGCCCGCCTGCACGAACAGCGAGCAGCCGAGACGCTGGAGGCCGCGCTGAACGAGGTGGCCGAGGAACACCCGTCCGTGCAACTGCACCGGCGCACCGCCGAGGGCCCCGCCCGTAAGATCCTGCTCGACGCGTCGGCCACGGCCGACCTGCTGGTCGTCGGCGCCCGACGCAACAAGGGCACCTTCGGACTCCAGCTCGGCCGCGTCTCCCACACCCTGCTGCACCACTCCGCCTGCCCGGTCGCCGTCGTACCCCACACGGCATGACCATGCGCCGGGCAGCCCGAGGCTCGGCGGCAGGCGTCGAGGAGGCATCGACCTGCGGAACCGTTGCGACCCGGCTTGATCCTGTACCGTCCCCTGCGGTGGGCCGTACCGTGGCACATGAACAGTCACGGTCGGTTGTCAGCACGGTTGATGGGGACCTGGAGGATCAGGGGTGGGAAGTTCCGAGGAGCCTCGGGAGGCCCGCGTTCGGTTGCCCCAGCTGAGGCTGGACGAGCTGCTGGAGGAGCTGCAGGCCCGCCTGGACGCGGCCCGCGGCACCCGAGACCGCGTGCACAGCCTGCTGGAGGCGGTGCTCTCGGTCGGCCGGGAGCTGGACCTCGAACAGGCGCTGCGTAGCATCGTGGAGGCCGCGGCCGTGCTGGTGGACGCCGAGTACGCCGCCCTGGGTGTAATCGGTCCGGACGGCAAGCGGCTGTCGGACTTCCTCACGGTCGGCGTCAACGACGCGCAGGTCGTAGAGATCGGCAACTACCCGGAGGGCCACGGCATCCTCGGTGAGCTCATCCGCCACCCGGAGTCGCTGCGGCTGACGAAGCTCTCCGAGCATCCCGCTTCGTACGGCTTCCCGCCCCACCACCCGCCGATGAACACCTTCCTGGGCGTTCCGATCCGGGTGCGCGACCAGGTCTTCGGCAACCTCTACCTGACCGAGAAGCGGGGCGGGGCGCAGTTCGACGAGGACGACGAGTCGGTGCTCTCCACCCTGGCCGTGGCGGCCGGTGTGGCCATCGACAACGCCCGGCTGTACGAGGAGTCCAGGCTGCGCGAGCGGTGGCTGCAGGCCAGCGCGGAGATCACACACAGGCTGATGTCCGGAAGCGAGCGCGGCGAGGTCCTCGCACTCATCGCCGAACGGGCCCGGGAGATCACCGGCGCGGCCCTGGCCGTGGTCGCGTTGCCGATGCCGGACACAGAATCGCTGACGGTGGAGTTGGCCATCGGTCAGGAGCCGGAGGCACACCGCGGACTGGTGTTGCCCATGAACGGCAGCCTGATCGGCCAGGCCTTCTCGGACGCCACTCCCGTCTCCAGCCCTGACATCTCCCAAGACGAGCGCGTTTCGACGGACCTCCAGCGTTTCACCGGCCTCGGTCCGGCCGTGGCCGTCCCCATCGGCTCGGGTGACGGGCTGCGAGGCGTCGTGCTGCTGGTCCGTGAGGCGGGCCGGAAGGTGTTCGCGGACCAGGAAACCGAACCACTGCAAGGTTTCGCGGCACAGGCCGCAGTGGCGATGGAACTGGCCGAACGCCGCAGGGACGCAGAGCAGATCGCGATGCTCGAGGACCGCGACCGGATCGCCCGGGACCTGCACGACCTGGCGATCCAGAGACTGTTCGCCACCGGCATGACACTGCAGAGCGCCGGTCGATTCATCGAGCACGCGGAGGCCTCGGAGCGCGTGGTGCGGGCGGTGGAGGACCTGGACGAGACCATCAAGATCATCAGGTCCACGATCTTCGGCCTGAGGGCGCATGACGAAGCAGCCGGACCCGGCCTGCGGGCACGGGCGGTACGCGTGGTCGGCGAGACCGCGCCGGTGCTCGGCTTCGCGCCCAGCCTGCGGATGGAGGGCCTGCTGGACACCCACGTGCCCAAGGAGATCGCCGACCATGTCGTGGCCGTCCTCTCCGAGTCCCTGACCAACATCGCCCGGCACGCGCGGGCCAACCGCGCCGAGGTGGTACTGGAGACCGACGGGCGCGAAGTGCGGATGGAGGTCTCCGACGACGGCGTGGGTATCCCGGCTGAGGGCCGGCGCAGCGGCCTGAGCAACATGGCGGAACGTGCGCAGCAGTTGGGCGGGGACCTGGAGTGGACCAGCCCGGCCACCGGCGGCACCGTCCTGCGCTGGCGGGTGCCGGTGACGGACCAGTAGCCCTCACTGCCTGAGCGTGAACCCGGCGGTCTTGCCGTCGCCGGTGTGGCGGCCTCCTCGGCTGTCGAGGCTGCGTACCGATCTCGGCGAGCGCGTGGTCCGCCGAGCCTAACTGGCCAATGACGGCGGCCGCTTCGAGTCCGCGGACCGTGACGTACCGATGAGGACACCGACCCGGCCGACGCCGGCCAGGGCCGGGGATGGCGGGTGGTGGCCCGGGTCTGGCTCGATCACATCCGAGGGGGACCACTGGTCCCGCAGTGGGGCCGATCGGCCCATGCACGTCCGGCGCCGGCGCCGGCGCATGACGCCGGGATGGCGAGGACGAGGAGGCAGTCATGAACGTCGTGATCGATCGGCTGCGGGACGAGCCGACGCCGTCCGACCTCTCCCGATGGACCGAGGGCGGTCTCCCCACCGTGGAGACGACCCCGGGTACACGAGGCATCCATGTCGAAGAACGACTGGCGGACGGGACGTTCGTACTGCTGGCCGAACTCCCGGGCATCGACCCGGACGAGGATCTCGGGATCAGCGTCTCGGACGGTGTCCTGACCGTGCGGGTCCACCACGGTGAGAAGACCACGGAGAACGCGCGTTTCAGCACATACCGCTACGGCACCGTCGTTCACGCACCCCTGCCGGCCGGGGCCAGGGACGACGCGGCTGCGGAGTACGAGAACGGTGTCCTGACGATCAGGGTCGCAGTGCCGGAGACGAGGGCGCACACGAGGACCGTACCTGTGCTCCGCCGCTGAACGCAGGCTCCTCGAGCGAAAGGCAAGAGGCGTGTAACGGGTGGCCGCACCCGTCCTCCCCTCCCGTCACACGGACACGGCCTCGTCAGGCAGACACGGCGATCGGGGAGAGGGTGGTGGCGCGCTCGCGCTCCACCGTGCGCAGCAGCGGTCCGGGCACTGTCGTCAGTTCCTCCCAGCTGCCGCGCTGGACGATGCGGCCGTGGTCGAGGACCAGGATCTCGTCGACCTGATCCAGGCCGGTGAGCCGATGGGTGATCAGCACGGTGGCGCGTCCGCGTGTGGCGGCGAGCAGGTCGGTTGTCAGGGCGTCGGCGGTGGGCAGGTCCAGGTGTTCGGTGGGCTCGTCGAGGACGAGGACGGGGAAGTCGGCGAGCAACGCGCGGGCCAGGGCGAGGCGTTGGCGCTGGCCACCGGAGAGGCGGGCGCCGTGCTCGCCGACGGGTGTGTCGAGCCCGGCGGGCAGCGCGCGCACCCAGGTGTCGAGGCGTGCCGCCGCCAGGGCCGCCCACAGCTCCTGCTCGGTGCTGTCGGGGCGGGCGAGCCGGAGGTTCTCGCGCAGGGAACTGTCGAAGACGTGGGCGTCCTGGGCGCACAGGCCGACTGCCTGTCGTACGTCGTCCCCGGACATGGTGGTCACGTCGGTGCCGGCGAGTGTGCAGTGGCCCGCTGCCGGGTCGAGGAACCTCAGCAGTACCTGGGCCAGGGTGGTCTTGCCGGAGCCGCTCGGCCCGACGACCGCGATCCGGCGCCCAGGGGTGAGGTCCAGATCGACGCCGCGCAGGGCCGGTTCGCGGCGTCCCGGCCAGACGGCGGTCAGCCCGCGCAACCGCAGGGGCAGCGGCGACGTGGGTGGTGCGGCCGGGTGCTCGGGTTCGCGCACCGGGGCAGGGGCGTCCATGACGTCGAGGACGCGCTCGGCCGCCCGGCGGCTGCGCTGCCGGACCTGGGCGGCGGCCGGAAGCCCGGCGACCGCCTCGAAGGCGGCGAGCGGCGTGAGGACCAGGACGGCCAGCAGTACGCCGTCCAGCTGACCCGCGGCCACCGCTCGTACGCCGACGGCCGCACAGGCGGTGGTCGTGAGCCCGGCGATCAGCGTGACCAGTCCCGACCCGAGGCCCGCGGTGGCGGACGAGCGCGCGGCGATCCGGGTCAGATGCCCGTCCGCCGCCCGCACGGCGGCCAGCCGGCCCGGGAGCGCTCCGGCGACGGTCAGTTCACCGATACCCGACAGCGCGTCCAGGACGGTGGTGGTCAGTACGCCCCGCGCTGGTGCCTGTCGACGTTCCGTACGGCGTGAGATGGCCGCCGTCAGCAGCGGCACGCCAACGCCGGCGAGCAGCAGGCCAGTGGCGAGGACCATCCCCGCGGCGGGCAGCAGTACGCCGAGCAGTACCGAGGCCGCCGTACCCACCAGGGCCGCGGCGGTGGCAGGGAGGCGGAAACGCAGCACATGGTCCTGAACGGAGTCGATGTCGGCGACGAAGCGTGCGAGCAGATCGCCCTTCCGGTACAGCCGCAACCCGGCGGGCGCAAGCCGTTCCAGGCGGGCGTAGACGGCTGTCCGCAGGGTGCCGAGGCCGCGCAGTACGGCATCGTGGGCCACCAGTCGCTCGGCGTAGCGCAGCACGCTGCGGCCGATGCCAAAGGCGCGTACGCAGGTGACGGCGACCATGAGGTGAAGCACCGGCGGTTGCTGCGCGGCCCGTGAGATCAGCCAGCCGGACGTTCCCATCAGCGCGACGGCGCAGGCGAGGGCGAGTGCTCCGAGGAGCGCGGCCAGGGCCAGTCGTCCTCTGGTGCGGCCGGTGACGGCCATCCCGGTCAGGCGCCGCAGCGGTCCGCCTGCGGTTCGGACCTTGGACCACCCGGCCCCGTGCCGCCCGTCAACGATCCCTTGCGTACGGTTCGCGGGCCCAGCAGGCTCGGCCAGCGGGCGACTCGGCGACGGCTGCGCGTGGTCGTCGGTGACCGGGGCGCTCAGGTGCACGCGTCGGTCGGCCAGGGCCACCAGGGCAGGGCGGTGGGCCGTGAGGATCACCGTACGGGTGGCGGACAGGCGACGGACGGCGTCGGCGACGGCGGCCTCGTTTTCGGCGTCGAGGTGGGCCGTGGGCTCGTCGAGGAGGATGAGGGGACGGTTGCTGACGAAGGCGCGTGCGAGGGCGAGGCGTTGGCGCTGGCCGGCGGAGAGGCCGGCGCCACCCTCGCCGAGGGGGAGGTCGGTGGGGAGGTCCAGGGCGTGGGCGTCGGCGAGGGCGCGCCGTACCTCGGCGTCGGTGGCTTCCGGGCGGGCGAAGCGGACGTTGTCGGCGATGGTGCCAGAGACGAGGTGCGGGTGCTGCGGCACCCAGGCGATGTGTCGGTGCCACTGCTCCGGGTCGATGTCGGCCAGGTTCCGGTTGCCGATGGTCACCGTTCCGGCGGTGGCGGAGGTGAAGCCGAGCAGAACGGACAGGACTGTGGTCTTGCCCGCTCCGGAGGGGCCGGTGAGGGCGAGCGTCTCGCCGGGCCGGATGGCCAGGGACAGGTCGTCCACGGCGGGAGCGGAGCGGCCCGGGCGGGTCACGGTGAGACCAGTGATCGTGATGAGGGCCGCGGAGAGGTCGGGGACGTCTGCGGTGCCGCGCCGCGGGAGGGGGGTCTCCAGGACGTCGAAGATCTTCCCGGCGGCCGTGAGGCCCTCGACGCTCGCGTGGTAGTGGACGCCCACGGCCCGGATCGGCGCGTACGCCTCCGGGGCGAGGACGAGTACCAGCAGACCGGTGTGCAGATCGAGCCCGCCCTCGACCAGCCGCAGACCGATGCCCACCGCGACCAGGGCCACGGACAGCGTGGACAGCAGTTCCAGGGCGAAGGACGAGACGAAGGCGATCCGCAGCGTGCGCAGCGTGGCCCGGCGGTACTCGTCCGTGATCCGCCGGATCGCCGTCGCCTGCGCCCGGGCCCGGCCGAAGATCTTCAGCGTGGGCAGGCCCGCCACCACGTCGAGGAAGTGGTGCGAGAGCCGGGACAGGGTCCGCCACTGACGGTCCATCTGGTGCTGGGTGGCGAGCCCGATCAGCACCATGAACAACGGGATCAGCGGCAGTGTCGCCGCGATGATCGCCGCCGAGAGCCAGTCGGCGGTCACGATCCGGGCCAGGACGACGACCGGGACCACCACCGACAGCGCCAACTGCGGCACGTAGCGCCCGAAATAGTCGTCCAGCGCGTCCACCCCCCGCGTGGCCAGCGTGGTCAGTTCGCCGCTGCGCTGGGTGGCCACGTAGTCCGGACCGAGCGCGGTCGCGTGCGCCAGCAGCCGCTCGCGCAGTTGCGACTTCACCGCCGCGGCGGCCCGATGGGCCGCGGTCTCGGTGAGCCAGGCGACCGCCGCCCGGCCGGCCGAAACACCGGCCAGCAGGAGCAGCGGATCGCGCAGGGACGCGAGGTCCCGCCTGTCCTGGAACGCCCCCACCACCACGTCGGCGATGGCGACGGCCTGCAGTACGAGCAGCGCGGCACCGATCGTGCCCAGAACCACGGATGCCGCGAGGAAGAGCCGGGTGGCGCGTGCATAGCGCAGCAGCCGCGGGTCCACGGGCTTCATCGGTGACCGCCTCTCAGTCTCTCGGTGGCTTTCGAGCCGGGATCAGGCGGGGATGTGCTCGACGCCGATGCGCTTGCGGAACACCCAGTACGTCCAGCCCTGGTAGAGCAGCACGAGCGGTGTCATGATCGCGGCGACCCAGGTCATGACCGTCAGCGTGTACGCCGAGGAGGAGGCGTTGGAGACGGTCAGGCTCCAGGCCGTGTTGAGGCTGGAAGGCATGACATCCGGGTACAGTGCGAGGAAGAGCATCGCGACGGCCGCGGCGACCGTCACGCCGGACAGGGTGAACGCCCAGCCCTCGCGCGCCCGCTGGTTCGCCGCGAGGGCGCCGAGCAGCGCGACCACGGCGACGGTGAGCGCCGCCAGGCTGCGCACGTTGCCGCCGTCGCTCTGGGTCCACAACAGGAAGACGAGCGCGAGACCGGCGGTGGCCGAACCCGCCCACCGGGCCGCCACCCGGGCCCGCTCACGAACGCCGCCCCGGGTCTTGAGGGACACGAACACCGCTCCGTGGAAGGTGAACAGGGCCAGCGTGACCAGGCCCCCCAGGAGCGCGTACGGGTTCAGCAGGTCCAGGACCGTGCCGACGTACTCGCCCTCGGAATCGATCTTGACGCCCCGGACGATGTTCGCGAAGGCCACGCCCCACAGGAACGCGGGCAGCAGTGATGTCCAGAACAGCGCGTGCTCCCAGATTCGCTTCCAGCGGGCGTCGTCGCGCTTGCCGCGGTACTCGAAGGCGACGACCCGCACGATGAGGCAGACCAGGATGGCCAGCAGCGGGAGGTAGAAGCCGCTGAACAGGGTGGCGTACCAGACGGGGAAGGCGGCGAAGGTCGCGCCGCCCGCGGTGAGCAGCCACACCTCGTTGCCGTCCCAGACCGGGCCGACGGTATTGATGAGCACGCGGCGCTCGGACTCGTCGCGGGCGAGCAGCCCGCTGAGGACGCCGACCCCGAAGTCGAAGCCTTCGAGGAAGAAGTAGCCGATCCAAAGGACGGCGATGAGGGCGAACCAGACGTCGTGAAGCTGCATGGCCGTGTCTCTTTCCGAAAGGACCCGGTAGGTCCTCAGTAGGCGAAGGTCATCGGGCGGTCGGTGTCCTCACCGGCGGCGGGGCCGCGCAGCGAGGGGACTTCCGGCGGTGGCTGCTCGTCGACGACTCCTGCCTTGACGTACTTGACCAGCAGCTTCACCTCGACGACGGCCAGCACCGCGTACAGGGTGGTGAACACGGTCAGCGAGGTGATCTGCTCGGCCACGGTCACCCCGGGCGAGACGGCGTCGGCGGTGGTCATGAGCCCGTAGACGGTCCAGGGCTGGCGGCCCATCTCGGTGAAGATCCAGCCGAAGGAGTTGGCGACGAGCGGGAAGCCGGCGGTGAGGAGAGGCAACTGCCAGGCCCAGCGGCCCGAGGCCGGACCCAGTTCACGGGTGGGGGTGAGCATCAGCAGCGGCACTTCCTCCTCACCGCGCTGCTTCTCCGCTGCCAGCCACCGCTTCTTCCGGGTCAGCCACAGTCCGGCGAGGCCGATCGCGAAGGACGTCATGCCGAAACCGATCATCAGGCGGAACGACCAGTAGCTGGTGGGGATGGACGGCTTGTAGTCCTGGGCCAGATCGCCGTACGCGGCCTGCTCCAGCGCCTCGACGGAGCTGATGCCGGGCACGACGGAGTCGAAATTGCCCTTGGCCAGATAGGAGAGCAGGCCGGGGATCTCGATCTCCACCGTGTTGCGGCCCTCGGAGACGTCGCCGTACGCGAACAGCGAGAACGGCGCGGAGTCCTCGCTCTCCCACAGGGCTTCGGCGGCGGCCATCTTCATCGGCTGCTGCTCGTACATCACCTTGGCGAGTGCGTCGCCGCTGACCGCCGTGCCGAGGCCCGCGATGACGACGGTGACGAGGCCGAGCCGCAGCGAGGTGCGCATCGCCGCGATCCGCCCCGGCGTACGGTCTGCGGCCCTGGCCTTCGACGTGCGACGCAGCTGATAAGCGGCGATACCGATCATGAAGGCGCCGCCGGTGAGGAAGCAGGCGGTGAGCGTGTGGAAGACAACGGTCAGGGTGGTCTTCTGGAACAGCACCGCCGCGATGTCGTTGAGCTGGGCGCGCCCGGTGGTCTCGTTGATCTCGTACCCCACCGGGTGCTGCATCCAGGAGTTGGCGGCCAGGATGAAGTACGCCGACAGGAACGTGCCCACCGCGACCAGCCAGATACTGGCCAGGTGGATCTTCCGGGGCAGTTTGTCCCAGCCGAAGATCCACAGACCGATGAAGGTGGACTCGAAGAAGAAGGCGAGCAGCGCCTCCATGGCCAGCGGAGCGCCGAAGACGTCACCGACGAACTTTGAGTAGTCGGACCAGTTCATGCCGAACTGGAACTCCTGCACGATGCCGGTGGCCACGCCCATCGCGATGTTGATCAGGAAGAGCTTGCCCCAGAACCGAGTGGCCTTGAAGTACTTGTCCTTCCCGGTGCGTACCCAGGCGGTCTGCAGTCCGGCGATCAGGAAGGCCAGGCTGATGGTGATCGGGACGAACAGGAAGTGGTAGACGGTCGTGATGCCGAACTGCCATCGCGCCACGGTCTCCTGAGCCAGCGCCAGTTCCACGGCAGGCCTCCTCGCGTACGGGCCGAGCGCCTCCGAGGGGCCGGGGGTCGGCAGGGGGACATGCGGGGCCGACCGGACAGCCCCGGCCCATGGAGGACACCTTCGGGTGTGGGGGAGTGGCCGGGACAGCACCCGACCGGGCCGCGTCATGGGGCCGAACGGCCCTCATGCCCACGCCCCGCGCTGGGCCGAACGGCTCCACCGGCTGCCCTGACCGTCAGCAGCCGGTGTCACCGCATCTATGACTGGGGCCGACCGGACCGGCCCCGGTGCCCAAAGGCCCCTGATGCCGACCGGGCCCCGCGAGAAACCGTGAGCACACCGGTTGCCGGGCCCAGGCCGGGCGGGAGAGTACCGAGAACGAGGAGCAGTGATGGCGAAGGCATATCTGGTGGGCAGCGGCATCGCGGCGCTGGCAGCGGCGGCGTTCCTGATCCGTGACGGCGGCTTCGACGAGGCGGACATCCACCTCTTCGAGGAGCAGGAGAGGGTCGGCGGCAGTCTGGACGCGGGCGGCACTCCCGAGACCGGCTACTCCATGCGAGGCGGCCGGATGTTCGAGGCCGAGTTCCGCTGCACCTACGACCTGCTGTCCGCCATCCCCTCCCTCGACGATCCGTCGGTGTCGGTCACGCAGGAGATCCTCGCCGGGCACGAGACGTTCGCCTGGGACGACATCTCACGCCTCGTCGACGGGGACGGAAAGATCGTCGACGTGACCTCGATGGGGTTCTCCGAGCGCGACCGGCTGGACCTGATGCGGTGCCTGGCCACGCCCGAGGGGCGGTTGGACGGCAAACGCATCACCGACTGCTTCACGGACCACTTCTTCACCACGAACTTCTGGTACATGTGGTGCACCACGTTCGCCTTCCAGCCGTGGCACAGCGCGATCGAGTTCCGCCGCTACCTCAAGCGGTTCATTCATCTGTTCCCCGAGTTCGCCACCATGTCGGGGATCCACCGCACTCGCTACAACCAGTACGACTCCATCGTCCGCCCCCTGCGGGCCTGGCTGGCCGAGCGGGGCGTGACCATCCATACCGGCTGCCGGGTACGAGACCTCGTGTTCGCGCCGGGGCCGCGTACGACGGTCGAGCGGATCCTGCTGTTCCGAGACGGGCACGACGTCGCGATCCAGGTCGCCCCCGAGGACCTCGTCCTGGTCACCAACGGCTCGATGACGGACGCCTCCTGCCCCGGCTCCCACACCGAGGCACCCGACCCCCGCGGCGCACGCCGCTCCGACGCCTGGCTGCTGTGGCACCGCCTGTCCCGAGGCAGGGACGACTTCGGCGACCCCGACGTCTTCGACAAGAACATCCCGGAATCCAGGTGGGAGTCCTTCACGGTCACCGCCCAGGACCCGGCGTTTCTCGACGCGATCGAGAAGTTCAGCGGGCGAGAGACGGGCAGGGCCGGGCTGATGACCTTCACCGCCTCCAACTGGCTGCTCACGATTGTTGTCAACCGCCAGCCCGTCTACCGGGACCAGCCCGAGGGCGTGTCGGTGTGGTGGGGCTATGGGCTCTTCCCCGACCGGCCCGGCAACCACGCAGGCAAGCCGATGACCGAGTGCTCCGGTCGCGAGATCCTCGAAGAGGTACTCCACCACCTGCACTTCGACGAGGAAATGACGCAACGTGTCCTGGCGGGCTCGACCGTCGTACCGTGCCTGATGCCCTACATCACCAGCCAGTTCCTGGTCCGCCGACACGGGGACCGACCCCGGGTGGTGCCCCGGGGGTCGGTGAATCTCGCGTTCATCGGGCAGTTCGCCGAGGTGCCGGACGACGTGGTGTTCACCGTCGAGTACTCCGTGCGCACCGCGTGGACGGCGGTCGCCGAACTGCTCGGCCTCGACCGGCGGCCGCCCGAGGTCTACAAGGGGCACCACGACCCGCACGTGCTGAAAGAGGCATTGGAGACCATGCACCGCCACTAGGGCCTGTCGTTTGGATCATGCCTGGGTCGCGGGGCTTGGCATGATCCAAACGACAGACCCTAGATGGATCGGGCCGTTCCTCGGTGCCGTCCCGGGCCGGAGCTGACGGGGGTAGCCACGGGCGCGTCCACGGGTGGCAGCCACGGCCGCGTCTGTTGGTGCGGTCGGCCGCCTGCCTGATGCGGCCTCATATGCCGCCGAACGGCCCGGAATGAGTACAGAAGGCCCAGCTACGTGGGCCCGTACGGCACTTGGGGCGGCTCCGCCGGAGGCGTTGGCTGGAAGGTGTGGAGGAGGCTGCCATGAACACCGAACTTCCCACCAGGTGAACGCACCACCGGCTGAGCCGGCCGATGGTGCTGGCCACGGCTGTCGAACTGGTCTCGTCCCTGGCGACGGCATGCGGCAGCGACACCGGCTCCCCGGGCACGTCCGCCGGAGGCGACCGGCTGAGCACACCGAGCGCCGGGGGCACCACCGGAAAGACGACCGGGAACGAGAGCGCCACCCCCGGTCAGGGCGCGTCCGCCACGCCCACCACCTCCGGTAGCCCGACCGAGCCCGATACACCGGCGCCGCCGGTGACGTCCGGCGGCGTATCCAAGGTGCGTACGTCGGTGTACTTCCTGCACGGGGAGAAGGTCTCGCCCGCCCCGAGGACCTGGTACCGCTCTTCCTCGTGGAGTCGCCTCTGATCGGCGACAGCATCCGCACCCCGGTCCGGGTCTGGGGCAGCGCCAACACGTTCGAGGCGACGCTCAAGCTGAAGATCACCGACGTCACTGGGCGCACCGCGGCCGACGTCTACGTCACAGCCACCTCCGGTACCGGGACCCGCGGCACGTTTCGACGTGACGATCCCCTACAAGGCGGCCCGCTCGGGCGTCGGCACGCTCACGGCGTACTGGGAGTCACCGGACGACGGCCGGGCGGTGATCGAGGACACGGTGCCACTGACCGTCCGCCGGTGACGGCGGGCCACCGGGTGTGGTGCGCCTGGTCGGCAAGGCGGCTTTGCGTCGACGGCCGCTCAGGTATCCGTCGGCCAGGGGAGAGACGAGGCGACTGCGGAGTACAAGGAAGGAGTCCCGATCACCACGGTCCTGGCGCAGGAGGCGAAAGAGCGCACCAGGACCATCCCTGTGCGGCACATCTGAGCGCCATCGCGCGCTAAGCCGCACCACAGGTGCACCGTCGGAGGCAGGACCGGCCGCGCACTTCGCCTCTCTGCCGGGTGGATCGAACTCAATGGTGAGCAGCTCAATGGGCGGTGGGGCCCCGCAGGCATGTCCACCACTGGCCGGGCTGCCGACCAGAGCCGCGGTGTCACGCGCCGGCCTTGGCGGGCGTCGAGACTGTTCCCGTTCCTGTCGAGCACGGCGGTCATGCTCCTGTCGGTCCTGTTCCCCTCGGTCCGCCCCTGAGGCTTCTCAACGCAGCCTTTGCGCGGGCGGGCGCGGGATCACCACGGGCCGCCCGGGCCTGGCAGGGGGCGTCCGGCCCCACCGGTGGGCAGTGGTGCCTCAGCTCCCGTCGGCCGGCAGCCGCAGTTCTGTCCGGGCCGAGAAGAGGTGGACGGCCTCCGGACGGACGGCGACGCGCAGCTGCTCCCCCTTGCCGTGAACCGGCCGTCCGGGGAGACGGACTACCACCGGGACGGCTTCCTGCCCGGCCTTGGCGGTCGCGTGGACGTAGGCGACGGCACCGGTGTCCTCGACCGCGTCGGCCACGAGATCCAGTGCCGGAGTCTCCAGGTCCTCGGGCGAGAGGATCTCGAACTGCTCGGGCCGCACACCCAGCAGGATCTCCGTGGCGTCCTCCTCGCGGGCGGTTCGCGGCACGGGCACGATCAGGCCGCCCAGCTCGGTACCGTCCGTGGTGAGGGGTAGGCGGAAGAGGTTCATCGCGGGCGAGCCGAGGAAACCGCCCACGAAGGCGTTGGCGGGGCGCTGGAAGACCTCCTTCGGCGTCCCCACCTGCTGGAGCACGCCGTCCTTCATCACCGCCACGCGGTCGCCCATGGTCAGGGCCTCCACCTGGTCGTGGGTGACGTACACCGTCGTCGTGCCGAGCCGCCGTTGCAGCGAGGCGATCTGTGTCCGGGTCTGTACGCGCAGCTTGGCGTCCAGGTTGGACAGCGGCTCGTCCATGAGGAACACCTGTGGCTCGCGGACGATGGCCCGCCCCATCGCAACCCTCTGGCGCTGGCCGCCGGAGAGCGACTTGGGCTTGCGGCCCAGGTAGTCGCCGAGGCCGAGGACGCCGGCCGCCTCCGTGACACGGCGATGGATGTCGTCCTTGTGCTTCTTGGCGATCTTCAGGGCGAAGCCCATGTTGTCCGCCGTCGTCATGTGCGGGTAGAGAGCGTAGTTCTGGAACACCATCGCGATGTCACGGTCCTTGGGCGGCAGGTGGGTCACGTCCCGGTCGCCGATGCGGATGGCTCCGGAGTCGACGTCCTCCAGCCCGGCGAGCATGCGCAACGCTGTGGACTTCCCGCAGCCGGAGGGCCCCACCAGCACCATGAACTCGCCGTCGGCGATCTCCAGATCAAACGCGTCGACGGCCGGGTGGTCCATCCCCGGGAATCTCCGTGTGGCCTTGTCGAAGATGACGGTCGCCATGATCTCTCCCCTCCCCGATGCTCCCTTTGCATGCCCAGACTGCGCCCGGGCGCAGGGCGGTGACAGGTCCTCCAGGTCCTTGCCACAAGGCCGAGCGCCCCCGCAGCAAAGACCGCGCGGACCCGTAGCGGGGCCTTTGGACCCATGGCATGGCGGCTGCCGTGTCCCCGCAGGCTGGAGGCGCGATCAGGGGAGGGAGGGGACGCAGCCCTGAGCCGTTCCCCCCACACCGTGGGCAGGTCGGACCAGGCCGTGCCGGTCCGCGCAAGGGCCGTTCATGGCTTCTGTTTCGGACCGGACGGCTCATGCGCCGTCAGCTGTACCGGAGTTGGCTGGAAGTAAGGAGAAGGACGCCGACACGAAGGGGGAGTGAGGGCAGTGGGTACGAGTCTCACGCCGGAGTTCTGGGAGCGGTTTGCGGTTCTGCTGGTCACGGCGACAGCCGTGACGATGGTTCTCACTGCGAGCCTTGATGCGCTCGCCGTCCGCCTGCTGCGCCGTCGTGCGCACAGGCCGCCGTCGACCTGCGCACCGCACCGACCTGAGCCGACCGACCGACACACGTCAGTCCACAGCTGAGGGGTCCGGCACCGCAGGCGCAGTGGCGCACGACGTGATCGACAAGGCGAGGGCATGGCAGGGCGGGGAGGACCCATCTGCATCTCGCGGATCACGATGGTGCGGTGCGCGCCCAGAACGCTTTGCCGCGTCCCCCTCAACTCCTTCCCACCGCTTCTGCCACGAAGCCGCCAGAGCGCGTCCCGCACCACCTGCGGCGCCTGCTGCCCGACCGCGCAACGCCGTCGTCGTAGTGGGCTTCGCGGCACAGGGCACCCGCGCCCGTGACCTGGTCGACGGTGCCAAGGCGCTGAAGATGTTCGGCGAGTACGTCCCGGTGCGCGCCACTGTCGCCGACGTACCGCACTTCTCGGCCCACGCCGACGCCGCTCAGATCATCGACTGGCTGCGCGCGCCGAGGCCCCGCAGGCGACGTACCTGGTGCACGGAGAGCCCGACGCGGCCGAGGCGCTGCGCGACCGCATCGACCGGCCTTTGGGCTGGACCGCCGTCGTGCCGCGTTCCGGGGAGCGGGTCCTCGTCCGGTGAGGGGGCGTGCCCGTCAGTCGGACAAGCATGGTGCCGATCGGACCAGACGCCCGGACTCGCGCAAGGGCCGTCTCATACCTCGGTTCGGACCGGTCGGCTCATGCACCCGGATCTGTGTCGGAGTTGGGAAAGGGCTGGTCAGGTGGTGATCGGGATACCCGCCTGAGGAGTCGGAGATCAGCGACCCTGTGGCCGTACGGCTCGATGAAGCCCGAGGACGGGCCCACCCGGGTGGGGCACGAGTTCATAGGTGTCGTCGAGGACACCGGCTCGGAGGTGACCACCGTCCGCCGCGGCGACCCGGTCGTCGCCCCGTTCGCGATCTCCGACGACACCTGCGCCTTCTGCCGTGAGGGCCCGCACACCTCCAGCGCCCACCCCCAGGCCGACTTCTGGGACGGCGAGGCGGGCGAGGGCGGCCACGCCGAGGCCGTGCGCGTCCCGCTCGCCGACGGCACCCTCGTCAAGCTGCCCCTCGCCCCCGACTCCGCGCTCGTCCCGTCCCTGCTGACGCTCTCCGACGTCCTCGGCACCGGCCACCACGAGGTCGTCGCGGGCGGCGTCAACGAGCGCACCCGCGTCACCGTGGTCGGCGACGGCGCCGTCGGCCTGCTGCCGGTGCTGTCGGCCAAGCGGCTCGGCGCCGAGCAGATCATCCTCATGGGCCGCCACCGGGCACGCACCGACCTCGGCCGGGAGTTCGGTGCCACCGACATCGTCTCCGCCCGCGGTGAGGAAGGCATCGCGCGGGCGGGAGTTGACTGGTGGGCACGGCACGCACGTCGCCCTTGAGTGCGTCGGCAATCTGCCCGCCCACGAGCAGGCCATCGGCGGAGTCCGCCCCCGGCGGAGTCATCAGCCGGGTCGGCGTGCCCCAGTACGAGGAGGCGCCCATCGGTTTCGGCAGCCATTTCCGCCACAACATCCGTCTGACCGGGGGCCCCGCCGACGGCGTACCCGGCCGACTACCAGGCCATGGCCGACCGCGTGAGCCTGAAGGTCCTGATCAGCGGCTGACTCCGGGAACCGTCGGGAAAGGGTGCGGGCCCCTCCGCCCCCTCCGCTTCCCGTCGACAGCCGAGGCCCGCCGACAGCCGAGACCCGCCGGTCGTTGCGGCTCGCGCTTCGGTTCGCCTCAGAGGAGGAGGCGTTCGGTGTAGGCCTCGGTCGGTGGGTAGGGGCTGGGGCTCGTCATGCCGACCGACCAGAAGCCGGTGGTGCCCGGGACGCGCGCCACGTCATTGAGGTACGGCGCCGTCGCCGCGCCGGCCGGGCCCCGGACGACGGCCCAGGCGTCGCCGTCCCGGCGCAGGTACGTACTGCTGCTCTGGTCACGGAAGTTCCAGCCCGAGATCCACGCGGCGCGGCCCCGCGCGTCGCCGGCGATCCCGCTCAACGATCCGAGGGTGAAGCCCGCCTCCAGCCGGGTCCAGGCCTTGCCGTCCCAGTGGGCCAGGGCGGGGTTGCCCGGTCGTCCCGGTGGTCCGCCGACACCCGCCTCGGTGCCCACCGCCCACACGTCGTCCGGTCCCGCCGCGTGGACGTCGGCGATGCCCAGGCGCAGGCCCGCGATGGCGGGCAGGACCGTCCATGCTCCGTCCCACCGGGCCACGAGGCCGGACCAGCCCCCGCCGTTCGACTGATCACCGCTCACCCAGACCTCGCCCGGCCGGCGCACGACGACCCGGTAGAGGTTGGCACTCTCGACGGGCAGCGGGTCCAGCCAACGCCAGCGTCCCCCCTTCCCGGTCAGCAGCCGGAGGGCGCCGCCCCGGGTGCCGCAGACCCACACCTGCCGATCCGGGCCGACCGCCACCGAGGTGAACCGGACGTCCGGCTCGCCCCGGCCGGGGAACGCGGCTTCGCGCAAGGTGGTTCCGTCCCAGCGCAGCAGGGGGCTGCCGTTCCCGGTCGGCTCGCCCACGCACCAGGCCGAGGTCCTGCCGACACCGGAGGCGTCCCACAACCGCCTGAGGGCGAGATGGGACAGGTCGGTCTTCGTCCAGGCGGTGCCGTTCCACACCATGGCCAGCCCCCGCTGCCCGTCCGGTCCGGAGAGGTTCTCCTCACCCACGGCCCACGCCAGCCGGGGCCCGGCGACGGCGATACGGCGCAGCTGCGCGGCGGGAGTGCTGCCAGGGGCCGGTACGGCCTGCCAGCCCTCGGCGGGGGGCGGCACCACGGCGGCCCGCCGGGCTGGGGCCGGGGACGAGCCGAGGGTGAGCCCTCCGAGAGTGCCGACCGTCCCCGCCACGAATCGCCTTCGTCTCACTGCTGGATCCCTCCGAGCCGGTCGGACGCACAGGAGGCACCACCGTGGAGCAACGGCCCCGCGATTGATAGCCATCCGCATGACAAAGCGGGCGATCCGGCGGGCCGTACCGGGCAAGGCCGTAGGGGGCGAGCCCAGCGCCCTTGACGACCGCTCAGTCGGCCGGCGGGGCGACCCGGGGCAGGAACGCTCCTCGTGCGGCGCCGGTGCGCGGACAGCGCGAGTCCGGTGGCGCCGGCCGCGCCGACGGCACGGCCGGAGAAGATCGACACCCCCGGCGGCGGCTACGGCTTCCGCTTCCTCGCGGAACTGTGGGGCGTACGGGGCGGCCCTCCCCACCGCCGCTGAGGCCCGGCGACACCGTCACCCTCACCGTCGAGGGCATCGGCACGGTCGCAACGCGGTGGTCCCCGGCGCCGATCCGCTGCCGCTGCCGCCCGCCCGCCGACGCACCCGGGAGCGGCCGTGAACGCTCTGGGGAGACTCGCCGGGAAGGTGGTCGTCGTCACCGGCGCCGCGCGCGGCCAGGGCGCCGCCGAGGCCGAGGCCCTGGCCAGGGAGGGCGCCCGGGTCGTCGCCACCGACGCGCGGCCGGAGGGCGACTGCCGCCGCCTCGACGTCACCAGCGAGCGGGACTGGCCCGAACTCCCCTCCTGGCTACGGGAGTTGTACGTGCAGGTGCACGACCTCGTCAACAACGCGGGCGTCACCTGGCGCGCCCGCGTCGGCGGCGCCCGCCTTCAGCGAGGCGAACCTCCGCCACGCCCGACGCTGTTCGCGTCGCGGCCCCCGGTCGGTCACATCCGCGCCACGGACCCTTCCCCGGCATTCGTTCCTCTTGGACCATTCCCCGGGGGCGCTTCGCGAGCCCCGCACAGCACCCCCGGCGCGCAGGTCACATCCGACGCACCACGTCAGGACAAGAGGTCATCCACCCATGCCTGAAGTCAACCGGCGGCGATTCCTCCAGGTAGCGGGCGCCACCACGGCGTTCACCGCTCTGTCGGCCAGCATCCAGCGGGCCGCGGCACTGCCCGCGCACCACCGTTCCGGCACCATCGAGGATGTCGAGCACATCGTCGTCCTCATGCAGGAGAACCGGTCCTTCGACCACTACTTCGGCTCGCTGAGAGGCGTACGCGGCTTCGGTGACCCGCACCCGGTCACGCTGGACAACGGGAAGACGGTGTGGCACCAGTCGGACGGCACCAGGGACGTCCTGCCGTTCCACCCCGAGGCCGACGACCTCGGCATGCAGTTCCTGGAGGGCCTGCCGCACGGCTGGCCCGACGGGCACGCCGCCTACAACGGCGGCAAGTACGACAGGTGGGTGCCCGCCAAGGGCACCACGACGATGGCGTACCTGACCCGCGAGGACATCCCCTTCCACTACGCCCTCGCCGACACCTTCACCGTCTGCGACGCGTACCACTGCTCGTTCATCGGCTCCACCGACCCGAACCGCTACTACATGTGGTCCGGCTGCACCGGCAACGACGGCACCGGCGGCGGCCCCGTCCTCGGCAACGACGAACGCGGTTACGGCTGGACGACATACCCCGAGCGCCTCGAAGCGGCCGGGATCTCCTGGAAGATCTACCAGGACATCGGCGACGGCCTGGACGCGGCCGGCTCCTGGGGCTGGATCGCCGACGCCTACCGCGGCAACTACGGCGACAACTCCCTGCTCTACTTCAACAAGTACCGCGACGCCAAGCCCGGCGACCCCTGGTACGACAAGGCCCGCACCGGTACGAACGTGAAGGCCGGCGACGGCTACTTCGACCAGCTGAAGGCGGACGTGAAGGCGGGCCGGCTGCCGCAGATCTCCTGGATCGCGGCGCCCGAGGCGTTCTCCGAGCACTCCAACTGGCCCTCGAACTACGGCGCCTGGTACATCTCCCAGGTCCTCGACGCGCTCACCTCCGACCCGGACGTCTGGGCGCGGACCGCGCTGTTCATCACGTACGACGAGAACGACGGGTTCTTCGACCACGTCGTGCCGCCGCTGCCGCCGCGCTCGGCCGCGCAGGGCAGGTCGACCGTCGACGTCGGCCTGGACCTCTTCGCGGGGAGCGCGACGCACGTCGCCGGGCCGTACGGGCTGGGGCCGCGGGTGCCGATGCTGGTGGTGTCGCCGTGGAGCAAGGGCGGCTTCGTGTGCTCCGAGACGTTCGACCACACCTCGATCGTGCGGTTCATGGAGCGCCGGTTCGGGGTGCGGGAGCCCAACATCTCACCCTGGCGGCGCGCCATCTGCGGTGACCTGACCTCCGCGTTCGACTTCTCCCGCAAGGACAGCCGGCCGGCCGCGCTGCCCGACACGGACGCGTACGAGCCGCCGGACCGCGAGCGGCACCCCGACTACCGGCCGACCGTGCCGGCCGACCCGAGCATGCCGAGGCAGGAGCGGGGCCTGCGGCCCGCCCGGCCGCTCCTGTACGCGCCCAGGGTGGACGGTTCGGCCGACCCGGCCGCCGGGACCTTCACGCTCACCTTCGCCTCCGGCGCGAGGGCCGGTGCCGCGTTCCTCGTCACCTCCGGCAACCGCACGGACGGACCGTGGACCTACACCACCGGGGCGGGCAAAACCCTCTCCGACACATGGAACCTGGCGGCCTCGGGCGGCTCCTACGACCTCACCGTGCACGGACCGAACGGCTTCCTGCGTGTCTTCGCGGGGCCGGGCACGGGCCCGTCGGCGGGGCTGGAGGTCACCGCGCGGCACGTCGGCGGCGACGTGGAACTGACCTTCACCAACAGGGGTTCCGCCGCGGTGAGCCTGCGGATCCGCAGCGGGTACGGCGCCGGCCGGGGCCTTACGGTCAGGGTCCGGGCCGGGGCCACCGTCCGGCGCGTCGTGGACCTCCGGGCGAGCCACCGCTGGTACGACCTGACGGTGACCACGCCGGCGGCCCCCGGCTTCGTCCGCCGCTTCGCGGGCCACGTCGAGAACGGCCGGGTGGGCGTGAGCGACCCGGCGCTGGGCCGGAAGGCCGGCGCCTGAGGGCCTGATGGCCTGAGAGGGGCGGGGGAACCGCGGTCGAGTGTCCGCGCGCCGTCGTGGGCGTTCGCGCGGTCCCCCCGCGCCGACAGGTCAGAGCGGGGTCAGCTTGGGGAGCAGTGACGGTTCCGCGGGCGCCGGCTGGGGCTCCAGGGACAGGACCG
Organism: Streptomyces sp. NPDC030296; assembly: GCF_055572815.1. Lineage (NCBI taxonomy): Bacteria > Bacillati > Actinomycetota > Actinomycetes > Kitasatosporales > Streptomycetaceae > Streptomyces > Streptomyces sp. NPDC030296. The sequence continues at coordinate 531,948 of NZ_JBVICQ010000004.1, forward strand.
CGGCCACCGGGTGGGTCTCGTCGGCCGGGTGCGGGGCGGTGCGGGGGGCGCGGGTCAGGAGGACCACGCCCCGGCCCGCCACCACCGCCCCGGCCAGGGCGAGGAGTACGCCCGTCGCGCCACCCCGCAGGCCCTCGCCGAGGAGGGACAGGCCGATCACCGCGGCGGCGACCGGGTTCGTCAGGGTCACCACCGCGAGCGGGGCGCCCAGGCCGCCCCGGTAGGCCGTCTGCGAGAGGAACAGGCCGCCCACGGCGAAGGCCGCGACCAGGAGGGCCACGACGACGACCTCGACGCTCAGTACCGCCCCCGAGGGGCCGGTGGCGGCCACCGTGACCGTCTGGGTCAGCGCGGACGCGACGCCCGACGCCACCCCGGACGCGGTCGCGTGCCGCAGTCCGGGCCGGGTCCCGCGGCGGGACAGCAGCCCGATGAGCGCGGCCGTGGCCCCGGCCACGGCGACCGCCTCCGGCACGCTCAGCACGTCGCCCGGAGCGGAACCGGACGCCGTGACCAGGATCGCCGCGAGCCCCACCAGCGTGAGCGCCGTACCGCGCCACTCCACCGCGCGGACCCGCCGCCCGGCCAGCCGCGCCCCCAGCGGCACGGCCGCCACGAGAGTGAGCGCGCCCAGGGGCTGGACCACGGTGAGCGGCCCGTACTTCAGGGCGACCACGTGCAGCAGCGCGGCCCCGGCGTTGAGCGCGACCGAACTCCACCAGGCGCCGCTGGCGAGCATCCGCCGTACCCCGGTGCGGGCGTCGCGGGCGGCGAGCCGCTCCTGGGCGACGGCTGCCGCCGCGTAGGCGACGGCCGAGACGAGGGAGAGGGCGACGGCGACGAGGGTGGCGTTCATCGGCCCGCTCCGACCAGGGCGGGCTCCTCGACGGGGGCGAGCCCCGCCGGCCGCCGGGCGGTCGCGGCCGTCCGGCGCGGGACCCGGACGAAGGCGAGGGCGACGCCCAGCAGCCCGCCCGCCACGATCGCGTCCAGCCAGTAGTGGTTCGCGGTGCCGACGATCACCAGCAGCGTGACCAGCGGATGCAGCAGCCAGAGCCCACGCCACCGGGAGCGGGTCGCGGCGATCAGCCCGATCGCGACCATGAGGGCCCAGCCGAAGTGGAGCGAGGGCATCGCCGCGAACTGGTTCGCCAGCGAATCGGTCGCCGGGACGGCCGAGTACACCGTCGGCCCGTACACCTGCCCGGTGTCGACGAGACTGGCCGCCTCCAGCATCCGCGGCGGGGCCAGCGGGAAGGCCAGATGGAGCAGCAGGGCGGCGGCGGTGACGGCCGCGAGGACCCGGCGGGTCCACACGTAGTGCGCGGGGCGCCGCAGGTACAGCCACACCAGGAACACCGCGGTGGCCGGGAAGTGGACGGTCGCGTAGTAGACGTTCGCGAGGTGGACCGGCGTGTCGCCGTGCAGCAGCGCCGACTGCACGGCCCCCTCGCCGGGCAGCCGGAGCGCGCGCTCCCACTCCCAGACGCGGTCGGCGTCGCGGAAGGCCTCGGCGGTGTGCCCGCTCGTCAGCGTCCGGCCGAACTTGTAGAGGAGGAAGAGACCTGCGACGAGCAGGAGCTCACGGACGAGGGGCGGCCGCGGTGTCGCGGCGGCCGGCTCTGGAGGCGCGGTGCGGCATTCCATCCCCCGGCCCTTTCCCTGACGGCGCTGGTGGCGCTGGTTCCCTGGTGGCACGACGAACGACACGAACGCGTACCGATACGGAGCTGTTCCGATACGGAGCTGTTCCGATACGGGGCAGTTCCGATACGCGAGTGTACCGATACGGAACTGTACCGAAACTAGGGGGTATCGATACGATGCTGTACCGATACGTTGGCGTTCCGGTACAGTGGCGTCTCGGCAGGCCCCAGGGATGTGAACCGACCGAAGGAGACGAGAGTCATGACGTCGCAGGCCGCGGACGGGCCGGACACGGCCATCGCCTCGCGACGCTCCAAGATCACGCCCGAGCGTGAGCGGGAGTTCTTCGACGCCGTGCTCGAACAGATCCGAGAGTGCGGCTACGACTCGGTGACCATGGAGGGTGTCGCCGCGAGCACCCGCTGCAGCAAGTCCACGCTCTACCGGCAGTGGAAGAACAAGCCCCAGTTCGTGGCCGCGGCGCTGCGCGCCCGCCGGAGCGTGCGCTTCGGCGGCATCGACACCGGGTCCCTGCGCGGTGACCTGTGTGAGGTGGCCCGGCAGGCGAGCGAGGGGTTCGCCCTGGAAGGCCGGATCTACCAGGCGCTCGGCCAGGCCGTCGTCCAGGACGAGGAGCTGAGGGCCGCCCTGCGCCACGCCCTCGTCGAGCCGGAGATCGACGCCCTCAAGGCGATGATCGACCGCGGTGTCGCACGGGGCGAGGTCCCCGCCGGCCATCCCGCGCTGGAGTTCGTCCCCGCCCAGATCTTCGGAGTGCTCCGGGCCCGCCCGGTGCTGGACGGGCGGGACGTGGACGAGACGTACCTCCTCAGATTCATGGAGGCGGCCGTGTTCCCCGCGCTCGGCCTCACCTGATGCTCGGGCCGCCGTTCAGCGATGACCGGACGGCGACCCGATCGCGCCGCACCGTGGGGACGGGGGCGGCGCGCACCCCCTCGGCCGGGTGGGGTTCCTCTGGAGCGGAGAGGAACCCCACCCGGCCGACTCACACGTCCTGGCCGTTGCCCCCGCCGCTGGTGATCGCCGCCTTCTTGATGCCCTCGGTGATGTCGTCGATCACCGACTGCTCGGGCGCCTCGTCGCTGACGTCGACGCCGAAGCGCACCACGACGAGTCGCGAGGAGTCGGCCGGGGACGGGAACGCGAGCGACTCGACGTAACCGTCGTCGCCCTTGCTGGTCGCCACCTTCCAGCGGACCAGATAGCCCTTCTCGCCGGCCACGGTCACCGCCTTCGAGGCCAGCTCCTTGTGCGAGCTGATCTTGCCGTAGCCCTCGGTGCCGTAGGCGTCCTCGGCGTTCTGGGCGATGTCCTCCTTGGCGGCCGCCTCCGCCGTGGTGGCCTTCAGGTTCAGCTCCTTGGCCGGCATCGAGTACGCGCCACCGCGCGTGCAGGTCTTCGACGGGTCGGCGGGGCACTTGTACGACGCCTCCGTCACCACCTGCGCGCCGACCGGCAGCGGAGAGGTGATCCAGCCGTCCGGCACCGGGATGCTGATGCCGCTCGCCGAGTCGGTGGCGTACCCGTCCTCGGTCTGCGGCGGCCTCCCGGAGCCGTCCGGCGCCGGCGACTGCCCGCCGGAGCCACCGGAACCCCCCGAGCCGCCGGGCCCGCCCTGGCCGCCGGAGCCCCCGTCCCGCCCGCCGTCGCCGCCTCGGCCGTCCTGCCCCCCGGAGCCCTGCGACGTCGTGCTGCTGTCACCGCCGCCGTCCCTGCCCACCAGGGCGTACGCGCCGATCCCGATGCACGCCAGGACCGCGACGGCCACGGTGACGGCTATGCCCGTGCGCAGCCCGCGCTTCGGCGCCGGGGCGCCGTACGCCGGGTATCCGGGATACGCCGGTGCGGCGCCGGGCGGGTACGGCCCGGCGGCCGGCGGGAAGACCGGAGGGCCGAACGTCCCGGCCGAGCCCGCGGGCCGGACCTGGTCCGTCCACGCCCTGCCGTCCCACCAGCGCTCGGTGGGCGGCGCGTCATTCGTCTGGCCGGGATCGGGATACCAGCCGGGAGGAGTCACCTGCGTCATGACGCCACCGTATGAGGCCGGAGTGAAAAGCGGATGAGAGGGGACCGGAATTGGTCGCACAGAGCGCCGTTCCGACCCCTTGGCGCACTTCCACACGATGATCTCTTTGGCGCTGTTCCTACCGATAGTGGGCATTGGTCCGGTGCGCGCCGCCAGGCCCCCGCCCGATTGCCAGCCGCACCGGCGGTCGCGTGCCGTCCGGCGGCCCCGGCGGGAACCCGACCCGCACCCGGCAGCCCCAGCTCGTCGGAGACCCACAACGGGACACCCGCCAACTCGGCGGCCCGCAGCCGCGTCAGCACCGGATCGCGGGCGCCGCCGCCCGACGCGATCACCTCGGTCGCCCGCACCGCGAGGGCGGCCCCGGCCACGGTCCGGGGCGGTGAGCCGGGTCAGGGTCGCGACGACGTCCCGCACCGGCAGCCCGGGAAACCCGGCCTGGGTGCCGTCCACGTCGTACGCCGCCCGCCCGTGGCGTCCCGCACGGCCGCGTCGATCAGCGCGCAGGCCGGCCCGGTGTCGAAGGCGGTGCCGTCGGGCGCCGCGAGGTTGGGGATGCCGCCGAAATTCAGCGCCACCGACGTCCCCGGCGGCGATGTCAGGCGGGCGGAAGTCCGCCGCCACGGCAGCCCCGTCGCCTCCGTGATCCAGGCGGGCTGCCCGAGTTGGAGACGGCCCCGGGCCCGGCCCCGCTCCACCAGTGGTGCACGGTCTGCCCGTGCGGGGCCACCAACCCGGCCCGCCCCGCACAGTGGCGAACAGCGCCCGACGGGACCGCGTCCCCTGGAGCGTCATGTTCGTCTCGCCTCCCCGCGGTCGTGTCCGTCACAACGGAAACCGGCGTTGCATCACGGCCAGTTGACTGCCCATCACGTGCAACTCGGCAGGTGGGCGGCCGAAAGCGTCGCCCTGCGGCAGCCCGTTGTCACCCGACACGGCAATCGGTGCCCCGACCAGCCTCCACTTCGGCAGTCGGACGGCTACGCTCAATCACCTGTACGTCGTTTGGGCGACCTGGGGAGGTACCGGGATGACGGAGGCACGGCCCGACACGGCCGCCTCGGCTTCCCTGTGGGAGCGCGACGCGGAGCTCGCCGCGATCACGGAGGCGATCGAGGAGCTCTGCGTCGACCAGGCGTCACCGGGCAGAGTCCTGGTCTTCCGGGGCGAGGCGGGCATCGGGAAGACCGCCCTCCTCACTGAGGCCCGGCGCATCGCCAAGGAACGCGGCTGCACCGCCTGGTACGCGCGCGGCGGCGAGACCGTCACGTCCGTCCCGTTCAACGTCGTGCGCCAACTGCTCCAGCCCGCGCTGCTGGAGCTGATGGACGGCGAGACCCGTGACTACCTGGGCGACTGGTACGACATCGCGGGCCCCGCCCTCGGTCTCGCTGAACCGGGCGAGACACCCGCCGACCCCCAGCACGTGTGCGACGGCCTCGTCGCCGCCGTGGGCCGTCTCGTCCGCCGGACCTGGCCCCTCGTGCTGCTGATCGACGACGCCCACTGGGCCGATCAGGAGACCCTGCACTGGCTGTCCGCGCTCACCGGACGGCTGGACGAGATGTGCGTCCTCGTCGTGGTCGCCCGCCGCCCCGGCGAGGCCACCGGGGAACAGGCCCGCTGTCTGCAGGAGATCGCCGCCGTCGCCGGGCCCGTCACGAAGATCAGCGCGCTCACGCCCGACGCCACCGCCGGGCTCACCCGCACCACCCTCGGCGAACATGCCGACGACGCGTTCTGCCGCGAGGTGTGGGCGGTCACCGCGGGCAACCCCTACGAGACCGTCGAACTCCTCGCCAAGGTCAAGGACAGCCAGCTGGACCCGGTGGAGGACTCCGCCGCCCAACTGCGCGCCCTCAACAAGACGGCGCGCGGCCACGGCCTCGTCGCCCGCCTGGAGGAACTCGGCGTCGAAGCCACCCGGTTCGCCTGGGCGGCCGCCATCCTGCACACCGGCATCACCGTGGAGATCGTCGCCCGTCTCGCCGGGCTGCCCATGGACAGGGCGCGGGAGTGCGCCGAACTGCTCACCCAGGCCCGCATCCTCACCCCGCCCGACCCCGCCAACCGCCAGCCGGACGACGGGGACCTGGTGTTCGTCCATCCCCTGATCGCCACCGCCGTCTACGACTCGATCCTGCCCAGCGTCCGCACCGCGTTCCACGGCGTGGCCGCGACGGTCGTCACGGAGTCCGGACGCGGACCCGCGGCGGCCTCCCGCCACCTCATGGAGGTCCTGCCCGACGGCGAGTCCGAACTCGTCGAACAACTCCGCGCCGCCGCGACCGAGCACCTCGCCGTCGGCGCCCCCGAAGCGGCCCGGCGCTGCCTCGAACGCGCCCTCCAGGAACCGCCCCGCCCCGACGTCCGCGTACGCGTCCTCTACGAACTGGGCTGCGCCACCCTCCTCACCGCCCCCGCCAAAACAGTCGAATACCTCCGCTCGGCCCTGGCCGAACCGGGCCTGGACAACGCGGAACGGGTGAACGCGGTGTTCCGCCTGTCCCAGGCGCTCGTCCACAACGACCAGCTCGGCGAAGCCATCCGCACCGTCGACACGGAGGCCTCCCGGCTGGAGCCGGGGCCCGCACGGATGCGGCTCCAGGCCGCCCGCTACATGTGGGAGGGCATCCACGCGGGCGAGGAGGTGTCCCCGACCCACTCGCAGGAGCTCGCGGCACTCGCCGCCACCTGCACGGGCCGCGACAACTCCGAACGCGCGCTGCTCATCCTGCGCGGCTTCGACGCGATGGCCCGCGGCGAGAACGCCGAAGTGGTCGTCGAGCACTGCGACCGCGCCCTGGTCAACGGCAGGCTCGCCCCAGGACTCGGCTGGACCGACGACGAATGGGGCATGGAACTGCTGCTGATGCTCACCACCGCGTACGCCTACGCCGACCGCCTCGACCGTGCGGAGAGCCTGTGTACGGAGGCCCTGCGCACCTACGAGTCCGCAGGGTGGAGCGGCGGCCACCTGGCCCTGGCGCACGCCTATGTCGCGCTCGCCCATCGCAGGCGGGGCCGCCTCAGGGAGGCCGAGGACTCCCTGCGCAAGTCGCTGGTGTTCGCCGAGCGTGTCGGGCGGGGCCTGCCCCTGTTCTGGACGTCGACCTGCAACCTCATCGACGTGCTGCTCGCCCGCGGCCATGTCCAGGAGGCATGGGAGATCGCCGAGAAGAACGGCTTCGTGCCCCCGTACCCGTCTCCCATCGTGCTGCCCGACCCGCGTTCCGTCCGGGGCCGGCTCCTCCTCGCCGTCGGGCGCACCGAGGAAGGCATCAACGAACTGGAGGCCGCGGAGAAAGCGGCGGACGCCCGCGGGCACCACAACACACTCCTCGTCCCCTGGGGCGGTGATCTCGCCCGCGCCCTCGCCAACGAGGACCCGCGGCGCGCCGTGGAGATCGCCGGGCTCGTCCGGCGCCGCGCCGAGCGCTATGGCACGGACACCGCGATCGGTGAGGCCCTGCGGGTCGAGGCGGCCCTCGCCACCGGCAAGCAGGCCGCCAACCTGTACGCCAAGGCCGTCACCTACCTCGACGCCTCACCTTCCGCCTACGAGCACGCTGCGGCCCGTGTCGAATACGGCATCGCCATCCGTTCAGCCACGGAACTCAAGCGAGGGCTCACCCTCGCCGAGTCCTGCGGCGCGCACGGACTCGCCGAACAGGCCCGGGAGGCACTCGTCGCCCTTGGCTAGAGCGTTTCTTTGATGGGTTGATCAGTTAATCGGACGTATCCGTCCGATTAGTGATCACCGATGCGATGTGGGTCCGGATCGAGCCGCTGATGCCTGCCGATCCGGTGCGGGCGGCGGTGGGCCGACCACCGCCGCACCTTTGAGGCCATCGTGTGGAAGTACCGCACCCACTCGCCCTGGCGAGACCTTCCCGACGAGCTCGGCTCGTTCCAGACCGCTCACAAGCGGCTGATCAGGTGGGCCGTCGATGGCACCTGGGAGAGGATCCTCGCAGCGGTCCTGGCGGCGGCGGACGCCGACGACGACCTCGACTGGACGGTGTCCGTGGACTCCACGGTCGTCCGGGCCCACCAACACACTGCCGGAGCACGCAAACGGGGCGTCCCACTCCGGCGAGCCCGCCGATCACGCGCTCGGACGCTCCCGCGGCGGACTGAGCACCAAGGTCCATCCACCTGGCCGCAGACGGTCGCGCACGACCCCTCGCCTTCACCGTCACCGCGGGCCAGGCAGGCGATGTACCCCGCATTCAAAGGACGGTGATGTCCCGCATCCGCGTGCCCCGCACTGGTCCGGGCAGGACCCGGCCCCGGGCCGTTCCGGCCGACCGCGCGTACTCCTCACGTGCCATCCGCAGCCACCTGCGGCGCCGGGGCATGCGCGCGGTCATCCCGCAGCCGTCCGTCCAAGTCGGCCACCGCCTGCGGCGAGGCCGGCTCGGCGGCCGCCCGCTCAGCTTCGACAGCGTGGCGTACAAGCAGCGGAACACCGTCGAGCGGTGCATCAACCGCCTCAAGCAGTGGCGCGGCCTGGCCACACGAACCGACAAGCTCGCGATCGCCTACCAGGCAGCCCTCCACCTCGCGGGCATCCGCATCTGGACACCCGACCTGACCAAAGAGACAGAACCTAACGAGCTCGTGCACGGTAGGCAGTGAGGCGTCGAGGATGGCAGCGGGGCTCGGGTTGGGCTGCAGAACAGCACCCGGCCGTCGCCGCCCGTGACGACCATGGTTTTGACGGCGTTCTGCTTGTTCTTGCCGGAGACGAACCTGTCCCGGTCCTTGCGTCCGGCGGCCGGTCGGCGGACTCGGATCTCGGTGCCGTCGACGATGCCGGTCTCCCCGCTGGCACCGAGATGGTCGACGACTTCAGCCAGAGTCCGCAGCCGAAGGCCAGGACTGACCGTGCAGCCTCGCTCGGCGAGCAGTGGTCGTACCTCGCCGATGGCGCGGGTGACAGTGGAGCGGTCCACGTCGAACCAGCAGGCGAGCAGGTCGTGCGTGGCTCCGTGCCGGAGGTGCACGAGGGTGGCCAGGAGCCGGTCGACGAAGACCAGCCGGTGCTTCCCTCCGGCGCCCACCGCCCGTTTCCGCGGCCTGGACGCAAGCTTGATCTGATGCCGTTCATGCCACAACGGGCCCAACTCTGCGACGAGTTCAGCAATCACGTCGGCCGACAGGCCCGTGATTCTCCGGTCGCTGATGATCGCTGCACGAGATGCGTTCCCCACCACACGAACATGATCGACGATCAGGGACTCGACGCCTCACTGCCTACCGTGCACGAGCCCGTTAGCCAAGCGGGCCGCGGCCGCGACCGTCAGCCCGGCTCCTGCCCCTCCTCCGCCAGCACCCGCTGAGCCGTGGCGAAGGCTGAGTTGGCTGCGGGGACTCCGCAGTAGACGGCTGTCTGGAGGAGGACCGCGGCGATGTCGTCGGGGGTGAGGCCGTTGCGGCGGGCCGCTCTGATGTGCATGGCCAGTTCGTCGTAGTGGCCGTGGGCGACCAGCGCCGTCAGTGTGATCATGCTGCGTTCGCGGCGCGAGAGCGTCGGATCGGTCCAGATCTCCCCCCAGGCGTAGCGGGAGATGAAGTCCTGGAAGCGGGCCGTGAACGGCGACTGGCGGGACTGGGCGCGGTCCACGTGCGGATCGCCGAGGACCTGGCGGCGCACCTCCATCCCCCGCCCCGGATACCCGTCGAAGTGCGCGCGCAGCGCGGCCAGCACCGCCTCCGGGCGTTCGGCGGGTGCGAGGTGGGACGCGCCGGACAGCTCCGTGAGCGACGAGCCCGGCACCGCGTCCGCGATCTCCCGCAGATGCGCCGGCGGGGTCGCCGGGTCCTCCCGCCCGGCGATCAGCAGGGTCGGCGCCGTGATCCCCGGCAGCGCGCCGCGGATGTCGAAGGACGCGAGCGCGTCACAGCACGCGGCGTACGCCTCCGGGTCGGCCCGACGGTGGTCGTCGACCAGCTCCGGCACGGTGAACCCGGGGGTGAACCACCGGGAGTCGGCGGTCTCGGCGAGCCCCGCCAGACCCTCCCGCCGTACCAGTTCGGCCCGTTCGCGCCACGGCTTCTCCCCGTTGAAGTGGGACGAGGAGCAGATCACCGCGAGGGACGAGACCCGTTCCGGGTGGTGCGCGGCGAGATGCAGCCCCACCGCCCCGCCGAGGGACACCCCCGCGTACGCGAACCGTTCGACGTCCAGCGTGTCCGCGAGGGCCAGCACCAGCGAGGCCAGGTCGCCGACCGTCGCCCCGGCGGCGATCAGGTCGGCGGGGGAGCCGCCGTGCCCCGGCAGGTCCCAGCGGATCACCCGGTGTGTGATCGACAGTTCGGGCGCCACCTTGTCCCACAGCCTGGTGGAGGTGCCGAGGGACGGGCCGAGCAGCAGCGGGGGAGCGGAGGCGGGTCCCTCCGCGCGGTGGTCGAGCAGTGTGTCCGTCAACGTCGCTCCAGGGCACGGTCGGTGAGGTCTTTGGCGGAGCCGGTGTAGCGGGCGGGATCCGTGAGGTCCGCCAGGTCGAGGTCCTTCAGGTCCGGCTCCTCGGCCAGCAGGTCGGAGAGCGGCCGGCCCTCGGTGTGGACGCGGGCGGCGGTCCGGGTGAGCAGTTCCTTGGCGCGGGCCCGGCCGAGTACCGGCGCCAGCTCGGCGGCCAGGCGTTCGGAGACGATCAGCCCATGGGTGAGGTCGAGGTGGCGCCGCATGGCGTCCGCGTCCACCCGGAGCCCCCGGATCAGCTCCACCGCGTCCCGCGCGGCGCCCCCGACCAGCCGGAGCAGATCCCGCAGCGGCTCCCACTCGGCGTGCCAGGCCCCGGCCGGCCGCTCGTCCTCGGCGGCCATCGCTCCGTACAGCGTGGCCGCGAGCTGGGGTGCCCGCCTGGCCGCCGACGCGATCAGCGTGGAGCGGACCGGGTTCGCCTTGTGCGGCATCGCGGACGAGCCGCCGCCGCTGCCCTCGGCGACCTCCGCGATCTCCGTGCGGGCCAGGGTGAGCACGTCCGCGGCGATCTTCCCGAGGGCCCCCGCGGTGAAGGCGAGCGCCCCCGCGAGGTCGGCGATCGGCGTGCGCAGCGTGTGCCAGGGCAACTCCGGTTCCCGTAGGCCCAGTTCACGGGCGTACGCGGCGACGAGGGCCCGCGTGTCGACCGGCGGGCCCGGTGTCCCGCCGCCGGTCGCCGGGGCGAAGACGGTGAAGGCGGTGAAGGCGGCCAACGTGCCTGCCGCGCCGCCCAGTTGGGCGGGCAGGCTCGCCCGTACGACCGCGATCCGGTCCCGGGCGTCCAGCACCAGCGACCGCCAGCCCGCCGCCTTCAGCCCGAACGTCGTCGGCACGGCGTGCTGGGTGAGCGTCCGCCCGGGCATCCCCGTGTCCCGGTGCTCGGCGGCCAGTCCGGCGAGCGCGGTCTCCGTGCCGCCGAGGTCGGCCAGCACCAGGTCGAGGGTGCGGGCGGCGACCAGCATCGTCGCCGTGTCCAGGATGTCCTGGCTGGTGGCGCCCCGGTGGACGTACGGGCCGTACGCGGCGCCGACCGCCGCCGTGAGGTCGGCGATCAGGGGGATCACCGGGTTGCCGCCGCCGCGGGCGCGCTCCGCGAGGGACCGTACGTCGAAGGCGGCGGAGCGGGCCGCCTCGGTCACCGCGGTCGCGGCCTCGGCGGGGGCGAGCCCGAGGGCGGCCTGGGCGCGGGTCAGGGCGGCCTCGGCATCGAGCAGCGCCCTCAGGTAGGCCCCGTCGCCGGTCGCGGCCGCCGCCGGGGAGCCGGTCCACCCGGGGGCGAGCAGACCGGCGTCGGACTCGGCCGGGGGCACGTCACGCCCGGCGTGTGAGGAAGTCACCGGAACTCCAGGAAGACCGTTTCGCCCTCGCCCTGGAGGCGGATGTCGAAACGGTAGGTGCCGTCGCCCCGGTCCTCGGCGACCAGCGTGCCGCGGCGCGCCTCCTCCACCTGGGAGAGCAGCGGGTCGGCGGCCAGGGCCGCCTCGTCGCCCGGCAGATAGATCCGGGTGTACAGGTGGACGAGCAGCCCGCGGGCGAAGACGCACACGCTGAGGTAGGGCGCGTTCCGGCCGCGGGCGCCGGGCCGCAGCGTCCGCGCCGTCCAGTGCCCGTTGGCGTCGGTCTGGACGCGGCCCCAGCCGGTGAACTCCACGCCGTTGCGGCCGAGGAAACCGCCGCTCGCGGGGTCGCGCCGCATGGAGCCGTCGACCTGTGGGACGTTGCCGTCGGGGTCCGGGCCCCACAGCTCCACGAAGGCGTCCGGCAGCGGATCGCCCGCGCCGTCGAGGACGTACCCCTGGAGCGCGATGGTGTCGGGGTGGCCGACGGGGGCGATGTCGCCGCCGCCGGGGAACGGCAGGGCGTGTCCGTAGAAGGGGCCGACCGTGTGCGACGGGGTCGGGAGCACCGTCTCCGGACGGCTCGTGTCGATCTTCGTCATGGCAGCTCAGCGTCCTTCTTCTATCCAGGTGGCGTGGGGTCCGTCGAGCACGATGTCCCAGACGTAACCCATGGAGAACTCCGGCACCGACAGGTTGTGGTCGTAGGTGGCGACCAGTCGCTGCCGCGCCGCGTCGTCCGTCACCGACTGGATGATCGGGTCGTACGGGAACAGCGGGTCGCTCGGGAAGTACATCTGCGTCACCAGTCGCTGGGTGAACGCCGTGCCGAAGAGCGAGAAGTGGATGTGGGCGGGCCGCCAGGCGTTGAGGTGCTGGCGCCACGGGTACGGGCCGGGCTGGATCGTCGTGAAGTGGTAGTGCCCGTCGTCGTCGGTGAGGGTGCGGCCGACGCCGGTGAAGTTCGGGTCGAGCGGGGCGTCGTGCTGTTCGCGCTGGTGGGCGTAGCGGCCGGCCGAGTTGGCCTGCCAGATCTCGACCAGCTGGCCGCGGACCGGGCGTCCGTCGCGGTCGAGGAGGCGGCCGGAGACGGTGATGCGCTCACCGATCGGCTCGCCGTGGTGCTGCCGGGTGAGGTCGTTGTCGATCTCGGTGATGTCCCGCTCGCCGAAGGCGGGGGAGGACAGCTCCACCACCTCCGGGTCCTTGCTGACGTCGATGGAGACCGGCGGCTGCTTGGGGTGCCGCAGCAGCGAGGACCGGTAGGGGGCGTAGTCGCGACGCGGCTGGTGCTCGACCGGGGCGCCGTCGGCGATCCGCTTCTCGTAGGCGGCGTGCTGGGCCGCGATCTCCTGGTCGATGTCCGCTTGGGTGAGTGTCATGAGGGTTCCTTAGCGTTCGAGGACCGGGGTGAGGCCCTGGCCCACACCGAGCGCCCGGCGAGCAATTAATCAGGGCACTGAGTATTTCAGTGAAGATTCCTTCACGCTGCCAGTCGTGGAGTCCGCCGTCAAGGCCCGTGAGAACGGCGATGTCAGACGTGTGCGGCGCTCTGGACACGCTCCGTCGGACGGCGGGTATTGTTCAGTACACGAACGAATCACCGTCCGTGTCGAACCAGCCGAGGAGCGCACATGGCCGCGGTGGACCTCTCCACCCACCCCGGGCACCTGGCCCGGCGGCTGCAGCAGGCGCACTACCTGCTGTGGAACGTGATGGTCTCCGAGGAGATCACCTCGCCGCAGTTCGCGGTCCTCAACACGCTCGTCGCCGAGCCGGGGCTGGACCAGCGCACGGTGGGGGAGCGGGTCGGCCTCGACCGCTCGACGATGTCCGAGGTGATCACCAGGCTCGGCCGCCGGGGCCTGCTCGACAAGGTCCGCGACCCGCAGGACGGACGGCGTTTCCTGCTGCGGCTCACGGAGGACGGCGTACGGACGCACCGCAGGCTGACCGTGCGGACGGCCCGGATGAACCAGGTGTTCCTCGCCCCCCTCTCGGAGGACGAGCAGAACCTGTTCTTCGAGCTGATCCGGCGGGTGGCCGACGCCGCGGAGGAACTGCGCAGCCCGGCGGAGCCGCTCCGCCAGGCCCCCGACCGGCTCGGCGGAGCCCCCGCTCCCGACGTGGCACGTCACGGCGGGGATCCGGTCACTTCTTGACGTACAGCACCCAGACCTGGCCCTTCGCGAAGTTCATGGGCTCGCCGTCCGGAGTCGTGAAGGTCGTGCCGTCCGACGGCGACTTCCGCTCCCAGTCGGCTTCGAAGACGCGCCCGTCGCGCAGGACCTCGGCCTTCCCCGAGCCCACCGTCTCCGTGTACGGCGTGTTGTTGCCGAGGTAGTCGCGGAACCGGGACTGCCGGATGGCCACGTGCTGCACGACGACCGTGGCGGGAGCGACCCGCGCGCCGTCGGTCAGCACGGTGTCCTGCCCGTCCATGGCGAGCAGCCAGCGCTGCTCCTCGTCGGACCAGGTGAAGGTGAAGCGGGCCGCCGGGTAGCGGATCGTGCGGGAGTCCTCGGGTGTGCCGCCGGCGGGTGCCTGGCCATAGCGGAAGCCCGTGGTCAGGGCCTCGGCGCCCGGCGATGAGCCCACCAGCTTCGCCGGGCGCAGATAGAGGTTGTGCGGGGCGGGCTTGTCGGTGCCCCGGTAGTACGCGGAACGGGCGTCCCCCGGCGTCTTGGCGTCCAGCGGAGCCCTGTCGATCAGCGGGAGCAGCTTGCTCTGGGCGCCGGAGAAGGCGAGCGTCGGCTCGTCGAACTGGCGCAGGAGCTCCAGGTCGGACTCCCGGGCGCTGCGCACGGGGCCGACGGCGTCCGGAAACCTCGTCGCGTAGACCGCCATCAGCCGGCTCAGGCCGCCCTCGACCTGCTCGGCGTAGACGATGTCCGCGGCGTCCACCCCCGTCTGGGGTCTCGCCGTGCGTACGTTGTCGATCTTCACGGCGAGTATCGAGCCCACGGGTGCCGTGGTGCCGGGCGTCCGCGTGGGGCTCTCACCCTGGCGGTTGTCGTCGCCCGAGCCGCCGCCGGAGCAGCCCGCGAGGAGGGCACCCGTCGTGAGCGCGGCGAGTACCATGCCCGTCGTCACGTGCCGCCGAGTCCGCCGCGCCTTCAGTTTCATGCCCACCGTGCCCATCCTTCGCCGAGTTTGTCTTCGATTGTGGACTTATAGGCTGATAGATGGCTATCCCTGTCTCCTTCTGACCGCATCCGATCGACCGGGCCGACCGCGCTCCGACGTGGTTCGGAGCTGGGGCTCCGGGTACTCGTGCCGGACCTGCGAAGCCGAGTCGAGGGACGGAGCGGGACGCGATGAAGGCAGTGACATGGCAGGGCAGGCGGGACGTACGTGTCGAGACCGTGCCCGACCCGACGATCCAGGAGCCGACGGACGCGGTCATCCGCGTCACCTCCACCGGGCTGTGCGGCTCCGACCTGCACCTCTACGAGGTGCTCACCCCGTTCATGACGCCGGGCGACATCCTCGGTCATGAACCCATGGGCATCGTCGAGGAGGTCGGTGCCGGGGTACCGGACCTCGCGGCGGGCGACCGGGTCGTGGTGCCGTTCCAGATCGCCTGCGGGAACTGCTGGATGTGCCTCACCGGGCTGCCCACCCAGTGCGAGACCACCCAGTGCACCGCCGAGGGCATGGGCGCGGCCATATTCGGCTACACCCGCCTGTACGGTGCGGTGCCGGGCGCCCAGGCCGAGTACCTGCGGGTCCCGCAGGCCCAGTTCGGGCCGATCAAGGTGCCGGAAGGTCCGCCCGACGACCGGTTCGTCTACCTATCCGACGTGCTGCCCACCGCCTGGCAGGCGGTCGAGTACGCGCACATCCCGCCCGGCGGCAGCGTCGCCGTGCTCGGCCTGGGGCCCATCGGCGACATGGCCTGCCGGGTCGCCCAGGTACGCGGCGCCGAGCAGGTGTTCGGCGTGGACCTGGTGCCCGAGCGGCTGCGCCGGGCCCGCGCCCGCGGCGTCGAGACGTACGACCTCAGGGACTTCGCCAGCCAGAAGGAACTCGTGGCCGCGATCCGTGACCGCACGGCCGGGCGCGGCCCCGACTCCGTGATCGACGCCGTCGGCACCGAGGCCCACGGCAGCGCGGCCGCCAAGCTCGCCCAGACCGCGGCCGGCCTGCTGCCCCGCACCATCGGCGCCAAGTTCGCGGAACACCTCAGCGTCGACCGGCTCGCCGCCCTGCACACCGCCATCGAGCTGGTGCGGCGAGGCGGCACCATCTCCATCAGCGGGGTGTACGGCGGCACCGCCGACCCCATGCCGCTGCTCACCATGTTCGACAAGCAGATCCAGCTGTGCATGGGCCAGGCCAACGTCCGCACCTGGAGCGACGACATCCTGCCCCTCCTCACCGACGAGGACCCGCTGGGCGTCGACGACTTCGCCACCCACCGCATGCCGCTCAGCGAGGCGCCGCACGCCTACGAGATGTTCCAGCGGAAGGACGACGGCGCGGTGAAGGTACTGCTGGAGCCGTGAGCGAACCCCGCGTCCCGGCAGTGAGCGCACCCCGGGCCCCGGCCGTGGGCGAACCTGGGCCCCGGCCGTGAGCGAAGGTGGGCGCTACGGCCCGAGGATCTCCGCCAGGTCGTAGTTCACCGGCTCCTCCAGCTGGGCGTAGGTGCAGCTCTCGGGGGTGCGGTCCGGGCGCCAGCGGCGGAAGCGGGCCGTGTGGCGGAAGCGGACGCCGTTCTCCATGTGGTCGTACGCCACTTCCGCGACCCGGTCGGGCCGCAGCGGCACCCAGGAGAGGTCCTTCTTCCCCGACCAGCGGCTCGGCGCGCCCGGCAGCCGCGCGGTCTCATGAGCCGCCTCGTCGGCCCACGCGGCCCAGGGGTGCTCCCTGATGTCCGGCAGCCGCGACGGCTCCAGCTCGGTCACCAGCTCGGCCCGCCGCTTCATCGGGAACGCGGCGGACACCCCGACGTGCTGGAGGGTGCCCCCGTCGTCGTACAGACCGAGCAGCAGGGAACCGACGACGGGCCCGCTCTTGTGCAGCCGGTACCCGGCGACCACCACGTCCGCCGTCCGCTCGTGCTTGATCTTGAACATGGCCCGCTCGTCCTGCCGGTAGCGCAGATCGAGGGGCTTGGCGATGACCCCGTCCAGGCCCGCGCCCTCGTACTGTTCGAACCACCGCTCGGCCACCTCGCGGTCGGTGGTCGCCGGGGCGAGATGGACGGGCGCCGTCACATCGGCCAGGACACGTTCGAGGAGCGCGCGCCGGTCGGTCAGCGGAACGTCGGTCAGTGACTCGTCGTCCAGGGCGAGCAGGTCGAAGGCGACGAAGGAGGCGGGCTGGGTGCCGGCCAGCATCCGGACACGGGAGTCCGCGGGGTGGATGCGCTCGGTGAGCGCGTCGAAGTCGAGGCGGCCCTCCCGGACGATCACGATCTCGCCGTCGATCACGCACCGCTGCGGCAACCGCTCCGCGAGCGACTCCACCAGCTCCGGGAAGTACCTGGTCAGCGTCTTGCCCGTACGGCTGCCCAGCTCCACCTCGGGCCCGTCGCGGAACACGATCGCCCGGAACCCGTCCCACTTCGCCTCGTAGTGCATGTGCGGCGGGATCTTCGCCACGGATTTGGCGAGCATCGGCTTCACGGGCGGCATCACCGGCAGATCCATGCTCCGATTCTGCGACCCCACGCGAAGATGCGCCCGGTATGCGGCATATGTCGCGTCCGCCTACCGTGGCCGCATGGCTGATGCGGTGGAATTGGAGGTGGCGGGCCGGACGGTGCGGCTGTCCAGCCCCGACAGGGTGTTCTTCCCGGAGCGCGGTTTCACCAAGCTGGACCTCGCCCGGTACTACATCGCCGTCGGCCCCGGCATCCTGCGGGCCCTGCGCAACCGGCCCACGACCCTGGAGCGCTACCCGGAGGGGGTGACCGGTGAGAACTTCTTCCAGAAGCGGGCCCCGAAGAACATGCCCGACTGGATCCCCACCGCCCACATCACCTTCCCCAGTGGCCGCAGCGCCGACGAGATGTGCCCGACCGAGGTGGGGGCCGTCGTCTGGGCCGCGCAGTTCGGCACGCTCACCTTCCATCCGTGGCCGGTCCGGCGCGACGACGTCGACCGCCCCGACGAACTCCGCCTCGACCTCGACCCGCAACCGGGCACCGACTACGCCGACGCCGTGCGCGCCGCCCACGAGCTGCGTTCCGTCCTCCATGACTACGGCGACCTGCGCGGCTGGCCGAAGACCTCCGGCGGGCGCGGCCTGCACGTGTTCGTCCCGATCGCACCGCACTGGACGTTCACCCAGGTCAGACGGGCCGCCATCGCCGCCGCCCGGGAACTGGAACGCCGGATGCCGGACCAGGTGACCACGGCGTGGTGGAAGGAGGAGCGGGGCGAGAAGATCTTCATCGACTACAACCAGACCGCTCGCGACCGCACCATCGCCTCCGCCTACTCCGTGCGGCCCCGCCCGCACGCCCCCGTCTCCGCGCCCCTCACCTGGGACGAGGTGGGCTCCGCCCTGCCCCGCGACTTCGACCTCGCCACGATGCCGGTGCGCTACGCCGAACGCGGTGACGTCCACGCCGACATGGACGACCACGCGTACTCCCTGGAGGCGCTGCTCGAACTGGCCGCGCGCGACGAGCACGACCACGGTCTGGGTGACCTGCCGTATCCGCCGGAGTACCCCAAGATGCCGGGCGAGCCGAAGCGGGTGCAGCCGAGCCGGGCGAAGAAGGGGTGACCCTCGACGCGGGCGGCAGCGCCTTCCCCGGCGGACGATGGGCGTCGTCCTGGGCCGTGTCCGCGGGGCCCGCCCTCCGGGCGGACGACGGGACTTTGCGGACACGACCTTAGGCGGTCGCGTAGTCGGCGAGGGCGGGTTCCAGCAGGTCGAAGACCTGGGCCGCTTCGGCGGTGATGGTCCGGGCGATCCGTTCGCCGGGGTGGCCGGCGAGAGTCAGCTCCTGGATGCGCTGGAACAGCGTGCGGTGCGCGCTGCCCAGCAGTTCGGCGACGGCCCGGACGGTGATGTCGTCGGGGCCGGCGCCGGTGGCCTCGGCGAGCGCCCGGGCGAGGTGGTGTGCCCGCTGGTCGTGGAGGCCGCGTACGCATGTGCTCAGGGTGGGGCTGTCGGCGATCATGCGGGCGAACTCCTGTCCGGAGAACCCGGCGACCGGGTCCTGGGCGGCGACGGAGTCGGCGAAGGCCCGGCGCAGCGCGGTCAGCGCGGATTCCCCGGGGCGTCGGGCGTCCACGGCGCGGGCCAGTGAGGTGGCGAACTGGTCCTGATGGTCCAGCGCCAGGTCTTCCTTGCGGGGGAAGTAGTTCGTGACGGTCTTCTTGGCGACACGGGCGGCGGCGGCGATCTCGGCGATGGTCGTCTGCTCGAAGCCCTGGGCGATGAACAGCCGTGTCGCGTGGTCGGAGATGAGCTGCCGGGTCTCCTGCTTCTTCGTCTCGCGAAGCCCGGCCCTGGGGGGCGGCATCTGGGTGGCCATGGGGAAATCTTACTCCGGTGGCATTTTTCTGTTGACGCTAAGAGTAGTCAAGGGTAAGTTTACGTCGGTAGTAAGTTTACGGGCGGTGCGGGCCGCGCGCATGCCCGTCCTCGCCGCATGACGCAGGGAGTCTCGTGCAGTTCACCGCCTCCACCGTTTCGCTGACCGTGGACGATGTCACCCGTTCGCAGGAGTTCTTCACCGCCCACCTGGGCTATGCCGTCCGCCACGCCGCCGACGGTTTCGTGTCCCTGTCGCACGACGACGCGGTCGATGTCGTCCTGCTGGCCCGCGGGATCGAGGTGCTGCCGCCCGAGCAGCGTGACCAGCGCGTCAGCGGTCTGATCCTGGCCTTCACCGTCGCCTCCGGCCTGGCGGACGAGGAGAAGCGGCTGCGTGAGGCCGACGTCCGGATCACCATGCCGTTGCGCGAGGAACCGTGGGGCGAGCGCCTGTTCCAGGTCACCGATCCCAACGGGGTGATCATCCAGTTCGTCGAGTGGGCTGCCGCCGAGCACGGCTGACCCCCGAACCGGCGTCGATCCGCCCTGTGCACCGATCCGCCGTGTGCACCACCCGTTGTCCGGCCACCGATCCAGAAGGAATCCTTCGTGCGCAAGCTCGTGTACTACATCGCCTCCACCCTCGACGGCTTCATCGCCGGGCCCGACGGCGCCGACCCCACGGGACCTGACGGCTTCTGGCCCGTCACCGGCGACTATGTGCAGTACCTCGCCGCGGAGTACCCCGAGACCCTGCCCGCCCCGGCGAGGAAGGCGCTGTCCGTCGAGGCCGAGGGCACCCACTTCGACACCGTCCTCGAAGGGCGCAAGACCTATGAGATCGGCCTCAAGGCCGGTATCGCCGACGCCTACCCCCACCTGCGGCACCTGGTCTTCTCCACCACCATGACCGAGAGCCCCGACCCGGCCGTGGAGCTGGTCACGAGCGACCCGGTGGCGAAGGTGCGGGAGCTGAAGCAGGAGGACGGCAAGGACCTCTGGCTGATCGGCGGGGGCGAACTCGCGGGCGTCCTGTACGACGAGATCGACCAACTCATCGTCAAACTGGGCCCCTTGACCATAGGTACGGGGATCCCCCTCTTCGGCCGCTCGGCCGCCTTCGATCCGCGCGTCTGGAGCCTGACGGACCACGTCGTCCTGGAGGGCGGGGCGGTGTTCCTCACCTACACCCGCGACTGAGGGCGGTTCGACCAGCCCGACGGGTCCGCCCGCGCGCGACCTCAGTCGATCTCGAACGCCGCCACGATGCGCCGGCAATCCCTGAGCAACTCCTCGTCCGACGTCACGTCCCCTCGTACGTTCACGGCGGAGTGTGCCGTCTCGTGGGCGCTGTCGGTGCGGTGGCGACGGGGTGAGGACAGTTCCGCTCGGACGAGGGGGAGGGCCGCGGCCGCCGCGGGGCCCATCTCGACGAGGCAGGCGGCGATCTCCGGGCGGTGCACCGGCTGAGCGGTCCAGTGGTGCGACAGCACCGGCAGCGCTGCCTCCGCGTCTCCGGTGACCCGCCACAGGGCGACGGCCTCGTCGACGCCCTGCGGCTCCGGCCCCCGCAGGCTCGCCGCGAGCGAAACGGCCGCCGGTCCGAGCGAGCCGATCACATGGAGGGCGGCGCTGCGCTCGTGCCGGTGCTCGGAGCGAAGACCGGCGCTCAGGGCGGGAAGCACCGCCTCGCTGTCGCCGGTCACCGCCCACAGCGCCGCCGCGGCCTCGGTGCGGTCGGGGTCGCGGGCGGCGGCGCCCGCGACCCGCTCCCGCAGCAGCGGGGCGGCTTCGGTCGCCGCCGTGCCGTAGCGGGTCAGGGCCCGCAGCGCGTGCCGCCGGGTCGCCGCGTCGTCGCCGCTGTCGCGGAGCGCCGCGACGACCAGCGGCAGGGACGGCTGGTGCCGGAGGATGCCCAGCCCGTCGAGGAGTCGGCGCCGGGTGACGCCCCGGTCGTCCGGGTCGAGGTCGGCGAGCCGCTCGTGCAGCACCGGGCCCAGCTCCGCCCCCGCCTCCGGCCCGTAGGCCGTCAGCCACCGCTCGGTCTCCTCCGGTGGGTCCAACCGGCTCAGGACCGACTTCAGGGCGTTCAACGCCCGGTCGTCGCCCTGGAGCGCCAGCACCTCCATGGCCCTGCCGATCGCCGTGTCGAGCCAGCGCGGGCCGTCCATGGACTCGGTCCGCCCGCTCTCCCACCAGTCCTCGACGAACGCCACCACGTCGTCGGCCACCACCCGGGCGACCGGCGCGAGATACCGCAGCTCGGCCAACGCTGCCTTGTTCAGGCGGAGTTCGGGCTCCCGTAGCTGCCCGGCCAGCGCGAGCAGCGGCTCGTCGTCCAGGAGCCGCCAGCCCGTCATCAGCGCCCCGGCCATCCTGATCCCCGCCATGCGCTGACCCCAGTCCGCGCTGCCCAACTGCCCGACGAGCAGCGGGAACCGCAGGTCCGTCCGGTCACCCAGCGCGTGGTGCAGCTCCAGGAGGAGGTCGGGAGTGGCGTCCGAGTCGGAGAGCGCGTAGTGCGTGGCTTCCAGGTCGCGCAGGTACGACACCATCGTGTCCGTCCGCGGGCGTTCCCGGGCCGGCTCGGACGCGCGGGCGGCGGACGCCTTCCGCTCGAAGGCGGAGCGCAGCGTGTCCAGGGTGATCCGCACACTGTGCGCGGGCAGGGACCGCGGGGCGCAGCGCGCCAGCTGGACGAGAGCCGCCAGCCGCAGTTCGTGATCGGCACCACCTGAGAGCACCATCTCGCGCAGGACGGGCTCGGCCGTGTCCCCCAACTGCTCCGGGTGCGCGCCGGCCAGCTCGCCGATCGCCCCCACCAGGGCACGCAGCGCCCCGGGGTCCCGCTCCACCGGAAGCCGCCCACGCAACGCGTCGAACACCCGCGCGGGCCGCGGATGCACCTCGGCCAGCGCCTCGGCTGCCGCCGCCCGGACCTCCGGATCGGGGTCGCCGAGCAGCGTGAGGAAGGCGTCGGCGCGCTCCCGGACCCCGGCCCAGGCGTCGAGATACAGCTGGACGTACGCCGCGTTCTCCCGCTCGTCCTCGAACGGGGCGTCCAGCTCGGCCGGGTCGGGGTTCCGCCCGCCGGCGACGGAGCACAGCAACCGCACGATCGCCGCCCGGTCCGGCAGGCCCGGCATCGACGCCAGTTCGAAGAGGAACGGTATGCAGGCCACCGTGCTGTCGTACACGTCGCCCTGGTGGTGCACCGCCCCGTACAGCCCGTCGAGCGCGATGTCCCGCCGGGCGGGGTCCTGCGACGCCAGGCCCCACAGCAGGTCGGGGACGTCGGTCGCGCAATCGGTGTACGCATGCCCCATCGACGCCCAGTCGACGTCGTCGATCCCCGTGAGCACCAAAGCCTCCCCGTTGTGCGGTGGCGTACGGCAGCCACTGGTCACACAGCATGCCGTACGCCACTGACAACGGGCCGGGCGCGGGCGGGCGCTACAGCTCCTTGATCCGGATGTCCCGGAAGGAGACCACGTCCGTCGTGCCGTGCACCTGGAGTCCGAGGTAGCCGGAGGCGAACCGCCGTCCGTCCGTGCCCGGGTCGTCCGCCCGGGGCGGGGCGAAGTCCTGGCCGCCGGTGTTGTCGAACTCGTTGATCAGCACCCCGTTGCGGTACACGGAGTAGTGCTGGTCGACCACGCGGATCTCGTAGTCGTTCCAGGTGCCCTTCTGGGTGACGCCCGCGCCGGCGAGCCCCACCCGGTCGAAGCCGTAGACCGACCCCGTCTTGTACATGTCGCCGTCGGGCCGGTCCAGGACCTGCACCTCGTGGCCGTACTTGATGGCGACCCACTCCGGCCGCGACTCCTCCGGGTGCTCGTGGACCCACGGGAACCGCACGAACACCCCGGAGTTGGCGTTGGACGTGCCGGGCGCGTCGTCACGCCACTGCAGGCGCAGCGAGAAGTCGCCGTACTTCCGCTCCGGGAACCACAGCATGCCCAGCCCGTCCTTCGTCGTCCCGGACGTGATCGAGCCGTCGGCGTTCCTGGCGAACGAACCACCGCCCACCTGCTGCCACTTGGCGAACGACTCCGCCGTGCCGTCGAGGATCGTCCGGTAGCCCTCCGTCTGCCCGGGCCTGCCGATGCCGGACTCCGCCGCGGCCTCCTTCACCGCGTCGTACTCGCGCTGATCGACGACCCCGTCCCTCAGCAGCCTGTCGAGCACGGTGTCGACGTGCTTCAGGAACAGGGCGTGGGACGTCCACTCCTTCTCGTCCTCGATCAGCTCGTTGACGCGGCACCGGTTGTTCGTGACCCGGTTCGGCACGCCCGAGTCGACCGTGCCGACGAACACCGTCAACCGCTCGTCGTACTCGGCGCAGTTGGGCGCCGGGACACCGCCACCCGCGACGACCGTGAAGGTCGCCGAGCGCGCCGGGGCGGTGTTGCCCGCCTTGTCGCTCGCCCGGTACGCCACGGTGTGCGTGCCCGCGCGGTCGACGACCACGGGGGAGGTGTAGGCGAGATAGGGGCCGCCGTCCAGCGAGTACTCGATCCCGGCGACACCCGACCCGCCGTGGTCCGTGGCGCTGACGGTGACCTTCGCGTTCCTCAGGTACGCGCCGGCCGCGTTCCGCTCGCCCTCGACGGTCACCCCGGTCACCGGCGGTGTCGTGTCGGCGGCGGGCGGCGCCACGACCGTGAACCCGACGTTCTTCTCCGCCGAGACGTTGCCCGCCTTGTCCGTCGCCCGGTACCGCACGGTGTGCGTGCCGACCTCGTGGACCATCACCGGAGCCGTGTAAGGCCGCCAGGCGCCCGAGTCGCCGAGCGCGTACTCGACGGTGTTGACCCCCGAGCCGGTGTCCGACGCGGAGACGGTGACCGTGGCCATGGAGACGTACCGGCCCTGCGCGTCGCGCTCACCGGTCACCGTCGCCGAGGTCTCCGGCGCGGTGGTGTCGTCCGTCGGCGGGGCGACGACGGTGAACTCCACGCTCTTCTCGACGGCCGTATTGCCCGCCTTGTCGACGGCCCGGTAGCGGACCTTGTGGCTGCCCACCCGGTCCGTCACGACGGGGGTGGTGTACGGCACCCAGGCGCCCGAGTCACCGGTCGCGTACTCGATCCGCTCGACCCCGGAGCCGCCCGTGTCGGTCGCGGTGACGGTGACGGTCGCCGAACCGACGTACGCGCCCTGGGAGTTCCGGGTGCCGCTCACGGTCGCCGAGGTCTCGGGCGCGGTGGTGTCCTCGCCGGTGCCCTCGGTGACCACGAGGATGCCCTGCATCTGGCCGTGGCCGGGGATGGTGCAGTAGTAGCGGTAGCGGCCGGGGGTGAGCGTGACCTCGGCGGTGTGGCGGCCGCCCCGGTCGTCGTTCGGGTTGGCCAGGATGTTCAGCGGGACGTCGTGGTTGTACTCGGGGTCCGAGACGTCGAACGTCAGGGTGTGCGGCATGCCCGTCGTGTTGCCGGTGGCCCTGCTGTTCTCGAACACGAGGGTCGTCACGCCCGCCACCGCGGTCGTCGGGGCGGTCGTGTACTTGGTGATGTCGTCGCCGGCCGTCCAGGTGAGCACCTGCGCCGCGGCCTCGGCGGCCGGCTCGGCCCGCCCGGAGGCGGGCGTCGCCGTGAGGCCGAGCATCATCAGCAGGGCCGCCATCAGGGCCGCCCACACACGTCTCTCCCGCATCACCGCGCACCCCTCGCGAGCTGGTCGGCGGACGGCGTGGGGCCGCCGCCCGTGTAGGTCACCCGCCACAGGGCGGACTTGGCGTCGGAGGTGAAGAAGCCGCGCCCGTAGTCGAGGAGGTAGAGGGCCCCGTCCGGCCCGAACTTCCAGTCCATGAGGTTCTTGATGCCGTCGTTGCCGACCGGGATGATCCGTTTCAGTGTCTCGGCGTGGATCGGGAGTCCGCCGCTGCCGTGGTTCTTCGGATCGGTGAGCACGGCGTGCCGCGGCTGGTCGGCGTCGTAGAAGTCGCCGACGAACCACTTGCCGTCCCAGTACGCGGGCCACTGGCCGGAGCCCGTCGCGGCGGGGTCGTAGCGGTAGACCGGGCCGTTCATCGCGGCCTGTCCACCACCCTTCAGCCAGGGCAGCAGGTACGTGGCGTCCTCGCTCTTGTAGGAAGGAATGCCGTTCGCGTCCCTCGGGAAGTCGGGGGCGCCGCCCTGCGGCGAGTACCAGATGGTGTTGCCGGTCACCGGGGGCAGGTTGACGAGGCCGTCGTTGTTGGGGGACTCGTTCTTCGGGTGGTCGCAGTCGTACCAGCCCAGCGGCTTCGACGGGTCCGGCAGATTGCGGTCACGGTACGGCTGCTTGTTGCCCATGCAGTACGGCCAGCCCCGGTTGCCCGCCTCGGTGATGACGGCGAACGTGTCGTACTTCGCCGGGCCCCAGGTCGTCGACGGAGTCGAGGCGTCCGGGCCGACCCAGCCGGCGTAGAGGACGTCCGTCTTCCTGTCGACGAAGATCCGCGCGGGGTTCCGGACACCCATCACATAGATCTCGCCGCGGGTCTTCCCGCCGCCCTCGTCGGTCTCCTTCCCGGTGAAGAGGTTGCCGGCGGGCAGGGTGTAGGTGCCGTCCGGCTCCGGGTGGATGCGCAGGATCTTGCCGTTGAGGTTGTTGGTGTTCCCGGCGGTGCGGCGCGCGTCGGCGAACGACACGCCCTTGTAGTTGGGCTGGGGGTTGTTGCCCGAGTAACCGGCGCTGAAGCCGCTGGAGTTGTTGTCGCCGGTCGCGATGTACAGGTTGCCCCGCGAGTCCCAGGCCATCCCGCCGCCCGCGTGGCAGCAGCTGTGGATCTGCACCGGCCACGTCAGCAGCACCTTCTCGCTGCCCAGGTCCAGCTTGTTGGTCGCGAGGTCGAGGGTGAAACGGGAGACGCGGCGCTCGGCCGTCCGGGTGTCGCGGTTGATCCGCTCGTGCGGCGTGTAGTGCAGATACACCCAGCCGTTCTGCTGGAAGCCGGGGTCCAGCTCGATGCCCAGCAGCCCCTCCTCGACCTTGATCAGCTCGTCGCCGCCGCCCTTGTTGCCGAACACGGTGAGGGCGCCGGCCAGGGTGACCTGCTTGGTCCGCGGGTCGTAGACGTGGACCTCGCCCTTGCCCTTGCCGATGTCCGGGTCGTTCCAGTCGGTGACCACCGGCTGCGAGGAGTCCGCGCCGCCGCGACCGATGTAGAGGACACGTCCGTCGGGGGCGGTGACCAGGCCGTGCGGTTCGCCGATCTGGTCGTTCCGCCCGGGCTGGTTGGGCCGGGTCAGCCGCTCCGCCTTGTAGTTCGCGTCGATCGTCGCCTTGCAGTCGGCCCGGGTCAGCCGGGACGTCCACAGCAGGGCGCCCCGCAGATGCGTACGGAAGTCGGTCTCGTCGTACGCCGACACCGTCCCGCCCATGCCCGTGTAGAAGGAGCGTCCGCCGTCGTAGTCACGGCACCAACTCACCGGATGGTCCCAGCCGTTGGCGCTCGCCCCCGGCCGGTACGTCGACTCGCGCACCCGGGCCACGGTGTGCACCGCGCCGGACGGGTTCTTCACCCAGTTGAACCACTTGTCGGGCCGCTTCCACTGCACCGGCAGATCCTTGGTGGCAGGGTGCCGCCGGTCCCCGACCTCGACCGTCGCCCGCTGCACCGATGTCGGGCTCGACCCGGCCGGGCGGGCGCCGATCAGCCCCGTGAACCAGTCCGAGTACGGCTCGGCGCGTGCCGCGTCATGGATACCGACGAAACCGCCGCCCGCCTCCATGTACGCCTCCAGGCCCGCCTCCTGCTCCGGGTCGAGGACATCGCCGCCTCCGGTGAGGAAGACCACCGCGTTGAAGCCGCCGAGGCGGGCCCCGTCGGTGAACACGGAGGCATCGTCGGTGGCGACGACCTCGAACCGTTCGGCCGCGGGCCCGGACAGCCCGATCCGCTCGATCGCCTCGATCCCGGCGTTGACGAGCGGCGACTCCTCACCGGCGGCCGCCGAGCCGTGGAAGACCAGCACCCGCGGGCCCGAGCCGCCCGGGGGTGACGGGATCGACATCGTTGTCAGCGCGGGTTCCGGCGCGGGGCGGGCATGCGCCGCCGGGCCGGACAGCAGCCCCGCGGCCAGGACCGAGGCGGTCACGACGGCCGCCCAGGGCCGTCTTCCCCGCGTTCTCGTGTCGCTCAACCCTCGTAAGTACATGGGCACCTCCTCGGTCACAGCAACAGCGCCAAGGAAGCTAGACCCCTTTGCGCGGTACGCCAATACCTATGACCGGAATGCCACAAACTTTGTCCTGGGTGTGGATAAACACCTGTGGTGCCGCTACCGTCTCACAGGTTCACCACAGACTCAGGCGCGCTGTCGTAAATGCCGTACTCGCATGGGGAGTTCCGGATGGACGGACTGGACAGACGAGGCTTCAACCGACGGCTGCTGCTGGGTGGCGCGGCCGCCGCGACATCGTTGTCCGTGGCCGTCGACACCATCGGCGCCCCCGAGGCCGCGAGCGCCGACACCGCCGCGCGGACCGCCCCCGCCGGCGGCGAGGTCCGCCACATCAAGCTGTACGCCGAGAAGCTGGCGGACGGCCAGATGGGCTACGGCCTGGAGAAGGGCAAGGCGTCCGTCCCCGGCCCGCTGATCGAACTGAACGAAGGCGACACGCTGCACATCGAGTTCGAGAACACCATGGACGTCCGGGCGAGCCTGCACGTCCACGGCTTGGACTACGAGACCTCCAGCGACGGCACCGCCCTCAACAAGAGCGACGTCGAGCCCGGCGGCACCCGTACGTACACCTGGCGGACGCACACACCCGGCCGGCGCAAGGACGGCACCTGGCGGGCGGGCAGCGCGGGGTACTGGCACTACCACGACCATGTCGTCGGCACCGAACACGGCACGGTCGGCATCCGCAGGGGCCTCTACGGCCCCGTGATCGTCCGCCGCAAGGGTGACGTCCTCCCCGACAGGACCGTCACCGTCGTCTTCAACGACATGCTCATCAACAACAAGCCGGCCCACAGCGGACCGAACTTCGACGCGACGGTCGGCGACCGCGTGGAGTGGGTGGTCATCACCCACGGGGAGTACTACCACACCTTCCACCTGCACGGACATCGCTGGGCCGACAACCGCACGGGCCAGTTGACCGGCCCCGACGACCCCAGCCAGGTCATCGACAACAAGATCTGCGGCCCTGCCGACTCCTTCGGCTTCCAGGTCGTCGCCGGTGAGGGTGTCGGCGCCGGCGCCTGGATGTACCACTGCCACGTCCAGAGCCACTCCGACATGGGCATGGTCGGCCTGTTCCTGGTCCGCAAGCCGGACGGCACGATCCCGGGGTACGAGCCGCACGAGCACGCGCCAAAGCGCGAGCACGCGCACTGAGGCCCGCCCGCGCGTCATTCCCCGCTGATGTCCAGCACGCCCCACGAGGTGGACGACCCCTCCTGCACGTAGAGGCGCGGTCCCCGCGACACGACACGGCGTCGGCGCTCCACCGGGGTGCCGTCCGTGTGACGCAGACGTGAGACGGCCACGGTGTCGACCGAGGTCTCGCCGAGGGAGGCGACGACGAGCCGGTCGCGCTCCTGCCCGTAGCCGCCGAAGAACGTGACCAGCTCCCCGTGCACGACCACGCCGGACGCGCCCTCGACCCGGGTCGTACGCGCCCGGAGCGGCCGGCCCTGCCGCACCTCCACCGGGGGGAAGGACGTGTATGGATACACCCAGGCGGCGCCACGGTCCACGTTCAGCGCGTAGCAGTCGGCGATCCAGTCACCGCCGGGCGGCGGACTGTACTCCCACAGTGCCTCGCCCGTGGCGCTCCAGCGCCGCGCGCCCGCCGCGCTGAGGGGATCATCACCGAACACGCCCTCGTCGAAGTAGCCGACCCACAGGTCACCGGACTCGTCGGTCAGCAGATGCTCGATGGCGTCGCCGACGCGGAACGTCCACGACGGACGTCCCAGCGCGTCGAAGACCTGGACCTGCTCGTCACCCGCCCGACTGCGCGCGTCGGCGACGACGAAGCCGCCGTCGGGGAGCGAGTCGACCTTGGGGTGACGGGCGGTCACCGAACTGAGCGCGGTCTCGTACGAGGCGCCGTCGTCCACGGTGACGACCACCGCGTCGTACGGTCCCGGAGTTTCCTCGGGTGTCCGCAGCAGCCAGTGGGCGCGGCCGAAGGCGTCGACCGTGCTGTGGAGAAGACGTAGATCGTGGTACGCGCGGGGGAGACGGGCGTACGGGGCGAGGCGGTCAGGCGTCATGGGCCTTTCTCATGGTCATACGGTGATCCTCACGGCCGGCCCGGCCCGGGCGCAACCGAATTCCCGCGAACGCCCCCACCCGCTTCGGGAGCGCTCTCAGGCCGGCCCGACCGAGGCTATCCTGATCCCCACCCGCTCTTGAGGAGTCCCGAAGTGACCGAGGCAGTGTCGCGTCCCACGCTGGAGGCCGTGGCCGCGCGCGCCGGGGTGTCACGGGCCACCGTGTCCCGTGTCGTCAACGGGGGCGACGGCGTCCGCGAGCCGCTGGTGCAGCGGGTGCGCCGGGCGGTCGAGGAACTCGGCTACGTCCCCAACCAGGCGGCCCGCAGCCTCGTCACCCGGCGCCACGACGCGGTGGCCGTCGTGATCGCCGAACCGGAGACCAGGGTCTTCGCAGACCCCTTCTTCGCCCTCCAACTGCGAGGGATCAGCAAGGAGTTGACGGCTCACGACTCGCAGCTGGTCCTGCTGCTCACGGAGGGGCCCGAGGACTACGCGCGGGTCGGCCGGTACCTCGCGGGCGGACATGTCGACGGGGCGCTCGTCTTCTCCCTGCACTTGGACGACCCGCTGCCGGGACTGATCCGGGGCGCCGGTGTGCCGACCGTGTTCGGTGGCCGGCCCGGCTGGGGCGACGGCCCGCGCGGCGACGGACCCACCGTCTACGTCGACAGCGACAACCGGGGCGGAGCACGGGACGCCGTACGGCATCTCGTCGGACTCGGCCGCACCCGGGTCGCCCACATCACCGGCCCCCTCGACCAGACCTCAGCGGTCGACCGGCTCGACGGCTTCCGCGACGTCATGGTCGACGCCGACCCCCGGCTGATCGTGGAGGGCGACTTCACGCCGGCCGGCGGTGAGCGCGCGATGCGCGTCCTCCTCGACCGCTGCCCCGAGGTGGACGCGGTGTTCGCCGCGAACGACCTCTCGGCCTCCGGCGCCCTGCGGGTCCTGCGGGAGCGGGGACGAAGGGTGCCGGAGGACGTGGCCGTGGTCGGCTTCGACGACATGCTGCCGGTGGCGGAGGGCGCCGACCCGCCCCTGACGACGGTCCGCCAGGACATAGAGGAGATGGGGCGGTTGATGGCCCGACTCCTCCTGCGGGGCCTCGACCGACGCGGCCGGGACGAGGCCGCGGACCCCGGCCAGGGCAAGGGCCTGGGCGGCGCGCCGTCCAGCGTCGTCCTCCCTACGACACTGATCCGCCGCGCCTCCGCGTGAGCCGCGGCCCCTACGCGCCCACCGTCACCGTGAACCGTCGCGGGTTGCCGTCATGCGCCGCGCCCGACACGTCCGGCTGGCCGTCGGGCCGTACGTCGTCGTACGGGAAGGCGTACCCGATGGGCGAGTTGGCGTGCACGACACGGGACCAGTGGTTGGTCACGGTTCCCCGGTAGTAGGCGTTCGCCGTGGACCCGTTCGGCTGCGTGGGGTGGGTGAGCATGAGCGAGCGGTTGAAGCCGGCGGCGATCCGGGCGAGGAGGGCCTTCTTGGGGTCGGGATCGCCCGGGTTGTTGGCGAACGGGCCGTGGTTGCAGGTGAAGATGTCCTTCGAGGTGGGCCTGGCGAAGGAATGGCCCCCGGTGAAGGTGAGGCGGTCGCCGACGACCCGGCCGGTGAGCACGCCCCGGCCGCCCTGGAGGTCGATCCGCAGGTCGGTCGAACGGTACTTGTCCCACACCTGGTTGACGTACGCGTCCCAGTAGGAGCGGAAGGGCATCTGGTCCGGCCGGTCGAAGTACGGCGCCATCAGGTTCTGCGGGGAGATGACCCGCAGGACCCTGCCGTCGCCGCCCCGGATGACGAGCCGGTCCCACGGCTGGCCGTCCCTCGCCGCCTGGGCCACCAGGTCCGAGGCGATCCGGTCGACGGCGCCGCTCGGCAACGGGGCCACGGTGTGCGTGGCGTCTCCCTCCAGCGTCAGGCCGATGGGGAGGGCCGTCACCAGGTCGACGTAGCTGATGTTGGCGAACAGCTGGGTGGGGTCGAACGTGAACTCGCAGAACGACCACGTCCTGCCGAAGTTGGGGTCGGCGGGGGTGGCGAACGCCGGCTCGACCAGCGCGGGGCCGGGGTTGAGGAAGAAGTCGAGTGAATT
The DNA here is from genome assembly GCF_055572815.1 of Streptomyces sp. NPDC030296. Lineage (NCBI taxonomy): Bacteria > Bacillati > Actinomycetota > Actinomycetes > Kitasatosporales > Streptomycetaceae > Streptomyces > Streptomyces sp. NPDC030296. The sequence continues at coordinate 563,289 of NZ_JBVICQ010000004.1, forward strand.
GTCGCGCACGAAGTAGACACGGGCGCCGAACATCTGGGGGAGTGTCAGCACGACGGGCGCGGAGCCGGCCGGGCCGAGCGGGATGGCGCAGTCCACCGGCAGCGGTGTGTGCGGCGCCGACGGCGAGGTCGGCCGGTAGACGCTGCCGTTGGCCCGCAGCAGCACCCAGGCGCCGGTCGCCTGTTCGTGCCCGGTGACGTACGCCCGGACCGTGCCCGGCAACGAGGCGTTGCGCAGGGCCAGTTGGCAGGTGGTGGGCGCGGCGGCCCGCGCGGGAGTGGTGAGAGCGCTCCCAGCCAGGGGCGCGCCGATCGCGGCGGCGGTTCCGGCGAGGAATGTACGACGAGAGAGCATGGTGGGGCCTCCTGGGAGTGGGGAGTGGAGGCACAGGGGGTGGGGCCCCTGCTGTGGTGCCCCCACTGTTCCCAGGGGAGGTTGAGCCGTCAAGACTTATGACTGAGAGCGCTCTCAGGACTTTTCGGTGTTCGGGACTTGACGACGGGTGGGACGCTCCTCGCCGCTTGCGCACGGCGGCCCCCCAGGACCGCCCCAGGGCCGCCGCGGGGCCGCCTGCGCGGCTCTCACCACTGCGGCGGCGCGCTCTTGATCACCGCGAAGCGGGCCCCGTACGGGTCGGTCAGCTTGGCGACGCGGCCCACGCCCTCCAGGTCCGTCGCGGGCATACGGACGCCGCCGCCGCGCTCCTGCGCCCTGCGCACCGTCTCGTCGGGGTCCGTGACCTCGAAGTACGGCAGCCAGTACGGCCCGGACTCCGCCTCGGTGGGGTCCGCGTCCAGCGGGACGATGCCGCCGAACATGTCCCTCTCCTCCTTGCCGGCCGGGTTCACACAGGTGTAGCTGCCGCCCGCGAAGTCCATCGCCGAGGTCTCCCAGCCGAACACCGCGTTGTAGAACCCCGCCGCGGCCGGCAGGTCGGGGGTGTAGAGCTCCACCCAGCACAGCGAACCGGGATCCATGACGACGTCGAGGCCCGTGGTGCGGCGGGGCTGCCAGATGCCGAAGGGGACGCCCGCCCGGTCGGCGAGGATGGCCATCCGGCCCTCCTCCGCCACATCCATGGGCCGCATCAGCACCGAGCCGTGCGCCCGCTCGGTGGCCTCGGCCGTGGCGTCCGCGTCCGGCGACTGGAAGTAGACGTTCCACGACGGCGGGCCCTGCTCCGGGGGGTTCTGCATCCCGGCCGCGGCGGTGCGGCCGTCGAGCTGGAAGAAGCCGTAGCCGCCCATCTCGGGGCCGGCCGACCGGAAGTCCCAGCCGAAGAGATGTGCGTAGAACGCACTGGCTCCCTCGATGTCGGGGGTGCCGAGGTCGATCCAGTTCGGGGCGCCGGTGACAAAACGGGTCGTGAGCATCCTGGCCCTCCTCCGAGGGGTCCGTGAGGGGTCCCACTGCCTTTCCCTCGAGTCTCGCACCGCCCACCGACAATCGCCGGGGCGCTACGGCCGGGGCTCGGCCGACGGAGTGGTCACCGACTCAGGCGGCCTCGTCTGCGCACACCTCCGCGCGCCGCCGTGCGCGGGGGCGCCGTCCGGAGGGACCATCAAGGGGCCGGGCCGCCGTGTTGATGCGGCGTTGATCGAACGTTTTTCGTCGAGCGGCACGATCCTCTCCATGCACATCGACACGATCACCCCGGTCGACATCGCCTGGCAGGAGCGGGCGCTGTGCGCGCAGACGGGGGCCGACTTCTTCTTTCCCGACCCCGGCAGCTCCGTGCGGGAGGCCAAGCGCATCTGCGGCATGTGCGAGATGCGCACCGCCTGCCTCGACTACGCCCTGGCCAACGACGAGCGCTTCGGCGTGTGGGGCGGTCTGTCCGAGAAGGAGAGACTGCACCTACGGCGCGCCGGACGCGGCTGACGCCGGGTGACGGGTCTCCGTCCACCCGGCGCCGGCCGCGTCCCGCGCGGGGGTCACGCCTTCCCGCGGGCCGCCATCCGGGCCTTGCGGGCCGCGAGCTTCTCGTCGAACTTGCGGGCCTCCGCGTCGAGGCCGCCCAGGTAGAGGCCGAGCTCCTCCTGGGCCTTCATGCCCTCGGGGCCGAGGCCGTCGATCTCCATGATCTTCAGGAAGCGGATGACGGGCGCGAGGACGTCGTCGTGGTGGATGCGCAGGTTGTAGACCTCGCCGATGGCCATCTGCGCGGCGGCGCGCTCGAAGCCGGGCATGCCGTGGCCGGGCATGCGGAAGTTCACGACGACGTCGCGGACGGCCTGCATGGTGAGGTCGGGCGCGAACTCGAACGCGGCCTTCAGCAGGTTCCGGTAGAAGATCATGTGGAGGTTCTCGTCGGTCGCGATGCGAGCCAGCATGCGGTCGCAGACCGGGTCACCGGAGTGGTGGCCCGTGTTGCGGTGCGAGACGCGGGTGGCCAGCTCCTGGAAGGCGACGTACGCGACCGTGTGCAGCATCGAGTGCCGGTTGTCCGACTCGAAGCCCTCGCCCATGTGGGACATGCGGAACTCTTCGAGCTTGTCCGGGTCCACCGCGCGCGAGGCGAGCAGGTAGTCGCGCATCACGATGCCGTGGCGGCCCTCCTCGGCGGTCCAGCGGTGCACCCAGGTGCCCCAGGCGCCGTCACGGCCGAAGAGCGTGGCGATCTCGTGGTGGTAGCTGGGCAGGTTGTCCTCGGTCAGCAGGTTCACCACGAGGGCGATACGGCCGATCTCGCTGACCTTCGACTGCTCCTTCTCCCAAGGCTCGCCGTCCTCGAAGAGGCCGGGGAAGTTACGGGCGTCGCTCCACGGCACGTACTCGTGCGGCATCCAGTCCTTGGCGACCTTCAGATGCCGGTTGAGCTCCTTCTCGACGACTTCCTCCAGCGCGTACAGCAGCCGCGCGTCGGTCCAGTCGGAGGACGGGCTGCCGAGAAGAGGAGAAGTGAGCGACACAGAGGCTCCAGGGGGACGACCGGGGATGAACACATGTGCGGTCACGGGCGCGTGACCGAACCTACGGCATCGTAGGCTACGAATCCGTAGGTTACGAAGACGTAGGTTAAGTACACGGTAAAGACCCCTGATCAGAAACACCTTGCGCCGGGCGGGCGGGTATGCCGAACGGCCCCTGGACGCGCAGGTCCAGGGGCCGGAACAGTGAGGCGGTCACTCGATCAGACGTACAGCTCCCGCAGGCGCACCGAGAGGCATGTCACACAGCCCTCCAGCTTCTCGAACTCGCTGATGTCGACCAGGACGGGCTCGTAGCCGAGGTCGGCGTACAGCTCCGCGGTCTTCGGCGCGCTCGCCGCCATCAGCAGCTTGTCGCCGCCGAGCAGCACGACGTGCGCCCCGGCCTCCTCCGGCACCGGCAGGAAGCGCCCGAACAGCGACGGCGTGTCCATCTTCGGGATGTGCCCGACGACCGTGCCGTCCGGCAGCGCCGTGACCGCCGACTTCAGATGCAGCACCTTGCTCACCGGCACGGACACGACCCGCGCCCCGAGCGGCTCGAACGCCGCCCGCAGCTGCTGGACCCCGGCCGCGTTGGTGCGTCCGCCGCGGCCCACGAAGACGGTGTCGCCGACCTTGAGGACGTCGCCGCCCTCCAGCGTTCCCGGGTCCCACACCCAGTTCACCGAGCAGCCGAGCGCGGCGACGGCCTCCTCGGTCCCGGCGGTCTCCTCCCGCCGGGACTCGGCGCCGGGGCGCGCGATCAGCGCCACGTTCTTGTACATGACCACGGTGTCCTCGACGAACACCGAGTCCGGGCAGTCGTCGGCCGGGTCCACCTCGATGGTCTCCCAGCCGTGGGTGCGCAGGGCCTCCCCGTACGCCTCCCACTGCTCGACCGCGAGGTCGACGTCCACCTCCGCGCGTTCGATGTGCGTGACGAGGCCCTCTGCCAGGCGGGGGCTGGGACGACGGACGAGGGCCTTCTTGCTGGGCACGTGTGGGACTCCGAATCGAACGAGGGTTTTCCGGCGCCCGTGAAGCGACGCCGGTCCGCCATCATGCAGCCCCGCCCCACCAGGACAAAACCCCCGGACCCAGGCTGTGCCCCTCCTGAGATACTCGGCGGTAGCCGGCACCGGGCGTCCGGGGGCAGGGATCGTCCGCCGGGTCAGCCGGTCGTCCCCAGCTCCTCCGGGGTCGTGGTGCGCAGGCCTCCCTCCTCCAGCAGCAGCCACCGGGTGATGCCCAGTGACTCCAGGAACGGCAGGTCGTGGCTGGCCACGATCAGGGCTCCCTCGTACGACTCCAGTGCCGTCGTCAGCTGGCGCACGCTCGCCATGTCCAGGTTGTTCGTCGGCTCGTCCAGCATCAGCAGCTGCGGGGCGGGCTCGGCGAGCATCAGCGCGGCGAGGGCCGCCCGGAAGCGTTCCCCGCCGGACAGCGTCGCCGCCGGCTGGTCGGCGCGGGCGCCCCGGAACAGGAAGCGGGCCAGTCGGGCCCGCACCCGGTTGTTGGTGGCGCCCGGCGCGTACCGGGCCACGTTCTCGGCGACGGTCAGTCCGTCGTCGAGGACGTCGAGCCGCTGCGGCAGGAACCGCAGCGGAACGTGCGCCCGCACCTGGCCGCCCACCGGCTCCAGCTCGCCGGCGATCGTGCGCAGCAGCGTGGTCTTGCCCGCGCCGTTGCGCCCGACGAGCGCGATCCGCTCGGGGCCCCGCAGATCGAGGCCCCCGCTCACCTTGGCCCCGTAGCGCAGCCGCAGGTCCAGGGCGGTGAGCACGGTGCGGCCGGGCGGCACGGCCGAGTACGGCAGGTCGACGCGGATCTCGTCGTCGTCCCGTACGGCCTCCACCGCCTCGTCGAGCCGCTCCTTGGCCTCGGCGAGCTTCTCCTCGTGCATGATGCGGTGCTTGCCTGCGGACTCCTGGGCGGCTCGTTTCCGGGCCCCCATGACGATCTTCGGCTCGCGTTTCTGCTCGAACATCTTCTGGCCGTACCGCCTGCGCCGGGCCAGTTTCACCTGGGCGTCGACCAGTTCGCGCTTCTGCTTCTTCAGATCGGCCTCGGCGACCCGCACCATCCGTTCGGCCGCCTCCTGCTCGGTGCTCAGGGCCTCCTCGTAGACGGAGTAGTTGCCGCCGTACCAGGTGATCTCCCCGGAGCGCAGATCGGCGACCTGGTCGACCAGGTCGAGGAGTTCGCGGTCGTGGCTGACCACGATCATCACTCCGGACCACGCCGAGACGGCGTCGTACAGCCTGCGGCGGGCGTACAGGTCGAGGTTGTTGGTGGGTTCGTCGAGGAGCAGGACGTCCGGGCGGCGCAGCAGCAGCGCGGCCAGGCGCAGCAGCACCGACTCGCCGCCCGAGATCTCGCCGATCGTGCGGTCCAGGTCGACGTGGCCGAGCCCGAGCTGACCGAGGGTCGCCAGGGCGCGCTCCTCCACGTCCCAGTCGTCGCCGACCGCCGCGAAGTGCTCCTCGGCCACGTCGCCCGCCTCGATGGCGTGCAGCGCGGCGCGGGTGGCGGCGATGCCGAGCGCCTCGTCGACGCGCAGCGCGGTGTCGAGTGTGACGTTCTGCGGGAGGTAGCCGATCTCGCCGGCCACCCGCACCGTGCCGTCGGTCGGGGTCAGTTCCCCGGCGATCAGCTTCAACAGGGTCGACTTGCCGGACCCGTTGACCCCGACGAGTCCGGTCCGGCCGGGGCCGAACGCGATCTGGAGGTCCTCGAAGACGGGCGTGCCGTCGGGCCAGGCGAACGACAGGGACGAGCAGGTGAGGGAAAGGGGAGTAGACATAAGGCCTCGCGGTTGCTTGCGGTGGTCGGGGCAACGCGTGCGGACACCGCGAGCGCGACACTGCGAGGCGAGGGCGAACCCGCTGGGGCGGGGCCAAAGGAAGGCCCGCTGCCGGGGGGACGGCTCGTACGCCGAGGTCGCACGCAACGCACACAGGAAGCCGGGATACGGCGATGATGTGTGACGCGGTGTCTCAGGACCTCAGACGAGCAACGTCCTTCTCCAATCGACGGCAACAGAACCGTTGTACAAAGTAGGAGGGCGTTCTGGGGGTGTCAACGGATTAAACCGGCACCCGGACCTGCCGCCCCCGGCCTGGGCGGGGCGGCGTCGGAAGGCGTGGTCTCAGCAGGCGTCCCGCATCAGCTCGGCCAGGTCGCGGTCCAGGTCGACCTGGTGGTGTTCGAGGCCGAGGGGCACCAGCTCGGTCGTCCGGTCCAGGAAGCGGCGCATCTCACCGGCGAGGACGTGCACCACGGCGGTGCCCTCCGGTGCGTGGAACTCCATGACCAGCCGCTCGTAGCCGTAGGGGCGGACGCGGACGTCCCCGTGGCCGACGGCCTCGTCCATGCCGGTCACCAGGAGTTCGCGGGCGAAGGTCCAGCAGACCTCGACACCCTCCAGCGTCGCCGGGGCGGGGAACGTCATACGGACGGCGAACGGGTCGCTCCGGTCGTAGTGGAGCGTTGCGGGAATGCTCGGCATCCGCGGCGCGGCGGCGACGAGACGGGCCTCGACGGGCTGCTCGATGACGGTGGACAACGCCTTGCTCCCTTGTGACGGCTGGACGGACTCCGGACGGCATGGCCGGGCATGTGAAGAGACGCTGGATCGGGCCGATGCGTGCACGCGGGCTTCGAGTGACCTCTGTCACCGACTCCAATCACCGAGGTGATCCATTTCTCGTCCCGGCGTCGCGGCATACCCGTGAGGACACCGGACGCGGCCCCACGGTTCCCGGCCGAGGCCATCTGGACGGCGCCCGGGGGGTCGGCTAGCTTCGCCCGCCATGAGGGCCATGGGGCAGTCGAGAAGCAGGATCCGGACGAGTCGGACGATGACGACGGGACTGGCCGCGACGGCGCTCGCCGCCGCCCTGGCCGTGCCCGCGCAGGCGCACGGGGACGGCCGACCACCCCACTGGGAACTGAAGCAGACCGGCACTGACGTGCGCTTTCGCGGGCTGGCCGCGGTCAGCCGGAATACGGCCTGGCTGGCCGGCACCGGCGGCACCGTGCTGCGGACGAGGGACGGGGGCGAGCACTGGCGCACGGTGTCACCGCCCGGCGCACAGGATCTGCAGTTCCGGGACATCGAGGCGTTCGACGCACGCCGGGCGGTCGTCCTGGCCATCGGCGAGGGCGAGTCCTCCCGCGTGTACCGCACGGACGACGGCGGCGCCACCTGGACCGAGACCTTCCGCAACACCGACCCGCGCGCCTTCTACGACTGTCTGACCTTCTTCGACCCGCGCCACGGGCTCGCCATGAGCGACCCCGTGGACGGGAAGTTCCGCATCCTGTCCACCGAGGACGGCGGCCGCTCCTGGAACGTCCTGCCGAACGACGGCATGCCCCCGGCCCTGGAGGGTGAGGCGGGCTTCGCGGCGAGCGGGCAGTGCCTGGTCAGCTCGGGCCGGCGCGATGTCTGGCTGGCGACCGGCGGAGCGGCACGCGCGCGTGTGCTGCACTCAACCGACCGCGGCCTGACCTGGACGGCCACCGACACCCCCGTCCCGGCGGGCGACCCGGCCCGCGGTGTCTTCGCCCTCGCCTTCCGCGACCGGGCCCACGGCATCGCCGTCGGCGGCGACTACCGCGCCGACCAGCCGTCCCCGAGGGCGGCGGCCACCACCGGCGACGCCGGGCGCCGCTGGACGAGCGCCGCGCAACCACCGCCCGCCTACCGCTCCGGCGTCGCCTGGCTCCCGTACAGCCGGACGACCGCCCTCGCCGTAGGTCCTACCGGCACCGATCTCACCACCGACGGCGGCCGCACCTGGCGCACGGTCGACACCGGCTCGTACGACACCGTCGACTGCACCCCCGACCGCGGCTGCTGGGCCGCCGGGGAGAAGGGGCGCGTGGCCCGGCTGGAGAACTGACGGGACGGCCGGTGAACGGGCGGCGGGCGGGACTGGATCCCGCCCACCGGGATACCCGTGCGGTGTTCGCGTCATGAAGGGAGTGATCGGCATGCCACGCGGTTCGAGCCCCAAGCGGGAACGCCAGTACGAGCACATCAAGGAGAGTGCCGAGGACCGCGGTGAGAGCGAGTCGCGCGCCAAGGAGATCGCCGCCCGCACGGTCAACAAGGAACGCGCCCGGTCCGGCGAGTCCAAGACCGCGAGCCGCACGTCCACGCGGGACATGTCTTCCAGCAAGCGGGGCGGGCAGCGCTCCCACAGCGGGTCCGAGGGACCCACGTACGACCAGCTGTACGAGGAGGCCAAGCGGCGCAACATCCGCGGCCGTTCCGACATGAACAAGAGCCAGCTCAAGCGCGCCCTCGACAAGTAGCCGAGCAGCCCTGGGGGGCGCGCTCACCGCGGGGATGCGTACGCTCGTCGGACCATGACGACCGTACGCATCCCCGCGGGCTGGCCCGCCACCGACGATCAGGCCCGAGCCGTGCAGGACGAGTTGCGCGGCCAGGTGGTCCTCGACGAGACCGGGCCGCCGCCCGGCAGCGGACACGTCACCGGCGTCGACGTCGCGTACGACGACGAGCGGGACGTGGTCGCGGCGGCGGCCGTCGTCCTGGACGCGGCCACGCTCGACGTGGTCGCCGAGGCCACGGCGATCGGACAGGTCTCCTTCCCGTACGTCCCCGGCCTGCTGGCCTTCCGGGAGATCCCGACCGTCCTCGCCGCCCTCGACGCGCTGCCGTGCGACCCCGGTCTCGTCGTCTGCGACGGCTACGGCCTCGCCCACCCGCGCCGCTTCGGCCTCGCCAGCCACCTCGGCGTCCTCACCGGGCTCCCCACGATCGGTGTCGCCAAGAACCCGTTCACCTTCACCTACGACGACCCCGGCACCCCGCGCGGCAGCGCCTCGCCCCTCCTCGCCGCCACCGGACCGGGCACCGAGGAAGTGGGCCGCGCGCTGCGCACCCGCACCGGGGTCAAACCGGTGTTCGTGTCGGTCGGCCACCGCGTGACCCTCGACAACGCCTGCGCCCACACCCTCGCCCTGACCCCGGCCTACCGCATCCCGGAGTCGACCCGGCACGCCGACGCGCTCTGCCGCCGGGCCCTGCGGGAGGCGGCCGGCTGACCCTCGGGGCGCACACGTGAGTATGTCCGGGGCTCGTACCTGAGTACGAGTACGGATACCGGCGCGTCGTCGTGATCGGCAGGCTGGTCCGCATGACGACGCACCGCGCCCCCAAGCCCGCCGCCAGCCCCAGCCAGCCCGTCGAGCGTGCCGTCACGGCCGGGCTGCTGCTCGCCCTGATCGCCGGGCTCGCGTGGATCGGCGGGATGGTCTACACGCTGACGGGATGGGCCCATTAGGGCGAGGGCGGCAGGGGCGGTGGACTCCCGGCCGCCTCACGCCGCCGTCCGGAGCCCGTGTCACCGGGAGGCGGCCACGCGGAAAGTGATACCCGCCGCGCGCAGCCGTTCGATCAGCGCGTCACCCATCGCCACCGCCGTCGTGACCTGCCCCGCCGTGGGGGGAAGCTCGTCGAAGGCGAGGCAGAGCGCCGACTCGGCGAACATCTTCGCCGTCTCGCCGTAGCCGGGGTCGCCGCCCGCGACCTCCGTGAACACCCGCCGGCCGCCGCCCTCGCCCACGAAGCGCACCGAGAACCAGCTCTTGGCCCGCCTCTCGGCGCTCGGCCCCTCACCCGGCTTGTGCAGGTTGCCCAACCAGCGCCGAGCGGGCGGCACTTGCGCGGCGGCGACGACCGCGCCCACGAACGCGACCCCGCCCACCGCGAACGGCAACGTCTTGACGGCCGCGTAGTGGCGGTAGCGGAAGTCCGGCCCGTAGCGCTGCAAAGCCCGCGCCGAACGCTGCACCACCTGCGCGTCGATGGTCGGCAGCGGCAGGGCCCACGCACCGACCTCCTTGGCGAAACGGGGCGCGCTCACCGGCGCGTACGCCCGCCGCCCCACCGTCCGCGGCTCGTGCCGCTTGCGGTCCCGCGCGGCGGCCGCCGTCTGCCGGGCCCGCGCGAAGCCCGTCAGCGCGGAGTTGAACGTACCGCCCGAGAACATCCCCGACGCCCGCACGAAGCCGTCGACGGTGATCGGCACGTCCTCCGGGAGCTGGCGCACCGTGAAGTACGCCCCCAGGTCGTGCGGGATCGAGTCGAAGCCCGCCGCGTGCACGATCCGTGCGCCCGTCTCACGCGCGCGAGCGTCGTGCCGGACGAACATCAGGTCCACGAACTCGGGCTCACCGGTGAGGTCCAGATAGTCGGTGCCCTCGTCGGCGCAGGCGGCCACCAGTTCCTCGCCGTACGTGATGTACGGGCCGACCGTCGTGGCCACCACCCGTGCCTGCCGGGCGAGTGCACGCAGGGAGGCCGGATCGGACACGTCCGCCCGCAGGACACCGATCCCCTCACCGCCGGGGAGCCGCTCCCGCAGTGCCGCCAGCTTCTCGGCGCTGCGCCCGGCCAGCGCCCAGCGCAGCCCCTCGGGCGCGTGCTCGGCCAGATACTCCGCGGTGAGCTCGCCGACGAACCCCGTCGCCCCGAAGAGCACGATGTCGTACGCCCGATCCGCCCTGCTGTGCGTGCTCATGGAACCCCTCAGCCCTCGCCCCCGCGCCGTTGTCGGTGGGTGAGGCTAGCGTGAGGGACGAGCAGCCGAACGCGCGGGATCCGGCGGTGGCCGTGGCCGTGCCCAGGAACGCCCTGAAAAAATGGGAGAAGGTGCGCGAGTTCGCCCTCGGGATGCCCGGCGCCGCCGAGGAGTTCCCCTGGGGTGAGAGCGTCGCCAAGGTCAACAAGAAGGTGTTCGTGTTCCTCGGTGTGGACGACGGCAGCTATCCGCTGGGTGTCACCGTGAAGCTCAGGGACGAGGAGACCCACGCCCACGCCCTGACCTGTCCGGGGGCCGAGCCCGCCGGATACGGCCTCGGCAAGGCCGGCTGGGTGCGTGTCCCGCTGGAGGAGCAGGGTGCCCCGAGCGCGGAGCTGCTCTGCGACTGGGTCGAGGAGAGCTACCGCGTGATCGCCCCGAAGCGCCTGATAGCGGAGCTGGAGACCCGCTGAGCCTGGCCGACGCGCGCCGGGACATCCGGCGCGACCTTGGGCACAATGGCTAAGCGTTCGCTCACCCGGGGCCTTGTGCGCGGTGGAACACGTTCTTAACATCACTGGTGTTACATCATCGGTGTCACAGAGCTGGGGGCTCTCGATGGCAGTGGCGAAGACGCCCGGGCACGGCCCGCTCGCCGGTGTGCGCGTGGTCGAACTCGCGGGCATCGGCCCCGGACCGTTCGCCGCCATGCTCCTCGGCGACCTGGGCGCCGACGTGGTCCGCGTCGACCGGCCCGGCGGCGCCGGCCTCGCCGTCAACCCCCTGTACGACATCACCAACCGCAACAAGCGGTCCGTCATCGTCGACCTCAAGTCCACCGACGGCCCGGACACCGTCCTCGCCCTCGCCGAACGGGCCGACATCCTGATCGAGGGCTACCGCCCCGGAGTCACCGAGCGCCTCGGCGTCGGCCCCGAGAGCTGCCACGCCCGCAACCCGGCCCTCGTCTACGGCCGGATGACCGGCTGGGGCCAGCAGGGCCCCCTCGCCCAGCGCGCCGGCCACGACATCGCCTACATCGCCCTGACCGGCACCCTCGGCATGATCGGCTCCCCGGACACCCCGCCCGTCGCCCCCGCGAACCTCCTCGGAGACTACGCGGGCGGCTCGCTCTACCTCGTCGTCGGTGTCCTCGCCGCCCTGCACCACGCCCGCGCCACCGGCGCCGGCCAGGTCGTGGACGCGGCCATCGTCGACGGCACCGCGCACCTCTCCGCGATGATCCACGGCATGCTCGCCGCCGGTGGCTGGCAGGACCGCCGCGCCGCCAACCTCCTGGACGGCGGCTGCCCCTTCTACGGCACCTACGAGACCGCCGACGGCCGCTACATGGCCGTGGGCGCGCTGGAGCAGCAGTTCTACGAGGAGTTCGTCGACCTCCTCGGCATCAAGGACCGGGCCCCGGCCCGCAAGGACGTCGCCGCCTGGGGCGCCCTGCGCGCGACGGTCGAGGCCCGCTTCAGGACCCGCACGCGCGACGAGTGGACGGCCGTCTTCGAGGGCTCCGACGCCTGTGTGGCGCCCGTGCTGTCGCTGCGCGAGGCCCCGGACCACCCGCATCTCGCGGCCCGCGGCACCTTCACCGACTTCGGCGGCATCACCCAGCCGGCCCCCGCACCCCGTTTCTCCACCACCCGCACCTCGGTCCGCGGCGGCCCCGCCCAGCCTGGCGCCGACACGGTGGACGTCGCCCGCGACTGGGGCATACCCGGCCTCCTCGACGCCCGTTCCCCGGTCGCCGCCGCGGACGTTCCCCTCGGGGAACCCGTCCCGAACGGCGAGGCCGGCGTCTGACGCCCGAACCGCGCCCCCGACCCCCCGGCTCTCCACCGCCACCCGAAAGGCCAGATCCGTGAGCACCGAAGCGTACGTGTACGACGCGATCCGCACCCCGCGCGGACGCGGCAAGGCGAACGGCGCCCTGCACGGCACCAAGCCCATCGACCTCGTCGTCGGGCTGATCCACGAGGTCCGGCGCCGGTACCCCGGCCTCGACCCCGCCGCCGTCGACGACATCGTGCTCGGCGTGGTGGGCCCCGTCGGCGACCAGGGCTCCGACATCGCCCGTATCGCCGCCGTCGCCGCCGGACTGCCGGACACCGTGGCCGGCGTCCAGGAGAACCGCTTCTGTGCGTCCGGTCTCGAGGCCGTCAACATGGCCGCCGCCAAGGTCCGTTCCGGCTGGGAGGACCTGGTGCTGGCCGGCGGTGTCGAATCGATGTCGCGGGTGCCGATGGCCTCGGACGGCGGAGCCTGGTTCAACGACCCGATGACCAACCTGGCCGTCAACTTCGTGCCGCAGGGCATCGGCGCCGACCTCATCGCCACCATCGAGGGCTTCTCCCGCAGGGACGTCGACGAGTACGCCGCCCTGTCCCAGGAGCGGGCCGCCGCGGCCTGGAAGGACGGCCGGTTCGACGCCTCCGTCGTCCCCGTCAAGGACCGCGCGGGCCTCGTCGTCCTCGACCACGACGAGCATCTGCGGCCGGGCACCACCGCCGACTCGCTCGCCAAGCTGAAGCCGTCGTTCGCCGACATCGGCGAGCTGGGCGGCTTCGACGCGGTGGCCCTGCAGAAGTACCACTGGGTCGAGGAGATCGACCACGTCCACCACGCGGGCAACTCCTCCGGCATCGTCGACGGCGCGGCGCTCGTCGCCATCGGCTCCCGCGAGATCGGCGACCGCTACGGCCTGCGCCCCCGCGCGCGGATCGTCTCCGCCGCCGTCTCAGGCTCCGAGCCCACCATCATGCTCACCGGGCCCGCGCCCGCCACCCGCAAGGCCCTCGCCCGAGCCGGACTGACCATCGACGACATCGACCTCGTCGAGATCAACGAGGCGTTCGCCGCCGTCGTCCTGCGCTTCGTGAAGGACATGGGCATCTCCCTGGACAAGGTCAACGTCAACGGCGGCGCCATCGCGCTGGGCCACCCGCTGGGCGCCACCGGCGCGATGATCCTCGGCACCCTCGTCGACGAGCTGGAGCGCCAGGACAAGCGGTACGGGCTGGCCACGCTGTGCGTGGGCGGCGGCATGGGCATCGCGACGATCGTCGAACGCGTCTGACACCCGGCGGAACCACAAGACTTCTACGGAGAGCCCCCTCATGACCGAGAGCACCACCATCCGCTGGGAACAGGACCGCTCGGGCCTCGTCACCCTCGTCCTCGACGACCCCCACCAGTCCGCCAACACCATGAACCAGGCGTTCCGCGACTCCCTCGCCGTGATCACCGACCGGCTGGAGGCCGAGAAGGACTCCGTCCGCGGCGTCATCATCACCTCCGCCAAGAAGACCTTCTTCGCAGGCGGCGATCTGCGCGACCTCATCCGGGTCACCCCCGACACCGCGCAGCAGCTGTTCGACGGCGGCCTGGAGATCAAGCGCCATCTGCGCCGCATCGAGACCCTCGGCAAGCCCGTCGTCGCCGCGATCAACGGCGCCGCCCTCGGCGGTGGCTTCGAACTGGCCCTCGCCTGCCACCACCGCGTCGCCCTCGACGCCCCCGGCTCCAAGATCGGCTGCCCCGAGGTCACCCTCGGCCTGCTCCCCGGAGGCGGCGGCGTCGTCCGCACGGTACGGCTCCTCGGCATCGCCGACGCGCTGCTGAAGGTCCTGCTCCAGGGCACCCAGTACAGCCCGCGGCGCGCCCTGGACAACGGCCTCGTCCACGAGGTGGCCGCCACCCACGACGAGCTGATGGCCAAGGCCCGCGCCTTCATCGACGCCAACCCCGAGTCCCAGCAGCCCTGGGACAAGCCGGGCTACCGCATCCCCGGGGGCACGCCCTCGAACCCCAAGTTCGCGGCGAACCTGCCCGCCTTCCCCGCCACCCTGCGCAAGCAGACGGCCGGCGCCCCCTACCCGGCCCCGCGGAACATCCTCGCCGCCGCCGTCGAGGGCGCCCAGGTCGACTTCGAGACGGCCCAGGTCATCGAGGCCCGCTACTTCGTGGAGCTGGCCGCCGGCCAGACCTCGAAGAACATGATCCAGGCGTTCTTCTTCGACCTCCAGGCCGTCAACTCCGGCGCCAACCGGCCCAAGGGCATCGAACCGCGCCAGGTCCGCAAGGTGGCCGTCCTCGGCGCCGGGATGATGGGCGCCGGCATCGCCTACTCCTGCGCCCGCGCCGGCATCGACGTCGTCCTGAAGGACGTGTCCGCGGAAGCCGCGGCGAAGGGCAAGGGCTACTCGGAGAAGCTCTGTGCGAAGGCCGTCGCCAAGGGCCGTACGACGCAGGAGAAGGCCGACGCCCTGCTCGCCCGGATCACGCCCACCGCCGACCCGGCCGACCTGACCGGCTGTGACGCGGTCATCGAGGCCGTCTTCGAGGACACCGCGCTCAAGCACAAGGTGTTCCAGGAGATCGAGAGCGTCGTCGCCCCCGACGCGCTGCTCTGCTCCAACACCTCCACCCTGCCCATCACCACCCTCGCCGAAGGTGTGGAGCGCCAGTCCGACTTCATCGGCCTGCACTTCTTCTCACCCGTCGACAAGATGCCGCTCGTCGAGATCATCAAGGGCGAGCGGACCGGCGACGAGGCCCTCGCCCGTGCGTTCGACCTGGTCCGGCAGATCAAGAAGACCCCGATCGTCGTCAACGACTCCCGTGGCTTCTTCACCTCCCGCGTCATCGGCCACTTCATCAACGAGGGCGTCGCGATGGTCGGCGAGGGCATCGAGCCCGCGTCGGTCGAGCAGGCGGCGGCCCAGGCGGGCTACCCCGCGAAGGTCCTCTCCCTGATGGACGAGCTGACCCTGACCCTGCCGCGCAAGATCCGCACGGAGACCCGGCGGGCGGTGGAGGAGGCGGGCGGCACCTGGGAGGAGCACCCCGCCGAGGCGGTCATCGACCGTATGGTCGACGAGTTCGGCCGCACCGGGCGCAGCGGCGGCGCCGGCTTCTACGACTACGGTCCCGACGGCCGCCGCACCAAGCTCTGGCCGGGCCTGCGCGAGCACTTCACCCGGCCCGACCACCGGATCCCCTTCGAGGACATGCAGGAACGCATGCTGTTCTCCGAGGCCCTGGACACCGTCCGCCTCATGGAGGAGGGCGTCCTCACGTCCGTCGCCGACGCCAACATCGGCTCGATCTTCGGCATCGGCTTCCCCGGCTGGACGGGTGGCGTCCTGCAGTACATCAACGGCTACGAGGGCGGCCTGCCGGGCTTCGTGGCCCGGGCGCGGGAACTGGCCGACCGCTACGGCGCGCGCTTCACGCCGCCGGCGCTGCTGGTGGAGAAGGCGGAGCGGGGGGAGAGGTTCGCCGACGCGTGACGGTTCGGGGGCGGGGGTGCGTTGGCGGCCGCGGGTTCGTCGTGGCCGGGTCGCGCAGTTCCCCGCGCCCCTGAAGGACGGGCCGGCCGCAGGCCCGTCCTTCACCCCTCACCCCTCCTTCAGCCACTCCCGCAGCTCGTCCCTCAGTGAGCGCTGGAACGTCGTCAGCAGGGCCTGCACGACCAAGGGCTGCATAGTGGCCGAGAGGGACTTCACCGCCTGCGGGTCCCGCTCGGCCACCGCGTCGCGGAAGAGACCGGACAGCTCATGGGCGGCCGCCCGGGCGTGCTCGATCAGGACGTTCCGCGCGGCGAGGATCGACTCCTGGGACAGGGGCACGTCGAGGAGTTCCGCGCCCAGCCGCAGCAGACCGGGGTCCACCCGGAACCCGTCCCCGTCCCGTTCGACCAGGCCCATCGCCGTGAGCCGCTCCACGTCGTCCTCGTCGAGGGACCGCCCGGCCCGCGGCCCCAGCTCCTCCCAGGTCACCGTCTCCACCGCGTCCGGCGCCCAGGAGGCCACGACGGCCCGCTGCAGGGCGAGATCGCGCGGCGACAGATCCGGCGGCAGCTGCCGCAGATACCGTTCGATGGCGGCCAGGGTCATGCCCTGCCGCTGGAGCTCCTCGATCAGCGCGAGCCGGGCCAGATGGCCGTGCCCGTACCGGCCGACCCGACGCGGACCGATCACCGGCGGCGGCAGCAGACCCCTGGTGCTGTAGAAGCGGACCGTGCGCACCGTCACGCCGGCCCGCGCGGCCAGCTCGTCCACGGTCAGGACCCCCTCGTCGGTGTCCTCGGCCGCGTCGGCGCCTTCCCCGGTCTCGGTCGTCATGCACAGCAGTATCGCTGTCCCACCAGTGCTGTGAAACCTTCAACAGCCGCTCAGGGCGATGGTCGGTGGCGGCCCGTACGGTGGGGGTCATGTCGG
Source organism: Streptomyces sp. NPDC030296 (assembly GCF_055572815.1). Classification (NCBI taxonomy): domain Bacteria; kingdom Bacillati; phylum Actinomycetota; class Actinomycetes; order Kitasatosporales; family Streptomycetaceae; genus Streptomyces; species Streptomyces sp. NPDC030296. The sequence goes on from NZ_JBVICQ010000004.1 coordinate 579,990, forward strand.
GGATCACGTACGTCAGGGGGGACGCCACCATGCCCCTGGGCAAGGGCGTCAAGGTCATCGCCCACGTCAGCAATGACCTCGGCGGCTGGGGCAAGGGCTTCGTCCTCGCCGTGTCCCGCCGCTGGCCGGAACCGGAGGCGGCCTACCGCGCCTGGCACCGCGACCGCGCGCACAACGACTTCGGGCTCGGCGCGGCCCAGTTCGTCCAGGTCGGCCGGTACACCTGGGTGGCCAACCTGATCGGCCAGCGCGGCATCCGAACGGGCAGCAAGGGCGTCCCCGTCCGCTACGAGGCCATCGACTCGGCCCTCGCCCTGCTCGCCGACAAGGCCCTGGAGCTCGGGGCTTCCGTGCACATGCCGCGCATCGGCTGTGGTCTCGCCGGCGGCACGTGGTCGCGGGTGGAGCCCCTGATCACCGAGCGGCTCGTGCGGCGGGGGATAGCGGTGACGGTGTACGACCACGGGGACTGACGGACCGGCGGCGTACCGGGCCGAGCGGCGGCCGTTGGGGTGAACCGTCGTCGATTATCGGTCAACTCTGGCGCAGACGTGCGACGCGTCGCGCGTGTGAACGGGTAAGTCAGCGGTATGAAACTTCTTCCCCTGGACATCGGTCCGTTGAACCCCCCGGTCGCGGAACTCGTCGTCGCGGCGGTGCTGTTCGCGCTGGTGTTCCTCTTCTTCGTCCGGCTGGCGCCCCGGGTGCAGCGCGTGCTGGCGGAGCGGGAAGCGGTCACCGACGGGGCGGAGGCGCGGGCCGAGGCGGTACGCCGGGAGGCGGAGGCCAAGCGGGCGGAGGTGGCCGCGACCCTGGCCGAGGCCCGCCACGAGGCCGCCCGCATCCGCCAGCGCGCCTTCGAGGAGGGCACCACCCTGGTCGCCGAGGCCCGCACGGAAGCCCAGCGCGAGTACGCCACCATCCTCACCGAGGGCCAGGTCCGCATCGCCTCCGACCGCGCCGCCGCCGAGGCCGAACTCCGCGTCTACGTCTCGGAACTGGCCTCGAACCTGGCGAGCAAGGTCCTGGGTGAACGGATCGAGGCCGAGGCCCGGCCACGCCGGTAGGAGCGGGGGCGCGGCCCCCCAGCTCCTCCTCCAACGGCGCTCCTCCTCCAACGGCGTGGCGAGGAAGGCGCGCCCCGGCCATGACGGGTGCCGCCACCCGGCAGCAGGCCCGACCCCTAGCGACCGGCTCCGCCCGCGTGCCCGCCCCCAGCCCCGCGCCCGCCCTCGTGCTGGTGTGCGGAGTTCGTCGCCGCGATCTTCTTCCATGACTTCGGCGCCTTCACCGCCCCGTCCGCCCGCGCGGCGACCCCCGCCCGCTCGGCCGCCGCGGCACCCGGCTTCGCCGGCTGGTACAGCCACGTGTCGAGCAGCGCGTCCAGTCGCCGCCCCGACACCTCCTCCGCGTACGCGACGAAGTCGCCCACCGTCGCGTTGCCGTACGCGTACCTCACCGGCCACCCCTTCAGGATCTCGAAGAAGGCCGCGTCCCCGATCTCGTTGCGCAGCGCCTGCAACGCCAGGGCGCCCCGGTCGTAGACGGCGATGTGGAACTGGTTCTCCGGGCCCGGGTCGGCCGGCCTGACCGTCCAGAAGGGATCGTCGGCCGCCCGGGAGGCATACACATGGTCGGCGATCTCCTGTGCCGTGCCCTCGTTCTCGTGCTCGGACCACAGCCATTGCGCGTACCGGGCGAAGCCCTCGTTGATCCAGATGTCCTTCCACCCGGCGACGGAGACGAGGTCGCCGTACCACTGGTGGGCCAGCTCGTGCACGACCACCGACACGTTCGACCCGTTCGCGAACTGGCGGGGACTGTAGAACGGGCGGGTCTGTGTCTCCAGGGCGTACCCCACCTGCCGGGTGTTGGGCACGTATCCGCCGAGGGCGTTGTACGGATACGGCCCGAAGTACTCGCTCAGCCAGGACGCGACCTCGCCGGTCCGCTCGACGCTCGCGCGGGCCGCGCCGGCATCGTCGCCGAGGTCCTTGCTGTAGGCGTTGACGACAGGGATGCCGTTCTCGGTTCGCCCGGTCGTGATGTCGAACTTCCCGACGGCGAGCGTGGCGAGATACGTGGCCTGGGGCTTGTCGGAACGCCAGTTGTAACGGGTCCATCCCGCGCGGGACGAAGTCGACTGGAGCGTGCCGTTGGAGAGGGCCTGGGTGCCGTCCGGGACGAGGACCGACACGTCGTACGTGGCCTTGTCGAGCGGGTGGTCGTTGCTGGGGAACCACCACCAGGCCGCCTCGGGCTCGCCCGCCGCGACTCCGCCGTCCGGGGTGCGGAGCCAGCTGGTGAAGCCGTACGCCTCCTCGGCGGACGGCACCCCGGCGTAGCGCACCACGACGGTGACCTCCGTGCCCTTGGGCAGCCGGTTCCTCGGCGTGATCTCCAGCTCGTGCTCGCCGGAGGTGGTGAAGGCCGCCTTGGCGCCGTTGACCCGTACCTCGCTCACGTCGAGGAGGAAGTCCAGGTTGAGGCGGGACAGGTTCTCGGTGGTCCGGGCCAGCAGGGTCGCCGTGCCCTCCAACCGGTCCGTCCCCGGCTGGTACTTGAGCCGGAGGTCGTAGTGGGAGACGTCGTATCCGCCGTTGCCGTACGCCGGGTAGTAGGGGTCGCCGATCCCCGGCGCACCGGGCTCGTAGGAGGCCGCCGATGCCGGGATCGCCAGCAGGAGGGTGGCCACGAACGCGCCCGGGGCGATGAGTCTGCGGTGCACGAATCACTCCAAGTCGTCGGTGAACGGTGCCGCTTGTCTGTGCGGAGCCTATTGAGTCCCTGTGCGCCCAGCCGTGTCCATCGCCACCGCTGTCACACGATCGCCATTCGGCCGACATGAGTGACCCCTCTTGACGCTCCTTTCAAGCCAACACCGTGGCCGATCTCCCGCGCGCCCCAACAGGCCCTCTTTTGAACAGGAGTTGACAGCAGTACCGTCCGGCGCATGCCGATATCTGCGCGACGCGCCCCCCACTCGACCTGGAGATCTCTCGCCACGGTCGCCACGTCCGCCGCCCTGATGGCCACCTTCGTCACCCCCGCGGTCGCCGACAGCGCGACGCCCCGGAAGAGCCGGCCCGTCTACGCGTACGACAAGGCCATCCGCGAGGCCGTCTGGGTGGACACCGGACTCGACGGCGACCGGGACGGAAGGAACGATCGCGTCGCCGTCGACATCGTCCGCCCGAGGGAACCCGCCCAGCAGGGCCGGAAGATCCCCGTGATCATGGACGCCAGCCCCTACTACTCGTGCTGTGGACGCGGCAACGAGAGCCAGCGCAAGACGTACGACGCGAACGGCGACGTCGTCCAGATGCCGCTGTTCTACGACAACTACTTCGTGCCCCGCGGCTACGCCTTCGTCGCCGTCGACCTCGCCGGAACCAACCGCTCCGACGGCTGCGTGGACGTCGGCGGCCGCTCCGACATCCAGTCCGCCAAGGCGGTCGTCGACTGGCTGGGCGGCCGCGCAAAGGCGTACACCACCCGCACGGGCTCCACGAGGGCCAAGGCCGGCTGGACCAACGGCAGAACCGGCATGATCGGCAAGAGCTACGACGGCACCATCGCCAACGGGGTCGCCGCGACCGGCGTCGAGGGCCTGGAGACCATCGTCCCGATCGGCGCCATCTCCTCCTGGTACGACTACTACTTCGCCAAGGGCGCCCCCCTCTACGGCTCCGGCCCCGACTGGCTGTCCGACGCAGTCGAGAGCCCCGAGGCCCGCGCCAAGTGCGCCCACGTCCAGCAGGCGCTCGTGGACGGCGCCCCGCGCACCGGCGACTGGACGCGGCTGTGGACGGAGCGTGACTACGTCAAGGACGTCCGCAAGATCGACGCCAGCGTCTTCGTCATCCACGGCCAGCAGGACCTCAACGTCCGCCCCAAGCACTTCGGTCAGTGGTGGGACGCCCTCGCGAAGCACGGCGTCGAGCGCAAGATCTGGCTCTCCCAGACCGGCCACGTCGACCCCTTCGACTTCCGCCGCGCCGCCTGGGTCGACACCCTGCACCGCTGGTTCGACCACGAACTCCTCGGCTACGACAACGGCATCGACGACGAGCCCATGGCCGACATCGAGCGCCACCCCGACCAGTGGGTGACGACGAAGACCTGGCCGCCGCGCGCGACGAAGACCACGACCCTCCGCCCCGGCAAGGGCGCCCGGGCCGGCGTCGGCATCCTCGGTCTGCGCAAGCGGTCCGGTACCGAGACCTTCACCGACGACCCCGCCCTGAACGAGACCGACTGGGCGGCGCACATCGGGCGCTCCACCCCCGAGAAGGCGGGCTTCGTCACCGCCCCGCTCACCAAGGACCTGCGGCTGTCCGGCTCCGCCAAGGTGACCGTCACCGCCACGCCCACCACTTCCACCGCCCACCTCTCGGCGATCCTCGTGGACCTCGGCCCGGACACCATCCGCGAGTACTCCACCGCCGGCGAGGGCATCACCACCCTCACAGACCGCACCTGTTGGGGCCCGAGCACCCCCGGTGACAGCTCCTGCTACCTGAAGACCCGGACGAAGACCGCCGCCGTGGACTACACGATCTTCAGCCGCGGCTGGGCCGACCTCGGCAACCACTCCTCCGGCACCGGCTCCCCGCTCACCCCCGGCACCCCGTACACCCTCACCCTCGACCTGCACGCGAGCGACCACGTCGTTCCGGCCGGGCACCGGCTCGCCCTCATCGTCGCGGGCACCGACGAGGGCCTCATCGACCCGCCGTCGACGACCCCCACCCTGACCCTCGACCTCAAGCGCACCTACGCCAAGGTGCCGCTGGTCGGCGGACCCACCGCCTTCAAGAAGGCGACCTCGGGCGCCACCCCCGCACCGAAGGGATCCACCTCCGCCCCGAAGGGCTCCGTCCTCGACGGCGTCGGCGACCCGAGCGGCCCCGCCCGCCTTCCCGGTGACGGCGCATGAGGGGCCGGATCGCCGCGCTGATCGCCACCGCCCTCGCCGCGCCCCTGCTGTCTGCCCCCGCGTACGCGGCGGACACCACGCCCCTGCCGCGCACCGGATTCGAGCAGTCGGGCGGAGCCCGGTGGACGAGCCAGCCGGAAGAGGAGGAGTTCCTCGCCGCGGTGGACCGGGCGAGCCACCGCGTGTCGGTCACCCGCGTCGGCACCACCGCGCAGGACCGCCCGCTCCACCTCGTCCGGATCGGTACCCGCCCCACCTCGCGGACAGTGCTCCTCGTGTGCAGCCAGCACGGCGACGAGCCCTCCGGCCGCGAGGCGTGCCTCGCCGCCGTCCGGGACCTCGCCCGGCGCGGGGACCGGCGGGCCGAGCGATTGCTGAAAACCACCACCGTGCTCGTCGTGCCCACCGCCAATCCCGACGGCAGGGCCGCCGACACCCGCGGCAACAGCGACGGCGTCGACATCAACCGCGATCATCTGGCCCTGCGGACCCCGGAGGCCAGGGCACTCGCCGCGATCGTCCGCGATCGCAAACCGGACATTGTCTACGACCTGCACGAGTACGGGGCCACACCCCCGTACTACGACAAGGACCTGTTCGACCTCTGGCCGCGCAACCTCAACACGGACGCGGCCGTCCACGCCGAGGCGCGCACCCTGTCCCTGGACCACGTACGGCCGGCTGCGCGGGCGGCGGGTCACTCCACCGGCACCTACGGCATCTGGACCGACCCGGTCACCGGCGAACCGATCCGGCAGGTCGCGGGCGACGGCCAGGAACGCATCCTGCGGAACATGTCCGGCGTCAAGCACTCCGTCGGCCTGCTCATCGAGAGCCGAGTCGAACCACCGACGCCCGACACTCCCGAGCCGGTCAACAACCGGCGGCGCGTGGACTCCCAACGCGCGGCCCTGAAGGGCCTGTTCGGGTTCACGGTGGAGCGGGGTCGCCACGTCGACGCGGCGACCCGCGCGGCCCGTCTCGCCGGCCTGCGCGACACCGGGCCGGTGTATCTCGGCGGCGCCGACAACGACCCCGCCGAACCCGCCGAGGTGCTCCAGGACCCGCCCTGCGGCTACCGGCTCACCGCTTCGCAGTACGCGGAGGTCGGCGACGAGCTGGCCCTGCACGGCGTTCGCGCGCGTACCGGCGACGACGGTGTGCTCGTTCCGTTGCGGCAGCAACTCCGCGCGCTCGTTCCCCTGCTCCTGGACGAACGGGCGCCGTATCACCTGACGGTGGGGGAACCCGACACCACCTGTTGAAAGAAGAACGGGTCGGAGCCACATGTGGTAGGGCTCGCTGGGCAGGAGTAGCTCAGTTCCAGCCACTCGCGGAAGGGTTCCACCTGTGACGCACGATCACACCACCACCCACCACGGGGGAGGCCTGCTTCCCGGTTCGGAGGCGGGTCTCCCCGGCGGCGGGCGGCCCAGAACCGATCGCGTCGTGTTCGGCGTGACGGCAGCACTGACCTTGGCGTTCGTGCTCTGGGGCGCCCTCGCCACCGACTCGCTGGAGAGCGTCTCCGGCAAGATGCTGAGCGGCCTCATACACAACGGCGGTTGGGCGTTCATGCTGGCCGCCTCCTGCTTCGTGGTCTTCGCCCTGTGGCTCGCCGCCAGCCGCTACGGCCGTATCCACCTCGGTGTGGAGGGGGAGAAGCCCGAGTTCCGCACGGTGTCGTGGGTCGCCATGATGTTCAGCGCCGGCATGGGCATCGGTCTGATGTTCTACGGCGTCAGCGAGCCCCTCGCGCACTTCACCACACCTCCGCCGGGCACCAACCCGGAGGTGGCCGGTGAGCGCATGGAGACGGCGATGGCGACCACGCTGTTCCACTGGACGCTCCACCCCTGGGCGATCTACGCGGTGGTCGGCCTCGCCATCGCCTACAGCACCTTCCGCAAGCGCCGCCGTCAGACGATCAGCGCCGTCTTCACCCCGCTGATCGGCGAGAAGCACGCGAACGGCACCGGCGGCCGGATCATCGACGTCCTCGCCATCGTGGCCACCATCTTCGGCTCGGCGGCCTCCCTCGGGCTCGGAGCGCTCCAGATCGGCTCCGGCGCGCGGGAGCTGGACTGGATGGACAAGGTGAGCACCGGACTGCTCGTCGGCATCATCGCCGTGCTGACCCTGGCCTTCGTCGCCTCCGCGGTGTCCGGCGTGGAGAAGGGCATCCAGTGGCTGTCCAACACCAACATGGTGCTGGCCCTGGCCCTGCTCGTCTTCGTCTTCGTGGCCGGCCCGACCATCCTCGTCCTCGACCTCCTGCCCACCTCGGTCTTCTCCTACCTCGGTGACCTTCCGCAGCTCGCCGGCCGTACCGAGGCGTCGGGCGGCAAGGGCGTGGCCGACTGGCTGAGCAGCTGGACCGTCTTCTACTGGGCGTGGTGGATCTCCTGGACGCCCTTCGTCGGCATGTTCATCGCGCGCATCAGCCGGGGCCGCACCGTCCGCCAGTTCATCGGCGGTGTGATCCTCGTGCCCAGCTCGGTCAGCCTCGTGTGGTTCGCGGTGTTCGGCGGCACGGCCATGAAGCTCCAGGACCAGGGCCGACTCGGCGACGAGTCGACCCCCGAGGGCCAGCTGTTCGCGGTCCTCAACCAGTTCCCGGCGGCCACCGTCACCTGTCTGCTGGTGATGGTCCTGGTCGGCATCTTCTTCGTGTCCGGCGCCGACGCCGCCTCCATCGTCATGGGCACGCTCTCACAGCGCGGCGCCCTCGAACCGGGGCGCTTCGTCGTCGTCTTCTGGGGCGTCCTCACCGGAGCCGTCGCCGCGATCATGCTCCTCGTAGGCAGCGGCCAGGGCGACGCCCTCACCGGCCTGCAGAACCTCACGATCCTGGCGGCCGCCCCGTTCGTCCTGGTCATGATCGGCATGTGTGTGGCGCTCATGCGCGACCTGCGCCGCGACTCGGTGATCGTGCGGGAGGAGATGGCCTCCGAGGCCGTCGAACTCGCCGTCATCGAGGGCCACAAGCGCTATGACGGCGAGTTCGAGATCAGGGTCGGTCCGGGGCAGGGAACGGAGATCGAGGGCGACCCCATCGGACACCGCAAGGAGTGACCGCCACCGGGGGAGCGCCTGCCCCCGGCCCGGCGTCCCCGGCTCCCCAGCCCCGGCGTCCCCTGCCCCGCTCCGGTCTCGTCGTCACCCGGCGGCGAGTTCCGCGGCCTCCCGGGCGCATCCCCAGGCCACCGTCACGCCCGCCCCGCCGTGCCCGTAGTTGTGCACGAACAGCCGCCCGTCCGCGGCACGCTCACGCTCCAGCCGTACGGCGGGCCGGGCCGGCCGCAGCCCCACCCGGTGCTCGATCACCCGCGCCCCCGCGATCTCCGGCCGCACGGCCGCGCACCGCCGCACGATCGCCTCGGCGGTCACGGGATCCGGTGTCATGGACCACGCGTCCTCCTCCGCCGTCCCCCCGAGGATCAACCCGCCCGGCTGCGGAATGAAGTACGTGCTCGTCGCGTCCGCGTGGTCCACCGACGTCATCCAGGTGGTGACCCCCGGGTTCTCCACCACCACCAACTGCCCCCGCACCGGCCGCACCGACAGGTCCGGCACCAGGTCGCGGGCGTCGAGCCCCGTGCAGTTGACGACCACCCGGGCGTCGACCGCCCCGAGGTCCGTGACCGCACGCTCCTCGACCGTCCCGCCCGCCGCGACGAACCGCTCACGCAGCCACCGCAGATGGACCGGCATGTCGATCACCGGCAGCCGCGCCCAGAGCCCGGTCCCCGCGTACTCCTGTGCCGTGGCGGCCCGCAGCCCCGCCACCCGCGACGCCCACGCCCCGAGTCCGTCCAGTGTGGTCTCGCCGTGTACGCCCTCGACCATGCGTACGCCCGTCTCGTCCGGCCGCGCCGCCAACTCCTCGTACACCGCCAGCGATACGAGCGCCCACGCTCCGACGAGCGCCTCCGGCTCGATGCGGTACGGCCACCAGAGCCCGCCCGCCACGGCGGACGTGGTCCGCTCCGCGGGCTCCCGTGCCCAGAGGCGTACCTGTCGGCCGCTCTCCGCGAGGACGACGGCCGTCGTCAGACCGATGACACCGCCACCGACCACGATCACATCGCTGTTCGATTCCTTGGTCACGGGGGGACGTTAACGGAATATGTCATGCAGTGCTCACAAGTCTGCCTTTGTGGGGATACTCACACCATGTCTGCCGAGTACGCGACCTTCGGCCTGGCACCGGCGATCCGCGCCGGTGGCGTCCTCGCCGACGGTGCCTACCAAGCCCACCGGGACTTCGTGGACTTCATCGTCGACGGACGCCCGCTCCTCTTCCAGCTCTCCGACCTCGACGCCGTCTCCCCGCTCGCCTCCGACGTCCCGCCCTCGATCTTCACCGCCCAGGTGCGCAGCCTGCTCCTGGAGGCCGACGCGCCCCTGACCGGCGGCCGGTACGTCGTCTACGGCTGCCCCGAGTGCGCGGACCTCGCCTGCGGGGCCGTGACCGCGGTGATAGAGCGGGACGGCGACGACTACGTGTGGCGCGACTTCGCCTGGCAGACGGACGAGGAGGCCGACCTCAGACTGAACGGCTACACCGGCATCGGCCCCTTCCGGTTCCACGGCCCCGAGTACCGCGGCGCCCTGCAGTCGCTGCTGCGCGAGGACGCCGACGAGACGGCTGCGCGCCGACGGGTCCTCCTCATCGGTGCCCGGGTCGCCGTCCTCGCCAAACTCGCCGCCGCTCTGCGGGCCATCGGGATCGGCGCCGACATCGCGCACGACGCGGTCGGCGTGCCCGACGAGGAACTGCGTGGCTACGGCGCGGTCGTCTTCGGCCGGGCCGTCGGAGAGCAGGACCGGAAGGCGGTGCGGCGGGCCTTCGACCAGGCGGGGGTGGAAGTGGCGTACGTCGACGGGTTCGCCCCGATCATCCCGCTCCTCGTCGCGCAGATCGAGAACGCGCTCGACCGCAGCCCGGTACGACAGCGCCGGCTCACCCGGCTGATCGCGGCGGACGGTCAGGCCGGGATCGAGATCACCTCGACCTGCCGGGTGGAGCTCACCGCGTACCGCCTCGACCGGCTCTACCGGACGCACACCCACCGGTTCTTCGACGGGATCCTGCCGGCGGGGCAGCACAGGATCGGACTGGACGCGAAGTCCGTGAAGGGGGAGTCGTTCATCGTGGCCCGGACCACGGGGACGGTGCTGGTGGAGCCGATGAGCCGCTGAACGGAGGCGAGGGCGCTTGTGGGGCCCTGACCGGGGGCGAGGGTGCCGAGGGGCCCTGACCGGAGGGGAGGGTCGCCGTGGGGCGGTGACGGGCCGCGGTCGTCGGTCGGCCGTGGGTCGTTAGGATCGCACCCTGTGACCGCCACCCTCGTCGTCAAGAACCTCGCCGCCGGCCACGGCGACCGCTCGCTCTTCTCCGGGCTCGACCTCGTGGTCGCGCCCGGCGACGTGATCGGGCTGGTCGGCGCCAACGGCGCGGGCAAGTCCACGCTGCTGCGGCTGCTCGCCGGGCTCCTCCCCCCGGAACAGGGGGAGCTGCGGCTCTCCCCGCCCACGGCCACCGTCGGGCACCTCCCGCAGGAGCCGGAGCGCCGTGAGGGCGAGACGGTCCGGGAGTTCCTCGCCCGCCGCACCGGCGTCGCGGAGGCCCAGCGCGTCATGGACGACGCCACCCAGGGGCTCGTGGACGGGACGCCGGGCGCGGACGACGCGTACTCGGCCGCCCTGGAGCGCTGGCTCGACCTCGGCGGCGCCGACCTCGACGAACGGGCGGCGGAGGTCGTCGACTCCCTCGGCCTGGCCGTCGACCTGGACCAGCCGATGACCGGCCTCTCCGGCGGCCAGGCCGCCCGCGCCGGCCTCGCCTCCCTCCTCCTCTCCCGCTACGACGTCTTCCTCCTCGACGAACCCACCAACGACCTCGACCTCGACGGCCTGGAACGCCTCGAACGCTTCGTGGGCGGCCTGCGCGCCGGCACGGTCGTCGTCAGCCACGACCGCGAGTTCCTCACCCGCACCGTCACCAAGGTCCTCGAACTCGACCTGGCGCAGCAGCAGATCAACCTCTACGGCGGCGGCTACGAGGCGTACCTGGAGGAGCGCGACACGGCCCGGCGGCACGCCCGCGAGGACTACGAGGAGTACGCCGACAAGAGGGCCGCGCTCCAGGACCGCGCCCAGATGCAGCGCTCCTGGATGGACAAGGGCGTCAAGAACGCCCGGCGCAAGGCGGGCAACGACAACGACAAGATCGGCCGCAAGTTCCGCAGCGAGGCCAGCGAGAAGCAGGCCGCCAAGGCCCGGCAGACCCAGCGCATGATCGAGCGCCTCGACGTCGTCGAGGAGCCGCGCAAGGAGTGGGAGCTGCGCATGGAGATCGCGTCGGCCCCGCGCTCCGGCGCCGTCGTCGCGACCCTGCGCGAGGCGCAGGTGAAGCGGGGCGACTTCGCCTTCGGCCCGGTGTCCCTGCAGATCGACTGGGCCGACCGCGTCGCCATCACCGGCGCCAACGGCGCGGGCAAGTCCACGCTCCTCGGCGCCCTGCTGGGCCGGATCCCGCTGGACTCTGGCGACGCCTCCCTCGGCTCCGGTGTCCTCGTCGGCGAGGTCGACCAGGCCCGCGCGCTCTTCCACGGCCCCGAGTCCCTCCTCGACGCCTTCTGCGCGGCCGTGCCCGACACCGAGCCGGTCGAGGTCCGCACCCTCCTGGCCAAGTTCGGCCTGAAGTCCCACCACGTCCTACGCCCGGCCGTGACCCTCTCACCCGGGGAACGCACCCGCGCCGCCCTCGCCCTCCTCCAGGGCCGGGGCGTGAACCTCCTGGTCCTGGACGAACCCACCAACCACCTCGACCTGCCCGCCATCGAGCAGCTGGAATCCGCCCTCGACGCCTACGAGGGCACCCTGCTCCTGGTCACCCACGACCGCCGCATGCTCGACGCGGTACGGGTGACCAGGCGCTTCGAGGTGACCTCGGGCAAGGTCACGGAGAACTGAACCGCGGGCCCACGGCACACCGGTGCCGGGCACCCCGCGAACGGGGGCACCCGGCACCGGACCGGTCGGTTCAGCGGCGCTTCGGGTCCAGCAGCCCCGCCTTGCGCAGCGCGTCCGCCATCGCGCTGTTCGACGGAGCCGGCGGGGAGCCCTGCTGCCGGGAACCTCCACCGCCGCGGCCCTGCCGCTGCTGAGGAGCCCGGGCGCCCCGCTGCGGCCGTGCGCCGCCGCCGGACTGGCCCTGCGGCGCGGCCTCGTCGTCCAGCCGCAGCGTCAGCGAGATCCGCTTGCGCGGAATGTCGACGTCGAGGACCTTCACCTTGACGATGTCGCCGGGCTTGACGACGTCCCGCGGGTCCTTCACGAACGTCTTGGACATCGCGGACACGTGCACGAGCCCGTCCTGGTGCACCCCGACGTCCACGAAGGCACCGAAGGCGGCCACGTTCGTCACGACCCCCTCCAGCACCATCCCGGAGACCAGGTCGGAGATCTTCTCGACGCCCTCCTTGAACGTGGCCGTCTTGAAGGCGGGCCGCGGGTCCCGCCCCGGCTTCTCCAGCTCCCTCAGGATGTCCGTCACGGTCGGCAGACCGAACGTCTCGTCCACGAAGTCATCCGGCCTCAGCGACCGCAGCACGCCCGTGTTGCCGATCAGCGCCGCGACCTCGCTGCCCGCCGCCTTCACCATCCGCCGCACCACGGGGTACGCCTCCGGGTGCACGCTGGACGCGTCCAGCGGGTCGTCGCCGCCCCGGATCCGCAGGAAGCCCGCGCACTGCTCGTACGCCTTCGGGCCGAGCCGCGCCACGCCCTTCAGCTGGGAACGGGACTTGAACGGGCCGTTGGCGTCCCGGTGGGCCACGATGTTCTCGGCGAGGCCGGAGGAGATGCCGGACACCCGCGCGAGCAGCGGCGCGGAGGCCGTGTTCACGTCGACGCCGACGCCGTTCACACAGTCCTCGACGACCGCGTCCAGCGAGCGCGACAGCTTCACCTCGGAGAGATCGTGCTGGTACTGGCCGACGCCGATCGACTTCGGGTCGATCTTCACCAGCTCGGCGAGCGGGTCCTGCAACCGCCGCGCGATCGAGACGGCACCGCGCAGGGAGACGTCCATACCGGGCAGCTCCTGCGAGGCGAACGCCGACGCCGAGTACACCGACGCGCCCGCCTCGGAGACCATCACCTTGGTGAGCTTCAGCTCCGGGTGCCGGGTGATCAGCTCACCGGCGAGCTTGTCGGTCTCGCGGGACGCGGTGCCGTTGCCGATGGCGACCAGCTCGACCGCGTGCTCCTTGGCGAGCCGGGCCAGTTTGGCGATGGCCTCGTCCCACTTGTTGGCCGGAACGTGCGGGTAGACGACGTCGGTCGCGACCACCTTGCCCGTCGCGTCGACCACGGCGACCTTCACGCCCGTACGGAAACCGGGGTCGAGGCCGAGCGTCGCGCGGGTGCCCGCGGGGGCGGCGAGCAGCAGGTCGCGCAGGTTCGCCGCGAAGACGTTCACCGCCTCGTCCTCGGCGGCCGTGCGCAGCCGCAGCCGCAGGTCGATGCCGAGGTGCACGAGGACGCGGGTCCGCCACGCCCAGCGGACGGTGTCCGTGAGCCACTTGTCGGCGGGACGCCCACGATCGGCGATCCCGAACTTGTGCGCGATGATCCCCTCGTACGACGACGGGCCGTCCGTGGGCTCCTCCGGCTCCAGGACCAGGTCGAGGACGTCCTCCTTCTCGCCCCGCAGCATCGCGAGGACGCGGTGGGAGGGCAGCTCGGTGAACGGCTCCGCGAAGTCGAAGTAGTCGGCGAACTTCGCGCCCGCCTCCTCCTTGCCGTCCTTCACCTTGGCCGCCAGCCGGCCCCGCACCCACATGCGCTCGCGCAGCTCGCCGATCAGGTCGGCGTCCTCCGAGAACCGCTCGGTGAGGATGGCGCGCGCGCCGTCCAGCGCGGCCTGCGGGTCGGCGACGCCCTTGGCGGCGTCGACGAACGCCGCCGCGGCGGCCGACGGCTCCACGGTCGGGTCGCCCAACAGGCCCTCGGCGAGCGGTTCGAGCCCCGCCTCGCGGGCGATCTGCGCCTTGGTGCGCCGCTTCGGCTTGAACGGGAGGTAGATGTCCTCCAGCCGCGCCTTGGTCTCGGCGCCGCGGATCTGCGCCTCCACCTCGGGTGTCAGCCTGCCCTGCTCACGCACCGAGTCGAGGATCGCCGCACGGCGGTCCTCCAGCTCGCGCAGATACCGCAGCCGCTCCTCGATCGTGCGCAGCTGCGCGTCGTCGAGCATCTCGGTCGCTTCCTTGCGGTAGCGGGCGATGAAGGGAACGGTCGAACCGCCGTCGAGCAGTTCCACCGCGGCCTTCACCTGCCGCTCCCGTACGCCGAGTTCCCCGGCGATCCTGCCTTCGATGGACCCTACTTCGATGGATCCGGGTGTCGTCACGATCCCGTACCGCCTTCTCCACTGAGGTTGCGCGGCAATTGTGGCAGGTGACGCCGACAACGGGGGATCAGGGCGACGCGTGCCGGTCACCGGACCGAAAGAACCGGGGAGTGGGGCCCGGACACGCCGGGAGCCGGACGCGGGGTCGCGTCCGGCTCCCAAGTCGGCGGCTCGGCCGGGGTCAGGCCCGGCGGGCGCGTCCGGTGCGGCGCGTGGAGCTGGAGGCGCCGCCGAACAGCCGGGCCACGGCCCGGAACGGCAGGGTCACCACCGTGGCGACGGCCCCTCCGATCTGCCGCAACACATCTGCGATCGCACGGAACACGTACTTCCCCTTTCCTCTCCCGGCCGACCGGGCCGGGAGAGCACGGGTACCGCGTCCCGCTTCCTTCATGCGTGAACGGTGCCGGCCGGCCGGAGAGCCGGACCAAAAGCGTGCCGCCGACCTGTCCTTGTGCCGCCGGTCCGGCCGACGCGCCGCCCCCGTCACTTCTTGCCGATCATCCCCTCCGGGAACGCCCCCGCCCCGAGCATCGTCGGCACGATGGCGCCCAGCAGCTCGGTGAGGCGTTCCACGCCGGCCGCGCCCAGATGCTCGTACGGGGCCCGGTCGAGGCGGTCCGTCGCCGTCTCGATCTCCTCGCGCAGCGCGACGCCCGCCTGGGTCAACTCGCCCTCGACGTCGACCAGTCCGCGCTCCTGAAGCCGCCCGCGGGCCGCCTCCCAGTCGGCCCGCGTCCAGCCGCGGGTGCCGAGCATCCACTTCGGGGACATGCCCTTGCCGGTGGCCGTGTGGCTGACCAGCGCCTCGACCGGGTCGAGCCCGGCACCGAGGAGGACCGTGAGGTGCCCGTCGCCCCGGTGCTCCCGCAGCAGCGTGGCCGCGTGCCACAGCGCCAGGTGCGGGCGCTCGGGCACCTGGAGGTCGGCGTGCGCGGCGTACAGGGGGCGCGCCGTCCGGACGCACGCCTCGGTGGCGCGCAGGGCCAGCTCGGCCGCCTCCGCGACCTCCTTGGAGCCGATCAGTTCCTCGCCGAGCAGCCGCCGCAGCGTGGTGTCGACGACCCGCTCGCGGGCCGCCAGCACCACCGCGGGTGAGGCCGTCTCCCACACGGCGGGCACGTGCCGCGCCACCAGCTCGTGCCGGAAGTTGAAGAACGTCGCCGTCACCACGCCCGGTCCGACCGCGCCCATGGCGGCGGCCCGCACCGCGAAGTACGCCGCGCTGGGGTGCTCGACCCCCACGGCGCCCAGCTCCCGGCCGAGGTCCGGGGAGAAGTAGTGCGCGGAGTGGAACGGATTGAGCAGGTTGTGGCAGCGCCGCTCGGCGCGCTCCGGCAGGGAGGAAGACGTCATGCCCGCAGGTTACCGACTGGTCGGTTCGCTGGGTGGGGGAGGTCCCACGTGCCCTTGCTCACTTCCGCGTCGGCCGCTCACCCCCGCGCCGCCCGGCCTGCGGCCGTGGCAGGAAAGGTGGGGTACTCGTCATTGCGGCCCTCGCCCGGGCTCCCAAGAATCGAGACATGCGCACAGTCCTGGTCGTCCTCTTCGACGGCGTGCAGAGCCTCGACGTCACGGGCCCCCTGGAGGTCTTCCAGGGCGGTGAGCTGCACGTCCCGGGCTCGTACCGCATCCGCACGGCCTCCCTCGACGGCGCCGCGGTGCGCACCTCCAGCGGCCTCACCCTCGTCCCCGACCAGGCGCTGACGGCGTCAGCCGGACCGCACACCCTGCTCGTCCCCGGCGGCCAGGGCACCCGGAACCCGGCCCCCGGTGTCGTCGCCTGGCTGCGGGAGCACGGCCCGCGCGCGGAGCGCCTGGTGTCGGTCTGCACCGGCGCGATCCTGCTGGCCGAGGCGGGCCTCCTGGACGGCCGCCGGGCGACGACCCACTGGGCGTACTGCGACAAGCTGGCCCGCGACCATCCGTCGGTGGAGGTCGACCCGGACCCCATCTACGTCCGCGACGGCCATGTCGCCACCTCCGCCGGGGTCACCGCGGGCATCGACCTGGCGCTGGCGCTCGTCGAGGAGGACCTGGGGCGCGAGGTCGCCCTCGGCATAGCCCGTCACCTGGTCGTCTTTCTGCGCCGCCCCGGCAACCAGGCCCAGTTCAGCGCCCAGCTCGCCGCGCAGACCGCGCGCCGGGAGCCGCTCCGCGAGGTCCAACAGTGGATCACCGAGCACCCCGGCGGCGATCTGAGCGTGGAGACGCTGGCCGCCCGGGCCCGCCTCTCACCCCGGCACTTCGCCCGCGCCTTCCAGGTCGAGACCGGTATGACCCCGGGCCGCTATGTCGACCGGGTCCGCCTCGAACACGCCCGCCGGCTGCTGGAGGACACCTCCGACGGCGTCGAGGAGATCTCGCGCGCCTGCGGCTACGGCACCCCCGAGGCCATGCGCCGGGCCTTCGTCAAGGCCCTCGGCACGGCCCCCGCGGAGTACCGCCGCCGCTTCCGGCCGGCTTCCGCCCCCACCCCCTGAAGGGAACCCCATGCAGATCGCGATCGTCCTCTTCGACCGCTTCACCGCCCTCGACGCCGTCGGCCCCTACGAGACCCTCGGCCGTCTCCCCGACGCCGAAGTGGTCTTCGTCGCCGAGGAGACCGGCCCCGTCCGCAGCGACACCGGCGCGCTCGCCCTCACGGCGGACAGGACGCTCGCCGAGGTCCCGTCCCCGGACGTCGTCGTGGTGCCGGGCGGACCCGGCCAGTTCGCGCAGATGGAGAACGAGACGCTCTTCGCGTGGCTGCGCGCGGCCGACCGCACGAGCACCTGGACGACCTCCGTCTGCACCGGCTCCCTGATCCTGGCCGGCGCCGGCCTCCTCGAAGGCCGCCGGGCCACCTCGCACTGGCTGGCGCTTGACTTCCTCAAACAGTACGGCGCCGAGCCGACGGGTGAGCGGGTCGTGTTCGACGGCAAGTACGTCACCGCGGCCGGGGTCTCCTCCGGCATCGACATGGGCCTCACCCTGATCGGCCGGATGGCGGGAGACGAGCACGCCCAGGCCGTCCAGCTGATGATCGAGTACGACCCGCGGCCGCCGTACGACGCGGGCGCCCCGCACAAGGCACCCGCCCACCTCGTGGAGGAGTTCCGCACCAACAGCCGCTTCGCCCTGATGTGACCTCCGGGCCGCTCCGGCCTCTCACACCGTCCAGGTGAACCGGGGCGCCCTGCGCTCCAGGAACGCGGCGACGCCCTCCGCGGCGTCACCGCTGCCGCGCGCCTGCTCGGCCCAGTGGGCGTCCCGGTCGGTCCGCCCGTCGGCGAACTCCTTGGCCGCCGACTGGGTCAGCCGGGAGCGCGAGACCAGCACCCGGGTGAACTCCGCGACCCGCTCGTCCAGCCCGCCCCCGGGCAGCACCTCGTCCACCAGCCCTGTCCGCAGCGCCCGCTCGCTGTCGATCAACTCACCGGAGAACAGCAGGTACTTGGCGGTGCCGGGACCGACCAGCGACACCAACCGCCGGGTGGAGGACGACGGATAGACGAGCCCCAGCTTCGCGGGGGTGATCCCGAACAGCGACCCCTCCTCCGCGAACCGCAGATCACAGGCGGCCGCGAGCTGCGACCCGCCGCCCACGCAGTGCCCACGGATCGCCGCGAGCGTCGGCTTGGGAAAGGCCGCGAGCGCCTCCTCGGCCCGCAGCGCCAGCCCCTGGGCCTCGCCCGGCGACTGCCGAAGCGTGGAGATGTCGGCCCCCGCACAGAACGTCCCGCCCTCCCCGGTCAGCACCAGCGCCCGTACGGAGGGGTCGGTGGCCAGCCGGTCGAGCAGCGGCGGCAGCGACCGCCACATCCCGGCCGTCATGGCGTTGCGCTTGGCCGGGTGGTGGATCACGACCGTCGCGACCCCGTCGGCGGTGGAATGCAGCAGTTGAGGGTCCATGCACCGGATGCTAGCCACGCGCGGCACGAACCCCCCGACCGGCCGGCGCATCAGCAGGGGCGGGGAGGCGGACACCGCGCTGAACTTCGCCGCCGGCGTGGTCGTTCTGAAGACCCCGGGGGCGGGGGCCGACGCGCTCACCGGGTTCGGCGGGCGGCGCATAGGTGGGCCTGGTCTCGGGGAAAATCACGCAGAGTCACCGGCCGCCGGTCGGCGAGCGCGGGCACGGCGGCGAACCGTACAACCCGAATAGTTCCCAAAGCGGCACACGCCCGGCAGAATCGTTCATTCTGTCGGTCGTCCCGAACGAGATCGGTCGGGAAAACGTCGATACGCGCTGACTTGTGTTCAGTCATCCGTGGACGGCGTCGAGTCCCCAACACTTAACGTGTGGTGACAATCGAGCGCAAGGGCGGCGACCGGACCATGGACGACCAAGGGCGCGGGGGCGACCCACGCCCTGGAGCCGGCGGGCACGCTCCCGACGACCTGAGCCCGCCGGGACCGCTGCCGTACGAAGGGGTCTGGCGGTTCACCGCGGCCGCCGTCGACGCCTCGGTGCCGCAGGCGCGGCGCGCCGTCCGAGACCTGCTGACCCGTCAGGGCGTGCCGATCACGGACGACCTCGTCCAGGGCTTGATGGTGATCGTCTCCGAGCTGGTGACCAACGCCGTCAAGCACGCGGCGGTGCTCTCGCCCACCCTCGCCGTCGAGGTCGGGGTCGGAGCGGAGTGGGTGCGAGTCGCGGTGGAGGACAACCACCCCTACCGCCCCACCGCCCTGGAGACCGACCACGGCCGGCTGGGCGGCCGGGGGCTGCTGCTGGTGCGGGAGATCACCAGGGAGGCCGGCGGGGTCTGCGACGTCGAGCACACCGCGAGCGGCGGCAAGGTGATCTGGGCCGCCCTGCCGCTCAAACCCTCGCACCCCCTCTGACCGGGCCGGCTCACCAGCCCGCGGAGGGGCCCGTCAGTTCCCTGACCGCGGGGCGGGCCGCGTCCAGCACCGTCATGAACCAGGCCGAGAAGGTGTCCCTGGCGTGCCGCTCGGCGAGCTCCTGCGGGGTCACGAAGGCCGTGGCCCCGACCTCCTCCGGGTCCGGCCGCAGCGGGGACCGCACCAACCCCACGAAGAGGTGGTTGAACTCCTGCTCCACCAGGCCCGAGTCCGGGTCGGGGTGGTTGTAGCGGACCGTGCCCGCCTCGCCGAGCAGCGCCGGGGACACCCCGAGCTCCTCGTACGTCCGCCGCGCGGCCGCCGCGAACGGGGACTCGCCGGGGTAGGGGTGGCCGCAGCAGGTGTTCGACCAGACTCCGGGGGAGTGGTACTTGCCCAGGGCGCGCTGCTGGAGCAGCAGCCGGCCCCGCTCGTCGAAGAGGAACACCGAGAACGCCCGGTGCAGCTGCCCGGGCGGCTGGTGCGCGGAGAGCTTCTCCGCCGTGCCGATCGTCGTGCCCTCCTCGTCGACCAGCTCCAGCAGGATCGCTTCCGTGGTGCTGTCCGGTGCGTCGTGCATCGCGGTGGCAGGTGTGATCGGCATGCCCATCCTTCGCTTCGTTCCTCGAGCCCCAAGTCTGCCGTAGGGAACCGGCACTCCTGGCACTTCACGCCAACCCGCATGTCCTACCCCCGCACCCCCGGCGGGGACACCCATGGATCGCGCGCCCCCTGGAGGGCGTACCCGGATGCACGCACCAGGCGGGCCCCGCGCGCCATCGGCGGCGGGGCCCGGGACAGGGAGCAGCGGCGTGGATCGGTGGTGGGGCCCCGGGGCGGGGCTCAGCGACGTGGATCAGTGGCAGAGCTTCGCCTCGTGCTCCGCGTGGCCGCCGGGCTCCAGCTGGAACGTGCAGTGCTCGACGTCGAAGTGGTCGCCGATGCAGCCCTGGAGCTCGTGGAGCATCTTCTCGTTGCCGATGGCGTCGAGCGTGTCGGAGCCGACCACGACATGAGCCGACAGGACCGGCATGCCGGAGGTGATGGTCCAGGCGTGCAGGTCGTGGACGTCCTCGACGCCGGGCAGGGCGAGGATGTGGGCTCGCACCTCCGCCATGTCGACGTTCTTCGGCGCCGCCTCCAGCAGCACGTCCAGGGTCTCGCGCAGCAGCTTCACCGTGCGCGGCACGATCATCACGCCGATGATCAGCGAGGCGATCGGGTCGGCGGCCTGCCAGCCCGTGAGCAGGATGACCACGGCGGAGACGATCACCGCCAGCGATCCGAGCGCGTCGGCGGCCACCTCCAGGAAGGCGCCCCGTACGTTCAGGCTCTCCTTCTGGCCCCGCATCAGCAGGGTGAGTGAGATCATATTGGCGACCAGGCCGATCGCGCCGAACACGACGGTCAGTCCGCCCTGGGTGCCGACCGGTGTGATGAAACGCTGGATCGCCTCGACGAGCACATAGCCGCCGACACCGAGCAGCAGCACACAGTTGGCGAGGGCCGCGAGTATCTCCGCGCGGGCGTAACCGAAGGTGCGGTTGCCGCTCGGCGGGCGGTTGGCGAAGTGGATGGCGAGGAGCGCCATGCCGAGGCCCACCGCGTCCGTCGCCATGTGCGCCGCGTCCGCGACGAGCGCGAGGGAGTCGGCGAGGACTCCGCCGACGATCTCGACCACCATGACGGTGAGCGTGATCGACAGCGCGATCCGCAGCCTCCCGCGGTACGCCGCTGCCGCCGTACCACTGGTCGGCGCGTGATGCGCGTGCCCGTGATCGTGCCCAGCCCCCATGGAATCCGCCCTTCCGAGTCCGTGTGTCCGGCTTCCGGGATCACAGTCAACTACGGGTGGGGGGTATCGGGCAACGCGGCACTGAACACCGTTGTCATGTGCTCTGACCTGCGGAAACGATACGCAGGTCAGCGGGGTGTCATGATCGGCGACCCGGCCGGAGACCGCGGTGCAGGCACCAGCCCGCCCATGCCGACTCGACCATCTCGCGTACTCCCCGCCGGGCCGTCCAGCCCAGTTCCCGCTCGGCCAGCGCGGCCGAGGCGACGGCGCGCGGCGCGTCACCGGGGCGCCGGGGTTCGACGACGGCGGGCCGGCGGTCGCCGGTCACCTCGCCGACCAGCGTGATCAGCTCGCGCACCGACACGCCCTCGCCCCGTCCGATGTTCACCGTCAGGTCGCCGGACGCGCCCTCCGCGCCGAGCCGCCTGACCGCGGCGAGGTGCGCCTCCGCGAGGTCGGCGACATGGATGTAGTCGCGGATGCAGGTGCCGTCCGGGGTCGGGTAGTCGTCGCCGAAGATACGGGGCGCCTCGTCGCGGGTGAGGCGGTCGAAGACCATCGGGATCACGTTGAAGACGCCGGTGTCGGCGAGCGCGGGCTCGGCGGCGCCGGCCACGTTGAAGTAGCGCAGGCACACGGTGGCCATCCCGTGCGCCCGGCCCGCCGCGCGGACCAGCCACTCGCCCGTGAGCTTGGTCTCGCCGTAGGGGCTCATCGGCGCGCAGGGGGTGTCCTCCGTGATGAGGTCCACATCCGGGTTGCCGTACACGGCGGCGGAGGAGGAGAACAGGAACCGCTTCACGCCCGCGCCCGCCGCCGCCTCCAGGAGCGTGGCCAGTCCGCCCACGTTCTCCTGGTAGTAGCGCGTCGGCTGGGCCACCGACTCGCCGACCTGCTTGCGGGCCGCCAGGTGCACCACACCGGTCACGGTGTGCTCGGCGAGGGTCCGCTTCAGGAGGTCGCCGTCCAGGGCCGAGCCGTGGACGAGCGGGATGCGGTCGGGGAGGCGGCCGGGGACACCGGCCGAGAGGTCGTCGAGCGCGACCACCCGTTCTCCGGCGTCGGCCAGTGCCCTCGCCACGTGTGCGCCGATATATCCGGCTCCGCCTGTGATCAGCCAAGTCATGGGCACCTACCTTAACCGGGTCCCCCGGATCATGCTGATGTTTTCTGTTGAGTGATGTTGGAATTTGTTGAAGCTGGGGTTGCTGGAGTGCGGGCTTCGCCGCATATCGCCTATGAGCCGATATGCGAACCGTGGTTTGTGGCGTGACCCCCGGATCCCCGATGATGATCGCGGCGGAGCCCAGCAGGCCCACTTGATCGGGCCGTGAACGGGCGGTGAATCCTCGTTTCCCTTCATCCGATAACCTCTGCCGACACGCCGCCGGGCCGTAGCGGACCGGGGCGTCCCCACCACGCACATGCCCGGCGCGGTCGCGTCGGCACCCAGGGAGTGAGTTCGTCTGTCGACCGCCATCCTCACCGGTCAGCCGGTCCCCGGATCGTCGCTGGAGGGCGATCTGCGGTCGCTCGGCTTCGACGTGCGGGTCGCCTCCGACGCCGGTGACGCCGAGACGCTCCTGGCCACCGTCCCCGCCGGTCAGCGGGTCGCGATCGTCGACGCCCGGTTCGTGGGGCACGTGCACGCGCTGCGCCTCGGCCTCACCGACCCCCGCTTCGACGCCGCCGCCCTGCCCGGCGCCGTGACCGTGCGGCCAGCCGCCCGCCAGGCCCTCACCCGCGCGCTGGCCCGCGAGAACGCCGACGCGAGCGGCAGCACCGCCGTCGCCGTCGACAGCGTCGCCGACCGGGTGGTCGCCGCCCTCGACGCCGACGGCGTCGCCCTGCACCGACCCGACCTCGGCACCCTGGTCGCCGTGGTCCCCACCGACCCGCAGACCCGCAACGAGGCCCGCCAGGCGCTCGCCGCCGTCGACGACGAGGCCGTACGGCTGCGGACGGCCGTGAAGTCCCGCGACGGCTTCTTCACCACGCACTTCATCAGCCCGTACTCCCGCTACCTCGCCCGCTGGTGCGCCCGCCGCGGCCTCACCCCGAACCAGGTCACCACCGCCTCGCTGATCACCGCCCTGATCGCGGCGGGCTGCGCGGCCACCGGCACCCGCGGCGGATTCGTCGCCGCCGGCCTGCTCCTGATCTTCTCCTTCGTCCTCGACTGCACCGACGGCCAGCTGGCCCGCTACTCGCTGCAGTACTCGACCCTCGGCGCCTGGCTCGACGCCACCTTCGACCGAGCCAAGGAGTACGCCTACTACGCGGGCCTCGCCCTGGGAGCCGCACGGGGCGGTGACGACGTATGGGCGCTCGCCCTCGGCGCGATGGTCCTCCAGACCTGCCGCCACGTCGTCGACTTCTCCTTCAACGAGGCGAACCACGACGCCACCGCCAACACCAGCCCCACCGCCGCCCTCTCCGACAAGCTCGACAGCGTCGGCTGGACGGTGTGGGTGCGCCGGATGATCGTGCTGCCCATCGGCGAGCGCTGGGCGATGATCGCCGTCCTCACGGCGGTCACCACCCCCCGGATCACCTTCTACGCGCTGCTCACCGGCTGCGCGTTCGCCGCGACCTACACCACGGCGGGCCGGGTGCTGCGCTCGCTGACCCGTAAGGCAGAGCGCACGGACCGGGCTGCGCAGGCCCTGTACGACCTCACCGACTCCGGACCGCTGGCCGAGCTGGTGTCCAAGGCGCGCAGCCCCCGGGGCGTGATCCGGCCGTACACGTCGTTCCTTCTCGCCGTACTTGCGGTCGCTCTGCTGGCCATCGGGGTCCTGTCCCTCGACGCGTCCGAGGCGGCCGTGGTGGCCCCGATCTACGTCGTCGTCTCCGGCTGCGTCCTCATGCAGCCCCTCAAGGGCCCGCTGGACTGGCTGGTTCCCCCCCTGTTCCGGGCGGCCGAATACGGCACCGTACTGGTACTGGCGGCCGAAGCCGACGTGAACGGAGCCCTTCCCGCGGCTTTCGGGCTGGTGGCGGCCGTCGCCTACCATCACTACGACACGGTGTACCGCATCCGCGGTGACGCCGGCGCGCCGCCGCGGTGGCTGGTGCGGGTGATCGGCGGTCACGAAGGCAGGACGCTGCTGGTCACCGTCCTGGCCGCGCTGCTCGCGCCCACAGATTTCAAGGTCGCGCTCACGGTGCTCGCCGTGGCCGTGGCGCTCGTGGTGCTCCTCGAGAGCATCCGCTTCTGGGTGAGCGCCCATAAAACCGGCGCACCCGCCGTACACGATGAAGGAGAACCCGCATGATCGGCCTCGTGCTGGCGGCAGGCGCCGGACGGCGTCTTCGCCCCTACACCGACACCCTGCCCAAGGCTCTGGTGCCGGTCGGCCCCGAGGGCAACGAGGACAGCCTCACCGTTCTCGACCTCACGCTCGGCAACTTCGCCGAGATCGGCCTGACCGAGGTCGCGATCATCGTCGGGTACCGCAAGGAGGCCGTCTACGAGCGCCGCGAGGCGCTGGAGCAGAAGTACGGCCTGAAGATCACCCTGATCGACAACGACAAGGCCGAGGAGTGGAACAACGCCTACTCCCTGTGGTGCGGCCGTGACGCCATCAAGCACTCGGTGATCCTCGCCAACGGCGACACCGTGCACCCGGTCTCCGTCGAGAAGACCCTGCTCGCCGCGCGCGGCGGCGACAAGAAGATCATCCTCGCCGTCGACACCGTGAAGTCGCTGGCCGACGAGGAGATGAAGGTCGTCGTCGACCCCGAGAAGGGCATGACGAAGATCACCAAGCTGATGGACCCGGCGGAGGCCTCCGGCGAGTACATCGGCGTCACCCTCATCGAGGGCGAGGCCGCCGACGAGCTGGCCGACGCGCTGAAGACGGTCTTCGAGACCGACCCGCAGCAGTTCTACGAGCACGGCTACCAGGAGCTCGTCAACCGCGGCTTCAAGATCGACGTGGCGCCGATCGGTGACGTCAAGTGGGTCGAGATCGACAACCACGACGACCTCGCCAAGGGACGTGAGATCGCGTGCCAGTACTGACGAGGCTCATCCCCTCGCCGGTCGTCGTGGACATCCGTCCCGGCGCGCTCGATGACCTGGCGACGATTCTGTCGGACCAGCGCATCGCGCCGTCGGGCCGGATGGCCTTCGCCATCAGCGGCGGCTCCGGTCAGGCGCTGCGCGAGCGGTTCGCTCCCGCGCTGCCGGAGGCGGACTGGTTCTGCGACGCCGACGGCACCATCGACGGCGCCGTACGGCTCGCCGACTCGATCAAGAAGGGCGGTCACTACGACGCCGTGATCGGGCTCGGCGGCGGCAAGGTCATCGACTGCGCCAAGTACGCCGCGGCCCGGGTGGGCCTGCCGCTGGTCGCCGTCGCCACCAACCTCGCCAACGACGGCCTGTGCTCCCCGGTCGCCACGCTCGACAACGACGCGGGCCGCGGCTCGTACGGTGTGCCGAACCCCATCGGGATCGTCATCGACCTCGATGTCATCCGTGAGGCCCCGGTGCGCTTCGTGCGGGCCGGCATCGGCGATGTGATCTGCAAGATCTCCGCCGTGGCCGACTGGGAGCTGTCCAGCCGCGAGACCGGCGAGAAGGTCGACGGACTGGCCGCCGCGATGGCCCGCCAGGCCGCCGAGGCCGTGCTCCGCCACCCCGGCGGCATCGGCGACGACGACTTCCTCACGACCCTCTCCGAGTCCCTCGTGCTGTGCGGGATCTCCATGTCCGTGGCCGGCGACAGCCGCCCCGCCTCGGGCGCCTGCCACGAGATCAGCCACGCCTTCGACCTCAGCTTCCCCAAGCGCAACGCCCTCCACGGCGAGCAGTGCGGACTGGGCGGCGCCTTCGCCACGTTCCTGCGGGGCGACAAGGAGATCGCCGGGCAGATGACCGATGTCCTCAGGCACCACGGACTGCCCGTCCTCCCGGAGGAGATCGGCTTCACCATCGACGAGTTCGTCAAGGTCGTGGAGTTCGCGCCGCAGACCCGGCCGGGCCGGTACACCATCCTCGAGCACCTCGAACTGAGCACCGAGCAGATCAAGGACGCATACGCCGACTATGCCAAAGCCATCGGTAGCTGAGCTCCGACCGGTCGTCCACCCCCCGGGTGTGAAGGACCGGCGGAGCGGTGAGCACTGGGCCGGCCGGCTCTACATGCGCGAAATCTCCCTGCGCATAGACCGGCACCTGGTGAACACCCGGGTCACGCCCAACCAGCTGACCTACCTGATGACCGTCTTCGGCGTCCTCGCCGCCCCGGCGCTGCTCGTCCCGGGTGTCTGGGGTGCCGTCCTCGGTGTGCTGATGGTCCAGCTGTACCTGCTGTTCGACTGCGTCGACGGGGAGATCGCCCGCTGGCGCAAGCAGTACTCGATCGCCGGCGTCTACGTCGACCGGGTCGGCGCGTACCTGTGCGACGCGGCCGTGCTGGTCGGCTTCGGCCTGCGCGCCGCCGATCTGTGGGGCACCGGCCGGATCGACTGGCTGTGGGCCTTCCTCGGCACCCTCGCCGCCCTCGGCGCCATCCTGATCAAGGCGGAGACCGACCTCGTCGGGGTCGCCCGGCACCAGACCGGTAAGCCGCCGGTCCAGGAGTCGGCCTCGGTGCCCCGCTCCTCCGGCATGGCCCTGGCCCGCCGGGCCGCCGCCGCGCTCAAGTTCCACCGGCTGATCCTCGGGGTCGAGGCCTCCCTGCTGGTCCTGGTCCTCGCGATCGTCGACCAGGTCCGGGGCGACCTCTTCTACTCCCGGCTCGGCGTCGCCGTCCTCGCGGGCATCGCCCTGCTGCAGACCCTGCTGCACCTGGTGTCCATCCTCGCCTCCAGCAGGCTGAAGTGAGCGGCGGCATGAAGGTCGGCGCGGTCATCATCACCATGGGCAACCGCCCCGACGAACTCCGCGCCCTCCTCGACTCGGTCGCCAAGCAGGAGGGCGACCGGGTCGAGGTGGTCGTCGTCGGCAACGGCTCACCCGTCCCCGACGTCCCCGAGGGCGTGAAGACGGTCGAGCTGCCCGAGAACCTCGGCATCCCCGGTGGCCGCAACGTCGGCATCGAGGCGTTCGGCCCCGGCGGCCGGGACGTCGACGTCCTGCTCTTCCTGGACGACGACGGTCTGCTCGCCCACCACGACACCGCCGAACTCTGCCGCACGGCCTTCGAGGCCGACCCCCGGCTCGGCATCATCAGCTTCCGCATCGCCGACCCCGAGACCGGCGAGACCCAGCGGCGCCATGTTCCCCGGCTGCGCGCCTCCGACCCGATGCGCTCCTCCCGGGTCACCACGTTCCTCGGCGGCGCCAACGCCGTACGCACCCGGGTCTTCGCCGAAGTCGGCGGGCTCCCGGACGAGTTCTTCTACGCACACGAGGAAACCGACCTGGCATGGCGGGCCCTCGACGCGGGCTGGATGATCGACTACCGGTCCGACATGGTGCTGTACCACCCCACGACCGCGCCCTCCCGGCACGCGGTCTACCACCGCATGGTCGCCCGCAACCGCGTCTGGCTCGCCCGCCGCAACCTCCCCGCGCCGCTCGTCCCCGTCTACCTGGGCGTCTGGCTGCTGCTGACGCTGCTCCGCAAGCCCTCGGGCCCGGCGCTGAGGGCCTGGTTCGGCGGTTTCAAGGAGGGCTGGGTCAGCGCCTGCGGTCCCCGCCGGCCCATGAAGTGGCGTACGGTGTGGCGCCTGACCCGACTGGGACGACCTCCCGTCATCTGACAAGCTCGATATCTGAGAGCATGCGGCGGTACCCGGTCCCAGGTTTCCGCCTCGGCCCGACCAGGCTGCGCACTTTGAGGACGAAAGTATCCATTTGTGAGTGAGACAACGCATGACGGCAGGCTCGCGGTGAGCGACCGCCCGTCGCCCGACGACGGGATCTCCGCGGCGGAACTGGCCGCCAAGTACGGGCTGTCCGTGAGCGGTGCCCGACCCGGACTCGCCGAGTACGTCCGCCAGATGTGGGGGCGGCGTCACTTCATCCTGGCCTTCTCCCAGGCGAAGCTCACCGCGCAGTACAGCCAGGCCAAGCTCGGCCAGCTGTGGCAGGTGGCCACCCCGCTGCTGAACGCGCTGGTGTACTTCCTGATCTTCGGCCTGATCCTCAACGCCGACCGCGGCATGTCCCGCGAGGTCTACATCCCGTTCCTGGTCACGGGTGTGTTCGTGTTCACCTTCACCCAGAGCTCGGTGATGGCGGGCGTCCGCGCGATCTCCGGCAACCTGGGCCTGGTGCGCGCGCTGCACTTCCCCCGCGCCTCGCTGCCCATCTCCTTCGCGCTCCAGCAGCTCCAGCAGCTGCTGTTCTCGATGATCGTGATGTTCGCCGTGGCCATCGGCTTCGGCAGCTACCCGTCGCTGTCCTGGCTGCTGATCCTCCCGGCGCTGGCGCTCCAGTTCTGCTTCAACACCGGCCTGGCCCTCGTCTTCGCCCGGATGGGAGCCAAGACCCCCGACCTCGCCCAGCTGATGCCGTTCGTGATGCGGACCTGGATGTACGCCTCCGGTGTCATGTTCTCCATCCCGGTGATGCTCGCCGACCATCCCCAGTGGATCAGCGACGTCCTCCAGTGGAACCCGGCCGCCATCTACATGGACCTCATGCGCTTCGCGCTCATCGACGGCTACGGCTCCGAGAACCTGCCCCCGCACGTGTGGGCGGTCGCCGGCGGCTGGGCCGTGCTGGTCGCGCTCGGCGGCTTCGTGTACTTCTGGAAGGCGGAGGAGAGGTACGGCCGTGGCTGAGACCCGAGTCCCCACCGTCATCGCGGACGAGCTGCACATCGTCTACCGCGTGAACGGCGCCAAGACCGGCAAGGGCAGCGCCACCGCCGCGCTCAGCCGCATCCTGAAGCGCGGCGAGGAGCGGGGTGTCCGCAAGGTGCACGCCGTCAAGGGCGTCTCCTTCGTCGCCTACCGCGGCGAGGCCATCGGCCTCATCGGCTCCAACGGCTCCGGCAAGTCCACGCTGCTGCGTGCCATCGCCGGTCTGCTCCCCGCGGAGAAGGGCAAGGTCTACACCGACGGCCAGCCCTCCCTGCTCGGCGTCAACGCCGCCCTGATGAACGACCTCACGGGCGAACGGAACGTCATACTGGGCGGTCTCGCGATGGGCATGTCCCGCGAGCAGATCAAGGCGCGCTACCAGGAGATCGTCGACTTCTCGGGCATCAACGAGAAGGGCGACTTCATCACCCTGCCGATGCGCACCTACTCCTCCGGCATGGCGGCGCGACTGCGCTTCTCCATCGCGGCGGCCAAGGACCACGACGTCCTGATGATCGACGAGGCCCTCGCCACCGGCGACCGCAAGTTCCAGAAGCGCTCCGAGGCCCGCATCCGCGAGCTGCGCAAGGAGGCCGGCACGGTCTTCCTCGTCAGCCACAACAACAAGTCGATCCGGGACACCTGCGACCGGGTCCTGTGGCTGGAACGCGGCGAGCTGCGCATGGACGGACCGACCGAAGAGGTCCTGAAGGAGTACGAGAAGTTCACGGGCAAGTAGTCCGCCTCCGCCCGGGCCCCGCCGGAACTGCTCCGGTGGGGCCCGGCGTCTGCGGAGGAGAGGGCGACACGGCGTCCGCAAAGGAACCGCCAACTCCGGCAAGGAACAGTCAACTCCGGCCAACCATAGGAATCTTGGGGGCAATCGGTGCGTTCTTGTGATGTGCAGGACACCCCGTCGGAGCATGGTGCGTTGTAGAACGTAAGCTGTACCGGTGCCGAATCGCGGCAAGTGGGTCCATAATGCGCGACACCCGGCATCCGCCGCACACGCTGACGATTGGGCGGCGTGTCCGAAATAGTGCGTCTTGGGTCGGCAGTGTAGAACGGGAGATGTGACGGCCATGGCTACGGAAACTCCCCAGCTCAACAACGCTTCCGCCGTCCCCGCGCCGGGTGACGAGCGGTGACCGAAAGCGGGACGGCGCGCACCGGCGACCCGGAGCGCGACACCCTCGACAAGGCCGCGGCCGAGAACTTCCCCGTCGCGCCGTTCTTCCTGCCCCGGGCCTGGCGCGACGACCTGATGGCCCTGTACGGCTTCGCCCGCCTCGTCGACGACATCGGCGACGGCGACCTCGCCCCCGGCGGCGCCGACGCCCGCCTCCTGGGCGTCTCCCCGCAGGACGCCGACGACCGGCTCCTCCTCCTCGACGCCTTCGAGGCCGACCTCCGCAAGGTCTTCGACGCCACCCCCGGCCACCCCCTGCTGCGCACCCTCCAGCGCACGGTCCGCCGCCACCGCCTCGGCCCCGGCCCCTTCCTCGACCTGATCGCGGCCAACCGCCAGGACCAGCTCGTCACGCGCTACGAGACCTACGACGACCTGCTCGCCTACTGCGCGCTGTCCGCGAACCCCGTGGGCCGCCTGGTGCTCGCCGTCACCGGCACGACCAGCCCCGAGCGGATCCGCCTGTCCGACACGATCTGCACCGCGCTGCAGATCGTCGAACACCTCCAGGACGTGGCCGAGGACCTCCGCCGCGACCGCGTCTACCTGCCCGCCGAGGACATGAAACGTTTCCACGTGCAGGAGGCGGACCTCGCGGCGCCCACCGCGGGCGCGTCGGTACGCGCGCTGATCGCGTACGAAGCGCACCGTGCAGGCGAGCTGCTGGACGAGGGCGCCCCGCTGGTGGGCAGCGTCCACGGCAGGCTGAGGCTGCTCCTCGCGGGATTCGTGGCGGGAGGAAGGGCGGCCCTCCACGCGATCGCCGCCGCCGAACACGACGTACTTCCCGGCCCACCCAAGCCCGGCAGGCTCCGGTTGCTGCGGGACATGGGCGCGACCCTGCGAGGAGAGGGGTGATCCGGACCGTGGAGTCGGAACCACACGCGTCCGCGCCGGTACTCGCCGCCTACAGCTACTGCGAGGCCGTCACCGGACAGCAGGCCCGCAACTTCGCCTACGGCATCCGGTTGCTGCCGACGCCCAAGCGCCGCGCCATGTCCGCGCTGTACGCCTTCTCGCGGCGCGTCGACGACATCGGCGACGGCGCCCTCGCGGCCGAGGTCAAGACGGCCCGGCTGGAGGAGACCCGGTCACTGCTCGCCCGGATCCGCGCGGGCACCGTCGACGAGGACGACACCGACCCCGTGGTGGTGGCCCTGGCTCACACCGCGAGCCGCTTCCCCGTCCCGCTCGACGCCCTCGACGAACTCATCGACGGCGTCCTCATGGACGTGCGCGGCGAGACCTACGAGACCTGGGACGACCTGAAGGCCTACTGTCGCTGTGTCGCCGGCGCCATCGGACGCCTCTGCCTCGGTGTCTTCGGCACCGAACCCGCGGCACGCGGAGCGGAGCGCGCACCCGAGTACGCCGACACCCTCGGCCTCGCCCTGCAACTCACCAACATCCTCAGGGACGTTCGCGAGGACGCCCAAGGCGGCAGAACCTATCTGCCCGGCGACGACCTCGCGAAATTCGGCTGCTCGGCGGGGTTCGCCGGGCCGCTCCCGCCGACCGACTCCGACTTCGCGGGTCTGGTGCACTTCGAGGTGCGCCGGGCCCGCGCCCTCTTCGCCGAGGGCTACCGCCTGCTGCCGATGCTGGACCGCCGCAGCGGAGCCTGCGTCGCCGCCATGGCGGGCATCTACCGGCGGCTGCTCGACCGCATCGAGCGCGAGCCGGAGGCCGTGCTGCGCGGCCGGGTGTCGCTGCCCGGACGCGAGAAGGCCTATGTCGCCGTACGCGGACTGTCCGGCCTGGACACCCGCCACGCGTCCCGGCCCACCGTCAGGAGGCGCGTCTGATGGACAATCTGGACCAACGCGACCCCATCGGGGACAAGTGGTACGCAACCCTCCGCGACGCGGGGGCGTCCCTGACTGCGACGGCCTGCCGCGGACCGATCCCTCGCCCCGGCGGACCGGCAGGGGAGGGCGCGCGATGACCGAAGCGGCACGGCCCGGAGGACCGCCGGGCGAGAACCGTACCGGCCGGCCGGGCAGCACGGCCGTGGTGGTCGGCGGGGGACTGGCGGGCGTCACCACCGCCCTCGCCCTCGCCGACGCCGGTGTCCGGGTCACCCTGCTGGAAGGACGCCCCCGCCTCGGCGGACTGGCCTTCTCCTTCCAGCGCGGCACCCTCACCGTCGACAACGGCCAGCATGTGTACCTGCGCTGCTGCACCGCGTACCGCTGGTTCCTCGACCGGATCGAGGCCGCCGCGCTGGCTCCGCTGCAGAACCGTCTCGACGTGCCCGTGCTCGACGCGGCGGGCAGGCCCGGCCGACGGCTCGGCCGACTGCGGCGCGACGCACTGCCCGTACCCCTGCACCTCGGGCGCAGCCTCGCCACATACCCGCACCTCTCGCTCGCCGAGCGGGCCAGGGTGGGGCGGGCCGCGCTGGCGCTCAAGGCGATCGACCTCGACGACCCCGCGCTGGACGAGCGGGACTTCGCCGGCTGGCTCACCGCACACGGCCAGTCCGCGCGTGCCGTCGAGGCGCTCTGGGACCTCGTGGGCGTCGCCACCCTCAACGCCGTGGCCAAGGACGCCTCCCTCGGCCTCGCCGCGATGGTCTTCAAGACGGGACTGCTGTCCGACCCCGGCGCGGCCGACATCGGCTGGGCCCACGTCCCGCTGGGCGAACTCCACGACCGGCTGGCCCGCAAGGCCCTCGACTCGGCGGGCGTCCGCACCGAATCGCGCACCCGCGTCACCTCCGTCCGCGCCGGCGACGACGGCGGCTGGCGCGTCGAGGTGCCCGGCGAGAGCCTGGACACCGACGCGGTCGTCCTCGCCGTACCGCAGCGCGAGGCGTACGACCTGCTGCCGCCGGGCGCGCTCGACCGGCCCGAGCGGCTGCTGGAGATCGGCACCGCGCCGATCCTCAACGTCCATGTGGTGTACGACCGCAAGGTGCTGAGCCGCCCGTTCTTCGCGGCGCTCGGCTCGCCCGTCCAGTGGGTCTTCGACCGGACCGAGGCGTCCGGGCTGAGCGAGGGCCAGTACCTGGCACTGTCGCAGTCGGCCGCGCACCACGAGGTCGACGAACCCGTGGCCGTGCTCCGCGAGCGCTATCTGCCCGAGCTGGAGCGACTGCTGCCCGGCACGCGCGGCGCGCGGGTGAAGGACTTCTTCGTGACCCGGGAGCGCACCGCGACCTTCGCTCCCACCCCCGGCGTCGGACGGCTCAGGCCCGGCGCCCGCACCAAGGCACCCGGTCTGTATCTGGCCGGAGCGTGGACCGCCACCGGGTGGCCCGCGACCATGGAGAGTGCGGTCCGCAGCGGCGTGAGCGCGGCGGACGCCGCGCTCGCCGCGCTGGGCCGGCCCCGGGACCACCTCTTCGTCCACGAGGAGGCAGCGTGACGCTCGAAGCGCATCCGAACGGTTCCCGCACTCTCGGCACCGCAACTAGAGGAGAGACTGTGCCCACTGTGCCCCCGGCCGCGACGGCAGCCGACGCGGTGGACGTGACCGCGCTCCTGGAGCGCGGGCGGACCCTGACCACGCCCGTGCTGCGGGCGGCGATCGAGCGGCTCGCGCCCCCCATGAACACCGTCGCGGCCTATCACTTCGGCTGGATCGACACCCACGGCAACCCCGCCGCAGGGGACGGCGGCAAGGCCGTACGTCCCGCGCTGGCCGTCATGTCCGCCGAGGTCACCGGCGCCGCCCCCGAGGTCGGCATCCCCGGCGCGGTCGCGGTGGAGCTGGTGCACAACTTCTCGCTGCTGCACGACGACCTGATGGACGGCGACGAACAGCGCCGCCACCGCGACACCGTCTGGAAGGCGTACGACCCCGCCCAGGCCATCCTCGTCGGCGACGCCCTGATGGTCCTCGCCAACGAGATCCTCCTCGAACTCGGCACCGCCGAGGCGGCCCGCGCCACCCGCCGCGTCACCACCGCGACCCGCGCGCTCATCGACGGACAGGCCCAGGACATCTCCTACGAGCACCGCGAGCGGGTCACCGTCGAGGAGTGCCTGGAGATGGAGGGCAACAAGACGGGCGCCCTGCTCGCCTGCGCCTGCTCCATCGGCGCGGTCCTCGGCGGCGCCGACGACCACACCGCCGACACGCTGGAGAAGTACGGCTACCACCTCGGGCTCGCCTTCCAGGCCGTCGACGACCTGCTGGGCATCTGGGGCGACCCGGTCTCCACGGGCAAGCAGACCTGGAGCGACCTGCGCCAGCGCAAGAAGTCCCTGCCCGTGGTGGCGGCGCTCGCGGCGGGCGGCCCCGCCTCCGAGCAGCTCGGTGAACTCCTCGCCGCCGACGCCAAGAGCAGTGACTTCGAGAACTTCTCCGAGGCGGAGTTCGCCGCACGCGCCGCCCTCATCGAGGAGGCCGGCGGCCGGGAGTGGACCGCCGAGGAGGCGCGCCGCCAGCACGCCGTCGCCATCGAGGCACTCGACTCGATCCGGATGCCCGAGCACGTACGGGACCAGTTCACGGCGCTCGCCGACTTCGTCGTCGTCCGGAAGAGATGACCACCATCGACCGACCGCCGACCGCCATCGGTCGAATAGCCCTCGCGTAGTCGCCGGCCGGTGCCCGTTCACCGGACACGCACCGGCCGACGGCTGACCCACCGCAGAGATCCCTCCACTGCACGAAGGGGAAGCCATGACAGCGACGACCGACGGAAGCACCGGGGCCCTGCCGCCCCGCGCTGCCTCGGCCAGCGACACCGACACCGACACCCCGGTGGCGGCGGGGGTCCAGGACGCCGCCGAACGCGCCCTACGGCGTGCCACCGCGTTCCTCCTCGCGCGTCAGGACGCCCAGGGCTGGTGGAAGGGCGACCTGGAGACCAACGTCACCATGGACGCCGAGGACCTGCTGCTCCGTCAGTTCCTCGGCATCCGCGACGAGGAGACGACACGGGCCGCCGCCCTGTTCATCCGGGGCGAGCAGCGCGAGGACGGCACCTGGGCGACCTTCTACGGCGGCCCGCCCGAACTCTCCGCGACCGTCGAGGCGTATGTCGCGCTGCGGCTGGCCGGTGACGACCCGTCGGAGCCGCACATGGCGAAGGCGTCCGCGTGGATCCGGGGGCGCGGAGGGATCGCCGCGGCCCGCGTCTTCACGCGGATCTGGCTCGCCCTGTTCGGCTGGTGGAAGTGGGACGACCTGCCGGAGATGCCGCCGGAGCTGATCTACTTCCCGAAGTGGATGCCGCTGAACATCTACGACTTCGGGTGCTGGGCGCGGCAGACCATCGTGCCGCTCACCGTCGTCTCCGCGAAGCGCCCGGTGCGGCCCGCCCCGTTCCCGCTCGACGAACTGCACACCGACCCCGGCCGGCCCAACCCGCCCGCGCCGCTCGACCCGCTGGGCACCTGGGAGGGCGCCTTCCAGCGGCTCGACAAGGTGCTGCACGGCTACCACAAGGTCGCGCTGAAGCGGCTGCGCAGGGCGGCGATGAACAGCGCGGCCCGCTGGATCATCGAGCGGCAGGAGAACGACGGCTGCTGGGGAGGCATCCAGCCGCCGGCCGTGTACTCGATCATCGCGCTCCATCTGCTCGGCTACGACCTCCAGCACCCCGTGATGCGGGCGGGCCTGGAGTCCCTGGACCGGTTCGCCGTGTGGCGCGAGGACGGCGCCCGCATGATCGAGGCCTGCCAGTCACCGGTGTGGGACACCTGCCTCGCCACCATCGCCCTCGCCGACGCCGGCCTGCCCGCCGACCACCCCCAACTGGTCAGGGCCGCCGACTGGATGCTCGGCGAGGAGATCGTCCGCCCCGGCGACTGGTCCGTCAGACGGCCCCAACTCCCGCCGGGCGGCTGGGCGTTCGAGTTCCACAACGACAACTACCCCGACATCGACGACACCGCCGAGGTGGTGCTCGCCCTGCGCAGGGTCAGGCATCCCGACCCCGAACGCGTCGAGAAGGCCATCGCCCGCGGCGTCCGCTGGAACCTCGGGATGCAGTCGAGGAACGGCGCCTGGGGCGCCTTCGACGTCGACAACACCAGCGCCTTCCCCAACAAGCTGCCCTTCTGCGACTTCGGCGAGGTCATCGACCCGCCGTCCGCCGATGTCACCGCCCACGTGGTGGAGATGCTCGCGGTCGAGGGCCTCTCCCACGACCCGCGCACCCGGCGCGGCATCGAATGGCTCCTCGCCGAACAGGAGCCGAGCGGCGCCTGGTTCGGCCGCTGGGGCGTCAACTACCTCTACGGAACGGGGTCCGTGGTCCCCGCGCTGGTGGCCGCCGGGCTCCCCGCCGCACACCCGGCGATCCGCCGGGCCGTGGCCTGGCTGGAGACCGTCCAGAACGACGACGGCGGCTGGGGTGAGGACCTGCGCTCCTACCCCGACCCCGCCGAATGGGCCGGCAGGGGCGCCTCCACCGCCTCCCAGACCGCCTGGGCGCTCCTCGCCCTGCTGGCCGCGGGCGAGCGGGACTCCAAGGCCGTGGAGCGCGGCGTCGCCTGGCTCGCGGGGACCCAGCGCGGCGACGGTGGCTGGGACGAACCCCAGTTCACCGGGACCGGCTTCCCGTGGGACTTCTCCATCAACTACCACCTCTACCGTCAGGTGTTCCCGCTCACCGCGCTCGGCCGGTACGTCCACGGCGAACCGGCCGTGCTGAAGGCCGGGGCCAGCTGATGGACACGGCCGCCGCCCCCGCCCCGCTGCTGATCGCCTGCGCGCTCGGCATCGAGCAGTTCGCCCTGCGCAGCGGCGACCCGGGCGGCGCCGGGGGCCCGGTCACCGTCCTGCGGACCGGTATGGGGCCGAAGGCCGCCGAGCGCGCCGTCACCCGGCTGCTCGCCGACCGGGCGCTGGACGGGGCCGCCGTGCTCGCCACGGGATTCTGCGCCGGGCTCGCCCCCGGCATGCACCCCGGTGACCTCGTCGTGGCCGCGGAGACGAGGGGCCCCGACGGCGCCGTCACGCCCTGTGTGGGCGTCGAACGCATGGTCAAGGAGCTGGGACGGGCCGTGCCCGGTCGCACGGTCCACACCGGCCCGCTCACCGGATCCGATCACGTCGTCCGCGGTCAGGAGCGGGCGGGCCTCTTCGCCACCGGAGCGATCGCCGTCGACATGGAGTCCGCGGTCACGCTCCACTGCGCCGTGCGAGCGGGCGCGCGCCCGGTTGCGGCCGTCCGGGTGGTCGTGGACGCTCCAGAACATGAACTGGTCCGGATCGGCACGGTACGCGGTGGAATATCGGCTTTCCGCGTTCTTCGTGCCGTCCTCCCCGCTTACTACGAATGGCACCGTTCCTTGCTGCTCCCCAGGAGGTGAGCCAGATGGCCATGCCGCTCCGCCAGTCCATCAAGGTGGCGACGTATCTCGCTGAACAGAAGCTCCGCAAGCGCGAGAAGTTTCCGCTGATCGTCGAGTTGGAACCGCTCTACGCCTGCAATCTGAAGTGCGAGGGCTGCGGCAAGATCCAGCATCCGGCCGGGGTGCTCAAGCAGCGGATGCCGGTGGCGCAGGCCGTGGGCGCCGTCCTCGAATCAGGCGCGCCGATGGTGTCCATCGCCGGCGGCGAACCACTGATGCACCCGCACATCGACGAGATCGTGCGGCAGTTGGTGGCCCGTCGGAAATACGTCTTCCTGTGCACCAACGCGCTGCTGCTGCGCAAGAAGATGGACCAGTTCAAGCCCTCGCCGTACTTCGCGTTCGCCGTGCACATCGACGGGCTGCGGGAGCGGCACGACGAGTCGGTGGCCAAGGAGGGCGTGTTCGACGAGGCCGTCGCCGCCATCAAGGAGGCCAAGCGGCGCGGCTTCCGGGTGACCACCAACTCGACCTTCTTCAACACCGACACCCCGCAGACCATCATCGAGGTCCTCAACTTCCTCAACGACGACCTGAAGGTCGACGAGATGATGATCTCGCCCGCCTACGCCTACGAGAAGGCGCCCGACCAGGAGCACTTCCTCGGTGTGGAGCAGACCCGCGAACTGTTCAGGAAGGCCTTCGCGGGCGGCAACCGGCGCCGCTGGCGCCTGAACCACTCGCCCCTCTTCCTCGACTTCCTGGAGGGCAAAGTCGACTTCCCGTGCACCGCGTGGGCGATCCCCAACTACTCGCTGTTCGGCTGGCAGAGGCCCTGCTACCTGATGAGCGACGGCTACGTCCCGACCTACCGGGAGCTGATCGAGGACACCGACTGGGACGCGTACGGCCGAGGCAAGGACCCGCGGTGCGCCAACTGCATGGCGCACTGCGGCTACGAGCCCACCGCCGTCCTCGCCACCATGGGATCGCTGAAGGAGTCGCTGCGCGCCCTGCGCGAGACGGTCTCCGGGAACGAGGGGTGACGGCATGACCGCCGTGTCCCTCGGGCTGCCGGAGGTGCCCGTCCGGCCGGTCGCCGAGCGCCGGGAGAGCCGGCGGATCCAGGTCGGGTCGGTGGCCGTCGGCGGTGGCGCGCCGGTGTCGGTGCAGTCGATGACGACGACCCGTACGTCGGACATCGGCGCCACCTTGCAGCAGATCGCCGAGCTCACCGCGTCCGGCTGCCAGATCGTGCGGGTCGCCTGCCCCACGCAGGACGACGCGGACGCCCTCGCCACCATCGCCCGCAAGTCGCAGATCCCGGTGATCGCGGACATCCACTTCCAGCCGAAGTACGTGTTCGCCGCGATCGAGGCCGGGTGCGCCGCCGTGCGGGTCAACCCCGGCAACATCAAGCAGTTCGACGACAAGGTGAAGGAGATCGCGCGGGCGGCGAAGGACCACGGGACGCCGATCCGCATCGGGGTCAACGCCGGGTCCCTCGACCGGCGCCTCCTCCAGAAGTACGGCAGGGCGACGCCCGAGGCGCTGGTGGAGTCCGCGCTGTGGGAGGCGTCGCTGTTCGAGGAGCACGACTTCCGGGACCTCAAGATCTCCGTCAAGCACAACGACCCGGTCGTGATGATCGAGGCGTACCGGCAGCTCGCCGCCCGCTGCGACTACCCGCTGCACCTGGGCGTCACCGAGGCGGGCCCCGCGTTCCAGGGCACGATCAAGTCGGCCGTGGCCTTCGGGGCGCTGCTCGCCGAGGGCATCGGCGACACGATCCGAGTCTCGCTGAGCGCGCCGCCGGCCGAGGAGGTCAAGGTCGGCATCCAGATCCTGGAGTCGCTGAACCTGAGGGCGCGGCGGCTGGAGATCGTGTCCTGCCCGTCGTGCGGGCGGGCGCAGGTCGACGTCTACCGGCTGGCGGACGAGGTGACCGCCGGGCTGGAGGGCATGGAGGTGCCGTTGCGCGTCGCGGTCATGGGCTGCGTCGTCAACGGTCCCGGGGAGGCGCGGGAGGCGGACCTCGGGGTCGCCTCCGGCAACGGAAAGGGGCAGATCTTCGTGAAGGGCGAGGTCATCAAGACCGTGCCCGAGTCGAAGATCGTGGAGACCCTCATCGACGAGGCGATGAAGATCGCCGCGCAGATGGAGAGGGACGGGATCGCGTCGGGGGAGCCGGCGGTCACCGTGAGTTGACGACACGGCTGTGAAGCACGGATCGAGAGGGGGCCCGACGTGACGATTCTGGAGAACATCCGGCAACCGCGCGATGTGAAGGCGCTGACCGAGGCGGAACTCGGTGCACTGGCCGAGGAGATCCGGGAGTTCCTGGTGCACGCGGTCGCCAGGACCGGCGGTCACCTGGGGCCCAACCTGGGGGTGGTGGAGCTGACCATCGCGCTCCACCGGGTCTTCGAGTCACCCACGGACCGGATCCTGTGGGACACCGGTCACCAGAGCTACGTCCACAAACTGCTGACAGGACGTCAGGACTTCTCCGAGCTGCGCGGCAAGGGCGGCCTGTCCGGCTACCCCTCGCGGGAGGAGTCCGAGCACGACGTCATCGAGAACAGCCACGCCTCCACCGCCCTCGGCTGGGCCGACGGCCTCGCCAAGGCCCGCCAGGTGCAGGGGGAGCGGGGCCACGTCGTCGCCGTCATCGGCGACGGCGCGCTCACCGGCGGCATGGCCTGGGAGGCGCTCAACAACATCGCGGCCGCCAAGGACCGGCCGCTGATCATCGTCGTC
Source organism: Streptomyces sp. NPDC030296 (assembly GCF_055572815.1). Classification (NCBI taxonomy): domain Bacteria; kingdom Bacillati; phylum Actinomycetota; class Actinomycetes; order Kitasatosporales; family Streptomycetaceae; genus Streptomyces; species Streptomyces sp. NPDC030296. The sequence continues at coordinate 619,944 of NZ_JBVICQ010000004.1, forward strand.
AACGACAACGAGCGCTCCTACTCGCCGACCATAGGGGGCCTGGCCAACCACCTCGCGACCCTGCGGACCACCGACGGCTACGAGCAGTTCCTCGCCTGGGGCAAGGACGTCCTGCTGCGCACCCCGTTCGTCGGCCACCAGGTCTACGAGGCGCTGCACGGGGCGAAGAAGGGTTTCAAGGACGCGTTCGCGCCCCAGGGCATGTTCGAGGACCTGGGCCTGAAGTACGTCGGACCGATCGACGGGCACGACGTCCAGGCCGTCGAGTCGGCGCTGCGCCGGGCCAAACGGTTCCACGGACCCGTCCTCGTCCACTGCCTGACCCAGAAGGGCCGGGGCTACGAGCCGGCCCTCGCCGACGAGGAGGACCACTTCCACACGGTCGGCGTGATGGACCCGCTCACCTGCGAGCCGCTCGGTCCCCCCGGTGGACCGTCCTGGACGTCGGTCTTCGGCGACGAGATCGTCCGGATCGCCGACGAACGGGAGGACGTCGTCGCCATCACGGCCGCCATGCTGCACCCGGTGGGCCTCGGCAGGTTCGCGGAGAAGTTCCCCGACCGGGTCTGGGACGTGGGGATCGCCGAGCAGCACGCGGCGGTGTCGGCGGCCGGCCTCGCCACCGGCGGTCTCCATCCCGTCGTCGCCGTCTACGCCACCTTCCTCAACCGGGCCTTCGACCAGCTGCTGATGGATGTGGCCCTGCACCGGTGCGGGGTGACGTTCGTCCTGGACCGGGCCGGGGTCACGGGCGTCGACGGAGCCTCGCACAACGGCATGTGGGACATGTCCGTCCTCCAGGTCGTGCCGGGGCTGCGGATCGCCGCGCCGCGCGACGCCGAACAACTGCGGGCGCAGCTGCGGGAGGCGGTCGCCGTGGACGACGCGCCGACCCTGATCCGGTTCCCGAAGGAGTCGGTCGGGCCCGAGATCCCGTCCCTGGAACGGGTCGGCGGCATGGACGTCCTGCACCGCGCCCCGGCCCCCGCGGACCCGGAGGTGTTGCTGGTGGCCGTCGGCGTCATGGCGGGGGTGTGCCTCCAGGCCGCCGAACTGCTGGAGGCGCGCGGCATCGGCTGCACCGTCGTCGACCCCCGCTGGGTCAAGCCCGTGGACCCGGCGCTGCCGTGGCTCGCCGACGAGCACCGGCTGGTGGCGGTCGTGGAGGACAACAGCCGGGCGGCCGGGGTGGGTTCGGCGGTCGCCCTGGCCCTGGGGGACGCCGAGGTGGACGTACCCGTACGGCGGTTCGGCATCCCCGAGCAGTTCCTGGCGCACGCCAAGCGGGGCGAGGTGCTGGCGGACATCGGCCTGACACCGGTCGACATCGCCGGACGGATCAGCGCGTGCCTGGCGGGGAAGGACGCGATCGAGAAGGGGGCGCGCACGCAGGGGGATCCGATCGAGACTGAGGCCGAGGCCGTCAAGGAGACACCGCAATGACCACCGCGGAACCCGCCGCCGGGAACGGGGAGTTCGACCTCGGCAGACTGCTCGCCGAGCGCGGCGCCGAGCGCTACGAACTCCACGCCCGGTACCTGAACCACCAACTCCCGCGCATGCTGCACACCATCGGCTTCGACAAGGTCTACGAGCGGGCCGAGGGCGCGTACTTCTGGGACGCCGACGGGCAGGACCACCTGGACATGCTCGCCGGGTTCGGCGTGATGGGCCTCGGCCGCCACCACCCCGTCGTCCGCAAGGCGCTGCACGACGTCCTGGACGCGCGGCTCGCCGACCTCACCCGCTTCGACTGCCAGCCCCTGCCCGGACTGCTCGCCGAACGACTGCTCGCCCACAGCCCGCACCTGGACCGGGTGTTCTTCGGCAACAGTGGTACGGAGGCCGTCGAGACCGCGCTGAAGTTCGCCCGCTACGCCACCGGCCGCCCCCGCGTCCTCTACTGCGACCACGCCTTCCACGGGCTCACCACCGGCTCCCTCTCCGTCAACGGGGAGAACGGCTTCCGGGACGGCTTCGCCCCGCTGCTGCCCGACACCGCCGTACCGCTCGGTGATCTCGACGCACTGGCGAGGGAGCTGAGGAAGGGCGATGTCGCCGCCCTGATCGTGGAACCCATTCAGGGCAAGGGGGTGCACGAGGCGCCGCCCGGCTATCTGCGCGCCGCCCAGGAGCTCCTGCACGGGCACAAGGCGCTGCTCATCCTCGACGAGGTGCAGACCGGGCTCGGGCGGACCGGGGACTTCTACGCCTACCAGCACGAGGAGGGCGTGGAGCCGGACCTGGTGTGCGTCGCCAAGGCGCTCTCCGGCGGCTACGTACCGGTCGGCGCGACCGTCGGCAAGGAGTGGATCTTCAAGAAGGTCTACTCGTCGATGGACCGCGTCCTCGTGCACTCGGCGAGCTTCGGCTCCAACGCCCAGGCCATGGCCGCCGGACTCGCCGTGCTGTCGGTGATGGAGAACGAGGAGATCGTGGCGAACGCCCGCGCCACGGGAGAGCTGCTCAAGAGCCGGCTGGCCGCGCTGGTCGACAAGTACGAGCTGCTCAGCGAGGTGCGCGGACGGGGGCTGATGATCGGCGTCGAGTTCGGCAGACCCAGGTCGCTGAAGCTGCGCAGCCGGTGGACGATGCTCCAGGCGGCGCGCAAGGGACTGTTCGCGCAGATGGTCGTCGTGCCGCTGCTGCAACGGCACCGCATCCTCACTCAGGTCTCCGGCGACCATCTGGAGGTGATCAAGCTGATCCCGCCGCTGATCATCGGGGAACGGGAGGTGGACCGGTTCGTCGCGGCCTTCACCGAGGTGATGGACGACGCGCACAGCGGCGGCGGGCTGATGTGGGACTTCGGCAGGACCCTGGTGCAGCAGGCGGTGGCCAACCGGTAGGCCACGATCCGAGCGGAATGCCCGCAGGCCACCGGCGGCCACTTTGCCTCTGAGGCAAGAAATTTGCCCCACAGGCAAGGCTGGGGCTGAATGGGGGCATGAGCCCTTCCGAGGGTACGGACCCTCCCGAGCCCGCGGCGGACGCGGACCTGCCCGTCGTCGCCCCGCAGCTGCGTGCCCTGCGCCGCCGGGCCTCCCTCACGCTGGAGGCGGCGGCCCGGGCCGCCGGGCTGTCACCGGCGCACCTCTCCCGGCTGGAGACGGGGCAGCGCCAGCCCTCGCTGCCGATGCTGCTCGCGCTGGCCCGCGTCTACGGTACGACCGTCTCCGAACTGCTCGGCGAGACGGTCCCCGAACGGGACGCCGTCCTGCGTGCCGGTGACATGGAGCCCACCCGGGCCGGCGGCTGGACGTACTGGCAGGCGGGCGCCCCCGGACGCGGGATGCAGGCGCTGCGCGTCCATGTGCCGTACGGCTCCCAGGGCGACATCGTGCGCGTGCACCCCGGCGAGGAGTGGCTGTACGTCCTGAAGGGACGCCTGCGGCTGCGCCTCGGGGACACCGCGCACCTGCTCGGGCCCGGGGACAGCGCGCACTTCGACTCGCTGACCCCGCACCGCATCGCCGCCGCCGATCCCGACGGCGCCGACCTGCTGTTCGTCCACACCCTGCTGCAGAGCCCGACCACCGCGCTGTGCCTCGGGCCGACCACCCCGGAGACCACCCATGGCTGACATGGAAGAGAAGTTCCCCCGCGCCCTGTGGGTGCGGCTCATCATCTACATCGCCGTCGGCCACCTCTTCGCGGCCTTCATCTATCTGCTGTTCGAGGTGGGCGCCAAGCAGTGACCTGGGTGGGGCCGTGCGGTGTGCGAGGTGGGCGCGCCGTGCCGTGCCGAGGCGGGCGCCGTGCGGTGACGAGACTAGTCGAGCAGGCGCTCGCGCAGCAGCTCCCGGCTCGCGGGGCTCAGCTTCAGGCCCTGCTCCAGGTAGGTGTCCACGTCGCCCCAGGTCTCCTCGACCGTGTCGAAGGCCGCCTGGAGGTACTCGGCGCGGGCGTCGAACAGGGGGCTCAGCAGCTCCATGATCTCCGGGGAGTAGGCGCTCGGGGAGCTGCTGCTGCGGCGCACCTTGTAGCGGCGGTGCTTGGCGTTCGACTCCAGGTAGTCGGCCACGATGGCCTCGCGCTCCACGCCGAGGGCGAGGAGCGTGATCGCTATGGAGAGGCCCGCGCGGTCCTTGCCGGCCGCGCAGTGCATCAGCGCCGGCACGCTGTCCTCCGCCAGCGCGTGCAGCACACGGGAGTGCTCGGCCGTGCGGTGCTTGATGATCGTGCGGTAGGAGGCGATCATCCGGCCCGCCGCCTTGCCGTCGTCCAGCAGCGCGCGCAGCTGGTCCACATCGCCGTCGCGGACCATCTTCCAGAACTCGGCGCCGTCCGCCGGGTCGGACAGCGGCAGATTCACGTTCCGTACGCCGGGCAGCTCGACGTCCGGGCCCTCCAGCTTCTGATCGGCCGCATTGCGGAAGTCGAAGATCGTGTGCAGGCCGAGGGAGCTCAGGAACGCGGCGTCGTCGTCGGTGGCGTGCGCGAGATGCCCGCTGCGGAACAGCACTCCATGACGCACCCGGCGGCCGTCCACGGTCGGCAGGCCGCCCACATCGCGGAAATTGCGCACCCCGGCCAACTCGGGTTCGGTCGACGGGATCTGCTGCGTCACGGGGGCTCCTCCCATCCGGCCGTCGGCGCCGGTCGTCGACGGCACGCGCTCGGCATCGAGGCGCCCCTCGACGATACGACATGGGTGCCTGACGCAATGAGTTGTCCACAGGCGCCCGGCGTCGGCCTCCGTTGTCCACAGGCGGCGGGGCGCTCCCGCGACGACCTGCCATGATGTTGAGGCACGATCGCACCTGTTCGAATTTGTGAGGCCATGATGTTGGACATCGCCACGGACGGCCGGACCTGGCTTCTCACGGGCCCCCGGAGCAGCTACGCCCTGCGGCTCACCGAGAACGACGAGCTGCTGCACCTCCACTGGGGCCCGAGGATCTCCCTCGCCGACGCCGAGGAGCTGGCCGCCCGCCAGGAGCTGCCCTACTGGCCTTTCGAAGCTCCGGTCGACGGCCACGAGGAGTACCCCGTCGAGGGCGGCCCCCGCTTCACCCGCCCCGCCCTCTCGGTCCGCACCGAGGAGCGGCGCGGCACCGAGTGGACCTTCCAGGAGTACGAGGCGGACGGTGACGAGCTGCGCCTGCGCTTCCTCGACGACGGTCTGCGGATCACGCTCCACTACCGGATGCGCGACGACGTCGTGGAGCGCTGGGTGACCCTCGCCAACGAGGGGACCACCGTGGAACTACTGCGGGCCGACTCGGCGACCTGGACGCTGCCCCGCCGTGAGGAGAGCTGGCGCCTGTCCCAGCTGCACGGCCGGTGGGCGGCCGAGTCCCGGCTGGTGCGCGGCGAGCTGACCTACGGCGAGAAGGTCATCGGCAGCCGCCGCGGGCACACCGGACACCAGCACCTGCCCTGGGTCGCCCTCGACACCGATGCCACCGAGGAGCACGGCGAGGTCTACGGCTGCGCCCTCGGCTGGTCGGGCTCCTGGCGGATCGCCGTGGCCCAGCTCCCGGACGCGCGGGTGCAGATCACCGGCGGTGCCGGGTACGACGAGTCGGGCCTGCTGCGACTGGAGGCGGGCGAGACGTTCACCACTCCCGTCTTCGCCGGACTGTGGTCCGACGGCGGCCACGGCGGGGCGAGCCGCGCCTGGCACGCCTACCAGCGGGCGTACGTCATCCCGGACGCCGACCGGGACCGTCCGGTGCTGTTCAACTCCTGGGAGGCCACCGAGTTCGACATCTCGGAGGAGCAGCAGCGGGCGCTCGCCGAGCGGGCGGCGGCCATCGGGGTCGAGCTGTTCGTGGTCGACGACGGCTGGTTCGGGGCGCGCACCAGCGACCGGGCCGGACTCGGCGACTGGACGCCCAACCCGGACCGCTTCCCCGAGGGGCTGAAGCCGCTCGCCGACCAGGTGCACGCCCTCGGCATGCAGTTCGGCATCTGGGTGGAGCCCGAGATGGTCAACCCGGACAGCGAGTTGTACCGGGCGCACCCCGACTGGGCACAGTTCCAACCGGGACGAAAGCGGACAGAGCTCCGCAATCAACTGGTGCTCAACCTCGCGCGGCCGGACGTCCAGGAGTACCTGTGGGAGAAGCTGGACACCCTGCTCTCCAGCGCCCCGATCGACTATGTGAAGTGGGACTTCAACCGCTGCTTCACGGACGCCGGCTGGCCCGGTGAGGAGTACCCGCAGAAGCTGTGGGTCGAGCACGTGCACGCCTACTACGCCCTGCTGGACCGGCTGCGGGCCGCGCACCCCGGCGTCGCCTTCGAGTCGTGTTCGGGCGGCGGCGGCCGGATCGACCTCGGGGTCATGTCGCGGACCGACCAGGTGTGGACCTCCGACAACACCGACCCGCTGGACCGGCTCGCCATCCAGCACGGGTTCACCCACATCCACCCTGCGCGGGTCATGGCCGCCTGGGTCACCGACAGCCCGAACAACCAGCTCAACGGCCGGGTCAGCTCCCTGCGGTTCCGCTTCGTCAGTGCCATGGCGGGCGTGCTCGGCGTCGGCGGCGACCTCACGCGGTGGAGCGACGAGGAACTGGCCGAGGCGCGGGAGTGGGTGGAGCTGTACAAGGAGATCAAGCCCGCGGTGCAGCGCGGTGACCTCTACCGGCTGCGCCCGCCGAGCGGAGGGCTGAGCGCCGTGCAGTACGTCCACGGCGACGAGGTGGTCGTCCTCGCCTGCCTCCAGGCCCAGCACTACGGCGAGCCGCTCCCGCCGCTCCGGCTGCGCGGCCTCGATTCCGCGGCAACCTATGAATGCCGCGAAACGGGCGAACTGCACCGAGGGGCGGTGCTGTTGCATCACGGCCTGCGGACGGGGCTGCATGGCGACTTCGATGCGAAGGTTGTCCGTCTGCGTCGTATGTGAGCGTTCTGTCCGAAATCGAACCGTTAATCCAACTGGCCCTGGAATAAAGACTACTGAGGCGTAGGCGCGTGAGCAGCGTCATATCCGTGACGCACGGTCGCCGCCATGTCCACGTAATTTTCATGTATTTCCAGGGCCGTTGGAAAGGGGTGTCCGGGGCCTGTTTACGGAGCGTAATCGGGATTCGTTGTATGGATCACGTAGGAAGACGCACAGGAAATCCCGATGGTTGTCTCTGTGGGGACAAGTCGCTTACGTTCACCCTCGATCCGGACGGACGCCCAATCCTGCCGCCGACCGGAGCCGCGTACCGACCCGATCCACGGCAGGAGCGGGGGACCCACAGGTAGTACCGCCTGTTCCGGTCTCCGGAACGGCTAGGGGTAAAGCCGGGCACAAGCCCGGCCGGACATCTCCAGTCCGCACCCGACAGCTCACCTCGCAGGCGCCGGAGAGGAATTCGCCATGCCCGCGAAGGGTAAGCACCGCCGTCCCAAGTCCCAGCGTCTCACCCGCTCCATCGCCGCCGCCGGAACCGGTGGCGCCGCGCTCGCGCTGCCCCTGATGGGCGCCGCCGGCGCCCACGCCGCGACCCCCACGGCCGCCGTCTCCGGGGCTTCCGAGAAGACGATCGCGGCCACCCCCGAGAAGGGTGCCGTCGAACAGGTCGCCGCCAAGAAGAAGGCGACGAAGACCTACACGGTGAAGGCCGGCGACTACCTCGCGAAGATCGCGGACGAGCAGGACGTCCGGGGCGGTTGGAAGCGGCTCTACTCGGACAACCGTTCCGTGATCGGCTCCGACCCCTCGCTCATCCACCCCGGTCTGAAGCTCACCATCGGCGGCAAGGCCGTGAAGGCCGGGCTGTCGCAGTCGTCGACGAAGGCTCCGTCGACGCAGTCGTCCAAGCCCTCCGAGGCGTCGAAGACCTCCGCGTCCGCGACGAAGGAGGCGGCCGACACGTCCGCGGGTCAGGCCGCCCCGTCGAACAACTCCGGCTTCACCCTGCCCATCGAGGGCGCGACCATCGGCACGGCGTACAAGACCGCCGGCAGCATGTGGTCCAGCGGCTACCACACCGGTGTCGACTTCGTGGCCCCGACCGGCACGAGCCTCAAGGCCGTGGGCGCGGGCACCGTCGTCTCCGCCGGCTGGGGCGGCGCGTACGGCAACCAGGTCGTCATCAAGCTCGCCGACGGCTACTACGCCCAGTACGCCCACCTCTCCTCGATCGGCGTCTCCGCGGGCCAGTCCGTGACCGTCGGCCAGCAGATAGGGCTGTCGGGCGCGACCGGCAACGTCACCGGCCCGCATCTGCACTTCGAGATGCGCACGACCGCCGACTACGGCTCGGACATCGACCCGCTGGCCTACCTCCGGTCGAAGGGCGTCACCGTCTGACGTGCCGCTGATGGCTGGTCGAGTGCGGTCGAAGGCCGGACCCCGATCCCCGGGGTCCGGCCTTCGGCGTGCTCGGGACCGGTCTGTGCGGCGGCTGCCTGGACCTGGCGTATTCCCGGGTTGATCGGATCGTGAAGCGTGGTCTATCTCACCGCCCGTCAACCCCTTATTACGGTCGCGTAGGTCACATCCGAAGGTGAATCATGACCCGATGTGGCAGACGATTCGAAGAACAGCAGATCAGTGATCGGGTCGTACGTGGCGGTGGGGGACAGCTTCACCGAGGGCGTCGGCGACCCCGGCCCCGACGGGGCGTTCGTCGGTTGGGCGGACCGGTTCGCGGTGCTCCTCGCGGACCGGGTGCCCGAGGGCGACTTCAGATACACCAATCTCGCGGTACGGGGGAAGCTGCTCGACCAGATCGTCGAGGACCAGGTGCCGCGGGCTCTCGAACTCGCGCCTGACCTCATGTCCTTCTGCGCGGGCGGCAACGACATCATCCGTCCCGGCACCGACCCCGACGAGGTCGCCGAGCGGTTCGAGCGGGCGGTGGCCCGGCTCACCTCGGCGGTCGGCACGGTGATGGTGACCACCGGCTTCGACACGCGGAACGTGCCGGTGCTCCGGCACCTGCGGGGGAAGATCGCGACGTACAACGGGCATGTGCGGGCCATCGCCGACCGGTACGGCTGTCCCGTGCTCGACCTGTGGTCACTGAAGACCGTGCAGGACCGGCGGGCCTGGGACGACGACCGGTTGCACCTGTCGCCCGAGGGGCACACGCGGGTCGCGCTGCGGGCCGGGCAGGTGCTCGGCCTCGAGGTGCCGGCGGACCCCGAGCAGCCGTGGCCGCCGCTGCCGCCGCGGGGGACGTTCGAGGTGCGGCGGGACAACATCCACTGGGCGCGGGAGTACCTCGTGCCGTGGATCGGACGGCGGCTGCGCGGGGAGTCGTCCGGGGACCATGTGTCGGCGAAGGGGGCGTTGTCGCCCGACGACATCAAGACGCGGATCGCGTCCGTGGCCTGAACCAGTTGCCGTTCGGCCGCTCGCGCGTTCGGTTCGGCGTGGGGCGGGCCGTGCCGGCGCGTCAGCCCGTCGCTCGGTGCCCTACTGCTCGGGGGTGAGTAGGGGCGGGTTCTCTGGGCCGCTGTGGGCGACGGGCCTGACGCACCGGCACCGCCCCTTCGGTGCGTGGGTGGCCGGCCCGCCGTGGTCGTACCGCGGCGAAGTTCAGGTTGGCGGTGTTTCCGGCAGGTTGAGTTCGCGGGCCAGGGTCTCGTCCGCCCACTGTTGGGCCTTTGTGCGGGAGACCGCTCCGTCGTAGGCCGTGAGTTGTACGGCCAGGCCGTCCAGGAGGGCGGTGAGGCGGAGAGCCGATGCCTGCGGGTCGGGGCAGTGGAACTCGCCGGCGGCCGCGCCCTCCTCGATGAGGCCGGTGAGCGCGGCCTTCCACTGGAGGTCCAGGGCACGGGTGACCTCGCGGAGGGCGGGGTCGCGGAGGGAGACCGCCCAGCCCTCGATCCACAGGCGCCAGCCCTTGGCCTGGCCGGTGGGGGCGTACCAGCGGACGGCCGCCCGGAGGCGGCGCAGCGCCGTCGTCCGGCGGGCGATCAGCTTGCGGAGGCGGGCGAGGTCGCCCTCGGCGGCGTAGCGGAAGGCCTCGGCGACCAGCTTCTCCTTGGTCGAGAAGTGGTAGAGCACCAAGGCGTTGCTCACACCGAGGGACGCGGCCACGTCGGCGATCCGTACCGCCGCCACGCCCCGCGCCTCGATCTGCTCGATGGCCGCCCGCAGCAGTTCCTCGCGCCGCTCGGCCACGCTCAACCTGACCCTGCCCACACGGCAACCTTACCTACGGGTCAGATCGGGCGATGGCGCCCATAGCGTGCCTCGATGACCGGGAGGCGGTCGGCGGCCAGCGCGTGTGCGGCCGCCCGGGGAGTCGTGCCGTCACGCTCGGCGCGGGACAGCATCAGGTCCACCAGGGCGCGCATGGAGCGGCGGGTGTGGTCGAAGGAGCTGCGCGCGTCCGGGGCGATGTCGCCGAACAGGGTCCACCACCACCAGGCGTTCGTGGCGGAGTTGACGACCACGTCGGGGAGGACCGTCACCCCGCGGGCCGTGAGCAGGGCCTCGGCCTCGGGGATGACCGGCATGTTGGCCGCCTCGACGATCAGACGGGCGGTGATCCGCCCCTGGTTGGCCGGGTCGATGGCGTACGAGACGGCCGCGGGGACCAGCACGTCGGCGTCGACGGCCAGCCAGGCGTCCGGGGAGGTCTCCCGGTCCTCCGGGCGCAGCGCGGCGCGGTCGACCGCGCCATGGGCGTCGCGGGCGGCGAGCAGGGCCTCGACGTCCAGGCCGGCGGGGTTCTCGACGGTGCCCTTGATGTCGGCCACGGCGACGATCGTGAGGCCCGCCCGGGCGAGGAAGCGGGCGGTGGCGCCGCCCATGGTGCCCAGGCCCTGCACGGCGACCCGCGTCCCGGCGTACGGCGTGCGGGTCCTGTCCAGGGCCGTCAGGACGGACTCGGCGACCCCGCAGCCGCCCACCAGCTCGTCGAGCCCGATCCCGTCCACCTCGACGGCGAACGCGTCCGCCAGCCGCTGCCGGGCGGCCCGCTCGTCGTCCAGCAGGGGATAGACGGCCTGGACGGTCGAGACGAGACCCGCCTCCGCGGCGGCCCGGTCCACCAGGTCCTGGGAGAGCCCCAGGTCCTCGCCGGTCGTCCAGAACGCCTCGATGTACGGGCGCGTCGCCCGCAGATAGCGCACCAGGACGCCGTACGCCTCCGGGTCCCGGGGATCGCAGTCGATGCCGCCCTTGGCGCCGCCGAGCGGGACGTAACGGCCCTCGGGGTCGTAGTGCAGCGCCTCCTTCATGGTCATGCCGCGGGCCAGCCCGGCGACCTCGTCGAGGGAGCAGCCCGGCCGCATCCGCAGTCCACCGCTGGCCACCCCGCGCACCAGCCGGTCCACCACGAGGAACCCGCGGCGGCCCGTGACGTGATCGGTCCAGGTCAGGGAGAGGTAGGGGGCGGACATACGGGCTCCTGGAAGACGGCCGGAGTGCGAGTGGCGGTGGCGGGCGGGAACGGATGGCGGGCGGATCGGGTTGTAGGAAGCAGGCGCCGGGTCCGCACCAGCCGGGGAACAGATGGCACTACTGAACCGTTGGTCAGTATGTCACCGTGCCCCCCGGATCGGGCGCGGTGCTGTCAGCGGGGCGGACCATAATGGAATGCCTCAGCGAATTCACCAGGAGGTGCCGTGTCCGGTTCCCGTTCGCAGAGCTCGGGGCTGCGTGTCCAGCCAGCCGCCTTCGGTGCGGTTCCGACCGGCGCCAGGCTGGAGCGGATCCGCCGCTCCCCGCACTTCGCGAACGGCGCGTTCGTGAACCCCGAGGGTGCCCGCATCGGACCCTCGCGCGGTGTCGCCCTGGAGATGGCCAAGGGGTACCTCCGCAAGGACGAGCGGGTCCGCCGGGCCCCCGCCGGCCTGATCCCCGTGCACTCCACGACCCTCGCCGACCTGGCCAGACCCCCGGCGAGCGGTCTGCGCACCACATGGATGGGCCACTCCAGCGTGCTCGCCGAGATCGACGGACACCGGGTGCTCTTCGACCCCGTCTGGGGTGAGCGCTGCTCCCCCTTCGCCTTCGCCGGACCCAAGCGGCTCCACCCGGCGCCGCTGCCCCTGGCCGCCCTCGGCCCGGTCGACGTCGTCGTCATCTCGCACGACCACTACGACCATCTCGACATGCCCACGATCAAGGCGCTGGCCGGCACGGACACGGTCTTCGCGGTCCCCCTCGGCGTCGGCGCCCATCTGGAGCACTGGGGTGTCTCCGAGGGCCGTATCCGCGAGCTGGACTGGAACGAGGCGACGAAGGTGGGCGGCCTCACCCTGACCGCCACCCCCGCCCGGCACTTCTGCGGCCGCGGCCTGCGCAACGCCCAGCAGACGCTGTGGGCGTCCTGGGTCGTCGCCGGTGACGAGCACCGGATCTACCACAGCGGCGACACCGGCTACTTCCAGGGCTTCGAGGACATCGGCGCCGAGCACGGCCCGTTCGACATCACCATGATCCAGATCGGCGCGTACAGCGAGTTCTGGCCCGACATCCACATGACGCCCGAGGAAGGGCTGCAGACGCACCTGGACCTCCAGGGCGGCGGAACCGGCGGTGTGCTGCTGCCGATCCACTGGGCGACGTTCAACCTGGCGATGCACTCCTGGGCGGAGCCCGGCGAGCGCTCGCTGTGGGCCGCGCACGAGGCGGGGGTCACCCTGGCCACGCCGCGGCCGGGCGAGCCGTTCGAGCCGCGGAACACCCCGCCGGCCGACCCGTGGTGGCGGTCCGTCGCCCGCCGGCCGGCCGAGGGCTGGACCGCCTGGCCGCCCGTCGGGGAACAGCTCGATCTGGTCGCCGAGAGCTGACCCTTCGGAAGTCGGCCCTTCGGAAGTCGACCCTTCGGAAAGCGGCGACCGACATCGTCAACCCCTCAGGAATTCTCCCGGCAGGGTGATTTTTTCGATTGACGGCGAGGGCCGCGGAGCGCATTGCTCCGCGGCCCTCGCCGCCTTTTGACGACTGTTCCGGCCAGCTCTGATCGAAATGGTGTCGCACAAAGAAAGCGACAAGAACACCCGTCCGAAGAAAGGTCGGTCTGTCGTGCGAAGCCTCATACCAGAGCCGCGCGCTTTGCGGGGCTCTTTGTCAACTGCGCACCGCACATGACGCGTTGGCGACTACTGTGAGTTGCCGTCAGTCGACGCAGTGCCGAATTCTTCGACTCTCCCGACCGGCACGCGATGGCGCACGCCCAAGTCGCCCAGACGCGGCACCCCCCACACCCAGACGGACCAGTACGAGGACGCTGATGTCTCACCTTCGCGCACCGGCCGCACGCGCAGACCGCCGTGAGGGCGGGCGGCACGGGCGATCGGCCACCCGTGCCGTCCCCGCGTTGCCCGAGATCCACATACGGCCACAGCTGCTGCGTCTGGCGGTCCTGCCCCCCACCGCGGTGGCCCTCAGCGCCTGTGCCGCCGTGCTCTTCACCGTCCGCGCCGGAGCACACCGTCCCGGCCCCACCCTGTGGGCGGTGCTCGCGGGCACCGCCGCGGTCGCCCTCGCCGCCGTCCTGATCGCCGCCGTGGCCGCCGGTCGCACCGCCAGGACCGTACGCGAACGCCTCGGCGCCCTGCGCGAGTCGAGCGCCAAAGGGGAGGAGGACCTGCGAGCCCTCGTCGAGGCGCTCCGGCGCGGCGAGCAGCCGCCCGCACGCGGCCCGCGCCCCAGGACCGGCCCGGACGCCGACGACTTCGGACTCCTCACCGCCGAACTGACCCGCGCCCACGACAGCGCCGTCACCGCCGTGGTCCAGGCCTCCCAGCTCTCCAGTCACGCGGGCAGCGAGCAGAAGCTGGAGGTCTTCGTGAACCTCGCCCGGCGGCTGCAGTCGCTGGTGCAGCGCGAGATCTCCATCCTCGACGACCTGGAGAACGAGATCGAGGACCCCGACCTGCTCAAGGGCCTCTTCCACGTCGACCACCTCGCCACCCGCATCCGCCGCCACGCCGAGAACCTCGCCGTCCTCGGCGGCGCCGTCTCCCGCCGCCAGTGGAGCAACCCCGTCCCCATGACCGAGGTGCTGCGCTCCGCGATCGCCGAGGTCGAGCAGTACTCACGGGTCAAGCTGGTACCCCCCGTCGAGGGCACCGTGCGCGGCCACGCCGTCGCCGACGTCATCCACCTGCTGGCCGAACTCGTCGAGAACGCCACGGTGTTCTCCGCCCCCCACACCCAGGTCCTGCTCCGCGCCAACCTCGTCACCTCCGGACTCGCCGTCGAGGTGGAGGACCGGGGCCTCGGCATGCCCGTCACCGAGCAGAACAAGATGAACGCCCTGCTCGCCGACCCCGACCAGGTGAACGTCGCGAGCCTGCTCCAGGACGGCCGCATCGGCCTCTTCGTCGTCTCCCAGCTCGCCCGCCGCCACGGCATCCAGGTCCGCCTCCAGAGCAACATCTACGGCGGCGTCCAAGCCGCCTTCGTCGTCCCCCAGGGCCTGCTCGGCACCGACCAGCCCGCCCCCGACGACGTACCGCGGCCCCAGGCACAGACCCGGCAGCCCACCGGCGTCCGGCGACCGTCCGCCGGCCCCCGCCACGCCCAGCACCCCTCCGGGCCGGGGCCGGCCGCGCCCGGACCGGCGGACGGGTCCGCCCCCGCCCAGCAGTTCCCCACCACCCCGTCCGTCCGGCCGACGCAGTCCGGGCGCCCCGACCCCGGCCCCGCCGCATCGGGCCCCACCCGTCCCTCCGTGCCCCGACAGCAGGGGCCGGGCCGCGGCAGCAGTCAGCAGGGCCATCAGACGGGCCGCGGCGGCGGGCAGAACCAGGGCACCGGACGCAGCCGCGGCCAGCAGGGCGGAGGCCGGGCCGGGGGGATCACCCCGCTGCCGGTGCGCGGCGCGCGCGAGGACCGGCCCAATCCGTCCGAGGCCGTCCCCGGGATCCGCCCCGAGGACCGGCGCACCATGGCCGACAACACCGGCTCGCCCCCCACCCCGCGCGTCGGAGGTACCGTCCGCGGCACCATGGGCAAGCCCCAGCTGCCCCGGCGCCGCGCACAGCAGCACATCGTGCCCCAGCTGCGCGGCGGCCCCCTGGCGACGTCCCGCCAGGAGCCCGAGCACTACGTCGGCCACGACCCCGGGCTGATGGCCGCGTTCCAGCGCGGCATCGGCCTCGCCGAGGCCCGCCAGATGGAGAGCTCCGACTGGGACGCCGCCATGCTGGGCACGGCCTCCCTCGACCTGACGCCCCCGCGCACCGTCACCGGCGGCGAGACCGTACGCCGGGACAGGGACCGCGGGGACGAGACGTCGTATCCCGGCGGCCGAGCGGACGGGATGCCCCACCTCGGCACCGGCCGCACCGACGCCCTCCACATGGAGCTGGCCCCCATGGAGGCGCCGCACAAGGACGCGACCCAGCCGCCGAGCGGCCCCACCCGCGGTGCCGCCCCCATAGCCGTACCGCCGTCGGCCCTCGACGCGGTACACGACCTGACGACCCGGCAAGACGGGAGCACACCGGCCGGATGAACACCCCACTGCACGCCCCCACCGCCGTCCCCTCCCCCGTCCCCTCCGCAGTGCCCACCCCCTCCGCTCCCGCAGACCTTCGGACCCCAAGGAGTCGATCCACCATGGCGAGCGATGCGCCGACCGGCCATGTATCCGATCTCGACTGGCTGATGAGCGGACTCGTGCAGCGCGTACCGCACACCACGAGCGCGGTGCTGCTGTCCTGCGACGGGCTCGTGAAGTCGGTCCACGGCCTCGACCCGGACAGCGCCGACCACATGGCCGCCCTGGCCTCCGGCCTCTACTCCCTCGGACGCAGTGCGGGCATCCGCTTCGGCGACGGCGGCGACGTCCGCCAAGTCGTCGTCGAACTCGACTCGACCCTGCTGTTCGTCTCCACCGCTGGCTCCGGCACCTGCCTCGCCGTGCTCGCCGGCCGCGAGGCCGACGCGGCGGTCCTCGGCTACGAGATGGCGATGCTGGTCAAGAGCGTCCGCCCGTATCTGGTCACCCAGCCCCGCCAGGCCGTCGAACCCTCGGCGATGAGGCCTTGAACGTGGCCGCGTCCGGCGACGGGCCCCTGTACGACGACGCCGCCGGGCGCCTCGTGCGGCCCTACACCGTCATCAACGGCCGGACCCGGCCGACCACCGCGCTCGATCTCCTCTCACAGGTGATGGCCACCGGGGCGACCCCCCTCGGCTATCTCGGCCCCGAACACGCACAGGCCCTCGACCTGTGCCGGGCACCCGTCTCGGTCGCCGAGGTCGCCGCCCACCTCAAGCTGCCGGCGGCGGTCACCAAGGTGCTGCTGTCCGACCTGGTCGACTGCGGGGCTCTCACCACGAAGCCCCCGGCCTTCCACCACAACCCGACAGACCGGTCTCTTCTGGAGGCAGTGCTCGATGGACTACGACGACAGCTCTGACCCCTTCCCCACCGCACTCAAAATCCTGGTGGCGGGAGGGTTCGGGGTAGGCAAGACGACCTTCGTCGGCGCGGTGAGCGAGATCGCGCCGCTGAGCACGGAGGAACTGCTCACCACAGTGAGCGCGGCGACCGACAGCCTCGAGGGCATCGAGAACAAGGTCGAGACGACCGTGGCCATGGACTTCGGCCGCATCACCCTCGATCCACGGCATGTGCTCTATCTGTTCGGCACACCCGGACAGCAGCGCTTCTGGTTCATGTGGGACGAACTCTCCGAAGGCGCCCTCGGCGCGGTCATCCTCGCCGACACCCGGCGCCTGGAGGACTGCTTCGCCGCCGTGGACTTCTTCGAACAACGCGGCCTCGCATTCATCGTCGCCGTCAACGAGTTCGACGGGTCCTACCGCTACGACCCCGAGGAAGTGCGCGCGGCGCTCGACCTCGACCCGGAGATCCCGGTCGTCTGCTGCGACGCCCGGATCTCCAGCTCGGGCGTGCAGACCCTGCTCACCCTGGTGCGGCACCTCCTCGCGCACACCCCGGCCGAACTCCCGAGCCGTGGGGCCCACACGTGACGTACGACCCGCCCCGTCCCGTCGGCCGGCTGCTGCTCACCCCCGAGGACCGGGACGCCCCCGAGCGTGTACGGCGGCTGCGGCTGCTGGGGCTCGGCGAGCACCCGGAGCCCGCCTTCGACGCCTTCGCGGACCGGCTCGCCGAGATCGCCTCCGTGCCGTACGCGATGGTCAACTTCATCGACGAGAACCGTCAGTTCTTCGCGGGCCTGCACGCCCCGGCGAAGGCCACCGGTGAGGCCCCCGCGCTCGGAACGGTCCGCCACCTGGCCCGTGACCACGGCTTCTGCCCCCATGTGGTGGTCCGCCGCAAGGCGCTCGTCCTGGAGAACGTCGCCGACTACCCGAGATTCGCAGGCAACCCGATCGTCGACGACCACGGCATCCGTTCCTACCTCGGCGCCCCGCTCATCGATCGCACGGGCCTCGCCCTCGGCACGGTCTGCGTCCTCGACGTACAGCCCCGGCCGTGGGGCAGGGGCGGCCTGGACACCATCAAGGTGATGGCGGCGGAACTGGCCGGGCGGATCGAGGGGCGGGAGGCGCTGCCCTGAGGACGCGGCCTCGACCCCGGGAACGGCACGGCACTTCATGGCGGATCCGGGCACCCCGCGCCTCCGGCGGGGGAGCGGGCGTACGAACGGGTGAATGAACGGGGTCGGGGCGGGCGGGGTGTGAAGGAAAGCTGCGGCGGAGGTTAAGAAAACCTCGATGGACCCAGGGGGCCGCCGTACGGCAGATTGCTCGGTGATCCCACCCCTCTCCCCGGTACGGGCGTACATGTCATGCCCGGCCGCGGGACCGCACCCACAGGAGCCGTGGAGTTGAAGGCGCTGGTCAAGGAGAAGGCGGAGCCCGGACTCTGGCTCGTGGACGTACCGGAGCCGGAGATCGGCCCCGGAGACGTACTGATCAAGGTGCTGCGGACCGGTATCTGCGGTACCGACCTGCACATCCGGTCCTGGGACGGCTGGGCCCGGCAGACCATCCGCACCCCGCTCGTGGTCGGCCACGAGTTCGTGGGCGAGGTCGTCGACACCGGCCGTGACGTCGTGGACATCAAGGCCGGCGACCGGGTCAGCGGTGAGGGCCACCTGGTGTGCGGCAAGTGCCGCAACTGTCTCGCCGGGCGCCGCCATCTGTGCCGCGCCACGGTCGGCCTGGGCGTGGGGCGCGACGGCGCGTTCGCGGAGTACGTGGCGCTGCCCGCGTCCAATGTGTGGGTGCACCGCGTCCCCGTGGACCTGGACGTCGCGGCGATCTTCGACCCGTTCGGCAACGCGGTGCACACCGCGCTGTCCTTCCCGCTCGTCGGGGAGGACGTCCTGATCACCGGGGCGGGCCCGATCGGGCTGATGGCCGCCGCCGTCGCCCGGCACGCCGGCGCCCGGCACGTCGTGGTCACGGACGTCAGCGAGGACAGACTGGAACTCGCCCGCAAGATCGGCGTCAGCCTGGCGATCGACGTCTCCGCGTCGAGCATCGCCGAGGGACAGCGCCAACTCGGGCTGCGCGAGGGCTTCGACATCGGCCTGGAGATGTCGGGCAACCCCGCCGCGATGCGCGACATGATCGCCAACATGACGCACGGCGGTCGGATCGCCATGCTCGGACTGCCGTCCGAGGAGTTCGCCGTCGACTGGTCCCGCATCGTCACCTCCATGATCACGATCAAGGGCATCTACGGCCGGGAGATGTTCGAGACCTGGTACGCCATGTCGGTGCTCCTGGAGGGCGGTCTCGACCTCGCCCCGGTGATCACCGGACGCTACGGCTACCGCGACCACGAGGCGGCCTTCGCGGACGCGGCGAGCGGACGCGGCGGCAAGGTCATCCTCGACTGGACCTCGTAGACCACCGGACCGCACCGGCCCGGCGCGGCGAACCGGACGCGGAAGCCGCCGCCGATGCCGCTGCCGCGCACCGCACCGCGCACCGCGCAAGAAATTCGTATCTCCGGGCCCGTACCGCCGGGCCCGCACCCCTGGGAGCCTTCCGATGTTCGACTCCGTGCGCGACGACCTCCGCGCCACCCTCGACGAGATCCGCGCCGCCGGACTGCACAAGCCCGAGCGCGTGATCGGCACCCCGCAGTCCGCGACGGTGAACGTCACCGCCGGCGGCCGGCCCGGCGAGGTGCTCAACTTCTGCGCGAACAACTACCTCGGTCTCGCCGACCACCCCGCGGTCGTCGCCGCCGCTCACGAAGCCCTCGACCGCTGGGGCTACGGCATGGCCTCCGTCCGCTTCATCTGCGGCACGCAGGAGGTGCACAAGGAGTTGGAGGCGCGGCTGTCGGCGTTCCTCGGCCAGGAGGACACCATCCTGTACTCCTCCTGCTTCGACGCCAACGGCGGTGTCTTCGAGACCCTCCTCGGCGCCGAGGACGCGGTGATCTCCGACGCCCTCAACCACGCCTCCATCATCGACGGCATCCGTCTGTCGAAGGCCCGCCGCTTCCGGTACGCCAACCGCGATCTCGCGGACCTGGAAAGGCAGTTGAAGGAGGCCACCGAGGGCGGCGCCCGGCGGAAGCTGATCGTCACCGACGGCGTCTTCTCCATGGACGGCTATGTGGCACCGCTCCGCGAGATCTGCGACCTCGCCGACCGCCACGACGCCATGGTCATGGTCGACGACTCCCACGCCGTCGGCTTCACCGGCCCCGGCGGCCGCGGCACCCCCGAGCTGCACGGCGTCATGGACCGCGTCGACATCATCACCGGCACCCTCGGCAAGGCGCTCGGCGGCGCCTCCGGCGGTTACGTCGCCGCCCGCGCCGAGATCGTCGCCCTGCTGCGGCAGCGGTCCCGCCCGTACCTGTTCTCGAACACCCTCGCCCCGGTGATCGCCGCGGCGTCCCTGAAGGTCCTCGACCTCCTCGAAGCGGCCGACGACCTGAGGGTCCGGCTCGCCGAGAACACGGCGCTGTTCCGCCGCCGGATGACCGAGGAGGGCTTCGACATCCTCCCCGGCGACCATCCCATCGCGCCCGTGATGATCGGGGACGCGGCGAAGGCGGGCCGGCTGGCCGAGCTGCTCCTGGAACGCGGCGTGTACGTGATCGGTTTCTCCTACCCGGTCGTCCCGCAGGGTCAGGCCCGCATCCGCGTACAGCTGTCCGCGGCCCACTCGACGGCCGACGTGAACCGTGCGGTGGACGCGTTCGTCGCCGCGCGGTCCGAGCTGGAGGGCTGAGCGGGAGGTACCGCGAAAGCTGGGCCGGGAGGGCTGAGCGGACCGGTCCGGGGAAAAGCGTAGGTTTGAGAGAATCGGTCCCATGATCGAGGCACGGCGGCTCCACATCCTTCGTGCGGTGGCCGACCACCGCACGGTGACGGCGGCTGCCGCCGCGCTCTATCTCACCCCCTCCGCCGTCTCCCAGCAGCTCACCGCGCTGGAGCAGGAGACCGGTCACCGGCTGGTCGAGCGGAGCGCGAAGGGCGTACGGCTCACCCCGGCCGGCGAGATCCTGCTGAGCCACACCAACGCCGTCCTGGCCCAGCTGGAGCGGGCCGAGGCCGAGCTGGCCGCGTACCGCTCGGGCGCGGCCGGCACCGTCACGGTCGCCTCCTTCGCCACCGGGATCGCCCAGGTCGTCGCACCCGCCGTGGCCCGCCTGGCCGAGTCGTCCCCCGGTATCCGGCTCCGCGTCCAGGACGCCGAGGGGGACGCGAGTCTCCCGATGGTCCTGGACCGGCAGGTCGACATAGCGGTGGCCGTCGAGTACCGGGGCGCACCCGCCGCCGACGACCCCCGGCTCACCCATGTCCCGCTGTACGCCGAGCCCTTCGACGCGGTCGTGCCGCTGAACCACCGGCTGGCCGACGCCGAGGAGGTGCCGCTCGCGGATCTGGCCAAGGATCCGTGGATCGGCCCGTACCCCGGCAACCCCTGCCATGACGTGGTCGTCCTGGCCTGCGAGAACGCCGGCTTCCAGCCTCGCCTGGAACACTCCTCCGACGACTTCCGCGCCGTCGTCGCCCTCGCCTCCGCCGACGCGGGCGTGGCCCTCGTGCCACGCTCCGCCCTGCGCGGCATGGACCTGACCGCGGTGGTCGTCCGCCCCGTCGACGGAGTGGCCCCCACCCGCCGCGTGTTCGCCGCGGTGCGACGGGGGGCCGAGGACCACCCGCTGATCAAGCCGGTGCTGGAGGCGCTGGGGGAGGCGGCGGGGTAGGTCGGGCGCCCCCTCCGTTCCGTGACCCCTCGATTCTCGTTTCTGGGATAGCATCCCGAATATGGGAATCGCGGAAGAGGTGCTGGACCCCGTCGACATCCGCCTCGCCGCTCGTCTCGGCGAGTTGCGGGCCGAGCGTGGCTGGTCGTTGGGGGAGTTGGCCGAGCGCAGCGGGGTGAGCCGTTCGACGTTGTCCCGCGCCGAGCGGGCCGAGACCAGCCCGACGGCGGCGCTGCTGAACCGCCTCTGCCACGTCTACGGCCGGACCATGTCCCAGCTGCTCAGCGAGGTCGAGGGCGAGCCCGTCACCGTCGTCCGCGCGGCCGACCAGGTCGTCTGGGAGGACAGGGCGTCCGGCTTCGTACGGAGGTCGGTGTCGCCGCCGGCGGCCGGACTGCGCGGGGAACTGGTCGAGGGACGGCTCACCGCGGGCGCCGACATCGCGTACGACGGCCCGTCCGTCCCCGGCCTCGAACAGCACATCTGGGTCCTGGCCGGCGCCCTCTCGGTGACGGACCGGGGTGTGGAGCACGAACTGGCCGTCGGGGACTGTCTGCGGATGAGGGTCTGGGGGCCGGTGCGCTTCAGATGTGCGGGTCCGGAGGACGTGCGGTACGCGCTGGTGGTGGTCGAACCGTGATCGCGGTCGAGCGGCTCGACGACCGCACTCGACTGTCGGCCGCCGTGGAGGAGTTGGCGGATCTGCTGGTCCACACCGTGAACGGCGGGGCCTCCGTCGGCTTTCTCGCACCGCTCGACCGTGCGGCGGCCACGGCTTGGTGGCGAGGGCGTGCCGACGCGGTCCTGACGGGGGAACTCGCGGTGTGGGTGGCTCGTGACGGCGACGGCCGGCTGATCGGCACGGTGAGCCTCGTCTTCCCGGACAAGCCCAACAGCCGCCACCGGGCGGAGCTGGTGAAGCTGATGGTCCACCCGGACGGGCGGGGGCGGGGCGTCGGCAAGGTGCTGCTCGCGACCGCCGAGCGGGCGGCGATCGACGCGGGTGTCACCCTGCTCCACCTCGACACGGAGACCGACAGCCCGGCCGAGTACGTCTACGCGAAGGCCGGTTGGACGCGGATCGGGGCGATCCCCGACTACGCGGCTGATCCGTACGGAAGCCTGCGGCCGACGTCGATCTACTACAAGCGGGTCGGGCCGGTGGCCGAGGACACCGCGGGGGCGGCGGCTCCCACCCGGTGATTGTCAGTGGTGGCCGCTACTGTGCGTCGCATGCCGGATGCTGAAGACGTACGACGTGTCGCCCTCTCGCTGCCCGACACCACCGAGAAGGTCGCCTGGAACATGCCCACGTTCCGGGTCGCGGGCAAGATGTTCGCGACGCTGCCCGAGGACGAGACGTCCATCGCCGTGCGCTGCCCCAAGGAGGAGCGCGACGAGTTGGTGCTGGCCGAGCCGGAGAAGTTCTGGATCGCCGACCACGAGGCGGGGTTCGCCTGGGTACGGGTGCGATTGTCCGCCCTGGAGGACGAGCCGGAACTGCGGGACATCCTCGCCGACTCCTGGCGCCAGGCAGCCCCGAGCCGACTCCTCGACACCTACCCGGAACTGGGGATACCGGCCGGCGAGTAGGGGTCGTTCGGCCTGGTGGGGGTGCCGGTGATGGACGAACCGGTGGTACCGAACCGGGGCGGCTCACTGGCCCCTCCCAGGGCAAATTCCTTCGCCATGGGGATCTTGTCCGAGCATGATGACCCCTGTGCACGAAGACAACGGCAGTCGTGGGCGCACGCGGTACACCCTTGCTGAGGCGAGGCAGGACGGGCATGCCTGGGGTGTTTGCGCCGACGTGGAAGGGCTGTTCGGCGAACCGCAGCGGGGTATCTACGAGTTGTACGGCTGGGTTCCAGAGGCAGCAGTGCGCGGCTGGGTCGGCAGCCGGGTGTGGATGGTGCCGGACGACGAGACGCTCGATCCCTGGCTGCTGGAGGACGCGGAGAGCCTGGGACGGCTCCCCGGGACGGACAGTGTCGTGCTCACCGGCCTGGACGAGTACGAAGGTCCGCCCGAGGGACACAGGGGGCGTGTTCGTGTGCACGACGGGCACCGCTGGCTGGGGTCCTGCCGAGAGTTCGCCCGCGTCCTGCCGTCCCAACAGTCGGCGCCCCCGCTCGTCCTGCGCGGGCTGGCCCAGGGTGATCAGCTGCGTGCGGCACTGATGAAGGGCACCCGGCGGGCGCGGGACCTGGAGCAGGCCACCCTGGAGATACAGGACGACCGGGGTGAGCCGATCATCGAACGCCTGCTTTGGGCCAGAGTCAGCGCCTGGCACCCGTCCTCCTACGGGACGGATCGGATCGACTTGGAGCTCGACGGAGAGCTCTTCACGCCCGTTCCCGCATACGCCCGGCCCGTCTGGGAGCGGTGGTTCGCCGGGGCGCCGGACACCCACGGTGCCTGGGCCGGCCTCGACACCCGGCGCCGCGGAGCCTGGCTCGACCTCGTCCGAGAGCGGGCCTGCCGGCGCACCCACCGCGACCGGCCGGCCGGTCACGCGTACGTACTCGACGGCCGTCACGTCACCGACGAGCCGGGTCTCTACCTGGCGCTCGGCGAGGCGGTGAACGGCCCGGGCGGGTACTTCGGGGGCTGTCTCGACGCCGTTGACGAATGCCTGGACGGCACCTTCGGCTACACCGCCCCCGCGACTCTGCTCTGGCGGGACGCGGCGATCGCACGCGAGCACCTGTCCCGGGCCCTGACACCGAACGGTGAACCCTACGACCTGTTCGCCGAGGTCCTCGACGTCCTGAAGGGCCGTATGCACGTCACGCCGGCGTGAGCCGCGGTCCGGATGCCGGGCGGTTGACGCTTGCGTCCAGGAAGCCGGCGATGCGCTGGTGGAGTGCGGGTGCGTCCAAGCCGTGGGCGGTGACGTGTTCCTCGATCTGTCCGTACCGTCGCAGCTCCGGGCGGCCGACGCCGAGGCCCAGGACGCGGTGGGGCACATCGGTGAGCGCGTCGTTCGCGGCTGCCGTGGACGTGCCCGCCAGATACGGCTCCACCAGCACCACATCGGTCCCCGCCGCCTCGGTCGCCCGGCGCAGCGCCCCCGCGTCGAAGGGGCGCACGGTGGTCGCGTACAGCACCGTCACATCGAGCCCCTCCGTCGCCGCGAGCACGGCGTCGAGCATCGGCCCCACGGCGACGACCACCCCGCGGCGGCCCTCGCGCACCGTGCGGAACCGCTGCCCGTCCACCGCCAGCGCACGCCCGTTCGATTGCACGGACAGGCGGACGTACACCTTGTCGTCCTTGCCCTCGCCCGCGCCGATCGCGTGGCGGAGCAGCGTCTCGGCCTCGTCGGGGTGCCCCGGCACATGCACCGTCCAGCCGTCGAGCGTGTCGAGCAGGGCCACGTCGCCCGGTGCCATGTGCGTGTAGCCGCCGGCGGGCCAGTCGAAGGAGGCGGCGGCGCTCACCAGGACCGCTCCCACGTCCTGGTGCCCGAGATCAAGCTTGACCTGCTCGAAAGGCCGCTCCACCAGAAAGCTGGCGAAGGTGTGCAGCACCGGTCGCATCCCGGTCAGCGCCAGTCCCGCACCCGTGCCGATCAGCAGTTGTTCGCGGATGCCGACATTGACGACCCGGTCCGGATGTCGTCGCTCCGCCTCCGCGAAGCCGTCCCTGCCGATCTCGGCGAGGACCACCGCGACCCTGGGGTCCTCGTCGAGCAGCCGGGTGACGACAGGGGCGAAGCGTTCCCGCATGGTGTCCATGACTGCGGAGTGTCCTTTCGGAAGGGGGAGGAGAAGGGCTGGAGGGGAGGAGAGAAGACGAGGGGAGAGCAGGGGAGGGCCGTGAAGGGGGCGCGCCGACCGGGTCAGGTCTGGCTGGGTGCGGGGGCGTTCTTCGGTTCCACTCGGGCCACGACGACCCGGGGGCGGCCCGGATGCGGGGCGGTGAACGCGGCGTGGAGCGCCTCGTGGTTCCGCCCGTCCACCGTTTCCGCCGACCAGCCCGCCGCCTCGAACCGCGCGGCGATGCCGCCGGGCCGTGCGTGGCTGGCGGAGGAGTTGTCGATCACGATCGTGTGGAGCCGGTCGAGTCCGGCCGGGCCCGCGAACGCGATCGCCTCGTGATTGCTGCCCTCGTCCAGCTCCGCGTCCCCGATGAGCACCCACACCGCCGGATCGGGCCGCCCCTGGGCGCGCAGGCCGAGCGCCGTCCCCACCGCGATCGGCAGACCGTGGCCGAGCGAGCCGCTGCCGATCTCGGCGCCCGGCACCAGCACCCGGTCCGGGTGGTGACCGAGCGGCGAGTCGTACGAGCCGAACCCGGGCAGCCACTCGACCGGGAGGAAGCCCTTGGCGGCGAGCACCGCGTAGTACGCCATCGGCCCGTGCCCCTTGGAGAGCAGGAACCGGTCGCGCTCCGGGTCGTCCAGCCGCTCCGGTCCCACCCGCAGCACCCGGTCGTACAGCACCCACAGCGTGTCCAGCGTGGACGTCGCCGCTGGGCCGTGCTTCTCGGCGCCCGTCATCAGCGCCATCAGCCGGGGCAGATCCGTGAAGCCGTAGGTACGTTCCGTCGTGGTCGTCATGCAGAGCAGCGTGCTACCTCAACCAAGGTTGAGGTCAAGCGGTGATCTGCACGGGTTCTCGGCCCCGCCCAGCCGACCCGCCGGCCGGTCGCGCCCGGGATAAACGGGTGCGCGATCACCGGCCCGAGTGCGGTATTGTTTCCGTGCGCGTTCGGCCAGGGGAAAGCCCAGGTCAGGCGGGCAACGGGACGTGGCGCAGCTTGGTAGCGCACTTGACTGGGGGTCAAGGGGTCGCAGGTTCAAATCCTGTCGTCCCGACTCGTACGAGTCGCAGGTCAGGGCCGGTTTCGGAGGCATCCGAAACCGGCCCTTGATCATTTTTGGGGCCAGTTGGGGACCGGCGTACTTGACCGGGGGGCCCGCGGAACGGGAAACGCCCCGGCAGGCGCACGCCGAGCAGGGGCGAGGCGCCCCGCAGCGCGGCCGTACCCGTACTGGAGGCGCTCGACCTCCAGGGGGCGTTCGGTCGGCGCGGCACCCTGTCCGTCGACTGCGTCAGCCTGAGCGTCGCGCGCGGTGTCGCGGCGGGCGCGTAGGCGGTTCGGGCCCGGCAGGACCACCCTGATCCGCGCCTGATCCGCGCGACCGTCAGGGTGCGGTTCGACAGCGTCGGCGTGATCCGTCAGATCCCGCGCTCATCGGCTCCACGGCCTTCCGGCAGCCGACGCACAACGCCCCGGGGCTGCGGGGAGGGTGTGATGCCACCCGCCCGCGCCCCGGGGCGCCGTGCTCGTGCCGAACCCGCCGGCCGTCAGTCGTCTTTCGGCATGGGCGCGTCCTGGGCCTTCCTCATCCGCTCAGGCGTCCAGTAGTCCCGGACCTTCTCCGGATCCTGCCGTACCTCGTTGACGCTGGTCCCCGAGTCGGGCAGCGGCTCGGGTTCTGCCGCGGTGGCCGCGGCACGCCAGGCGGTCACCGCGACGACGGCTGCGACGAGGGCGGCTGCTGCGGCCCAGCGGCTCAGACTGCTGCGACGCACAGGACTTTCTCCTTGTCCGCTTCCGGTGTCGGGTCTGTCAGGTTACGCCGCCCTGGGCGTCGTACATGCCCTTGACGCCGTCATCGAAGTAGGAAGACCTGTTCCAGCCGTCGGAGTTGACCGTGCTCATCACCCCGTTCACGGAACCGAGTCCGTTCGAGTCGTTGAACTCTCGCAGCCATGGTCCACCACTGGAACCGCCGCCGAAGTTGCACTGGAGCTCGATACGACCGTCACTGACTGCCCGTGTCGTGCCCGTGCACGCCCATTGGATCTCCCCGCCGTCGTGGTTCCCGGGATAGCCGAGGATTGTGACGGCCTGTTGGCGCGAGAAGTTCCAGCTCATTCCGTGACCGCCGGTGACATTGACGATCTTGTTCCCGTTGAGCGGCCAGGTGGTCACCATCGCCACGTCCCGCCTGAGATCGCTGTCGTTGATCCAGGCGGTGAAGGTACGCATCTGCTTCGCGGAGAAGGTGCCGAAGGGACGCCCCCCGGAGCGGTAACGCGGCACATAGACCCAGTTGGTCATCCAGGTCCCGCCCCTGCCGCCGTGCACGCAGTGCCCAGCCGTGACGACCATCTGCTTCGAGCTACTGTTCAGCGCGCTCGCCGAACACGCGTAGGTGCCACCGTTGCTGGGGTTGGTGAAGAACACCTTGCCCACCGCGGCGGATTCGTTGATACGCGGGGCCTTGATGCCGGACCGCGGCGGGGCGGACGGAATCGATCCCGGCTTCCCGGTGGGGCCGGCCGGCTTCGCGGCGTCCGGCCTCGGCGCGGCGGGCGCCTTGTCGAGCGAGACGGCCTTCGCCATCCGCTCCGGCGTCCAGAAGCGCTCCAGCGCGGCGATGTCCTTCGCCGAGTCGACCGGAGCACCGTTCGACAGCCGTGCCGACCGAACGACGCTCGCCGCCTCGCTCCCCGAGGCGGTGAGCGCACCGGCGGTGGCCCGGCTCTTTGGCGCGGCCAGGGCGGGTGCCGCCTCGGCGGCCGTTCCCGTACCGATCAATGCCAGTACGGTGGCCGCGGCCAGCGGGAGTATCGAGTGTCTGAGACTGCGCACTAACTGCTCCTTCGATCGTCGTTGGAGTGCGTTCGTTGCGGTGCGCTCGTCGCACGGCTGTCGTCGCCGTGCGTGCGTTGCACAGCTGTCGCTGCCGTGCCTGCTGCTGAGGCACGGCCGATCAGCGTGTGGAGCACAGCGAACCTAGGTGGGTCGAGTACATGCCAAACAGCCTCAGTTCGGCCGCGCTGCTCCCCGCCGTGAGGGACCCATGTATTCGGTCGGTCCGAATCGCCGCTTGCTTCACGGATCGCCGAGTCCTGGGCGATGCCGTGTCGTCAGACGTGCACGCTCTCGGGTGAACGGCATGCGGACGGGCAGGGTGCGCCCCGGGGCGATCGGGACGGCCACGCCCGGCCGACACCGATGCCGCACCGATGACGGCACCGCAGTCGCACGCCGGTCTGACCGCTATTCGGCCGGGCGGGAGGTGCGTCAGGGCAAGCCTGACGAACACCAATGGCTGGTTCACGGCCTCGGCGGACGGTCCGGTCCCCGCTCCCGAGCGCGGAGGCCGTATGTCACAGTAGGTACGACATCAGCGAACTTGGGGGCCCATTCGGGTTGGACGCAGGCAAGTTGCCAGTTATCGGCGCCAGTTGACACATCATGGTGCGTAGTGCAGTGCGGTGTCCGGATTTCACCCGTACGGAGCGACAGCGTCGACCCTCGCGCGGCAGGAGGCCGAGATCACGCCCGGCGCCTTGAGAACGTCTTGAGAACGTCTTGGGGGCGCCTTTTGAGCGTCTTGGGATCGACATGGGGTCGCCGTGGAGATGTGCGTTCTCCGTCGCTCCCGCACCCGCCGACGAAGGCACGCCTTCGATCTGAGGCGGCCTCCTCCTGTGTCCGGAGGCATCCTTGGGCATGCTGCACTCCAGATCCGAGCAAACGGGCACCGGGGAGGCATCGCATGAGGATCGTCATCACGGGGGGCTTCGGCTTTCTGGGGCGGCTGGTCGCCGGCGCGTTGTCGGAGAGGCGGACGTTCCGTGGGGCGCCGATCGAGCGCCTGGTGCTCGCCGACCGGGTCGTGCCGGACGGCGAGCCGTTGGCGTCCCACCCGCTCGTGGAGGTCGTACCGGGCGAGCTGGCCGACCGGCTCGACACCGTGTTCGCGGAGCCCGTGGACCTGGTCATCCATCTCGCCGCCGCCGTCTCCGCCGAATGCGAGGCCGACTTCGACCTCGGCATGCGCGCGAACCTCGACACCACCCGCGCCCTCCTCGAAGCCACCCGGACCCAGTCGGTCTCCGGCGGGCCCACCCCGCGGCTCGTGTTCTCCAGCAGCGTGGCGGTCTACGGCCCCGACCCGGCACTGCCGCTCCCGCCCGTCGTCAACGAAGCGACCCTGCCCACGCCACGCTCCAGCTACGGCATCCAGAAACTCATCTGCGAGCAGCTGATCGCGGACCACACCCGGCGCGGATTCGTCGACGGACGGGTCGCCCGCCTGATGACCGTCGCCGTGCGGCCCGGCAAGCCGAACGCGGCCGCCTCCGGGTTCCTCTCCGGCATCATCCGCGAACCCCTCGCGGGCCTCCCCGCCGTCTGCCCCGTACGCCCCGACCTGCGGGTGGCCCTCGCCTCCCCGCGCCGCACCGTCGCTGCCCTCCTGCTTCTCGCGGAGGTCGAGCGCGGCACCGGACCGGGGCAGCTCGACGGGGGACTGCCGGTCAACCTTCCGGCGCTCACCGTCTCCGTCGCCGAGATGATCGCCACGCTGCGGCAGGTC
Source organism: Streptomyces sp. NPDC030296 (assembly GCF_055572815.1). Taxonomy (NCBI): domain Bacteria; kingdom Bacillati; phylum Actinomycetota; class Actinomycetes; order Kitasatosporales; family Streptomycetaceae; genus Streptomyces; species Streptomyces sp. NPDC030296. The sequence continues at coordinate 649,332 of NZ_JBVICQ010000004.1, forward strand.
GCCGGTGACGCCGTCGCCGACCTCGTCACCGTCGCCCCCGACCCCGCCGTCGAGGCCATCGTGGGCTCGTGGCCGTCCGCCTTCGACCACTCCCGCGCCGCCGCGCTGGGGCTGGAGCCCGACCCGGACTTCGCGTCGGTGGTGCGGGACCACATCGCCGGCTCCCCGAGGGAATCCTGATCGGCCGTTTGTCGTCTGGTCACGGGTGGGGCCGTGGCCATAGCTTGTGCGACCTTCGCGTTGTCTCTCGTCTCGCGGCGCGCGGGCCCGACGAGGCGTGGGCCACCGGGGCCGAGCAGTCCGCCGACGGACCGCGACCGGTTCTGTACCGGTGGAACGGCAGGGCGTGGAGCCGGGAGACGGCCTTCCCCGGAGCCGGGGAACCCGGCCGACTCGGCAAGGTGCGGTTCGTCGGCGACGAGACGTGGATCTTCCACGCGCGCGGGGGAGAGGGGGAGATCCTGCGCCGGTCGGCGGCCGGATGGAGCGCCCTCCCGCTGCCGCGGACCCTGTGGACCTACCAGGACTTCACCGCCGTACCCGGCGCCGCATGGGTGATCGGCGAGGACGACACCGGGCTGCCGAGTACGGCGAGCCGGAGGTGACCGGTGAGGGCGGCTCCTCCATGCCCCGGCCGGCACCCGTACCGGGCGCGGCGACCGTGTGGTCCGTCGGCCGCGCCGCAGGCCCGGAGGGCACCTTCGCCCCGCGCATCCTCGAATTCGGCTGAGCCGTCCCGGGCCGGGCGCCGGAACGGTCAGTCCTTCAGAGCGACCAGGACATGACTGTCGCCGTACTGCCAGACGGGCGTGATGTGGGCGAAGCCCGCCGCGCGCAGGAGTTCGACGTGGCACGCCAGGGGGAGATCGTTGTCGTTGCCGTCGTGGTTGCCGGACGCGGCCCGGCGCTTCTCGCGCTGCGCGAACAGGTCGGCCAGCTCCGGGTCCTCGGCGGCCGCGGCCCACCAGGACCCCCAGTCCTCGTGCTCGCGGGTGCGCGACCGCTCGGCTCGCCTGCCGCCCACCGCGGCGGTGAGGTCCGAGCACCGGCGGTCGTCGAGGGCGAAATGGTCGCCGTTGACGAGGGCGCCACCGGGCCGCAGCAGGGTGAACAGGCTCCGATACGTGCTCAGCAGGGTCCGCTCGGAGAGGTAGTGGAGGGCGGTGGTGGACACGACCGCGTCCAGGGGGCGGTCCAGGCCGAGGGCGTCGGTCCAGCCGGCTTCGCCGATGACGGCGTCGACGAAGCGGGCGGCGTTCGCGTGGTGGGTGCGGCCGAGTTCGAGGAGCAGCGGGTCCATGTCCACGGCGAGGATCTCGGCGGTCGGCAGCCGCGCGGCGAGCCGGGCGGCCATCGACCCCGGCCCGCAGCCGAGGTCGAGCAGGAGCGGCCGGGGCCGGTCGGCGGTGACGTGCTCGACGACGTCGGCGATGACCGTGAACCGCTCCTCGCGGGCGACGGCGTAGTGCTGCTGCTGGCGTTCCCAGCGGTCGATCCACACCTCGGCCGTCTCCATGCTCACGCCCATGGTCTCGCGTCGCCTCTTCCGTCTCGCACCGCCCGTTGTGATCAAACCTACCGGTTATTGGAAACGGTTTCCATTCGCGTGGGTGGTGATGGTGGACGGTGGATGCGGGATGCCGGGTGCGCGGCCCTTCTACGCCAGCCCCGCCAGCACCCCCAGCAACTCGTCGATCTCCCCCGCCGTGTTGTACACGTGCACGCTCACCCGCACCGAGCCGTCCCGTTTGTCGGTGCCGGCCTGGCAGAGGTTGTCGGCGCGGACCATGAAGCCGTGGCTGTACAGGATGAAGCCCAGGTCGTCCGAGGGGATGTCGCGGTGGCGGAAGGTGACGATGTCGTGGCGCCGCTGGACCGGGGCGTCGGCGGCCAGGCTGGCCCGGCAGCCGAGGACCTCGTACGGGGCGAGGTGGCGCAGCCCCTCCGTGAAGCGGGCCGTGAGCGCCGTGGTCCAGCGGGCGATCAGGTCCGGGCCGGTGGTGTCCAGCCAGTCCAGCGCGGCCTCCAGTGCCGCGATCCCCACCGTGTTGGGGGTGCCCTGCCAGCCGCCCGGCCGGAACTCCGGCCCCCGGGCGGGGGAGTTGCGGGCCCACACCGCCCCGGAGCCGGGCAAAGCAAAGGCCTTGTGCCCGGAGAACGCCACGAAGTCCACGTCGAGGCGGTCCACGGACAGCGGCACATGGCCGACACCCTGTGCGGCGTCCAGACAGATCGGCACGTGCGGGCCGACGGCCTCGCGGACGCGGTGCACGTTCATGTCGCCGCCGTACACGTGATGGACGTGGGTGACGGCGACGAAGCGGGTGCGCGGGCCGATCACCGAGGGCAGCGCCCGGTGGTCGTAGTCGCCGGACGAGTCCTGGTACGGCAGCGGCCTCACCCGTACGGTGACGCCCTGCCGGGCCAGCAGGTCCCGGACCTCCAGCCAGGGGTCCAGATTGGCCCGGTGGTCGGCGAAGGGGACGAGGATCTCGTCGCCGTCCGACAGGAGGCCCGCGAGCCAGTCGCGGGCGATCGTCCGCAGCCCCTCGGTGGTACCGCCGGTGAAGTGCACGCCCGAGCGGTCCGGCGCGGGGTCGCCGAGGAAGTCCTTGACACGCCGCCGGGTGCGCTCCACCAGGGCCGTCGTACGGTTCGCCCACGGGTAACCGCCCCGCCCCGCGTTGGCGTTGGCGGTCGTCAGATACGTCTGTACGGCGTCCAGGACGGCCCGCGGCTTCTGCGTCGTGGCCGCGCTGTCGAAGTACGTGACGTCCGGGTGCGCGGTGATGATGGGGAACTGCTCCCGCACCGCACGCTGCCAGTCGGCCAGCTCCTCCAGATCGGTTCCCGGCACGGTGTCAGTCCCTCACCAGCGGGGCGCCGGCGTCACGCCACGCGACGATCCCGCCGGACAGGCTGCGGACGTCGGGGTGGCCCATACGGGTCAGCAGCGCCGCGTACCGGGCCGACTTCTCGCCGACCGGACAGGCCAGCAGCACCGGCTGCCGCTTGCTGAACGGCAGGCCGCCGCGCACGAGTTCCTCGAACAGCTCGTCGGTGATGTTGACCGACCCGTCGATGTGCAGCGCGGCGTACGCCTGCGGCCCGCGCAGATCCACCACCAGCGGCCGGGGAGCGCCGTCCTCGATCCACCGCCGTGCCTCCGCCACGTCGATCACCGCGGCCTCCGCCCGCACCTCCGCGTCGGACAGGGCCGACGCCGAGTGCCGGCGGGCGGGCCGGCCCAGCAGCTCGGGGCGGCGCTGCCGTACGTACCCGAGGTAGCTCTCGGCGCGGTCGCAGACGATGAAGACCGCCGTCCGCCGCTCGCCCTCCGCCAACTCCGCGTCAAGCGGGCGGAGATGGCGTACCGCGCCGTGGAAGGCGGCGCCGCCGGTGGGGCCGGTCAGCACTCCGCAGCGGCGGATCAGGGTCAGCATCCCGTCGATGGCCTCGTCGGCGGTCACCGACTCGATCGTGTCGTACGTAGCCGGGTCGAACAGCCCCACCTGGTGCACCTCGTCGATGGTGCGGATACCGGGGATGAAGTCCGACTTGTGGGCGACGAGGCCGACCACCCGTACACCGGGGTCGTGTTCGCGCAGGACGCGGGCCACGCCGGTGGAGGAACCCGCCGTGCCCACGCAGGCCACGAACCAGTCGGGGGCCCGGCCGTCCAGGTCCTTGACGATCTCCGGACCGGTGCCCGCAGCGTGGGCCTCGATGTTGCGCGGGTTGAAGTACTGGTCGGTGTGCAGATACGTGTCGTCCGGGCCGGTGAGGGTCTGGTGGAAACGGGTCAGCGGGTCGTCGGTGTCGGTCGGGTCGAGACACTCGCTCTGCCCCGGCAGCTCCTCGATCTCCGCGCCCAGCAGCAGGAGCAGGTCCTTGATCTCTGGCACCCGCATCCGGTTGGTGACGCTCTTGAAGCGCAGCCCGTGCATTCCCGCGAGCAGGGCCAGGGCCTTGGCGGTGTTGCCGCTCGACAGCTCCACGACCGTCGCGCCGCGTTCCGCCGCCGAGGCCAGATCGGGCCCGGCCATGTGCCAGGCGGCCCGGTCCTTCACCGAGCCGAACGGATTGAGCATCTCCAGCTTGGCGTACAGGTCGATGTGGCGCAGACCGTGCACGGCCGGGTCGATCCGCACCAGCGGCGTGTTGCCGATGGCCTCCGTGATGTTGTCGTACCTCATGAAACCGGTCCACCCGCTTCCGTGATCGGCCAGTACTCCTCGTCGAGACGCCACCTCCAGGAGTCCCGCTCCCGGGTGACGGCGACCGTGCGGGCGAGCGGCTGCCGCTGCGCACGGTGGGCGTGGAAGTCCATCGCGTATCCGGCGGTGTTGGCGAACGCCAACAGGTCGCCCACGGACGGCGGCCGGGGCAGGTGGACCTCGCGGCGGGTGATCAGATCGGCCTCCAGGCAGAGGTTGCCCGCGAGATAGACCCCCACCGGCCCCTCGTCGGCGTCCGTGGGCGCTCCCGGGCGGGGGACGAGGACCGGGTCGACGAGCACCCCGTGCTCCTCCAGGCTGACGTCACCGGCGTTCATGCCGAGCCGCACCAGCAGGCCGCCCGAGTCCGCGTCGGCCCGGCGTACGTCGAGGACCCGCGCCAGCGTCAGCCCGCACTGGTCGACCAGGGCCCTGCCCGGCTCGACGGCCAGGTCGTAGAGGTGCTCCAGGAGCAGGGTGGCCGCCGGGCGGCCCGAGGCGGGGGCGGGGTGGCGGAGCAGTTCGTCGAGGTAGCCGGGGCCCGCGGTGGGGCGGTGGGCCGGGTAGAGCGCCGGTGCCCCGCGCAGGGTGCCGCCCTCGTTGCGCAGCCCGTAGCCGTGGCCCCGCCACGTCAGGGCGGGGCGGGCGCCGAGCACGGCCTCGGCCAGCTCGGTGGTGTAGCGCTCCCACTGGGCGGCGTCGGCGACGTACCCGACGCCGAAGCCGCCGCCGATGTCGATGACCCGCGGGTCCAGGCCGCGGGCGCGGCACGCGTCCATGACGGCGACGCAGGTCTCCAGCGCGACGGCCTTCTCCGCGATGCCGGTGGTGTCCAGGTGGTAGGCGACCCCCGTCAACCGGACCGCGTCCGCGTGCCGTTCGACCGCGTCCACCAGCAAGTCCACCTCGCGCACGGGCGAGCCGAAGCGGCTGCGCCGGAAGAGGACCCGGGTGCCCGACGCCGCGGACGGGGACGACTCGAACTCGGACAGCCGCAGCAGGACATCGACGCGCGGCAGGTCGTACTTCCGCACCAGGGCGGCCAGTTGGTCCAGCTCGGCGGGGGAGTCGAGGTTGACGCGGGCGCCGGTGCGGGCGGCCAGCCACAGGAACTCGGGGTCCTTGGGCCCGGTGGCCATGATCCGGTCGGGGGTGAAGCCGCACTCCAGCGCGTGCCGCAGCTCGCCCAGCGAGGCGACGTCGACACCCACCGCGGCCGGGTCGGTCGCCGTCAGCCGACGCACCAGGCTGTGCGCCTGGTTGGCCTTGTGCGCGTAGTACACCCGGCCGCCGAGACGGTGGTCGCGGTAGACGGCGCGGAAGCCGGCCGCGTTCTCCGCGATCCGGTCGGGCAACAGCACGTTGAGCGGTGAGCCGAGCGAGTCGGCGAGCATGTGCAGGAAGGGCGCGGCTTCCAGTAACGCGTCGAGCGGTGGTTCCAGTCGTGGTCGCAGATACAAAGGCGTACGCACGGCAGGCGGCCCCCTCTGGTGTGCACCGGCGATGGCGGCTCCCGGCAGTCGAGGACCGCCGCGGTCGTGGAGTACCGGCAGGCCTCACACAGCCGTTCGGGGATCATCATTTCCCGGCGAATGTCCCTTTAAGCCCGGGGATGCGCCCTGGTCTCCGCCATCCTGAGGTCCGGGAGGCGCCGTCCGGCGACGGGTTCACGCCGGGGTGCCCGCGGGGCGCGGGGCGCCGCGCACGGTGGCGACCGTGCCGTTGGCGCATGCGACGTGCGGAACCGGGAGGGGGACACCCACAGGGTTCCCCTCGGACGGCAGGCACACCCTGCCCCGGCCGTCCGCCGGCCGTCGGTCGACCGGCGCCGACCGGGGGCGCACGGTGGCGGGTCGCGTCGCTCCGCGTGTTCCCGGTGGACCGGACGGAGCGCCGCTCGCTTTGATGGGGGTGGCGCGGCCCCCGCGCCGCCCGGGGGGTGAGCCAACCCCCACCGCACACGCGCCGGAGTGGAGCTGCCATGGTGACGGATCGGTACGGCAACCCCCTGTTCGAGTGCACCGCCGAGGGTGCGGCGCATCTGGACCGGGCCGTGGAGGGGCTGCTGTTCTTCCGCCCCGAGTTCCCCACCGCGGTCGCCGACGCCGTCGCGGCATCCCCCACGGCACCGCTCGCCCAGGCGTTCTCCGCCTACCTGGGCGTGCTGGGCACCGAGCCGCGCGACGCCGCCGAGGCCCGCCGCCGCTTCACCGCGTACGCCGCCGACCTGGACCGCTCGGCGCTGCCCCGCCGGGAACGCATGCACCTCGCGGCGGCGGAGGCCTGGCTCGGCGGCGACATGGGCACGGCGGCCCACGTCCTCGAAGAACTCGTCGTGGAGCACCCCCGCGACCCGCTGGCCCTCGCCGTCGGCCACCAACTGGACTTCTTCAGCGGCGACGCGACCCGGCTGCGGGACCGGATCGGCGGGGCCCTCCCGGCCTGGGACCACGACGACCCCCACCGGGGGCCCCTGATGGGCATGTACGCGTTCGGGCTGGAGGAGTCCGGACACTACGACCGCGCTCAGGAGGTCGCCCTGGCCGCCGTGGAGCGGAACCCCCGTGACGTCTGGGCCATCCACGCCGTCGTCCACGTCCACGAGATGCGCGGCCGGTTCGCCGACGGCATCGACTACCTCGACGCGCGACTCGACGACTGGGCGAGCGGCACCCTCCTGACCGTGCACAGCTGGTGGCACTACGCCCTCTACGCGTTGGAGGCCGGCGACATCGACACGGCCACCCGGATCTACGACGCCGTACTGCACCACAAGGACTCCAGCGGGTTCGTCATGGAACTCCTCGACGCCGCCTCCCTGTTGTGGCGGTTCCTCCTCGCCGACCTCGACCAGGACGCGCGCTGGCAGGCCCTCGCCGACGCCTGGGCGGCCCGCGCCGACCCGCCGTACTACGCCTTCAACGACGTGCACGCCGTCATGGCGTTCGCCGGTGCGGGCCGACTGGCCGAGGCTGACGCGTTCCTCGCCGAACGGCGCCGCTGGCTGGAACACCACGACGCCCACCGGACCACCAACCACGTGATGACCGCCGAGATCGGGCTGCCGGTCGGCGAGGCGCTGGTCGCGTACGTCCGGGGGGACCACGAGACGGTGGTCGACCTGCTGTGGCCGCTCCGCCGCCGCGTGCACACCTTCGGCGGCAGCCACGCGCAGCGGGACGCCGTCCAGCGCACCCTCCTGGAGTCGGCCCTGCGCGCCGGACGCGCCGACCTGGCCGGCCGGCTCCTCGGGGAGCGCGCCGGACTGAGTCCGCACAGCCCCTACAACTGGCTGGGCCAGGCCCGGCTCGCCGAAACAGTCGGCGAGGCCGGCCGCGCCGCCGTCGCACGCGACACGGCGAACGAGCTGGCCGCGCCCGCCGCGACCCGGCTGAACCGGCATCTGCACCGGCCGTATCTCGCCCGCACCCCCTGAGGGCCGCCGCTGAGGGTGCGCGGCCGTGTCGCGCCCGCACTCCCTGAGGGGCCGCCCCGTCAGGTCGCGGCGTCGGCCCACCCCAGGCCGTCCTCCGACGTCACCAGACCGCCGGGCCGCAGCGGCGCCTCCTCCTCCAGCGGCCCGCCGAGGAGACCGCGCTCCTGGAGCACCGCTCCCTCGTGGAAGGTCTGCCGGAACGCCGTCGACTCGTACAGCGGATTGCGGTGGCCGTCGGAGTCGGGGAGACGGCCCACGACCCGGTCGAGGTCCGAGGAGGCGGCGGTCAGCCGCGCACCCGCCTCGGCGGGCGCGGCGAGCGCCGCGTCCCCGGACGCCAGCCCGCCCACCAGCTCCACGAACGCCTCCAGCTCCGTCGCGCCGACGTTGGTGACCTTGCGGGCCTTCCAGAAGTACGACCGCTCGTCCTGGTGCAGGTCGTAGAACGACATCAGGAACTCGTAGAACAGCCCGTACTCGTGCCGGTAGCGGGCCTCGAACTCCCCGAAGCAGCGGGCCTCGTCGAGGGTGCCGTCGAGCGTGCTGTTGATCGCCCGGGCCGCCAGCAGGGACCCGTACGTGGCCAGGTGCACACCGGACGACAGCACCGGGTCGACGAAGCAGGCCGCGTCGCCGACCAGCACCATGCCCGGCCGCCACAGCCGGGTCTTCCAGTACGACCAGTCCTTGCGCACCCGGACCTCGTCGTAGGGGGCCTCGCCGGCCTGCGGGGCGCCGTCGACGAGGTCCCGTATCTCGGGGCACGAGTCGATCAGCCGCCGCCAGGCCGCCGTCGGATCGCCCTGGACCGCCGCCGCGTGCTCCCGGCTCACCACCGCGCCCACACTGGTCAGTTCGTCCCGCAGCGGGATGTACCAGATCCAGCCCTCGTCGAAGGTGGCGCAGAAGATGTTGCCGTCGTTCGGCTTCGGCAGCCGCCTGCCCCCGGCCACGTACCCGAACACGGCGATGTTCCGGAAGAAGTCGGAGTACGTCCGCTTCCCGCCGACGTGCGGGTGGATCCGGCTGGTGTTGCCCGAGGCGTCCACGACGTACCGGGCCCGCGCCTCGCGGGTCCCGCCGTCCGGCCCGGTCCAGAGCACACCCCGCACCCGCTCCTCGTCGGCGACGACGTCCGAGACCCGGCAGCCCTCCCGTACGTCCACGCCGACCCGGCGGGCGTTGTCCAGCAGGATCGCGTCGAAACGGTTCCGCTCGACCTGGTAGGCGAACGACGTCGGGTCGGACAGCCGCGGGGACAGCGCGAAGGAGAACTGCCACGGGTCCCGGTTGCGGCCCCAGCGGAACGTCCCGCCGCGCTTGAGCTTGAACCCGGCCCGCGCCACCTCGTCCTCGACACCCAGGATGCGGCACACCCCGTGCACCGTCGACGGCAGCAGCGACTCCCCGATCTGGTAGCGGGGGAAGGTCTGCTGGTCCAGCAGGAGCACCCGGTGGCCGCGCAGCGCGACGGCCGACGCGACGGTGGACCCGGCCGGGCCCCCGCCCACGACGATCACATCGAACTCCTCCGACGGCGTCTCGGATCGCGTGACAGTCACTGGTCTCCTTCAGGGGTCGACACCGGCGGGGCGGCGGGGGCGGGGATGGACGGGGGAGGCGGGGGAGGGGCGGCGGGGGTCGGTCCCGACAGGGTGCTCTGCGGCCGTGGGGCTGCGACGTCCGTACGGTCGAGCGAGCGGAGCCAGGCGCGGACGGCCGCCACCGTGGCCGGGGCGTGTTCCCTGGTGAGCGAGAAGTGGTCGCCGGGGACGTCGACCGTGTCGTGCGGCAGCGGCCACGACGTCCGCCAGTCTTCCCCGTCGGCGCCCGCCGCCATCCGCGGCGTCGGCTGCGTGGCCCGGACCAGCAGGGTCGGGGCGGCGACGGGTTCGGGCTCCCAGTCCATGAACATGCGCGTGTACGCGCCCATCGCGGCGACGGCGCTGTCGTCGTCCCCGGTCGACGGGCCCCCGGTCAGCCTCGGGGCGAGGGCGGCAGGCAGCGCCAGCAGCCACTCCGTGCCGCGGTTGTCCCGGTCGACGCGGTACGTGTCCAGCAGGACCAGGCCGACCGGGGCCGCCCCCATGGTCTCCAGCCGCCCGGTCACGAGGTGTGCGACGGCGCCTCCGGTGGACGAGCCGACGACCACGAAAGGCCGGTCGCCCACCAGCCGCAGCACCGTCTCGGCGTGCGTACGGGCCAGGGTCCCCAGGTCGTCCGGTACGGCCGGACCCTCGTCGACACCGGGATGCCGTACCTCCCACACGTCCAGGTCGCCCCGGAGGCAGTCGTGGAAGGCGGCGGCCGCGCCGCCCGGCCCGGGGAAGGAGGGGTGGTAGCCGTCGAGGAACACCACGACCGGGTCGTCACCGGAGCCCACGGCCCGCCGCAGCGGCGGCAGCGCGTGCCGCCGGGCACCGGACGCGTCGAACGTCGGTACGGCCCACGACGCGGTGACCAGCATGTGCATCGCGGCGACCACCTGACCCGCCTCGCACACCCGCCGGTAGAGGGAGGAGAGGCTCTGCACGGGGCGTGCGCTCGACGGCTCGGGGCTGCCGGGGAGCGCCGTTCCGGGAGTCGCCTCCGGCGTCCTGACGGGGGCCGGGTCGGGGTTCGTAGCGGGGGCCGCACGGGATGCCGTACCGAGGTTCGCGCCGGGTGCCGGACCGGGGGGCGCACTGGGTGCCGTCCGCGTCGGCGCATCGGGCTCCCCGGCGGCCGTCGGCGGCTCCGGGAGGTCGTCGAGGAGGTCCAGCACATGGCGGGCCAGGCCGTCGGCCGTGGGGTGCTCGAACACCACGGCTGCGGAGAGCCGGAGCCGCAGCGCCAGGCTGAGCCGGTTGCGGACCTGCACCGCCATCAGCGAGTCGAAGCCAAGCTCGTCGAAGGTCCTGCCGACGGGCAGAGCGTCGGCGCTCGGATACCCGAGCACGGCGGCCACGTCCGCCCGCATCAGCTCGGTGAGCGCCTCCGCGCGCCGGGCGGAGGGCAGTTCGGCCAGGAACGTCCGCCAGGCGCCCGGCTCCAGCATCTCCGGGGCGTCGGCGGATGCCCCGGCCCCCGTTCCCGTGCCCGCCCCCAAGCCCGAGTCCGAGGCCGCGCTCGCCTCGGCCACCGGCCGACGGGGACGCGACAGCCCCCGCAGGGGTGGGGGCAGCGGGCCTCGCGCGGACCGCAGGGCGCCCCGGTCCAGCCGCATGGGCGCCAGGACGGGTCCACCGTCGCGTACCGCCGCGTCGAAGAGTGCCAGGCCGTCCCGTACGGAGAGGGCGCGCAGCACGTCACCGCTCCGCGTCGCCGCCTCCCTGAGCTGGGCCTCCCTGGGCAGCGCAGACGCCATGCCTGCGTCGTGCTCCCAGGGGCCCCACTCCAGGGACAGCGCGGGCAGCCCCTGGGCGGCGCGACGCTGGGCGAGGGCGTCGAGGACGCTGTTCGCCGCCGCGTAGTTGCCCTGGCCGGGGCGGCCCAGCAGACCGGACGCCGACGAGAACAGGATGAACGCCGACAGCTCCAGATCCCGGGTCAGTTCGTGCAGCCGCCAGGCCGCGTCCGCCTTGGGCCCCAGCACCGCCGCCATCCGTTCGGGCGTCAGCCCCGCCAGGACGCCGTCGTCCAGGATCCCGGCCGCGTGCACCACGGCGCCCAGGGCGGGCTCACAGCACCTGACCACCTCGGCCTGCGCGACCGGGTCCGCCATGTCGCAGGCCGCGATCGTCACTTCGGCGCCCAACTCCTCCAGCGAAGCCCGAAGTTCCGCGGCACCGGGTGCGTCCGGGCCCCGACGGGAGGTGAGCAGCAGATGTCGTACACCGTGCGAGGCGACGAGATGGCGGGCGAGTTCGGAGCCCAGCGCGCCGGTGCCGCCGGTGATCAGCACGGTCCGGTCGGGGTCGAAGGGGCTCGGCCCGGACGGCTCACGGAGGTCGGCGGCTGCCGTCCCTACCGCCGGCACCAGCCGCGGAGCCCTCATTCTCCCTTCCCGTATGGACAGTTGAGGTTCGCCCGTGGCCACCGCGGCGGCCAGCAGCCGCTCGGACTCGGGGCGGCCGTCCGTGTCGACCAGCACGACACGTCCGGGCAGCTCCGCCTGAGCGGTGCGCACCAGACCCCATACGGCCGCACCAGCGAGGTCCGGTTCCGGCGCGGTGGCGTCCCGCGTGACCACCACGAGGCGCGAGCCGGATGCCTCCGGGTCGTCCTGCCAGTCCTGCAGGGCACGCAGCACCCGGGCGGTCAGCAGACGCACGGCGGCCGGGGGTGTCTCGGCGTCGGTCGTCGAGGTGACAGCGGTGACGACGGTGGTGTTCGGTGCGACGGTAGGGCCGGTGCCGGTGCCGGTCGTGGTCTCCGTGCCGGTGACGGCGGTGTGCTCGACGGTCACCCAGTCGGGTCGCCACAGTGCCCGTCGCGCCACGTCGAGCGCCGCGTCGGCGGTACCGGCGGGAAGCTGCCGCATGGTCAGGGAGTCCACGCGGGCCACCGGGCGGCCCGTCGCGTCGGCCAGCGTCAACGCGACCGCGTCCGTGGCCGTCCGACGCACCCGTACCCGTAGTTCCGTCGCGCCGGAAGCGTGCAGACGCACACCGGTCCAGGCGAACGGCACGTGGATGGTGGCCTCCGGCTCCGCCCCCGCTCCTGCTTCCGCGGTGAGCAGTGCGGCGTGTGCCGCCGCGTCGAGCAGGGCGGGGTGGAGGCCGAAGCGGTCTGCCTCGTCCAACTCACGCCCGTTCAGGCGGACTTCGGCGTACAGCTCGTCACCGAGCCGCCAGGCCGTCCGTACGCCCCGGAAGGCGGGACCGTAGGCGAGGCCGTCGTCCGCGAGGGTGTCGTAGGCATCGGTGAGGTCGATCTCGGCGGCGCCTCGGGGCGGCCACTCCGTGAGACTGTCAGCGTCCGTCGGCGCGGACGCGGAGGCCGTGCGGGTCAACAGCCCGGTCGCGTGCCGGGTCCAGGTGAGGTCGGGGCCGTCGGCGGCGGCGTCGGGGCGGGCGTGGATGTCGACCGTCCGCCGTCCGGAGTCGTCCGGGGCGCCCACCACGACCTGGACGGGCACGCCGGTCCCCGGTGTCAGGGGCAGGGGCGTCAGGACCACCAACTCGTCGAGGGTGTCGCAGCCGACCTCGTCGCCCGCCCGGACGGCCAGCTCGACGAACGCCGTCGCCGGCACGAGGACGGTCCCGCCGATCACATGGTCGCCGAGCCAGGGCTGCGCCGTGGCGGAGAGGCGCCCGGAGAGCACGGTCCGGCCGGTGTCCGGCACCGTGAACGCGGGCCCGAGCAGCGGGTGCCCGTCGCCCTCCGGCGCGTGGACCGGGAGCCGGGGCGCGTCCAGCCAGTACCGCTGCCGTTGGAAGGCGTACGTCGGCAACTCCACACGGCGTGCTCCGGTGCGCTCGAACACGGTGGGCCAGTCGACGCGGGCTCCGCGCACATGGAGCCGGGCCACGGCCGACAGCAGCGTCTCCGGTTCGGGCTCACCGGCGCGCGTGGCGGCGGTGAAGAGGGAAGCGGTGCCGTTCTCGGAGCCGGTCAGGCAGTCCTCGGCGGACGTGATGAGCGCCGGGTGAGGCCCGACCTCCAGGAAGGCCGACACCCCGTTGTCGCCCAGCCACCGCACGGTGTCGGCGAACCGGACGGGCAGCCGGGCATGCCGCACCCAGTACTCGGGTGAGCACAACTCCCCGGCCTCGGCGAGGCGGCCGGTGACCGCCGAGACGACGGGGATCCGGGGCGGCCTGAAGGTCACCTTCTCGGCGGCCCGGCGGAAGTCGTCGAGCATCGGCTCCACGAGCGGTGAGTGGAAGGCGTGGTCCACCCGCAGCCGTACGGTCCGGCGGCCCCTGGCCTCGAACCCGGCCGCCACGGCGAGCACCGCGTCCCGCGCACCGGAGATCACCACCGAGCGCGGCCCGTTCACGGAGGCGATCGCCACCGGGCGCGGCCCCCGCGTCGAGACGGCGCTCACGTGGCTTCCGGGGGCTGCGCCGGGTGTGTCCTCGAAGTCGGGCAGGGCAGCGAGGACTTCGTCCTCCGTGGCGTGCAGCGCGACCATCGCGCCGCCTTCCGGCAGTCCTTGCATCAGCCTGCCGCGCGCCGCGACGAGGGCCGCCGCGTCGTCGAGGTCCATGACACCGGCGACATGGGCGGCGGTCAGCTCGCCGACGGAGTGCCCGGCCAGGTAGTCGGGGCGCACACCCCAGGACTCCAGCAGCCGGAACAGCGCGACCTCGAAGGCGAACAGCCCCGCCTGGGTGAAGTCCGTACGGTCGAGCAGAGAGGCCTCCAGGGTGCCCGGAGCGGCGGAGAGCACCACGTCGAGGGGTACGTCGAGGCGGCCCTCCAGCGCCCGGCACACCTTGTCGTGAGCCGAGGCGAAGACGGGGTACGCCGACCGCGACTCGGCTCCCATGCGGGCACGTTGGGCTCCCTGGCCGGTGAACAGGAAGGCCGTACGGAGAGCGGGGTCGGCGACGGCCTGTTCCGTACCGGTGACGGCGGTGCCGCTCCCGGTACCGCCACCGGTGCCGGCCGCGAAACCGGTGGTGCCCGCGGCTCCGACAGCTTCCCCGGCTCCAACAGCCAGCGTCTCCAACCCGGCCAGCATCCGGGCCCGTTCACCCGGCGGGACCATCGCCCGGTGCGTCGACGCCGAGCGCGTCACGGTCAGGGAGACACCGACGTCGGCCGGCGACAGTTCGGGCCGCGCGGTCAGATGGTCGGCGAGACGGCGTGCTTGGGCGCGTAGCGCACCCGCGTCAGCCCCGGCGAGCAGCCAGGGGACACGGTGGGCGGCGACGCCGGGCGCGACCGGTGGCCGCGCAACCAGGCGGTCGTCCGGATGAGACGGCGGTGCCTCGGCACCGGAGTCGGGGGCCCCTCCGCCTCCCGCCGCGCCGGACGGCTTCTCGACGCCCGACCGGGCAGTACCGGACGGCTCCCCGGCGCCCGAGCGGGGAGCGTCGGACGGCTCCTCGGCGCCTGAGCGAGGCGCGTCCGGCGGCTCCTCCACGATCACGTGCGCGTTGGTTCCGCCGATTCCGAACGCGGACACGCCGGCCCGTCGCGGCCGGCCCGCGGTGGACGGCCACGGCCGGGCGGCGGTGAGCAGCTCCACCTTCCCGGAGGCCCAGTCGACATGCGGTGAGGGTGTCTCGGCGTGCAGGGTGCGGGGCATCTCCCCGTGCCGCATGGCCTGCACCATCTTGATGACCCCGGCGACCCCGGCGGCCGCCTGTGTGTGCCCGAGGTTCGACTTGACCGACCCCAGCCACAACGGCTCCTCGCGGTCCTGCCCGTACGCGGCGAGCAGGGCACCCGCCTCGACGGGGTCGCCCAGCGTGGTGCCCGTGCCATGGGCCTCCACCACGTCGACATCGGCCGGACGGAGCCCTCCATCGGCCAACGCCCGCTCGATCAGACGCCGCTGGGCCTGGCCGTTGGGCGCGGTGAGTCCGTTGGACGCGCCGTCGGAGTTGACGGCGGAGCCGCGCAGCACGGCCAGGACGGGGTGCCCGTGCCGCCGGGCGTCGGAGAGCCGTTCCAGCAGCACCAGCCCGACGCCCTCAGCCCAGGCGGTGCCATCCGCCGCCGCCGAGAACGACTTGCAGCGGCCCTCGGGGGAGAGCCCCCGCTGCCGGCTGAACGCCGTGAACGGCTTCGGTGTCGCCATCACCGTGACCCCGCCGGCCAGCGCCAGGGAGCACTCGCCCGACCGCAGCGCCGCGGCCGCCCAGTGCAGGGCCACCAGGGAGGAGGAGCAGGCGGTGTCGATCGTGATCGACGGCCCGCGCAGACCGTACACGTACGAGATCCGGCCCGCCGCCACACTGCCGGACGTGCCCAGCCCCAGATGCGCCTCCAGCTCGTGGTGGACGAAACGCGCCGAGTAGTCGGCGTGCATCATGCCGACGAACACCCCGGTGTCGCTCTCGCGCACGGCGGCCGGGGCGATCCCGGCCCGCTCCCACACCTCCCAGGAGGTCTCCAGCAGCAGCCGCTGCTGCGGATCCATTGCCAGCGCCTCCCGCGGCGCGATCCCGAACAGACCCGCGTCGAACTCGGCGGCCCGGTGCAGGAATCCGCCCCGCCGGGTGTACGAGGTGCCGACGCGGTCGGGGTCCGGGTCGTAGAGGGCGGCCAGGTCCCAGCCCCGGTCGGTCGGGAAGCCGGAGGTGGCGTCCCGGCCCTCGGAGACGAGCCGCCACAGGTCCTCCGGCGAGTACACGTCACCGGGGTAGCGGCAGCCCATGGCGACGACGACCACCGGGTCGTCCTCGTCCTCGTTCTCGTCCTCGGTGGCCCCGCCGGTCCCCGGCGCGGTGGCCGACGTCGCGCCGAAGAGGGCGCGGTGCAGGGACCGAGCGAGTTCGGCGGGGCTGGGACGGTCGAAGACCAGCGTGGCCGGGAGCCTCAGCCCGGTCGCCGCGCCCAGCCGCTCGATGAGCGCGACGGCGCCCACGGACGTCAGCCCAAGATCGGTGAACGGCGCCTCGGCGGCGAGGAGTTCGCCCGGCCCGCCCCCGCACGCCTCGGCCGTCTCGGCGAGCACCGCCTCCCTGAGCGCCCGCTCCCGCCCCTCCGGGGGCAGCGACAACAGCCGCCGCCGCAAGGCCCCGTCGGCCGCCGGGATCGCCTGAGGCGAGGTCGCCGGGGGCGGGGCCTCCGAGGGGGAGACCGCCGAAGGCGCGCCGAGCCGCCCGGCCGGTGACTCGGCGGCGGCCCCGGCCGTGGCCTCCGCCGCCACCGGCGCTGCCGCGACGGCGTGCCGGGCGATCTTGCCGGAGGCCGTCCGTGGCACCGCAGCGATCTCATGGAACTCCACGGGCAGCTTGTACTCGGCGAGCCGGGCGCGGCACACCGCCAGCACCCGCCGGGGATCGAACCCGTCCGGTCCGGGGACCACGTACGCCACCGGCACCTCGCCCAGCACGTCGTGCGGTCGGCCGACGACCACGGCGTCCGTCACTCCGGGGCAGTGCAGCAGGGCCTGTTCGACCTCGGTGGGGTGGATGTTCTCGCCACCGCGGATGATCAGTTCGCTGACCCGCCCGGTGAGGCGGAGATGGCCGTGCTCGACCCGGCGGCCGAGGTCACCGGTCCGGTACCAGCCGTTCACCAGGGCCGACCCTGTGGCCTCGGGCCGCTGGTGGTAGCCCGTCATCAGACCGGGCCCGCGGACCCAGATCTCCCCCTCGCCCCCGTCGGTGACGTCGTTGCCGCTCCCCGGCTCGACGACGCGTACGTCCACTCCGGGGATCGGAGGCCCGCAGGAACCGTCGACCGTCGGCCCGTCCGGCCGGTTCACCGCGATCATCCCGCACGTCTCTGTGCTGCCGTACGCGTCGAGCAACCGCGCCCCCAACGCCTGCTCGACCTCGCGGCGCAGCGCCGGGGAACTGGGCGCGCCCGCCACCAGACACGTGCGGAGCCCCACCGGCAGCGCCGCGCCGTCCGCCGACGCCAGCAGCCGGTGGTACACCGCGGGCACCCCGGCCAGCACGGTGTAGGGACCGCCGAGAGCCCCGTGCGGGTGGTGCAGTTCGCGCCACAGTCCGTCGGGGGGCAGGAGATCACCGGTGACGCGGGCGCTCGCGCCGACGGCGGTGACGCCGAGGATCGCCAGGGAGTGCCCGAAACTGTGGAACAGCGGCAGGGGCCACAGCAGCCGGTCCTCCGGAGAGAGACCGAAGATCGGCGCGTAACAGGCGGCCACCGACCACAGGGCGGCCCGCTGGGTCGACACCACGCCCTTGGGGCGGTGCGTCGTACCGGAGGTGTAGAGCATCCAGGCCGGCTCGTCGAGACCGAGATCGTCCCGGGGCGGGTCCTGACCGGGCGCGTCCGCCCCGGCGACGGCGTCGAGGAGAACCGTGCCCTCCGGGGCGTCCGCCGGGACCGTGCCCGGCCCCGTCAGCAGCACGCGCGGACCGGGCGCGTCGGCGGCCGGAATCGTCCGGTGCAGACGTGCGAGCCGCGCCGGGTCGGTGACGACGACGGAGGCGCCGCTGTCCCGCAGGAAATGGGCGAGTTCGGCGTCGGAGGAACGGGGGTTGAGGGGGACGCCCACGGCACCGGCCCGGACGGCGGCGAGCACGGCCTCGACCATCTCGACACGGTTGCCCAGGCAGATCGCGACCCGCTCGCCGCGCCCCAGGCCGGTCCGCGCGAGATACGCGGCGAGTCGTCCGGTGCGCCGCTCCAACTCCGCGTAGGTCACGGTCCGTGCGTCGTCGGCGAAGGCAACGCGGGACGGCGACCGCTCGGCATGCGCCTTCAGCAGCTCCGGCAGCGGCCGTATCAGTCCGTCGTGATGCATATGGCGCCTCCCCGGCCCCGTGGGACCCACCGTCAAGCTCCTTGCGGAGCAACGGCGTTGACCCTAAGGGGCGGAGGCCGAATGTCCGAACATCCGGACCGTCGGCGTTTCGGAGGGCCGAAGGAGCCGCGGACTGCCGGCGGTGTCCCGGACGGCCGGTGTGGCCGGTGAGTCACGCCCGGGGACAGGGACGCCCGGCGACACAGGGACGCCCGGCGACACAGGGACGAGGTGCCGCCGGGGTTCACTGCCTCAGGTGTCGGACACCGCCTAGGACACGCAGCCGACGTGGGCGAGAGCCTGCTTCAACAGGACTCCCTGGCCGCCCGGCATCTCGCTCTGGACCGACGGCGACGCGGCCTCCTGCGGGCTGAACCACACCAGGTCGAGCGCGTCCTGCCGAGGACGGCAGTCGCCGGACACGGGGACGATGTACGCGAGCGCCACCGCGTGCTGCCGGGGATCGTGGAACGGCGTGATGCCCTGCGTCGGGAAGTACTCGGCGACCGTGAAGGGCTGAAGCGAGGCCGGGACTCGGGGCAGTGCCACCGGGCCGAGGTCCTTCTCCAGATGGCGCAGGAGCGCGTCGCGTACCCGCTCGTGGTGCATCACGCGGCCGGACACCAGCGTGCGGCTGACCGTTCCGTCCGGGCCGATGCGCAGCAGCAGGCCGATGCTGGTCACTTCGCCGCTGTCGTCGACGCGCACGGGCACGGCCTCGACGTACAGGATCGGCATACGGGCGCGCGCCGATTCGAGTTCGTCGGACGTCAGCCAGCCAGGCGTGGTTTCGGTCATGTCAGACATTGGCCGATCATACTTTCAACGTCACCTGGTGTGGGCGTAGCGCCGATCACATGCGGCGCACCCGTGTCGTCCGCCGCTCAGCCATGGGCGGCCCACTGGCCCCGGACGTGCCCGAGGTGGCGGGTCATCACCGCTTGGACGGCGGCCTCGTCGCGGTCGAGCAGGGCGTCGAGGAGTTCCAGGTGCTCCTGCGCGGACGCCAGGAGACGGCCCGCTTCGACGAGCGCGGTCAGCCCGTACAGCCGGGAGCGTTTACGCAGGTCGCCCACCACCTCGACCAGATGAGCGTTGCCCGCGAGGGCCAGCAGACCGAGGTGGAAGCGGGTGTCGGCCTCCACGTACGCGATGAGGTCCCCGGCGGCCGCGGCGGCCACGATCTCCCGCGCGGCGGGCCGCAGCGCCTCCAGGGAGACGGGGTCGGCGGTCCGGGCCAGGCCGACGGTGGTCGGGATCTCGATCAGCGAGCGGATCTGGGTGTACTCGTCGAGCTGCTTCTCGGTCACGGCGGTGACCCGGAAGCCCTTGTTGGGCACGGTGTCGACCAGGCCTTCCTTGGCCAGGTCCAGCATGGCCTCGCGGACCGGTGTGGCCGAGACACCGAAGCGGGCGGCGAGCGCGGGCGCGGAGTACACCTGGCCCGGCCGCAGCTCACCGGCGATCAGCGCGGCCCGCAACGCGTCGGCGACCCGTTCCCGGTAGCTGCTCTTCTTGCCGCCGAGCACCGGCAGGGCGGGCGCCGGGGGAGCGGCGCCCGGTGCCGGTGAGGTGGCACCGGTGCGCTGTGGGGCCATGGGGGACATGCGGTCTCTCCTGGAGTCCTGGAGCCCGGAATCCTAGAGGACGAATCCGGAGGGGAACGGGTCGGTCGGGTCGAGCAGGTACTGGGCCGTGCCGGTGATCCAGGCGCGGCCCGTGAAACTGGGCAGCACGGCAGGGACCCCGGCCACCTCGGTCTCGCCGAGGAGCCGTCCGGTGAACCGGGTGCCGATGAAGGACTCGTTCACGAACTCGGCGCGCAGCGGCAGTTCGCCCCGCGCGTGCAGTTGCGCCATGCGCGCACTGGTGCCCGTACCGCAGGGCGAGCGGTCGAACCAGCCGGGGTGGATGGCCATCGCGTGCCGTGAGTGCCGGGCGGTGGCGCCGGGCGCGTACAGATGGACGTGGTGCACGCCGTGGATGGACGGGTCCTCGGGGTGGACGGGTTCCTCCTCGGCGTTGATGGCGTCCATCAGGTCGAGGCCCGCGCGGAGGATGTCGTCCTTGCGGGAGCGGTCGAAGGGCAGCCCGAACTCCTCCAGCGGCAGGATGGCGTAGAAGTTCCCGCCGTACGCCAGGTCGTAGGTGACGGTCCGCCCGTCGGCCAGGGTGATCCGGCGGTCGAGGCCGACGGAGAACGACGGCACGTTCCGGAGGGTGACCGCCTTCGCCGCGCCGTCCTCCACGGCCACCTCGGCGACGACGGGCCCGGCCGGGGTGTCGAGACGGATGGTGGTGACCGGCTCGACGACCTCGACCATGCCGGTCTCGACGAGGACCGTCGCCACCCCGATCGTGCCGTGGCCGCACATGGGCAGATAGCCGGAGACCTCGATGTAGACCACACCCCAGTCGCAGTCGGGGCGGGTCGGCGGCTGGAGGATCGCACCGCTCATCGCCGCGTGCCCGCGCGGCTCGTTCATCAGCAACTGCTTGACGTCGTCCCGGTGTTCACGGAACCACAGCCGCCGTTCGTTCATGGTCGCACCGGGGATGGCGCCGATCCCGCCGGTGATCACCCGGGTCGGCATGCCCTCCGTGTGCGAGTCGACGGCGTGCAGGACGAGCTTGCTGCGCATGACCGTTCTCCTTCTCCCGCGCTCCTTCCGCTTCCGCGCGCGTCACGCGAGCCCCGCGGCGACGGCCTTCTCGGTGGCGGACCGGATCACGGCCTCCTGCTCCGGCAGCAGCTCCACGCGCGGCGGTCGGCAGCGCCCGCCGTGCCGGCCCACGATGTCCATGGACAGCTTGATGGCCTGCACGAACTCGACCTTCGAGTCCCAGCGCAGCAACGGGTGCAACTGCTCGTACAGTCCCTTCGCCGTCGCGAGGTCCCCGTCCACCGCCGCGTGGTACAGCTCCACGGTCGCCGCGGGCAGCGCGTTCGGGTAACCGGCGACCCAGCCCTTGGCGCCCGCCAGCGCGAGCTCCAGCAGCACGTCGTCGGCGCCGATCAACAGGTCCAGTTCAGGGGCGAGTTCGGCCAGCTGGTAGGCCCGGCGCACATCCCCGGAGAACTCCTTCACGGCCCGGATGTACCCCTCGCCGTGCAGCTTCGCCAGCAGTTCCGGGACCAGGTCGACCTTGGTGTCGATGGGGTTGTTGTACGCCACGACGGGCAGGCCCGCCTGCGCGACCTCCGCGTAGTGCGCCAGCACCGAACGCTCGTCGGCGCGGTAGGCGTTCGGCGGGAGCAGCATCACCGACGCGCAGCCCGCGTCCCGCGCCTGCTCGGCCCAGCGGCGGGACTCGGCGGAGCCGTACGCGGCGACCCCCGGCATCACCCGCGAGCCGCCGATCGCCGAGACGGCCGTCTCCACGACCCGCGCCCGCTCCTCGGGCGTCAGTACCTGGTACTCGCCGAGGGAGCCGTTCGGCACGACACCGTCACAGCCGTTCTCGACCAGCCAGGCGCAGTGCTCGGCGTACTTGTCGTAGTCCACGGACAGATCGTCGCGGAGGGGGAGCGCGGTGGCGACGAGGACACCGCGCCAGGGGCGGTTGCCGGTGCGGTTGCCGGTGCCGGTGCCGGTCGAGCGCGCGGAAGTGGTCATCTGCGGGTCCCTCCATAGGGTGTGACATGGTACTGACGGCGTTTCGGACGAGTCGTACCGGACGGGTCGTACGGGCGGCTCTCGACGGTTTCGGACGGGTGGCTTGTCGATGACGGCTCACTCCACGGTCGGCCCTCCCCGCCCCTCGGTCTCCCCGGCCCGCGCCAGCACACCGAGCGGTACGGGGCGTGCGAACGGCCGTCGGGCCACCGTCTCCGCGCACCCTGCGAGCCCCGCGACCGCCGGCCCGCACATCCGCCCCTGGCACCAGCCCATCCCGGCCCTGGTGAGCAGCTTCACCGTCCGGACGTCCCCGGCCCCCAACTCCCCGACGGCCTCGCGGACCGCCCCGGCGGTGACCTCCTCGCACCGGCACACCACCGTGTCGTCGGTGACCTGCTCCGCCCAGTGCGCCGGCGGCACGTACACGGTGTCGAGCGCGGCGAAGAACTCCCGCAGCCGCGTACGGGACGCGGCCGCGGCCGCCCACTCCCGCGGATCCGGCTCCCGGCCCCGGAGGCGGGCCGCCGCCGACCGCCCGGCGACATGCCCCTCGGCCAGGGACAGGGCCGCGCCGCCGATCCCGGTGGCCTCGCCCGCCGCCCAGACGCCCGGCACATCGGTGCGCTGCTCGTCGTCGACGGCCACGCTCATGCCGTCGGCGTCGACACGACAGCCCAGTGACTCGGCGAGGTCGGTGTGCGGAACCATGCCGTGTCCGACGGCCAGCGTGTCGCAGGGAATGCGCCGCTCACTGCCGGGCCGGACCCGCCCCTCGGCGTCCAGCGCGGCGACGGTCACGGCCTCCAGCCGGTCGGTGCCGTGCGCCTCGACCACGGTGTGGCGTACGAGGGTCCGCACCCGGCGGCGCAGCAACTCCACCGCGTACCCGGCCCCTTCGGCTAGTTTGTCCGCCCGGCCCGCGAGCGTCCCCGCCCGCCGGACGAGCGCCTTGGGGTCGGCGGACTCGACCAGCGCGGCCACCCGGACACCGGCCGCCGCGAGCCCGGTCGCCACCGGCAGCAGCAACGGGCCGGTCCCGGCGACGACCGCCGTACGGCCGGGCACCACCAGCCCGCCCTTCAACATGGCCTGGGCGCCCCCGGCGGTGACCACGCCCGGCAGGGTCCAGCCGGGGAAGGGCAGCACCTTCTCGTAGCCGCCGGTAGCGAGCACGACGGCGTCGGCCCGCACCTCCACAGGCTCCTCCTGGCCGGGGCCGAGCAGCGCGTGCACGGTGAAGCGGTCGGGTGCGTCGGCGGGCCGTTGCCCTGGCGTCCCGTCAGACCCCCGCTCCACGCACCACACGTGATGCTCGGGGAGATGGGTGATGTTCCCGGCGGCGAGGTGCCGTTCGAGACCGTCGCGCAGCCGCCGCCAGGACCGCCACTGGTGGTGGAGCGCCTGAGGGCGCCGTGCCCCGAGCGCCGCGGCGGGCTGCCGGTAGAACTGGCCGCCGGGCGCCTCCGCGGAGTCGATCACCGTCACATGGACGCCCCGCCCGGCAGCCGCGAGCGCCGCGGCGAGGCCGGCCGGCCCCGCGCCGACGACCGCGAGGCGCGGCGACGGTCCACCGCGCGGCCCGACCGGTTCAGTGCCCATGCCCCGTCCCCTCCTGCGTGCGAATCACGTCGCCCGGCCGGACCGGCACCAGGCAAGCCCGTTGGTTGGGGCGGTCGTTGACGGTCACCAGGCAGTCGAAGCAGACGCCGATCCCGCAGAACACACCGCGCGGCCGGCCCTCGCCGCGGGTGGTGCGCCAGGACGTCAAACCGGCCGTCCAGAGCACCGCCGCGACCGTCTGACCGGGCAGGGCCTCCAGTTCACGGCCGTCCAGGGTGACGCCGAAGGCGGGCCCCGGTTCGGCGTCCGCCAACTCCAACGGATTCATCCCGCGGCCTCCTCGTGGACGGCGAACCGGTCCGGGCGGAACGGCGTCAGATCCAGGTCCGGGGTCCTGCCGCCGAGCACCTGGGCGATCAACCGCCCCGTCCCGGTGGCGAGTCCGATGCCCGCCCCCTCGTGCCCGCACGCGTGGAACAGCCCCGGCACCCGCGGGTCCGGCCCGATCGCGGGCAGATGGTCGGGCATGTACGGCCGGAACCCGACGTACGTCCGCATCGCGCGCACCCGCTCCAGGAACGGGAACAACCGGGTCGCGCCCGCCGCCAGCGCCCGCACCACGGGCAGCGAGAACGACCGGTCGAAACCGACCCGCTCCCGGCTCGCCCCGATGAGTACCGGCCCGGCGGCCGTGCCCTCGACGACCGGGGAGGTCTGCAGCGCCGCCGAGTCGCTGGCCACGTCGGCCACGTAGTCGGCGGCGTACACCTTGTGCCGCACCACGGGCGGGAGCGGTTCGGTGACGAGGACGAATCCGCGCCGGGGGAGTACGGGGAGGTGGACCCCGGCGAGCGCGGCCAGCTCGCCGCCCCAGGTGCCGGCGGCGTTCACCACGGCCGGGGCGTGGATCTCGCCCCGGTCGGTCCGTACGCCGCGCACGGCCCCGTCGGGCGAGCGCGACACCCCGGTCACCGTGCGGCCGGTGAGCAGGCGGGCCCCCGAGGCCCGTACGAGATGGGCCGCGGCCAGGGTCGGCATGACCTGGGCGTCCTGCGGGTAGTACACGCCGCCGGCGAGGCCGGGCGCCAACTCCGGTTCCAGTGCGTGGAGTCGTCCTGCGGTGACGGTCTCCGCCGCGACCCCGGCGGTGCGCTGCCCGGCCGCGAACCTCTCCAGGGCGGCGAGCCCTTCCGGTGCCGAGGCGACGACGAGCCCGCCCTTCGGGTCGTACTCGAACGCCGTTCCGAGGTCCGGTTCGGAGGCCAGTTCGGTCCACAAGCGGTTCGACAGCAGGGCGAGTTCGAGTTCGGGACCGGGTTCCTTGTCGGAGACGAGGAGGTTGCCCTCGCCCGCCCCGGTCGTGCCACCGGCCACGGGGCCACGGTCCACCACGGTCACGTCCAGCCCTGCCCGGGCCGCGTACAGGGCGCAGGCCGCGCCCACCATCCCCGCTCCCACCACCACGACGTCGCAGGTCAGTCGCTCGGTCACGCCAGTACTATGTCACATGGCGCTCGGGCTCGGAATACCGCGAAGCCGAGCACGACGGTGGCGGGCGGCGGCGGGCTCAGCGCCAGTCGTCGATCACGTAGGCGTCCGGGTGGCTGTAGCCGGGTTCGTTGGGCCTGTGCATGGTCACGCCTTGCAGCCAGGTGCGGAAACCGCGGTCGGCCATGCGCCGGTAGGCGTCCTCCCGGGCCAGGTTCATCCCGGCGTCCAACTGCCCCAGCCCCTTCTCGGCGGCCAGTTGCTCGCACGCGTCCAGCAGGCGTCCGAACCGGTCCGCGGCGCCCGGGCCGGGGCGTACGGCGCCGAACTTGACGAAGCACACGTCCTCACCGGCCTCCGACCCCGCTCCGCAATGGCAGACGGCCAGACCGTCGAGGCCGGATCCGGAACCGGCGCCCTCAAGGAGGATGGTGTCCCCGAGACCCTGCGCCTGCGCGGCGACGATCTCGCGCTCCAGACTCAGGCCCTCGAACACGGACTCCGTCAGCGCGCGGCAAAAACTCAGGGCGTCCGTCCGCCCGGCGGCGGGCAGCTCGCCGTACAGCAGGCGGCCGGGAACGGCGGCAGGGGCGGTGACCTGCTTCTTCATGATGGCGGTCAGGAAGCGGGGCCAGAAACCGTACCGGCGGTAGAGCTCCAGGTGCTTGGGACTGTGCGAGAACGTGAACAGGCCGACGTGGCGGTTCCCCCAGGTGTCGAAGCAGGCCATGACCGGTTCCATCAGGCGCCTGCCGATGCCCTGGTCCCACAGGTCCGGACGTACGGTCAGCGGGCCGAAGTACCCGACGCCACCCCAGTCGGTGGCGAAGTTCGTCCCGACGACCTCGCCCTCGACGGTCGCCGCGAAAGCCGCGTTCGGATCCGCCGCCCAGCGGGTGCGGACGTAGTCGGCGGTCCCGAAGAACGTCTCCGGCTCGGGGAACCCGAGGAAGGTCCCGAAGGCGACCCTGAAGATCTGGTCGGCCCGATCCAGGTCCGGCTGGACCAGCGGGCGGACCGCCACCGGGGCGACACCACCGGTGCGCTGCGCTGCGGACATGCTCGCTCTCCTTTCCGCCCCCACATCCATCGCACCACGGACCCGCGCACCGGGCGAAACGACAGCTCGGTCCGCACGGCAGGCACGGATTCCGCACGCTCCCCGACGACCGGCCGACCGGCCGGGGGAGGGCTGCGAGAGCACGTCCGCCTCGGTACCCGGCCGCCCGCCCCGACACGCCCCTGCCTCGACAGGCCACCCCCGCCTCGACACGCCCCCGCCCCCTGGACCCACCCCGCCCCTGGACCCACCCCGCCCCACCCCGGCAACTCGAACGCCCCGCCCCGCATGCCCCAGACCCCCGCCCGCCCCGACACTGACCCCATGCCAGGACACGCCCCCGGCGCGCGGTCGGGGCCCAGCGCCATCGAGGACTACGCCCTGATCGGCGACCTCCTCACCGCGGCCCTGGTCGCCAAGGACGGCAGCATC
Source organism: Streptomyces sp. NPDC030296 (assembly GCF_055572815.1). Taxonomy (NCBI): domain Bacteria; kingdom Bacillati; phylum Actinomycetota; class Actinomycetes; order Kitasatosporales; family Streptomycetaceae; genus Streptomyces; species Streptomyces sp. NPDC030296. The sequence goes on from NZ_JBVICQ010000004.1 coordinate 675,466, forward strand.
GACTGGCTCTGCCTCCCCCGTTTCGACTCACCCGCCTGCTTCGCCGCCCTCCTCGGCGACGAGGAGAACGGCCGCTGGCGCGTCGCACCCGCCGAGGAGACCGACGCGGTGGTCCGACGCCGCTACCGGGACGACACGCTGATCCTGGAGACGGAGTGGGAGACCCCCTCCGGGCGGGCCCTGGTCACCGACTTCATGCCGCCGCGCGGCGGGGACGCCCCCTGTGTCGTACGGATCGTCGAGGGCCTGTCCGGCACCGTGGACATGCGCATGGAGCTGCGGCTGCGGTTCGACTACGGCCGGGTGCTGCCGTGGATGCGGCACAAGGACGGGCAGCTGACCGGTATCGCCGGGCCCGACGCTGTCTGGCTCGGTACCACGGTCCGGCTCACCGCCCACGGCACCTCCCACCGCGCCGCCTTCCGCGTCACCCCCGGCGAGCGCGTCCCCTTCGTGCTCGTCTGGCGCCCCTCCCACCTGCCGGCCCCCGACCCCGTCGACGCCTTCGACGCGCTGGCCGCCACGGACACGTACTGGCGGCTGTGGTTGCGCCGACTGACGTACGACGGCCCCTACCGCGACCCCGTCGCCCGCTCCCTCATCACCCTCAAGGCCCTCACGTACGAGCCGACCGGCGGCATCGTCGCCGCGCCGACCACCTCCCTGCCCGAGGAGATCGGCGGCGTCCGCAACTGGGACTACCGCTACTGCTGGCTGCGTGACGCCGGGATGGCACTGGAGGCGCTGCTGCGCAGCGGGTTCACCGCCGAGGCGGACGCCTGGCGCGGCTGGCTGGCCCGGGCCCTCGCGGGCCGCCCCGAGGACGCGCAGATCATGTACGGCATCGCCGGGGAGCGGCGGCTCACCGAATGGGAGGCCGACTGGCTGCCGGGGTACGAGGGGTCGCGCCCGGTGCGGATCGGCAACGCCGCCGCGGCCCAACGCCAGCTCGACGTGCCCGGCGAGGTCATGGAGACCATCCATCTGTCCATCGGCTGCGGACTGCGCCCGCGCCGCCACCTCGTCGACCTCCAGGCGGTCCTCCTCGACCACCTGGAGCAGGCGTGGACCCTGCCCGACCAGGGCCTGTGGGAGATGCGCGGCACCCCCCGCCACTACACCCACTCCAAGGTGATGTGCTGGGTCGCCTTCGACCGCGCGGTCCGCCTCGCGGAGGCGCACGACCGCCCCGGCCCCGTGGAGCACTGGCGCCGGATCCGGGACCGTATCCACCGCGAGGTCTGCGAGCGCGCCTTCGACCCCGACCGGGGCACCTTCACCCAGTCGTACGGCTCCCGCGAACTCGACGCCGCGCTGCTCCAGATCCCGCAGACCGGGTTCCTGCCGCCCGACGACCCCCGCGTCGTCGGCACCGTGGAGGCGGTACGCCGCGAACTCCTCGCCGACGGCCTCGTGGCCCGCTACTCCGCGGGCGGCCCCGACGCCCCGGACGGCCTCACCGGCGGTGAGGGCGCCTTCCTCGCCTGCTCCTTCTGGCTCGCGGACGCCCTGCTGTCGATCGGCCGCGAGGACGAGGCCCGCGACCTGTACGAGCGGCTGCTCGGCCTGCGCAACGACGTCGGGCTGCTCGCCGAGGAGTACGACCCCCGCGCTCGTCGCCAGCTCGGCAACTTCCCGCAGGCGTTCACCCATGTGCCCCTCATCCGGGTCGCCTACGAACTCGACCGGCACGCCCCCCACGCCCGCCGCGGCCACCCCGAGGCCCCGCCGGGCCCGGGGGAGGGGTGACCGTGCTGGCGACTGCGCCCGGCGACCGCTCCTCGGACACCCACTTGACGCCGGCCGACACGGGATCGACACTCCATGAAGGGTATTTCCTAGTGAACAGGTAGGGAATGATGGGGCGCCTGGAGCCGGTGGTGACTCGTGTGCGACGCACACGCCGGCAGTCCCTCCTGCTGACCTCCCGCCGTCACATCGACCTGCTGCGCGTCTCCAGCGCGACTCACCCCGCCGGCTGAACCGGCGCCCCGCCGCGCCCGCCGTCGACGAGGACGCGTGCGCCCGCGCGCGGCGCGGCCGTCGTTCCGTACGCCCGTGCACCGATCCGCCCGTGCACCGATCCGCCCGTGCACCGATCCGCCCGTGCACCGATCCGCCCGTGCACCGATCCGCCCGTGCACCGATCCGCCCGTGCACCGATCCT
>NZ_JBVICQ010000004.1:677729-799500 GCF_055572815.1 Streptomyces sp. NPDC030296
CCGCCCGTGTACCCCGCGACCCCTGGGAGACCCATGTCCGCCCTGTCCGTCCACGCCCTGAACGCCGTTCCGACGCAGCGGCCGCAGCCCGTCTTCCGGGGGCGGATCGGCTGTGACGCCCGCAGCGGTCACTACGCCGTCCCGCGCCGGTACCGGCTGCATCTGTCGCTGTCCTGTCCGGGCGCCCTGCGCATCGCCGTCGTGCACGGCCTCCTCGGGCTCGCGGACGTCTGCCCCGTCACCCTCCTGCCCGCCGTCCCCGACGGACCCGACGGCGAACACTCCGAGCTGCGCCCCCTGTACGAGGCCAGCGCCCACCGCTACTCCGGGGCGGCCACCGCGCCGGTCCTCAGCGACGACTGGTCCGGACGCATCGTCAGCACCCACGCCCCGGACATCATGCGCGACCTCGCCCGCCGCTTCGGCGGCGGCCGCCCCGAGCTGTACCCGCGGGACACGGAGGCGGAATTCGAGGGCGTCACCCGGCTCTGCGCACAGGGCATCGACGCCACCGCGCAACGCGCCGGACAGGCCGACACCGACGACGCGGTACGCCGGGACGCGCTCGGCTCCCTGCTGCGCACCCTGCGCTCGCTCGACGCCCGCCTCGCCCGGCAGGAGTACGTCCTCGGCGACCGACTCACCGCCGCCGACATCGAGTTGTGGACCAGCCTGGTGCGCCTCGACACCGTGCACCGCTGGCACCTGGACGCCTCCGCCGTGCACCGCGTCGCCGACCACCCGCACCTGTGGGCGTACGCGCGCCGGCTGACCGCCCACCCCGCCTTCGGCCCCCGTCTCGACCTCGACGGCATCGCCCGCAGGCACCACGCCCAGTGCCAGGGCCTGGAGGCCGCCGGAGCCGCCGTACAGATCCTGGACTGGGCCTCGCACGTCCCCGACCAGCCCGTATCGAGTGACGGACAAGCGTCCCAGGACGTGGACGGACATTGACAGAGCCGTACCGGGCCTGCGTTACTTACGGCCACCCGAAGAGCGCGAGGCCCACCGGGGCCGGAAGAACGATGGTGACGAACATGCACGCAACCCCGAGGCCGGCCGCTTGGCGGCGCCACGGTTGCGTGCCGCTCTGCGCCGACCGCGCCGTCGATCTGCTCCGGGTCAACAGCGCACTGTGTAGCGCACGTCGTACGGCCTAGAGCCGTACCTCCGTCGAGGCTGACGGTTCGTTGAACCCCTGAGGCGCCGCTCCCGCGGTCCGCCTCGCCCTTCCGCCAGCCCCGGTGCCGTGCGCATCCGTGCGTCTTCCTCCTGTTCCCCGCCGAGCGGCTCCCGTCCGTCGCACGGCCCGAAGACGCCTGCGTCGCCCGGGGTTTCCCACACTCCTCCGGAGCTGACGATGAGTGAACCCCCAGGCGCAGCCGTGTCCGTCGCCGAGGCGCCACCGCCCGCCGACACCCCGTCAAAGGGCCTGGCGGCGCAGCGAGTTCTGCCGCTGCGCCGTCCCGGCCGCTGGATCGCGACCGCGGTCGTCCTGGTCCTCGCGGCCCAGTTCGTCCACGGACTGGTGTCCAACCCCTTCTACCAGTGGGACCGCTTCGGCTACTGGTTCTTCCGGCCCACGATCCTCGACGGACTGCTCGTCACCCTCGAAGTCACCGTCTACAGCGCGGTGCTGGGCCTGGTCGGCGGCATCCTGCTCGCCCTCGCCCGCCTCTCGGCGAGCCCCGTCCTGCGCGCCGTCAGCTGGGTCTACATCTGGGCGTTGCGTTCCATCCCGCTGATCGTGGTCCTGCTGTTCCTGTACAACTTCAGCGCCCTCTACAAGACGCTCAGCCTCGGTGTCCCCTTCGGGCCGGCCCTCTTCACCTTCGACGAGTCACGGCTCGCCACCGACATGGTCGTCGCCGTGATCGGCCTGAGCCTCAACGAGGCGGCGTACGCCGCCGAAGTGGTCCGCGGCGGCATCCTCTCCGTCGACCAGGGCCAGCACGAGGCGGCCTCCGCCCTCGGCCTGCCGAAGCGCTACCAGTTCCGCAGGATCGTCTTCCCGCAGGCCCTGCGCTCCATCACCCCCAACTACGTCAACCAGCTGATCAGCCTGGTCAAGAGCACCTCGCTCGTCTTCTACGTCTCCCTGCTCGACCTGTTCGGCACCGCGCAGACCATGGGCGCCACCTACCCCGGCGACATCGTGCCGCTGCTGCTCGTCGTCACCGCCTGGTACCTGATCCTGACCAGCGTCGTCTCCGTCATCCAGTTCTACGTCGAGCGGTACTACGCCCGGGGCGCCACCCGCACCCTGCCGCCGACGCCGTTGCAGAAACTGCGGGCCGGCCTCACCGAGCTGCGCGCCCGCATCCGCAGGGAGGCCGCCGTATGACCGCCGGGTCCACCGAACTCGCCCACGGGACCACCGAACCGGCTCCGGGGGACGCCGAACTCGCCCGGCCCGCGCCCGCCGCCGTGGAGGTGCGCGACGTGCACAAGTGGTACGGCACCCAGCGGGTCCTCAACGGCGTGGACCTGACCGTGCGGCCCGGCGAGGTCACCGTGGTCCTCGGCCCGTCCGGCTCCGGCAAGTCGACGCTGCTGCGGGTCATCAACCACCTGGAGAAGCCGGAGATCGGCCATGTCAGCGTCAACGGCGAACTGATGGGCGTCCGCAGGCACGGCGACCGGCTCAAGGAGCTGAACGAGCGGACCATCCTCGCCCAGCGCAGCCGTATCGGCTTCGTCTTCCAGAACTTCAACCTCTTCCCGCACCTGACCGTCCTCGACAACGTGGCCGCCGCCCCCGTCGCGACCGGGAGGCTCGGCGGGGAACAGGCCAGGGAACTCGCCCGCGAACTGCTGGACCGGGTCGGCCTCGCCGACAAGTCCGGTGCCTACCCCCGGCAGTTGTCCGGCGGTCAGCAGCAGCGTGTGGCCATCGCCCGCGCCCTCGCGCTGCGGCCCGGCGTCATCCTCTTCGACGAACCCACCTCCGCCCTCGACCCCGAACTCGTCGGTGAGGTCCTCGCCGTGATCAAGGACCTGGCGAGGACCGGCACCACACTGGTGATCGTCACCCACGAGATCGGCTTCGCCCGGGAGATCGCCGACCGGGTCGTCTTCATCGACGGCGGGCGCATCGTCGAACAGGGCCCGCCCTCCGAGGTCCTCGACCGGCCGCGCCACGAACGCACCCGGGACTTCCTCGCCAAGGTCCTCTGAGCCGGGCATCGGCACCCGGAGCCCGCGTCCGGACACCACAGCTTCCCCCCACCCGAGTCCCCCACGCCCCGCACCACCCCACACCATCCCTTCCACTCGCGTGGAACCGAACGAAGAGGACAGCCATGCCCACCCAGCTCTCCCGGCGCAGCCTGCTGCGCGGCATCACCGCGACGACCGCCGCCGTCACCCTCGCCGCCGGACTCAGCGCCTGCGGAGGAGACAGTGACGCCGTCGCGAAGACAGGGAAGGACAGCGCTGGCACGCTCACCGTGGGCCGGCTCTCCAACGGCGCCGCCACCGAGACCACCCTGAAGGTCTCCGAGGTGAAATCCATCAGCGACCGCCTGCCCGCCGCCGTCAAGAAGCGCGGCAAGCTCGTCATAGGCTCCGGCACCCTGCCCTCCGGCAGCCCGCCGCTCGGCTTCATCGGCGACGACCAGAAGACGCTCACCGGCTCCGAACCCGACTTCGGCAGACTGGTCGCCGCCGTCCTCGGCCTCGAACCCGAGGTGCGCCAGTCCACCTGGGAGAACCTCTTCATCGGCCTCGACAGCGGCAAGGTCGACGTGGCCTTCTCCAACGTCACCGACACCGAGGAGCGCAAGAAGAAGTACGAGTTCGCCTCCTACCGCAAGGACGACCTCGCCTTCGAGGTGAGGAAGGACAGCGACTGGAACTTCGGCGGCGACTACCGCAAACTCGCCGGGAAGACGGTCTCCGTCGGCAACGGCACCAACCAGGAGAAGATCCTCCTGGAGTGGAAGGCGAAGCTGGCGAAGGAGGGCGCCAAGCCCCTCACCGTCAAGTACTTCCAGGAGAACAACAGCCTCTACCTGGCCCTCGACAGCGGCAAGATCGACGCATACTTCGGCCCCAGCCCGAACCTCTCCTACCACGCCGCCAAGACGGCGAACACACCGCAGGCGACCCGGATCGCGGGCCAGTTCTCCGGCGCCGGGGAGACCCTCCAGGGCCTGATCGCCGCGACCGCCAAGAAGGACAGCGGCCTCGCCGAGCCCCTCGCCGCGGCCATCAACCACCTCATCGAGAACGGCCAGTACGCCAAGTGGCTGAAGGCCTGGAGCCTCTCCAACGAGGCGGTCGAGAAGTCCGAGATCAACCCGCCCGGCCTGCCCCTCACCAATTCCTGACCCTCCGTCACCGACCGACGTTCAGCCGGCCCTGCGAAGGGACTCCGCCCCCGTGGCCCACCACACCGACACCCACGGAGGCGGAGCCCTGCCCACCCTCGCCGGGCCCCGGACCGACGTCCTCGACAACGCTGTCCGGTCCGCTCTCACCGGCCCCCACACCGCCTTCGCCGAACGCGTCGGCGGCGCGGCCCGCTACCCCGAAACCAGGCCCCTTCCTGAAGCGGACCGTCGAACTGGGCACCTATCTCGGCATCCGGGACGGCGGCCGGCTGATCGCCATGGCGGGGGAGAGGATCCGTCCGCCCGGCCGGACCGAGATCAGCGCCGTCTGCACCGACCCGGCGTACCGGGGCCTTGGTCTGGCCACCCGCCTGGTCCGCGCGGTCGCCGTGGGCATCCGCGACCGGGGCGACACCCCGTTCCCGCACGCAGCCGCCGACAACATCTCCGCCGTCCGGCTCTACGAGTCGCTCGGCTTCTCCGTGCGCCGCCGCTCCACGATCCTCAGGGTCCGCAGTCCGGGAACAGCCCCCGAGGCGGCGGTGTTGTGAGGGGAGAGGCGATCCGCGCGGCGCCCTCGCGCGCCCGGACGAAGGAGGTGACGGCCGTGCCCCGTGCGCCGCACGCCGTTCACCTCCACTCCCGGCCGCACATCGACCTCCAGCGCGTGGCCGGCGCGCTCTGTCGCTCCTGACCCGTCGCCCCAGCTCCGCCCTGCCCCGCCGTCCCGCGGGCCGGCGCTCTCCAACGGACCTCCAGGAAGGCACTTCCGTGTCCCCTTCTTCTCCTCTGCACCTCGCCGTCGCCCTGGACGGCGCCGGCTGGCACCCGGCGGCCTGGCGCGAGCCGGTGGCCCGGCCCCGTGACCTGTTCTCCGCGAGCTACTGGGCGGACCTGGTCACCGAGGCCGAGCGCGGACTGCTCGACCTCGTCACGATCGAGGACGGGCTCGGCCCGCAGTCCTCGCACCCCACCGAGCCCGACGACCGCACCGACCAGGTGCGCGGCCGCCTGGACGCCGTCCTCGTCGCCGCCCGCGTCGCCCCGCTCACCCGGCGCATCGGGATCGTCCCGACGGTGGTGGCCACCCACACCGAGCCGTTCCACATCTCCAAGGCCGTCGCCACCCTCGACTACGTGAGCACCGGACGCGCCGGCCTGCGCGTCCAGGTGACGGCCCGTCGGAACGAGGCCGCCCACTTCGGCCGCCGCACCTTCCCCCCGCTGAACCCCGACGACGTCAGGAACCCCACCGACCCGGCCGTCCGGCAGCTCCTCAGCGACCTCTTCGACGAGGCCGCGGACCACGTCGAGGTCGTACGCCGCCTCTGGGACAGCTGGGAGGACGACGCCGAGATCCGGGACGTCGCCACCGGCCGGTTCATCGACCGCGACAAGCTGCACTACATCGACTTCGAGGGCGCCCACTTCAAGGTCAAGGGCCCCTCGATCACACCCCGCCCGCCGCAGGGTCAGCCGATCGTCAGCGCCCTCGCCCACCGCCACCCCACCGGCGCCCCCTTCCGGCTCCTGGCCCGCTCCGCCGACCTCGGCTACCTCACCCCCGAGGACGCCGACGACGCCCGCGCCCAGGTCACCGAGGTCCGCGACGCCCAGGCCGAGGCGGGCCGGGCCGACGAGACCCTGCACCTCTTCGGCGACCTCGTCGTCTTCCTCGACGACACCCCGGAGGCCGCCCGGGCCCGCCGCGCACGCCTCGACGACCTGGACGGCGGCCCCTATGCGAGCGACGCCCGCGTCTTCACCGGAACCCCCGAACAACTCGCCGAGCTCCTCCTGGCGTTGGGGGAGTCCGGGCTCACCGGCTTCCGGCTGCGGCCCGCCGTCGCGGGCCACGACCTCCCCGCCATCACCCGGGGCCTGGTTCCCGAACTCCAGCGCCGGGACGCCTTCCGGCGCGCCTACGAGGCCGACACCCTGCGCGGACTGCTGGGCCTGCCCCGCCCCGCCAACCGCTACTCCCCCCAGCTCTCGACTTCGCGCGAGCCCGGGGCGACCCCCATCGCGACCGCCTGAGCCGGAGGGACCGTACGACATGAGCAAGCCGCTGAAGCAGATCCATCTGGCCGCGCACTTCCCCGGCGTCAACAACACCACCGTGTGGAGCGACCCCGAGGCCGGCAGCCACATCGAGTTCAGCTCCTTCGCGCACTTCGCGCGGACCGCCGAACGCGCCAAGTTCGACTTCCTGTTCCTCGCGGAAGGGCTGCGCCTGCGCGAACAGGGCGGGAAGATCTACGACCTGGACGTCGTCGGCCGCCCCGACACCTTCACCGTCCTCGCCGCGCTCGCCGCGGTCACCGAACGCCTGGGCCTCACCGGCACCATCAACTCCACCTTCAACGAACCGTACGAGGTGGCCCGCCAGTTCGCGAGCCTCGACCACCTCTCCGCCGGGCGCGCCGCCTGGAACGTCGTCACCTCCTGGGACGCCTTCACCGGCGAGAACTTCCGCCGGGGCGGCTTCCTGCCGCAGGAGGAGCGCTACTCACGGGCCAAGGAGTTCCTCGCCACCGCGAACGAACTCTTCGACTCCTGGCAGGGGGACGAGATCGTCGCCGACCAGGAGACCGGGACCTTCCTGAGTGACGCCAAGGCCGGGGCCTTCGTCCACACCGGGCAGCACTTCGACATCGAGGGCCGCTTCAACGTGCCGCGCTCCCCGCAGGGCCGCCCGGTGATCTTCCAGGCCGGCGACTCCGACGAGGGCCGCGAGTTCGCCGCGGCCGGCGCCGACGCCATCTTCAGCCGGCACGCCACCCTCGACGCCGGCCAGGCGTTCTACACCGACGTCAAGAGCCGCCTCGCCGCGTACGGCCGCCGCCCCGACCAGCTGCTCATCCTGCCCGCCGCGAGCTTCGTCCTCGGCGACACCGACGCCGAGGCCGAGGAACTCGCCAAGGAGGTGCGCCGGCAGCAGGTCAGCGGCGCCACCGCCCTCAAGCACCTGGAGTTCGTCTGGAACCGGGACCTGTCCGCCTACGACCCGGAGGGCCCGCTGCCCGACATCGACCCGGACGTCGACGCCACCCACATCTCCCAGGGCCGCGCCCAGGTCCGCATGTACCGCGACCCGCTCGCCACGGCCCGCGCCTGGCGCGAGCTGGCCGCCGCGAACAACTGGTCCATCCGCGATCTCGTCATCGAGACCGGCAACCGCCAGAACTTCGTCGGCTCCCCGGCCACGGTCGCCAGGACCATCAACGACTACGTCCAGTCCGACGCCGCCGACGGCTTCATCCTCGTCCCCCACATCACCCCGACCGGCCTCGACGCCTTCGCCGACCGGGTCGTCCCCCTCCTCCAGGAGCAGGGCGTCTTCCGCGCCGACTACGAGGGCACGACCCTCCGGGACCACCTGGGCCTGGACACCCCCGGGCGCACCGGCCCCTGACCCCGGGCACGCCGAGGCGGCGCCCGCGCTCTCGCGGGCGCCGCCGGTGGGGGACGGGGACGGACGGGGCAGGGACAGCAGCTACGCCCTGAGCGGGTCGTGTCCCAACGTCATCAGCCGGTGGCGGCGGTGCGTCCCGTCCGCGCCCGGCTCGCGCTCCCGTTGCGCGTTCACCGAGTCCACGACCCCGTACATCACCTGGAAGTCGTCCTCGGTGAGGTCCACGCGCCGCTTCTGCAGGATCTCCAGCACCCGCCGGCCGCTGGGGGACCCGGGCTGCTCGGGCAGCGCCTCGCTCTCCTCGTCGGCGTACCGGGTGCGGAGCCAGACCTCCAGCTCCTGCGAGGTCATGTTCACCACGCGGTGGAACTCGTCCCACAGCGCGTCCCGTTCCAGGGCGTCGGTCATCGCAGCCCCCTTAGCTGCTCGTGCTCGCGTACGGCCGCGGGGCGCGTGCTCAGGCGTTCTCGCGCGGCCAGTTCTCCGCCTCGAACATCCAGCGCTGCTTCTCCAGCTCGGCGGTGAGGGAGATCAGCAGATCCTGCGACACCTTGTCCGCCTCCTCGGTCGCCTCGATACGCTCCCGCAGGCGGCCGATCGCGGTCGAAAGCGCCTCCACCAGGAGCCGCACGACGTCGTTGTCCCGGAGCCAGCCCTCCTTGGTGCCCGGCAGGGCGAACCGGGCCGCGACCGTCTCGGGGCGGCCGTCGGGCGCGATACCGAGCGCCGCCGCGCGTTCGGCGACCTGGTCGGAGTACGACCGCGCGGTGGAGACCACCTCGTCGAGCTGGAGGTGGATCGAACGGAACCTCGGGCCCACGATGTTCCAATGGGCCTGCTTGCCGATCAGAGACAGCCCCAGCAGGTCGACCAGGGTCTCCTGCAGCGCGTCCCCGGTCACCCGGAGAGCGGACTCGGGCAGGGTGCTCCTCACTATCGTCATCAGGTGAAACTCCTCATCGCATCAATGGCGCGTCATCGCTTCATGGCGCGTCGCCCCGTGCCGCGCCAACGCTTCGTGCCGGGCCGCCTCGACGCTCCCGGCCGTGCGGAGCAGTTCGGTGCGTTCCGCCTCGCACATGCCGCCCCACACGCCGGACGTCTGCCCGCTGCCGAGCGCCCAAAGCAGACACTCGCGCAGCACGGGGCACCGGGCACAGACGCGCTTGGCGGCCTCGATGTCGTCCAGCGCTGGTCCTGTCGTGCCCACGGGGAAGAACAACTCGGGGTCCTCGCCCACGCAGGCCGCTTGCCGCAACCACTCCATGCGGGGCCGGGTGCCCAGGACGCATGGGGGAAAACGCGGCATGCCACAGCGGTGGACGCGGGCCTTCCACATCCCCCGCGCACCCGCCCACCGGGCCCCGCGCGGGCCTCAGCCGGCGAGTACGCCGTCCACGAACTCCTTGACGTCCGCGAGGACTTCGTCCCGGTTCGTCTCGTTGAACACCTCGTGCCGGGCACCCGGGTACACCCGCTCCACCCACACGGCGCCGCGCAACTCCTCGACGCCGGTGCGGCTGCCGGCCAGCGGCACGATCCGGTCGTCGTCGCCGTGCACCCACAGCAGCGGTAGCGCCCCGACGCTCCCGTTCGCGGAGATGGTCTCCAGGGTGCGCGCGAAGGCCTCCAACGTGGGCCGCTTGAAGGGGCCGTGCCACACCTGCGGATCGTTCGCGTACGCGGCGCCGACCGCCGGATCCCGCGACAACTGCTTCGGGTCGAGCGGCACCTCGGGCACCTCGGGCGGCGCGAGGAGCGCCCACACCGCCTTCCAGTCACCGATCACCGGGCCGGACAGCACGAGCGCGGCCAGCCCGGCGCCGTACCGTTGCGCGTACCGGGCGGCGATCAGACCGCCCATCGAATGGCCGATCAGCACCACCGGCAGTCCCGGGTACGCGGCCCGGGCCAGCTCCTCCACCGCGCGCACATCGGTGACGACGTCCTCGAAGTCCTCGATCAGCACCCGCTCGCCCGCCGACCTGCCGTGTCCCATGTGGTCCGGGCCGAACACGGCCGCGCCATGGGCGACGAGGGCGTCCGCCACATGCTCGTACCGGCCGATGTGCTCGCCGTAGCCGTGGACCAGCAGCGCCACGTACCGCGCCCCCTCGCGCGGCCACTCGCGTACGGTGACACCACCCCGGGTACCGGCGAAGGCGTGCTCCCGCGAGTCGGCCATGACTCCTCCAGCTGCGTCGGTGAAGGTAACCCGGTGGATCTTGCCACCCCACCCGCCACGGGTCCATGGGCCACCCAGCACCCCACCCCCAGCCGGCCGCCCCCAGGCCGACCCGGACGCCCCCTCACCGCCGCAGCCCCGCAACCCTCCACCGGTCTCATCCCGCCCGGCCCGCTCGCCCCCTGCCTCGCACGCCCCTGACCGGCCTGACCGGCTCATCTCGCCCCACCCGCCCGGCCCGTCCCCGTGCCCTGCCGCCTCGTCCCGCCCGGCCCGTACGTCCCCGCCCGGCCGATCTCGCCCCACCCGCCCGCGTCCCGCTCAACTGGGCCCGCGCCCCTCTCCGCTCGCCGCCCGGCCCGCCCCGGCCCCGCTCAGTGCCGACAGGCGAGACGGTCCTGTCCGGGGACCGTTAGGTGCGCATAGCATCGGTCTCCGCATGAACACGATGACTCTCTGGCACCTGGCCCCGGCCGAGTTCGCCGCCCTCGCCTTCGCCGCCCTCCTCGTCGGCTTCTCCAAGACTGCCGTGAGTGGCGCCAACACCGTCAGCCTCGCGATCTTCGCGGCCGTGCTGCCGGCCCGCGCCTCGACCGGTGTCCTTCTGCCGATCCTCATCGTCGGGGACGTCCTCGCCGTGCTGACCTACCGCCGACACGCCCACTGGCCCACCCTGTGGCGGCTCTTCCCCGCGGTCGGCGCGGGCGTCGTGTTCGGCACGCTGTTCCTGATGTGGGCCGACGACCAGGTCGTACGGACCTCGATCGGCGCGATCCTCCTGCTGATGACGGCGGTCACGGTGTGGCGCCGCCGCACCGCCGACCAGGACGACGAACCCGACTCCGTCACTACCCGCGCCGGCCGCGTCAAGGCCCGCTCCTACGGCGTCCTCGGCGGCTTCACCACCATGGTCGCCAACGCCGGCGGCCCCGTGATGTCGATGTACCTGCTCTCGGCCGGCTTCCGCAAGCTCGGCTTCCTGGGCACGTCGGCGTTCTTCTTCCTGATCGTCAACGTCTCCAAGGTCCCCTTCAGCGTGGGCCTCGGCCTCATCGACGGCCCCTCCCTGCTGCTGGACGCGGCGCTCGCCCTGTTCGTCGTGCCGGGCGCCCTGCTCGGCAAGTGGGCGGTGCACCGCATCAACCAGCGGCTGTTCGAGCAACTGGTGATCGCGGCGACGGTACTCGGCGGCCTCCAGCTACTGCTGCGCTGACGGCGTCCCCTTGCCGAGCCCCAGCAGCGCGGGCAGATCCGCGAACGAGTCCACCACGTGGTCGGGGCTCCCGCTCGCGGCGCGATGGGTCTCCGGCAGATACTTCCCGGTCCTGACGAGCACACCGGTGATACCCGCCCGCTGCGCCGCCAGGACGTCCGACTCGATGTCGTCCCCGACCATCAGCGCGTCCCCGGCCGCGACGCCGAGGTGTGCCAGCGCCGCCTCGAAGAACGCGGCGGACGGCTTGCCCGTGATCTCGGCCTCCCTGCGCGCCGCCCGCTCCAGCCCGACGAGGAACGCACCCGAGTCCAGTTGGAGCCCCTCGTCCGTCCGCCAGTACAGATTGCGGTGCATCGCGACCAGCCGGGCCCCGCGCTGGAGCCGACCGAAGGCCCGGTTGAGCGCCACGTAGTCGAAACCGGGCCCCGCCCCGCCGACGATCACCACGTCAACGTCAACGTCAATGTCACATTCCGCCGCCATGTCCACGTCCGTGTCGTCGTCGCCGGTCAGCCGCACCCCGGTGAGGTCCTCCCGGATGTCGTCGCCGCTGTTCAGCAGCGCGCAGCGCGCCCCTGGACAGTGCCGGGCGAGATACGCGGCGGTCACGGTCGGCGCGGTCAGGATGTCGTCGGCGGTCACGGGGAACCCGGCGCCGGTCAGGACCCCGGCGATCGACGCCCGCGTCCGGGACGTCGTGTTGGTCACCAGCGCGACCCCCAGCCCGGCCCCGCGGATCTCCCGCAACGCCCCGACCGCACCCGGCAGCGGCTTCCACGAGACGGTGAGCACACCGTCGATGTCGACCAGAACAGCACGTTTCTCTGACATACCGGGACGATACGCCGGAGGTGGTCGACCGGCAGTCGGCCGGCAGTCCGCCGGTGGCCAGCCGGTGGTCGACCGGAAGTCGGCCGGCCGTCAGCCGGTGGTCGCCGTAGCGCCGGACGGGACCGGCTCGCGTTCCCGGGCCGGCAGACCGTGCGTGAGGTCCTCCCTCAACAGCCGCTTGGCGATGGTGTGACGGCGGCGCGCAGATCCCCGTCGACGGGACGGCCGTAGTCCTCCTCCAGCCGCTGCCGGAGCCAGTCGCCCCCAGGCCGCGCTGCCCACGATGGTCTGGCCGAGGGCCGCGAGCAGCATGGCCGGCATGATCGTCACGAAGACGACGTTGCGCCGGCGCGTGCTCAGCTCGGGCGCCTGCGCGGCGGACGGGGCGGCGGCGTCCTGAGTGGTCGTCACAGGTGCACGATCACACTCTCGCCGTGCCTGCGCGGCAGATACATGTCGATGACCCAGCTCTTGCGCTCCCTGGCCTCGACCCGCAGCCGCTCGATCCGGGGCGCGGCCTCGACGAGCGGACCGGGGACGAGGAGGCCGTTACCGGGGCCCGTCCCCTCCCAGGCGCGGCGCCCAGCTTCCCGCGTCCACCGGACGTGCCTCACCCTCCACGACGCCGGCCAGCTCGCGGGCCCAGGTCGCGACATGCGCCAGGTCGATGCCGTACGGCCGCGCCCGGCCCTCGGTCGCCGCCCACTCCTCGACCGCGCCGGCCCCCCGCCGCAGCAGCCGGGCGCCGCCCGTCGCGTTGCCGCGCGCCGAGTGCGTGAGCCCGACGGCGAGCTGGGCCAGCCCCCGCCACAGGGCGCGTTCCTCCTCCGGCCCCGACTTCCACGCGTCCTCGAAGACCTCGTGCGCGTGGAACGGCTTCCCCGCGTCCAGCAGCGCCTGCGCCTCCGCGACGGTCTCCTCCGGCCGCCGTACGACTCCCTCCGGCTGCCGCTCCACACCGTCCGCCCCGTACGGCAACGGCCGCCCCAGCCCGTCGCGCGGCCGAGCGTTCCGCGCGCGCCCCTCCGTGTCCCGGTCCCTCAGCCGTGCCGTCCCGCCGTCCGATGTCGCGTCCATGCCTTGATTGTCCCTCGCCCCTCACCGGCCGCGGAGCACCGGCCGACGTACGGTAAAGTTCTCTCTGCGCGATCACGCGGTTCCACCGCGGACAGCGCACCGGGACGTGGCGCAGCTTGGTAGCGCACTTGACTGGGGGTCAAGGGGTCGCAGGTTCAAATCCTGTCGTCCCGACTTTACGAAGTCGTGGGTCAGGGGCCGTTTCAGAGGGGATCTGAGACGGCCCCTTGATCATTCCTGGGGACCGCTTGGGGACACATGGGGTCAGCGGCCCCAGCGCAGCGCGGCGGTCTGCACGGGCGCGTCCCACAGCCGCAGCATCTCCGCGTCGGCCCGGCACAGTGTCACCGAGCAGCCCGCCATGTCCAGCGACGTGACGTAGTTGCCCACGAGCGTTCGCGCCACCGGCACGCCCCGGGCCTCCAGCAGCCGGGCCACCTCGGCGTGGAAACCGTACAGCTCCAGCAGCGGCGTCGCTCCCATCCCGTTCACGAGGGCCAGTACCGGCCCGTCGGCCGGAGCCACCTCCACCAGCTCCTCGAGTACGGCGTCCACCGCGACCTCCGCGATCGCTCGGGCCGGCATCATCGCGCGCCGCTCTCGGCCCGGCTCGCCGTGGATCCCGACCCCGAGCTCCATCTCCCCGTCCGGCAGCTGGAAGGTCGGGCCGCCTTTCGCGGGAGTGGTGCAGGCGCTGAGCGCCACGCCGAAGCTGCGCGAGGACTCGTTGACGCGCCGGGCGACCGCGGCCACCTGCTCCAGCGGTGCGCCCTCCTCGGCGGCCGCCCCGGCGATCTTCTCCACGAACAGGGTCGCCCCGGTGCCCCGCCGCCCGGCCGTGTACAGGCTGTCGGTGACGGCGACGTCGTCGTTGACCAGGACCTGCTCGACCCGGACGCCGTCCTCCTCGGCGAGCTCGGCGGCCATCTGGAAGTTCAGCACGTCCCCCGTGTAGTTCTTGACGACGAACAGCACGCCCTGCCCGGCCTCGACGGCGCTCGCCGCGCGCAGCATCTGCTCCGGGACGGGCGAGGTGAACACCTCCCCGGGACACGCGGCCGACAGCATCCCGTACCCGACGAACCCGGCATGCAGCGGCTCGTGCCCGGAGCCGCCGCCGGACACCAGCCCGACCCGCCCGCCCTCCCGCGCGTCTCGCCGTACGACCACCCGCCGCTCCACGTCCACGTCCAGCTCCGGGTGGGCGGCAGCCACCCCCCGCAGGGCATCGGCGACCACGCTCTCCGGACTGTTGATCAGCATCTTCATGGCACCTCCCGGGTGGGACCGGCGGCCGAGCCTCTGCCCCGTGCCCTCACGGGGCAGAGGCTCGCCCGTGACAGGCGGGCGCATTCGGGATCGCACGCCACACGAACAGTGTGCCGCCACGTCGTGGACATTCGCGATGGATGCTCGCTTCGCCCGCCTCCCCGGGCGGGCTTCCGCTCCCTGGCCGGGCCGCGGGCGGCTTCACCTCGCGCGCATGGCTCTGGCCGGTTCTACACTGATCTGCGGAGTACTCGGGGCAGTCGACGGCCGGTCTTTCGACCGGCGGGAAGCGGGCACCCATGGCTGAGCGGCTCAAGAGATCAGGGCTGGTCGGCGAGCTTTCGGCAGAATTCGCCGGCACCATGATCCTCATCCTCTTCGGGTGCGGTGTGGTGGCTCAGGTAGTCGCCGGCGGGGCTCTCACGGACCCGGCGGGCGGCCTGGGAGACCACGACAGCATCGCCTGGGCCTGGGGTCTCGGCGTCACCCTGGGCGTATACGTCGCGGCGAGGCTGAGCGGTGCTCACCTCAATCCCGCGGTGACCGTCGCGTTGGCGGCGTTCAAGGGCTTTCCGTGGAGCAAAGTGGCTCCCTACGCGCTGGCCCAGACGGCCGGAGCCTTCGTGGCAGCCCTGATCGTCCGGTGGAACTACACCGAGGCGCTGGCAAAGGCGGATCCCACCCACACGATCAAGACGCAGGGCGTCTTCTCCACGCTGCCCGCCAACGGCAACCCGAACCTGCCGGTCAGCGACTGGGGCGCATTCCGCGACCAGATCATCGGCACCGCGATCCTGCTGCTGCTGATCCTCGCGGTCACGGACCTGCTCAACACGCCCCCCGGCGCCAACCTGGCGCCGTTCATCGTCGGCCTGATCGTCGTGGCCATCGGCATGGCCTGGGGCACCAACGCGGGTTACGCGATCAACCCGGCACGTGACTTCGGACCCAGGCTGGCCAGTTTCTTCACCGGGTACGGCGGAGCGTGGCGAGATCAGTACGGGCACCTCTACTTCTGGGTGCCGATCCTCGGTCCGCTGATCGGAGGTCTGCTGGGAGCGGGCCTGTACAAGTTCTTCATCGGCCGGTTCCTGCCGACCGCCGAGCCGGAGCCCCCCGGACGGGTGCCGGCTCCGGACGAAAGCTGACACGAGAGCTGACCGTCTCCCGGGGCTGCCGTGTTCCGGCTGCCCCGGGAGAGCCCAAGGAGAGGCGGCATCCCATGGCGGACTTCGTCGGCGCGGTGGACCAGGGGACCACCAGCACCCGTTTCATGATCTTCGACCATGCCGGCAACGAGGTGGCGAGGCACCAACTGGAGCACTCACAGATCCTCCCGCGCTCGGGGTGGGTCGAACACGACCCGGTGGAGATCTGGGAGCGCACCAACTCGGTGATGCAGAACGCGCTCCGGCACGGAAACCTCTCGCCGGAGGACCTGGCGGCCATCGGCATCACCAACCAACGGGAGACGACCGTCGTCTGGGACCCGCGCAACGGCCGTCCCTACTACAACGCCATCGTCTGGCAGGACACCCGTACCGACTCCATCGCGGCAGCGCTGGACCGCTCGGGCCAGGGCGACGTCATCCGCCGCAAGGCGGGGCTGCCGCCGGCCACGTACTTCTCCGGCGGCAAGATCCAGTGGATCCTGGAGAACGTCGACGGAGTCCGCGAGGCGGCCGAGCAGGGCCATGCCCTTTTCGGCAACACCGACTCCTGGGTGCTGTGGAACCTCACCGGCGGCCCCGACGGCGGCGTCCACGCCACCGACGTGACCAATGCCAGCCGCACCATGCTGATGGACCTAGAGACCCTCGACTGGGACGACGAACTGCTGAGCTTCTTCGGCGTTCCCCGGGCGATGCTGCCCACCATCAACCCGTCCTCCCACGCGGAGGCGTTCGGACGGGCCCGTACCTCCCGGCCGCTGCGGGCAGCCATCCCCATCACCGGTGTGCTCGGCGACCAGCAGGCAGCCACCGTCGGGCAGGTCTGCTACGCGCCCGGCGAAGCCAAGAACACCTACGGCACCGGCAACTTCCTGGTGCTCAACACCGGCACGGAACTGGTGCGGTCCCAGCACGGCCTGTTGACCACCGTGGCGTACCAGTTCGGCGACAGCCCGGCGATCTACGCGCTCGAAGGCTCCATCGCCGTCACAGGCTCCGCGGTGCAATGGCTGCGCGACCAGCTGAAGATCATCAATGACGCTGCCGAGAGCGAACGCCTGGCGCGTACCGTCGAGGACAACGGCGGGATCTACTTCGTCCCCGCCTTTTCCGGCCTCTTCGCCCCGTACTGGCGTTCCGACGCCCGCGGCGCGATCGTCGGCCTCGCCCGGTACAACGACGGCGGCCACCTGGCGCGGGCCGCCCTGGAAGCCATCTGCTACCAGAGCCGCGACGTGGTGGAAGCCATGGAGCAGGACTCCGGCGTCCACCTCGACGTGCTCAAGGTCGACGGCGGCGTGACGGCCAACGACCTGTGCATGCAGATCCAGGCCGACGTTCTCGGCGTCCCGGTCAGCCGCCCGGTCGTCGCCGAGACCACCGCGCTGGGCGCCGCCTACGCCGCCGGTCTCGCCACCGGTTTCTGGCGGGACACCGACGAACTGCGCACCCACTGGCAGGAGTCCAAGCGCTGGGAACCCCAGTGGTCCGAGGAACAGCGCGAGGAAGGATACGCGGGCTGGAAGAAGGCGGTGGAGCGCACGCTCGACTGGGCCAAGGTCGAATAGGTTCCGCACGAGGAGGAGACCATGGCGAACCCGGTGGCCCTCTCGCCCGGGGCCCGCGCGGAGGCCCTCGTCCGACTGGGAGAGGGTGAGCTCGACGTCCTCGTCGTCGGGGGCGGTGTCGTCGGCGCCGGAACGGCCCTGGACGCCGCCACCCGGGGCCTGAGAGTCGGCCTGGTCGAAGCCCGGGACTGGGCCTCGGGCACGTCCAGCCGCTCCAGCAAGCTCATCCACGGCGGCCTGCGCTACCTGGAGATGCTGGACTTCCGGCTCGTCGCCGAAGCCCTGAAGGAGCGCGGACTCCTGCTTCAGTTCCTGGCCCCTCACCTGGTGCGTCCGGTGCCGTTCCTGTACCCCCTGCGACACCGGATCCGGGAGCGTCCGTACGTCGGCGCCGGCGTACTGCTGTACGACACCATGGCCGCGGCCGCCGGTACCTCCAGAGGTCTGCCCCGCCACCGCCACCTGCTCAAGCGCCGAGCCCTGCGCGAGGCGCCCGCGCTGCGCTCCGACGCCCTGGTCGGCGCCATCCAGTACTGGGACGCCCAGGTCGACGACGCCCGGCACACCATGTTCCTCGCCCGCACGGCCGTCGCCTACGGAGCGCTGGCCGCCAACCGCACCCGTGTCAGCCGCTTCCTGCGGCAGGGCGAGCGGGTGGTGGGAGCCGTTGTCACGGATCTGGAGACCGGCGACGAGACAGAGGTGCGAGCCAAGCAGGTCATCAACGCGACCGGCGTGTGGACCGACGACACCCAGTCCCTCGCCGGCACGCGCGGCCAGTTCCACGTCCGCGCCTCCAAGGGCGTACACCTGCTGGTCCCCCGTGACCGGATCAACTCCCGCACGGGGCTGATCCTCCGCACCGAGAAGAGCGTGCTGTTCGTCATCCCCTGGGGACGACACTGGATCATCGGGACCACCGACACCGACTGGACACTGGACAAGGCCCATCCCGCCCTCAGCTCCAAGGACGTCACCTACCTGCTGGAACACGTCAACAGCGTCCTGGCCACACCTTTGGTTCCGGAGGACGTCGAAGGCGTCTACGCCGGTCTGCGTCCCCTCCTGTCCGGCGAGGCCGCGGAAACCAGCAAACTGTCACGGGAGCACCTGGTCGCACACCCGGTACCCGGTCTCGTCGTGGTGGCGGGCGGCAAGTACACGACCTATCGGGTGATGGCCAAGGACGCGGTCGACGAGGCGGCCCGCGGTCTGGACGAGAAAGTGCCCGACTGCGTCACACAACGCGTTCCGCTGCTCGGCGCCGACGGCTATCCGGCCCTGTGGAACTCCCGCCACAACCTCGCCGAGCGCTCCGGGCTGCATGTCGCCCGCATCGAGCACCTGTTGAACCGCTACGGCTCCCTGGTGCACGAGCTGCTCGCCATGGTGGCAGCCGACGCCTCGCTCGGCGAGCCGTTGCCGAGCTCCGACGACTACCTGCGGGTCGAGGCCGTCTACGCGGTGACCCATGAGGGTGCCCGCCACCTGGAGGACGTGCTCGCCCGACGTACCCGGATCTCCATCGAGTCCTGGGACCGTGGTGTGGACGCGGCGCGGACCGTCGCGGAACTGATGGCGCCTCACCTGGGATGGGACCAAGCGCACCGGGACCGTGAGGTCAACCACTACCTGAAGCGGGTGGCCGCCGAACGCGAGGCCCAGCAGCAGCCGGACGACCAGACCGCTGACGCGGTACGGCTCGGCGCCCCCGACATCATTCCCGTGCACTGACTTTCACATCCTGTCGTCCCGACGGTGCGGGGCCGGCGGGTCCGCCGAATACGGCGGACCCGCTGCTCGTTTTTTTGCCGCCGCGAACGGTATGGCCGGATTGAATCGCACCCGCGTGCGGCCTGTCGCCGACAGGGGAAAAGGCTTGGACCTCGTGCGTCCCGGCACGGGAGACTTCAGTTCCTGCCCTGTTTGTACGCGTATGGCGCCGCCGTTCAGGCAGGGCATTCCCCCAAGAGGCTCGTGGCGGACCGCCACACGACACACAGGGGCGGGATGGGATCACCTGAATCACGCACAGCGATGCCGGGCAAGGGCCCGGTCCTCCTCGCACTTCGCTATTACGGACGGGAACTGGTCCGGCTGCGGCTGCTGGCCGTCCCCGGCATGCTCCTGCCGGCCGTCGGCAACATCGGTATCTACTACGTCGCGCCGCTCGTCGTCGCGAAACTCGTCGGCCGTATCGCCGAGGACCCCGAGGTCACCGTCGGCACGACGCTGCCCTACATCCTCGGCTTCGCGGGCGTCCTGTTGTTCGCCGAGGCGCTCTGGCGCCTCGGCCTGCACTGTCAGAACCGTCTCGACGCCCTGGGCATCGAGCGCCTGTACGTCATCGGCATGGACGAACTGTTCGCCAAGGACGCCACGTTCTTCCACGACAACTTCGCCGGTTCCCTGACCAAGCGGGTCCTGAGCTTCGCGTCCCGCTTCGAGCAGTTCGTCGACACCCTGACCTTCTCGGTCCTCGGCAACTTCGTTCCGCTGCTGTTCGGGGCGGTGGTCCTCTGGCGGTACGAACCTCTGCTCGTCGTCGGGCTCCTGGTGATGATCGCGCTGACCGCGGTCTGCGTGGTGCCCCTCATCCGCCGCCGCCAGGCACTCGTGGGCCTGCGCGAAGAGGCCATCGCCCGGGTGTCCGGCCATGTCGCCGACAGCCTGACGAACATGGACACGGTCCGCGCCTTCGCCGCCGAGGAGCGGGAGGCCGCGGAGCACCGGTCCCGGGTCGCCGAGTCCCGCCGGCTCTCCCTGCGGTCGTGGGACTACGGCAACCTCCGCATCGACACCCTGGTCGCCCCGCTGTCCGTGCTGACCAACGTGCTGGGCCTGGTGCTCGCCATTACCCTCGGCGCGCGCGGGAACGGCGTCGAGGCGGTCGTCGTCGCCTTCACCTACTACACCAACGCGACGCGGATCATGTTCGAGTTCAACCAGATCTACCGTCGTATGGAGAGCGCGATGACGGAGGCCGCGCAATTCACCGACCTGCTGCGCGACCCGCCGACCGTGCTCGACCCGGTGGAGCCGGAGCCCCTGCGGCCCGGCCCCGCCGATGTGCGCTTCGAGAAGGTGACCTTCGCCCACGCGGGCGCCGAACCACTCTTCCGGGGCCTCGACCTGACGGTGCCCAGCGGGACCAAGGTCGGTCTCGTGGGCCGGTCCGGCGGCGGCAAGACGACGCTCTCCCGGCTGCTGCTGCGCATGAATGACATCGATGCCGGGCGCATCCTCATCGGCGGCCAGGACATCAGCCGGTTACGCCAGGCCGACCTGCGCAGCCTCATCGCGTATGTGCCGCAGGACCCGGCGATGTTCCACCGCACCCTGCGGGACAACATCGCGTTCGCCCGGCCGGACGCCACCGACGCCGAGATCCGGCGGGCGGCGGAGGCCGCCCACGTCACGGAGTTCGCAGACGTCCTGCCGGACGGCTTCGACACGCTGGTGGGGGAGCGCGGCATCAAACTGTCCGGCGGGCAGCGCCAGCGGGTCGCGCTCGCCAGGGCGATCCTGCGCGACGCCCCGATCCTGCTGCTCGACGAGGCGACCAGCGCCCTCGACTCCGAGAGCGAACTCCTCGTGCAGGAGGCGCTGTGGCGGCTGATGGAGGGCCGTACGGCGCTCGTGGTCGCCCACCGGCTGAGCACGGTCGCCGGCATGGACCAACTCGTCGTCCTCGACCACGGCCGGATCATCGAACAGGGCACACACCAGGAACTGCTCACCCGCGAAGGCGCCTACGCCAAGCTGTGGCAGCACCAGTCGGGCGGCTTCCTCGACGACGGCGCCACGGACGACGGCGCCACGGACGCCCTCGTGGACGACAGTTCGACCGACAACAAGCCCACGGACATCTACATCGAGCCCACCGACATCGAGCCCACCGACAACAACATCCCTGGTCAGCCGTCCGCCGACGAGTCCTCCGCCCGCGACCGGCCCGCCGATCCGCTGGGCGTTCAGCCTCGGTAGCCCCGTAGCTTCCGGTACAGCGTGGCGCGGGCGATGCCCAGCGCCATGGCCGTACGGGCCTTGTTGCCGCCGTGGCGGTGCAGGGCGTCCAGGATGGCGGCGCGCTCCGCCCGCTCCATCGGGCTGAGCTGCCGGGCGGCGGGGCCCTCCCGCACCGGATCCGGCAGCTCGGCCCGCCGGACCGGCCCCGTCGCCCGGCGCTGCTCGGTCAACCCCCGCACCAGGTGCACCAGTTCGGTGACGTTGCCGGGCCACGGGTGCTGCTCCAGAGCGCGCAGCGCGTCCAGCGACCAGGTGAGCGGCGGGTCGCCCGGTGCCGGGCTGGGGGTGAGGGAGTGGAGCAAGTCCTTGATGTCCTCGGGGCGTTCGCGCAGCGCGGGCAGGGTGACCGAGCGCGCTGCCAGGCTGTCCAGCAGGCGTTGGAGGCAGGGGCCGGGCGGGGGACCCGGGGTGTACGTCACCAGCAGGGGCGCGACGGGAGGCGCTTCGAGGAGCGAGTTGAGGGCCGCCACATCGCGCTGGGCCAGACGCTCGGCGTGCCGGACGAGGACCGCCCGCCCACCAGCCCACGCGTCCAACGCCGCGTGGATCTCACCCTCCGCCGCGTCCGCCGTCAGCAGCGGCTGCCCGGCAAGTCCCCCGGCCGGTTCCCGGGCCAGTTCCCCGGCGAGCTCCGTGGCCAGTTCCCGGGCCAGGGACGCCTTCCCGGTGCCGCGTTCCCCGACGAGCAGCAGTGGCTCCGACGACGATCGCGCCAGGTCCGTCGCCCGGTCGACCGCGTGCCGCCAGGCCACCGAACGCCCGGCCATCGAACTCCCGGCCGCCCCCACGTCGACACCGCCACCACTGTGCCCGTCCGCCGCCGCACCGCCCCACGAGTCCACCCCGGCGGCCGGCCGCCCCACCGGCTCCAACACGGCGACCACTCCGATCACCGAGCCCAGATGCGTCACCGGGGTGAGGGTCGCCCGACACCTGGCCCCCTCCGGCAACGGCACGGCCGCGACGGCCGCCCCTTCCACCGCGGCGACCGCACCGCGCTCCAGCGCCTCCAGCCCCTCCGGTGACAGCAGCCGTCCCGCGGCCTCGCTGACCAGCCGGTTGCGTCCGTCCAGGGCGACGACCGCCCGCCCCGCCTCCGGACGCCCGCGACCACCGCGCTCCCGACCCGCCTCACCGTTCCGGCCGTGACGCCCCGCTCCCCGCACCGCCGCCAAGTACGCGTCGAGCAGCACCCGTTCCGCCCCCTGCGACCGCGCGAGGAGTTCCGCCTCGACGGCGTCGGCGGCGGCCTCGGCGAGGGCGGCTCCCGGGTGCGGGCCGCACTCCGCGCAGAGCGTGGAGGCCACGGTCACCGTGCCCAGCGCTCGCCCGGTGTCGGGGGCGAGCACCGGCACGCTGACCGCGGAGACGTCCTGCCAGAGGTCGAGGAAGTGTTCGGGCCCGTGCACCTCGGCCCGCCGGCGCGTGCTGAGCGCGCGGGCCGCGCTGTTGACGCCGACCGTCTGCTCGGAGAGGTCGAAGCGGCAGAGGTCGTCCCGTCCGCCGCCGGTCGCCCACAGCACCCGCAGCCGCTCGTCGGTGAGGAGGAGGGCCGCCTGTTCCGCGCCGAGCGCGGGGGCGATCCGTTCCAGGACCGGTCGGGCCGCCGCCAGCAGGGGTGAATCGTCCGGTCGTACGGGAGGCCGCTCCGCGTCGGGAAAGGGGTCCCGCACGTCGTGTCGTACGCCGAAGAACCGGGCACGCTTCCAGGCGGCGACGACCTCTTCCGGTACGTCGTCCGGCACTTCCCGCCCCAGCAGGAACAACTCCCGGGCCCTGCGCAGCGAGGTGAGGGTGGGGCGGACGGAGACGGAGGGCTGCTCTGTGGTGGTCACGACACCACTCACCGTACCGGCACAGGTTGAATGAACAACAAGCGCCCCGTTTCCGTACTCCGTGCCATGGGCAGCCCGATACGGGCGCCCACCTGTCCTGTGTGCCGAACTGTCTCGTATTGAGACACCCACGCTCCCGCGCACCCGTCCATGATCTTCGACGGTCGGTGCCTGTTCTCATGCCCCTGGAGCGTTCCCGTGCACACCGTCGAGCCCGATGTCGTGACCGACGTACTGATCGTGGGCAGTGGCCCCGCCGGCGCCTCCGCCGCGCTCGCGCTGAGCACGTACGGCGTGCCGAACATCGTCGTCACCCGTTACTCCCGCCTCGCAGACACGCCCCGCGCGCACATCACCAACCAGCGCACCATGGAGGTCCTGCGGGACCTCGGGGTCGAGGACGAGGTCGTCGCGAAGGCCACCCCGCAGCACCTGATGGGTGACACGACCTTCTGCACCAGCCTCGCGGGCGAGGAACTGGGCCGGGTCCGCTCCTGGGGCAACGACCCGCTCGTGCAGGCCGCGCACGAACTCGCCAGCCCCACCCGTATGTGCGACATGCCGCAGCACCTGATGGAGCCCGTCCTGATCGACGCCGCGGTCGCCCGCGGCACCAACCTGCGGTTCAGCACCGTCTACAAGTCCTTCGTCCAGGACGCCGACGGCGTCACCGTCACCGTCGAGGACCGGCTGCGCGGCGACGCGTACACGATCCGCGCGAAGTACCTGATCGGCGCCGACGGCGGCCGCTCCCAGGTCGCCGAGGACGCGGGGCTGCCCATGGGCGGCCAGATGGGCGTGGCCGGTAGCATCAACATCGTCTTCGACGCGGACCTCACGAAGTACACCGCGCACCGGCCGTCCACCCTGTACTGGGTGCTCGCCCCGGGCGCCACCGTCGGCGGCATCGGCGCGGGCCTCGTGCGCTGCGTCCGCCCCTGGAACGAGTGGCTGATCGTGTGGGGGTACGACGTCACCGCGGGCGCCCCCGACCTCACCACCGAGTACGCCGAGAGCATCGTCCGCAAGCTGATCGGCGACGACGAGATCCCGGTGACCGTCAAGTCGTCCTCGGCCTGGACGGTCAACGAGATGTACGCCGAGACGTACTCCAACGGCCGGGTCTTCTGCGCCGGCGACGCCACGCACCGCCACCCGCCGTCCAACGGCCTCGGCTCCAACACCTCCATCCAGGACTCCTACAACCTGGCCTGGAAGCTCAAGCTCGTCCTCGACGGCACGGCCTCCCCGAAGCTGCTGGACACCTACACCGCCGAGCGCGCCCCGATCGGCCGGCAGATCGTCACCCGCGCCAACAAGTCCATCGGCGAGACCGCGCCCGTCTTCGAGGCACTCGACGGGCTCTCCCCGCAGACCCCCGAGCAGCTGTGGGCCAACATCGCCGCCCGCAAGGACGCCACCGAGGCCGCCGAGAAGCAGCGGGCACGGCTGCGCGAGGCCATCGCGTTCAAGGTGTACGAGTTCAACGCGCACGGCGTCGACCTCAACCAGCGCTACACCTCGGAGGCGATCGTCCCCGACGGCACCCCCGACCCCGGCTTCGACCGCGACCCCGAGCTGCACCACCAGCCCACCACCCGCCCCGGCGCCAGGCTCCCGCACGCCTGGCTCACCTCCGGCACCCGCACCCTCTCCACGCTGGACACCGTCGGGCAGGGCCGCTTCACCCTGATCACCGGCATCGGCGGCGACCACTGGACCCGGGCGGCAGAGGCCCAGGACCCGGCGATCACCACCGTCGTCATCGGCCCCGGCCGACAGTACGAGGACCCGT
Organism: Streptomyces sp. NPDC030296; assembly: GCF_055572815.1. Taxonomy (NCBI): domain Bacteria; kingdom Bacillati; phylum Actinomycetota; class Actinomycetes; order Kitasatosporales; family Streptomycetaceae; genus Streptomyces; species Streptomyces sp. NPDC030296. Next base: position 702,456 of record NZ_JBVICQ010000004.1, read on the forward strand.
ACGGCGACTGGGCCCGGCTGAGCGAGATGGCCGACGGAGGAGCCCTGCTCGTCCGCCCCGACGGGTACATCGCCTTCCGGCACGCCTCGGCCGCCGCGTCGGCCGAGGACGCGGAGCGTTTGCTGACAGCGGCGTTGCGACGGATCCTCGGACATGCCTGACGGGAAGGATGCCCGGACATGAGCACCGACACGAGTAGCGACAAGAGCGCCGACACGGGTACCGGCAGGAGCACCGACACGGGTACCGGCACGAGCGAGGCGTTCACGACCCGGATCACCGAAGCGGTCGTCGACAGCATGGACGGCACGCCCGACCCCCGGCTGCGCGAGCTGCTCGCCGCCCTCACCCGCCACCTGCACGCCTTCGTCCGCGAGACCGAGCCGACCATGGCCGAGTGGGAGCGGGCCATCGCCTTCCTCACCGCGACCGGCCAGGCCTGCACCGCCATCCGGCAGGAGTTCGTGCTGCTCTCGGACGTGCTCGGCGTCTCCATGCTCGTGGAGACGATCAACAGCGAGCGGGGCGCGGGGGACCGGGACGGCGCGGACGGGAGTCCCGACCGAAGCGCCGAGGCCGGTGCCGTGACCGAGTCGACCGTCCTCGGCCCCTTCCACATGACCGAGTCCCCGGCCCGTGCGCTCGGCGCGGACATCGACCTCGTCGGCGGCGGCGAGCCGTGCGTGGTCAGCGGGCGTGTGCTGTCCCGCGACGGCACCCCGCTGCCCGGCGCGGTCCTCGACGTCTGGCAGGCGAACGCCGAGGGCTTCTACGACGTGCAGCAGCCGGACGTGCAGCCACCCGGCAACGGGCGCGGACTGTTCACGACGGACGACGCGGGCCGCTTCTGGTTCCGCACCTGCGTGCCGAGCCCGTACCCGATCCCGACGGACGGCCCGGTCGGCGCGCTCCTGAAGGCCACGGCCCGCCACCCCTACCGCCCGGCCCACATCCACTTCATCGGCTCGGCCGAGGGGCACCGGACGGTCACCACGCACATCTTCGTGGCGGGCAGCGACCACCTAGACTCGGACGCGGTGTTCGCCGTCAAGGAGAGCCTCGTCCAGGACTTCGCCGAGACCGACGACCCGGAGCTCGCGCGGGAGTTCGGCATCCCGAACCCGTTCCGGCACGCCCGCTTCGACCTCGTGCTCGACACGCTCGACTCGCCCGACACGCTCGACACGTTCGACCGGGAGGAAGCGTGAGGGAGTTCGTCCACGAGTCGCCGCCCATGCGGGTGGTGCTCCGCGCCGGCGCCTCGGTGACCGCCGTACGGGGCGAGGCCGAACGCCTGGGCCTGCGACGGCTGTTGGTGGTGTCCGGCCCCCGGGGCACGGAGACCGCCCGGGCCGTCGCGGACTCCCTGGGCGACGCCTGCGCCGGGCTGCACACCGAGGCCCGTATGCACGTGCCCGTCGAGGTCGCCGAACGGGCCGTCGAGGTGGCGCGCGCCGCCGGGGCCGACGGATGTGTCGCCGTCGGCGGGGGCTCCGCGATCGGCCTGGGCAAGGCCATCGCGCTGCGCACCGGCCTGCCGCTGATCGCGGTGCCGTCGACGTACTCGGGCTCGGAGATGACCCCCGTCTGGGGACTGACCGAGCACGGCGCCAAACGCACCGGCCGGGACCCGTCCGTCCTGCCCCGCAGCGTCGTCTACGACCCCGAACTGACCCTTTCCCTCCCCCTGCCGCTGACCGTGACCAGCGGCATCAACGCGGTCGCCCACGCGGCGGAGGCCCTCTACGCGCCGGACGCCACCCCTCTGGTGTCGCTGACGGCGGCGGAGGGCGCCCGGGCCATGACCCGCGCGCTGCCCGAACTGGCGGCCGATCCGCAGGACCTCGACGCCCGGGGCCGCGCGCTCTACGGCGCCTGGCTGTGCGGTGCCGCGCTCGGCGCGACCACCATGGGTCTGCACCACAAGCTCTGCCACGTCCTCGGCGGCACCTTCGGCCTGCCGCACGCCGAGACCCACACGGTCGTCCTCCCGTACGCGCTGGCCCACAACGCCCCCGCGGCCCCCGAGGCCCTCGCGGCACTCGGCCGGGCCCTGGACACCGACGACGCCCCGTACGCCCTGTGGGAGCTGTCCGGCCGCCTGGGCGCCCCACGCTCCCTCGCCGAACTCGGCTTGAAACAGGCCGACTTGGCGGTGGCCGCCCCCCAGGTCGCCGGGCAGGCGTACTCCAACCCGCGCGAGGTCACCGAGACGGGCGTCCTCGACGTACTACGAGCGGCGTACGCGGGGGACCGGCCGTCACCCACCTGACCCGACCGACCGCCCATCGAGAACTGAAAGGTGAACAGCATGCCCCTCGGACTGCTCCGGCGGCGCTCCTCCCAAGCCACCCGGGGAGCCGCGGGCCTGACGCTTCCGGTCCCGCCCGGCGCGGGTGCCCTCGTCCGTGAGGTCCTGGACCCGGTGAACCAGCCCATGGGCGCGGCCGAGGTGACGGTGACGGAACTCCGCAGCCACCGGGTCGCGACCCGCGGCACCACCGACCCGTACGGCTACTTCATGGCCGTCCTGCCGCCGGGCGCGTACAGCCTGCTGATCGTGGCCGAGGGGCTCGAACCACACCGGGAGTCCGTGGAGATCGTCCCGGACGCCGGCCCGACCCCGGAACGCGTCTGGCTGCGCTCGGCCCGCCAGTTGGAACTCCCCGTCCCCGGCACCTGGCTCTTCGACCCGCCGCACACCGCGATCCGCTTCATCGCCAAGCACGTCGGCATGGCACACGTCCATGGCCGCTTCGAACGCTTCGAGGGCGGAATGCAGGTCGCCCAGGACGTCACCGAGTCCCGCGTCCACGTCCGCATCGACGCGTCCAGCATCAACACGGGCAACAACACGCGTGACGCGCACCTGCGTTCGGCCGACTTCCTCGACGTCGAGCGCTTCCCCCACATCGACTTCACCAGCCACCGCTTCGCCTACCGGGGCGGCAGCAAGTGGACGCTCCAGGGCACCCTCACGATGCACGGCGTCAGCCGTTCCGTCGCCCTCGACACGACCTACCTGGGCACCGTCAACGGCGGCTACGGCGAGGAACTCCGCTGCGCCGCCCTGGCCAAGGCCGAACTCCACCGCGAGGACTACACCCTCAACTGGCGCACGATGCTCGCCCGAGGCATAGCCGTCGTCGGCCCCACGGTCCAACTGGAACTCGACGTCCAGGCGATGTACCGCACCCACGACACCCCCACGCCGCCGGAGTGACGAGCGGAACCGTGACCGGGAACTCCCGCGAGACGCAAGACGCAGGCGGTTCAGGTTGCTCGTTCAGCCTGCGTCAGGCAGTTCCCTCTCTGCCGGAACCTGAACCGGTTCACCGGCCGCAAGCCGCTCCGCCCGCCGCCGGTTCTCCTGCCGCAACACCGACAACCAGGGCCAGAGATCCGGCAACCGCTGTCCGGAACAGGCCAGACGGTGCTCGATCCGACAACGCTGCGACGGATCCGGCGGCCACACCCCGTACACCGTCACCCGGCCGTCCGACAGAGTGATCCACCGATGGTCCGCAGGTACCAGATGCGCCAGCACATGAAGGTCCGGCTCCAACATCACCCAGTCGTGATCAAGAGTCGGCACGCGTTCCTGCGGCAGCCCGCACACCGGGCACATGTGAACGTTCCCGCTGCCCAACTGCGGCACCCTGTCCACCCCCATACCGTGAGCGTGCGGCCGAACACTCGGCCGCACACCGCGGTAATCGGACGGGAACCGTGAGGTGGCAGAGGCACGGGGCGACAGGCGAGAGCACACCGGTCGCGGGCCGGACCAATGGGCACGGCAGCAGCGGCCGAGGAGGCCATCTGGACAACTCCACCCATGGCTCCGCGCACGAGTCGGCGGCGGGATCGCTCACCATTCCCCGCCGTCGGTCGGTTGCGGTGCGGAAGCGGAATCACGGGCGAAATACAGAAATCCCGCTCACATCGGCTTGGTGGCCGTATTCCGGATTTCCCTGTGCGCACGCCAAGCTTTGGCGGCTCCCCGGCCCGGTTGACGCCAACTGTCTTGTGGACGTGCGAACAGCACTGACAGAGCATGGACAGGGAATGTATCCGGGCGGGGCACCTTCTCCGCACCCAAGCGGCTCTCAGGGAGGCAGCAAGGCATGGACGCGCCTCAGAACAGCCACGACAGCACACGACTGGTCGACATCTCCACCGTGCCGACCTGTCGGCTGAAGGTGGTGGCCCGGAAGAACACGGCGTTGGGTCACGCCGTGCGACGCCACCTCCAGGAGCGAGACGGCTCGTCGAGGACGATCGACGTCGTCTTCGACAGTGCGCTGTGACGACGACGGAGGCCGGTTCGGGGGACGCGCCCGTGGTTCCCTTCCGGCAGTTCTTGCTGAAAGTGCATAGTTTATGCAACTTGTCGTGTGACTACTGTTATGTGTATTTCGCCGCCGACCAGAGCTGGCGCAGACGGCCCGGAGCGATGTCCCTCGACATCGTCCGGCAGGCCGCCGACCGGATCGCCGAGCACGCCCGGCAACACCGGCTCCCCGCGGTCCGTGTCATCCTCCACGGCGGGGAACCCCTCCTGGTGGGCAAGGCCCACCTGGGCGAACTCCTCACCGTCCTCACCGAACGCCTCGCCTCCTCCGAGGTCGAGGTCCACTGCTCGATGCAGTCGAACGGCATCCTCCTCGACGAGGAGTTCCTCACCCTGCTGCACCGCCACCGCGTGGGTGTGGCCGTCAGCCTGGACGGGACCCCGGCGGCACACGACCGGCACCGCCGGTTCGCCAACGGCCGCCCCAGCCACGCCCGTGTCGCCGAAGGACTGCGCCTGCTCGACGACCCCCGCCACAGAGACCTCTACGTGGGGCTCCTCTGCACACTGGACCTCGCCAACGACCCCGTCGAGACCTACGAGGCCCTGCTGGACTTCGCCCCGCCCCGCGTCGACTTCCTGCTGCCGCACGGCACGTGGCGACGCCCTCCGCCCGGTCTGGAGCACCGGACGACCCCTCCGGAGCGCCCCCCGGCCGGTGTGTCGCCACCGGACGAGCTGACGCCGTACGCGCGCTGGCTCGGCGCTGCGTTCGACCGGTGGTTCGACGCGCCGCGCATGGAGACCCGAGTCCGCATGTTCGAGGAGGTGATGTCCGGGGTGCTCGGCGGAGCGGTCAACACCGAGGCGTTCGGACTCACCCCGGTCGACCTCGTGGTCATCGAGACCGACGGGACCATGGAACACTCCGACTCGCTGAAGGTCGTCGCACCGGGCGCACCCGAGACCGGCTTCGATGTCTTCCGCCACTCCTTCACCGAGGCGCTGGCGACGGAGACGGTACGCCGCAGACAGTCCGGCCTCCACGGCCTCGCCCCGGTCTGCCGGGACTGCGCACTGGCCCAGGTCTGCGGCGGCGGTCTCTACACCCATCGCCACCACCCGGCCACCGACTTCGACAATCCTTCGGTCTACTGCCACGACCTCGCCGCATTCATCACTCACGTCAACTCCCGTATCCATACGGAACTGGCGCAGGTCACCGAGACCCCACCGGAACAGCCGTCAACCCTTCCCTGAGCCCGGAGCGCGACCAGGGCGCACGCGTGAGCTCTGTGCAGCCTCCCGATAACAAGCACGCTGAGAAGGGGAGTTGGAGGCGGAGATCAGGGGAATGCATGCATCGGGTCCTGCCGAAAAGGGGCCCGTCAGGCCGGACAGGGGTACAGTTCTCTGTCTCGGCACGACTCAACCAAGGCAATGGCTGAGGGGTACCGGTTGGGGGGTGAGGAGGTGTGGGAGGCAACCGAACCGCGTGCACTTCCGCCGGTGTCGGTCACCTTCCGAAGCGAGAGAATCCGTCCACCCCACGGTAGGGACCCCGCGATCGCGGCACGTCGGGGGCTCGTTGGAACCGTACTTCTTCCTGAGCTATGCGCGCAGGCGCGGACCGCGGGTCCTCGTCAAGCGGTTTTACGACGACCTGTGCGCAGAATTGCGCCAAGAGCTGCGGCGATTACGCAAGGGCAAACCCGTGCCCTTCGACCGTCCTTTTCTGGACGTCCAGTCCATTCAAATCGGCCAGGACTGGAACGCGGCACTCGGGGATGCCCTGGGCCACTGCCGCACCATGCTGGCGCTTTACACTCCGGACTACTTCAGAAGCGACTTCTGTGGCCGCGAATGGAAGGCCTTCGAGGACCGGCAGCGCAGCCACCGGGAACTGGCCGGAGTGGATGCCAAGGCGCTCATCCCCGTTCTGTGGGAGCCCGTACAGAGCATTCCGGCAGGTGCCGCCCACATCCAGTACGACAACCTCGAATTCGGCGAGAACTACGCGCAGTGGGGACTGCGCCGCATCCTGGTGGCCGACCCGGGCGGCGAGGAGTACCGCCGCATCGTGAACCTCCTCGCGCGGCAGATCCTCGTGGCCGCCGAACACTTCCGCATACCGGCGGCCGAGGGCCTGGACCTCACCGCACCGGAATCCGCCGGACCCTTCCCGTCCGCCGCCCAGCGCGCGGAGCCGGGCAGCCACGCCCTGCTGCTCGTCGCCGCCCGAACCTCCGAGACCGCCCACCACCAAAGGTCCACGGACCCGGGGTGCCACGGGGAGAGCCCGACCGACTGGAACCCCTACCACACCGAATCCCCGGAGCCCCTGGCCAGGAGAGCGAGCCAACTCCTGGAGGAGCGGGGCTTCACGGTGCGCACCGACGTCGTCTCGGACGTCCTCGGCGCCACCCTGGACGAGGCCCGTGGGCAGGGGCAGGTCGCGGTCCTCCTGGTGGAGGCGCGGGCCGCCGCGGACGAACCGTACGGAAGCGCCCTGCGCGCCTACGACCGGAGCAACCATCCGGGCAGCGCGGCCATCGTTCCCTGCGGTCCCGACGAGGCGGGTGACGGACCCCAGAGCAAGCCCTACTGGGAGGCGGTCCGCAGCGTCCTACCGCTGAACTGGGCGAAAGGAGCGGGGGATCCCCTGCCGCTGCTCCAATCCGGAATCGGCTCGGACGAATTCGACGGGGCTCTCCACGCCGTCGTGGCCAAGGTGCAGAACCATTTGTTCTCCTTCCTGGAGACGATCAAGCTCGACTCCCCGGAGAGGTCACGGATCACCTCCGCGTCGCTCCCCGTCCTGAGCACCGTGGCCGTCGCCCGGCCCGAGCCGAACGGCCCCGCGCGCCCGCAGCCTGCCCGCCCCTCCTCCGATCCCCTTCCCTTAGAGCAGGAGCAGGACAGATGACCCATGACGACCGCGGCCGTGGCACCATCATCACCTTCTACTCCTTCAAGGGCGGCACGGGGCGCACCATGGCGCTGGTCAACACCGCCTGGATCCTCGCGAGCAACGGTCTGCGCGTCCTCGTCGTGGACTGGGATCTCGAAGCCCCCGGACTGCACACCTACCTCCAACCCCTGCTGGCCGACCCCGATCTCACCGAGAGCGCCGGCGTCATCGAGATGGTCAGCGACTTCGCCCGCCGCTCCGTGGCGCAACGGGTCGCCTCCGGCGCGGAGAACGCCGGAGCCGCCGGGCCACCCCCTCGTGGCGGCGGCCACCCCGACGGCCCCGACCCCCGTGAACTAGCCCGAGTCGACCGCTACACCGTCGGCACCGAACTGAGGCTGCCCCCCGGCGGCAAACTCGATCTGCTCCCCGCCGGCGTCCAGGACCCCGACACCTACGCCGTCACCGTCAGCACCTTCGACTGGGGCACCTTCTACCGCATGGGCGGCGCCGACTTCCTCACCGCGCTGCGCGACGACATGGCCGCACGGTACGACTACGTCCTGATCGACAGCCGCACCGGCCTCAGCGACACCGCGAGCATCTGCACGGTCGTCATGCCCGACATCGTCGTCGACTGCTTCACCCTGAGCCGGCAGGGCGTCAACGGCGCGGCCCACGTGGCACGTTCCGTCCGCCGCAACTCCCACGCCCAGCGCGACATCCGCATCGTCCCCGTCCCTATGCGCGTCGAGGACGCAGGCCGCGACCGTCTGGAGGCCGGCCGCCACCAGGCCCGCAGCCTCTTCGCGCCCTTCCTGGACTGGGTACCGGCCGACGAGCAGGACCAGTACTGGAGCAGTGTCGAGATCCCGTACAAGCCCAGCTACGCGTACGAGGAGATCCCCGCGACGGTGGGAGAACGGCGCCAGGACGGCACCCTCCTCGCCGCTTTCGAACGCCTCACCGCCCGGCTCACCGACAACCGGGTGACCCGGCTGAACAACATGCCCGAGCCGTACCGCCGGACACTCCGCGCCGAGTACGAACGCACTGCGCCGACGCTGCGCAAGGACTTCTACGTCAACTACGCCGCCACCGACCGACTGTGGGCGGACTGGACCGTCAGCGTCCTGCGGGCCGCCGGGTACGAGGCGACGCTCGCCCCCATCGAGGTGGACGACCCGGCCGCCGCCCTCGCGCCACCGGCCGGAGTGGACCGCACCCTGGCGGGCGAAGGACGCATGATCGTGCTGCTCTCCCCGCAGTACACCGCCCTGCCGCAGGCGCGTGAGATCTGGCACCAGATCCGGCGCCGCGACCCGTCGGGCCAGATAGGCATGGTCGTCCCCCTGCGGGTCGACGACTCCCCGCCCCCGCCGGAGTTCGCGCCCTCCGCGACGGTCAGCCTCGCCGGGGTCTCCGCCGAGGAGGCCGTGGTCCGACTGCTGACCGTCGTCGACCGCGGCAGCCCCACCGAACCGGGACCCCGCGCCACCGCCGTGAGCCTCGCCGCCGCCACCCGGCTCCCCGGCACCCCGCCCCAGGTCATAGGGGGACGCCCCCAACGGAACGTCGCCTTCACGGGCCGCCGGACACTCATCGAACGACTGCGCGACAGCCTGCTCGCCGGCACCACCGCCGTACTTCCCCAGGCCCTCTACGGACTCGGTGGCGTGGGCAAGACACAGGTGGCACTTGAGTACGCGTACCGCTTCGAATCCGATTACGATCTGGTGTGGTGGATCAACGCAGCGGAATCGACGCAGATCCGCCAGGACCTGAACTCGCTGGCCGGGCATCTCGGTGTGCCCCTCGGTGGCAAGGATTTGGCGGCCATATGCAACGAGGTGCTGGACAAGCTGCGCCGCGGCACCCCCCACGCGCGCTGGCTGCTCGTCTACGACAACGCCGAGAAACCGGCCGACCTGGACGGTCTGGTTCCGGTCAGTGGGCCAGGTCACCACATCCTCATCACCTCGCGGAATCCGGCATGGGCCGAACGCGCGGCACGCATCGAGGTCGACCTCTTCACCCGTGAGGAGAGCGTCGCGCTGCTGCGCCGCTACAACCAGGCCCTGGAGCCCGCCGAGGCGGCTCGGGTGGCCGAGGAACTCGGGGACTTCCCACTGGCCGTGAGCCTGGCCGCCGCCTCATTGCAGGAGTCGGCGATGCCCGTGGCCACCTATGTGGAGATGCTCCGAACTCAGATGACCGACATCCTGCGCAACCAGTCAGCCCCCGATTACCCGACATCGGCAGCGGCCAGCTGGTCACTCGATCGGCTGAAGTCGCGCACGCCCGCCGCGGCCGTCCTCCTCCAGCTCTGCGCGTTCTTCGGCCCGGATCCGATCCCCCGGGACATGCTCAGCAGCCGTCCCGCCCTCGAACTGCTGGAACGCCACGACCCGAGCCTCTCCGACCCGCTGATGATGAGCAGGCTCTACGGGGAGATCGTCCGCAACGGACTCGCCCAGGTGGACGAGCGGACCGACACCCTGACCCTGCACCGCCTGATCCAGCGGGTCCTGCGCGACCAGCTCAGCCCGGAGGACCAGACCGCCATGCGGGCGCGGGCCCACGCAGTCCTCGGCCAGGCCAACCCCAAGAGCCCGGACGAGTCCGATAGCTGGCGCCGGTACAGCGCGCTGCTGCCGCACCTGTGGCCGACCCGGGCCCAGGAGAGCGACGCCCTGCCCGTCCGGCAGTGGATCTGCGACACCGTGCGCTACCTGTGGCGCAGCGGCGACGCCGACACCGCCAACCGGACCGCCGAACGGGTCCTCACCAGCTGGCAACCCCGCTTCGGTGAGGACGACGCGCTCGTGCTGCGCCTGCGCACCGAACTCGGCAACGCCTTGCGCGACCAGGGACGCCTGCCCGAGGCGTACGAAGTGACACGCGACGTGTACGAGCGGGGCAGCCGGATCCTCGGCGACGACCACCCCTACACCCTCGGCGCGGCCATGAGTCTCGGCGCCGACCTGCGCGGTGTCGGCAGGTACGCCGACGCGATGGAGAGCGACCGGGCCACGCTGCGGCGGACCCGCAGGGTCTTCGGCGACGGCCACCCGCGCACGTTGGCGGCGGCCAACAACCTCGCGGTGTCCGAGTTCCTGTCCGGCGACCGGCAGGCGGCCCGCGACACCAACCGGGACATCCTCAAGCAGCGCAGGGAGATCTCCGGGCCCGACGAGCGATCCACGCTCAACTCCGCCAACAACTTCAACCGCGACCTCCGGGCCGCCGGGCGCTTCCAGGAAGCCCGGAAACTCGTCGAGGACACGCTGAAGCGCAGCCGGCGGGCGCTCGGCCCCGAACACCTGGTCACCTTCCGGGCCTCCCTCGGCGCGGCGATCATCTACCGCCGACTGGGCGCCTACGAGGCGGCCCACAAGCTCACGAACGACACCTACGAGCAGGCCCTGAAAGAGCTCGGCCCGGACCACCCCGACACGCTGGCCATCGCCAGCAACCTCGCCGCCGACCTCTACGACCGGGGCGAGTCGGTACGGGGCCGTGAACTCGCCAAGGAAACGCTCGACCGGTACGAGCGCAAGTTCGGCCCGGACCATGTCTTCACCCTGGCCTGCGCCAACAACCTGTCCGTCCTGCTCCGGCTGACCGGAGAGCGGGAAGCCGCACGGGAACTGTCGACCCGCACGTTCGACCGCTTCCGACGCCTGCTGGGCCCCCGCCACCCCTACACCCTCACCTGCATGCTCAACCACGCGACGGACCTCTCCGAGAGCGGGGACCACGAACGGGCCCTGGCGGTGGGCCGCGAGGCGTACGAGGGGCTCACGGAGGTGCTCGGCCCCGACCACTATCTCGCCATCGCCGGCGCCTCGAACCTCGCGGTCGAACTGCGCCGCGACGACTCCGACGACGCCGAGGCACGGCACGAGGAGGCCGCCGGGCTCCACGCCGAAGCGGAACGCCGTGCCACCGACAGCCCGGAACTCGGCGGCGACCACCCTCTGACCCGAGCGGTCACCCGCTGGCAGCCCATCGACGCGGACATCGAGCCCCCGGTGACCTGACACCACCGCATCACACGCACCAACGGGAGGCCTTGCGGACGACGTCGTCCGCAAGGCCTCCCGTTTCAGGCCGTCCTCGGTGCGGCCCTGCGTAACCCCGCCGTCTGCTGCGGGCTATGTAGGGTAGGGTTTACCTGCGCGTTCACACGGAGCACGAGTCGGTAGTGCGGGCACCGTGGAGATCGCGACGGGACGTGGCGCAGCTTGGTAGCGCACTTGACTGGGGGTCAAGGGGTCGCAGGTTCAAATCCTGTCGTCCCGACTCGAAAGAGTCGCACATGAGGGCCGGTTTCGGATGTTTCCGAGACCGGCCTTTTCGTTTCTCCCCGCCCGCTCGTCCCTCGGCCCACCACCCCTCCTCCGCGCCAGCGGGTTCGTCGAATGGGTGGCCTGACAAACCGCAGGGCGATTTGCGGCTATATGTGCTTGATCTCATTTTTTGTGGTCTTTAGTGTGCGCAGGAGGAAACACCGCGAGGCCCGAGTCCCCTGTCACCGTCCGGAAGCGAGGTGGGGAGCCCATGCACACGAGGCGCTGGCTCCGGGCGTTCGCCGTGCTGCCGTTGCTGGCGTCGGTGCTCACCGCATGCGGCGACGACGAGGGTTCCGGTACGCCCACCCTCAACTGGTACAACTTCCCCGACGACTCCGGTGCCCTCCAGAAGGCCGCCGACGGGTGCAGCCGGGCGTCGGGCGGGCGTTACCGGATCAGCTACAACAGGCTCCCGCGCGCCGCGGACGGCCAGCGCCAGCAGCTCGTCCGCAGACTCGCCGCCGAGGACGAATCGCTCGACATCCTGGGCCTGGACGTCACCTGGGCGGCGGAGTTCGCCGAGGCGCGCTGGATCCGGGAATGGACGGGCGCGGCCAAGCGGCAGGCCACCGAGGGCACCCTGCGCGTACCGCTGCAGACCTCGACCTGGAAGGGCAAGCTGTACGCCGTCCCGTACAACGCCAACACCCAGCTCCTGTGGTACCGCAAGGACCTCGTACCCAGGCCGCCCACGACCTGGGCCGAGATGCTCGACATGGCCGAGGCCCTCGCCCGACAGGGCAAACCGCACTTCGTGGAGATCCAGGGCGCCCAGTACGAGGGCCTGACCGTCTGGTTCAACACGCTGATCAACAGTGCGGGCGGCACCATCCTCAACGCGAGCGCGACCGCGCCCTCCCTCGGCCCCCCTGCCGTCCGGGCCGCGCAGGTCATGCGTGATCTCGCGGACTCCTCCGCCGCGGACCCCTCCCTCCCCAACCAGATGGAGGACCAGAACCGGCTCGCCATGGAGTCGGGAACGGCGGCGTTCGAGCTCAACTACCCGTTCGTCTATCCGTCGATGAAGACGAACAACCCCGAGCTGTTCAAGAACTTCCGCTGGGCGCCGTACCCCCGGGTCGACGCGAACCGCCCCGCACGGCCCACCATCGGAGGCATCGACCTGGCGGTGAGCGCTTACTCACGCCACCCCGACCTGGCCTTCGAGGCGGCACTGTGCCTGCGCAACCGGGAGAACCAACTCGCCGCAGCGCTCGAGGGCGGTCTGCCCCCCACGCTGCGCGCCCTGTACGACGAGCCCGCGTTCATGAAGGAGTACCCCTTCTCCCGGGACGTGCTGGCCGCCCTGGAAGCGGGAAGCGTGCGCCCGATCACCCCGGTCTACCAGAACGTGTCGATCGCGGTCTCCCACACCCTGTCCCCGCCGTCCGGGATCGAACCCGTGAGCTCGGTCGACACCATCAAGGAACAGATCGACGATGCCCTGCGATCCGAGGGTGTGATCCCGTGAACCACCTCCTCCCGCCCCCCTCTGTCGGTCGGCTCTCCCGTGCGCGGGTCGCGTCCTCGGACGGCCCGAGATGAGCACGCGGGCGGAACCGGCCGGAGCCCCGCCACCCCCCGGGACGCAGACGGGCAGGGCGGAACCGGACCGCTCGGCACTCTCGGCGGGCGCCAGACAGGAGCGCCGACTCGGCTGGCTGCTCTGCGCGCCGGCTGTCGTCGTCATGATCGCCGTGACCGCCTACCCCGTCGGATACGCCGTCTACCTGTCCCTCCAGCGCTATGACCTGCGCTTTCCCGGACGGGCGGAGTTCGTGGGACTGAGCAACTACGGGGCGGTGCTGACCTCTCCGTTCTGGTGGGACGCCTTCTGGGTCACGTTGTTCATCACCGCCGTGTCCGTGGCGATCGAACTGGTCCTCGGAATGGGGCTCGCCCTCGTGATGCACCGCACGATCTTCTGGCGAGGCGTCGTCCGCACGTCGGTCCTCATCCCGTACGGGATCGTCACCGTGGTGGCCGCCTTCTCCTGGCAGTACGCGTGGACCCCGGACCTCGGATATCTGGCCGAGTTGCTGCCCCAGGGGGACGCTCCCCTGACCGAACAGTGGCCCGCCCTCTGGCTGATCATCCTCGCCGAGGTGTGGAAGACGACGCCGTTCATGGCTCTGCTGCTGCTCGCGGGCCTCGCGCTGGTCCCCGAGGAGACCCTGAGAGCGGCCATGGTGGACGGTGCCACCGCCTGGCAGCGCTTCACCAAGGTGATGCTGCCGCTGATGAAACCGGCCATCCTCGTGGCACTGCTCTTTCGTACCCTGGACGCGTTCCGGATCTTCGACAACATCTACATCCTGACCGCGGGCGCCCAGGGAACCGGCTCGGTGTCGATCCTCGGGTACGACAACCTGTTCACCGCGCTGAACCTGGGCATCGGCTCGGCGATCTCGGTCCTGATCTTCATCTGCGTCGGGATCATCTCCTTCACCTTCGTCAAACTGTTCGGCGCTGCCGCACCCGGCGCGGAGGTGAAGCGCTGATGGCCGCAGTCGGAAAGACACATGCCGCCCGATGGGGTCTCCTGAACGTTCTGGTCGTGCTGTACGCACTGTTCCCCGTGGGATGGATCGCCGCACTGTCGTTCAAGAACCCCAGCACCCTGACGGACGGCAACTACATCCCCACGGACTGGACCTGGGACAACTACCGGGGCATCTTCGAGACCTCCGAGTTCACCCGGGCGCTGATCAACTCGATCGGTATCGCCCTGATCGCCACGGCGATCGCGGTGGCGCTGGGCACCATGGCCGCCTACGCGGTGGCGCGGTTGCGCTTCCCCGGCAAGCGGGTCCTCATCGGCATGTCGTTGCTGATCGCCATGTTCCCGCCGATCTCCCTGGTGTCGCCGCTGTTCAACATCGAGCGGATCATCGGGATCTTCGACACCTGGATCGGGCTGATCATCCCGTACATGACGTTCTCCCTGCCGCTCGCCATCTACACCCTGTCCGCCTTCTTCCGGGAGATCCCCTGGGACCTCGAGAAGGCCGCCAAGGTCGACGGGGCGACGCCCGCGCAGGCCTTCCGCATGGTCATCGTGCCGCTGGCCGCGCCGGGCGTGTTCACCACGGCCATCCTCGTGTTCATCTTCTGCTGGAACGACTTCCTGTTCGCGATCTCGCTGACCTCCACCGAGTCCGCGCGCACCGTGCCCGCCGCGATCGCGTTCTTCACCGGGAGCTCCCAGTTCCAGCAGCCCACGGGGTCGATCGCCGCCGCCGCCGTGGTCATCACCATCCCCATCATCGTCTTCGTCCTGCTCTTCCAGCGGCGGATCGTCGCCGGACTGACCTCAGGGGCGGTCAAGGGGTGAACTCCCCGACCGTGGCAGGCAGCACGCGTCCTAAGGCAAGGAGGCACCACCCATGGCCGAGATCATCCTCGAGGGAGTCACCAAGCGCTTTCCCGACGGGTCCCTCGCCGTCAAGGACGTGGACCTCGAGATCGCCGACGGCGAGTTCGTGATCCTGGTCGGTCCGTCGGGTTGCGGCAAGTCCACCACACTGAACATGATCGCCGGCCTGGAGGACATCACCGAGGGCACCCTCCGCATCGGAGACCGCGTCGTCAACGACCTCGCTCCCAAGGAACGCGACGTCGCCATGGTCTTCCAGAGCTACGCCCTCTACCCGCACATGAGCGTCCGGGAGAACATGGGCTTCCCGCTGCGTCTGGCCAAGGTGGACAAGGCCACCATCGACGCCAAGGTCACGGAGGCCGCACGGATCCTCGATCTGACCGAACACCTGGACCGCAAGCCCGCCAATCTCTCGGGCGGTCAGCGTCAGCGGGTGGCCATGGGACGGGCGATCGTCCGTGATCCCAAGGCGTTCCTGATGGACGAGCCGCTGTCCAACCTGGATGCCAAGCTCCGGGTGCAGATGCGCACCCAGATCTCCCGGCTGCAACGGCGCCTCGGTACGACCACCGTGTACGTCACCCACGACCAGACCGAGGCGATGACGCTCGGCGACCGGGTCGTGGTCATGCGACAGGGCCTTGTCCAGCAGATCGGGACACCTGCCGAGCTGTACGACCTGCCGCGCAACATCTTCGTCGCCGGCTTCATCGGTTCCCCGGCCATGAACTTCCTGAACGCCACCCTCGAGGGCGCTGCCCTGCGCTCACCCGTGGGCGACCTGCCCCTCGACGACCGTACGAGACGGTCGTTGGAGGAGCAGAACGCGCCACGCGAGGTCATCATCGGGCTGCGGCCGGAGGCGTTCGAGGACGCGGCCCTCTCCCACGAGCGGGACCGTACGAGCCCGGTCTTCACCGCCACCGTGGAGGTACTGGAGTCGCTGGGCTCCGATGTGTACGTCTACTTCACCGCGGAGGGCGGACGCGCGACGACCACCGAGTTGGAGGAGCTCGCCAAGGACTCGGGTCTGCGCGACACGGGGGCCGACACCCATCAGATCGTGGCCCGTCTGGACGCCGCCACACGTGCGCGCGAGGGTGAGCCCATGGAGCTGCGGGTGGACATGGCCAAGGCCCATGTGTTCGACCCGGCGAGCGGAGCGAACCTCACGCATCCGGAACGGGTGGACTGACGGCGGCCGATGTCGGACGTCGGGTCGGAGGCCGTTGCCCCATCGGTGGGAGAACGGCCTTCCCTCGGCCCGGCCCTGCTCCGTCCCTCCCGCGGGCTCGGCCAGACCTCGACCAGCACCTTGCCCGGTTCCCCTCCCGGTTCACGCAGAGGCTGCGGTACGCGTGCGGGATCGCGTCGAAGCCCTGGTGGACGGTCTGGTGGTACCGGATCTCACCGGCGCGGACGAGACCCCCCACCTCCTGGTGCATCCGCGTCCGCAGCGGCTCGTGGAACCATTCCCGGGCGAGGATGCCGCGGATCGAGGTGCGCGGGAACATGATGTACGGGCAGCAGCCGCGGCCTGGTCAGTTCGCCGTTCACCGTGGTGGCCCACTGCCAGCACACGGAAACCTGTACCTTCTGCGCGTCGTCGGCCTGCGTACAGCACCACCTCGTCGAAGCCGAGCCGCGCAGGTACTCGACCTTGCCCGGTGAGGCGGTGGTGCCCACCACCCGGGCGGCGCCCGGCTGGTGGGCCAACGGGCCCACCAGCGTGCCGGCCGAGCCGGACGCGCCGCCGACCACCACCGTGTCGCCCGGGCGTACGGT
Organism: Streptomyces sp. NPDC030296; assembly: GCF_055572815.1. Taxonomy (NCBI): domain Bacteria; kingdom Bacillati; phylum Actinomycetota; class Actinomycetes; order Kitasatosporales; family Streptomycetaceae; genus Streptomyces; species Streptomyces sp. NPDC030296. Next base: position 719,177 of record NZ_JBVICQ010000004.1, read on the forward strand.
CATGAACCGGGTGAGGGTGCCCCACGCGGTCATCCCCGGCGCGCCCATCACGCCGAGCGCGGTGGACGATGTGGGCCACTTGGCTGCCCCGGGCGCCGAAGCCCTGCGCCAGGTCACCGACTTTCAACGCGGCCTCCGGCCCCGCCTCCAGCACCTCCATGATCGAGTCCGCGCCCATGTGGTGGCCGATCGGCGTCACGCGATGTGCGAGGTCGTACGGTCCGGTGCAGGCTGGGGATCATGTCAGGCAATCGGGTGAGGCGCCGGGCGGCCGAAGGGTCCGACGGGCCCGACCGGCCGGACGGCCCCGACGTCGAGACGGTGCTCGACGAGCTGTACGTGACCCCGCCGTCGGACTTCGTCGGCCGCCGGGAGGTATGGGCGGCGGCCGCCAGGACGTCCGGTCGCGGCGACGACGCGCGGGTCATCCGGAGCGCGCGTCGGCCCACCCTGGCGGCGTGGGCGGCCAATCTGCTGCTGCGCTCCCGTCCGGAGGAGAGCCGGCAGTTCCTCGAGCTGGGGGAGTCGCTGCGCGAGGCGTACCGCACGCTGGACCCCGGCGGTCTCAAGGAGCTGTCCGACCAGCGGCGCCGTGTCGTCGCCGCCCTGTCCCGGGAGGCCGCGGGGCTCGCCCGGACGGCCGGGCAGCCGCTGTCCGGCTCGGTGCTGCAGGAGGTCGAGTCCACGCTGCGCGCCGTGCTGGCCGACGCGGACGCCGCCCGACGCTGGTCCGGAGGTCGGCTGGAAACAGCCCTTGCCCCGCCGTCGACCTTCTCCTCCGGCACCGGACCATCCGCCACGGCCCCCACGACGGCGAAGCGGCCCACCCGTGCGACGGCGAAGCGACCGGCCCCCGCGAAGGGGAAGCGGTCCACCCCCGCCGAGCCGCCGGCGGCATCGACGCGCGGCCGCGAGGGGAAGGACGAGCTCGCCGAGCGCCGCCGTGAACGGCAACTGCGGCTGGAGCGGGAACAGCGGCTCGCTCAGGCCCGGGAGGATGCCGAGGCCGCCGAACGGCGGCTCGGCGACCGGCGCGCGGAGGCGGAGGACGCCGACGCGTCGCTACGGCGGACCCGCGACCACCGCGACCGGGCGCGGCGCCAGGTGTCCGCCGCCGAGCAGCAGCTCCGCAAGGCACGGGAAGCCCTCGAACGAGCCCAGGAGCAGGCCCGCCGAGCCCAGGAGCAGGTCGGTCGCGCCGAGGAGCACGCGGGCCGTGCCGAAGAGGACCTCGACCGTGCCGAACGGGAGCAGCGACAGGCCGAGGAGAGGCGGCGGACGGCCGCCGCCGCCCTGGCCGAGGCCGAGCGGGAGGCCCGCGACACCGCCCGAGCCGTCGACCGCCTGAACCGCTCGCACGGTGACTAGGACATGCCCGCAGGCGGCCGACAGGGCCGGCCGGACAGGTCCTGGCCGGCCTCGCCCCCCACGGCCCCGACCTCAGCGCAGGTGCCCCGCTAGCCGCTAGCCGCTCGCCCCACCTCCGGCCCGGCCCCGCCTCCGGCCCGGCCCGCCCGCGCGCCCGGCCCCGCCCGCGCGCCTGGCTGTCGCGCACGCTTGACTTAGCGCGCGCTCCAACCTGAAGACTCCCTCCCGAGGCCCCACGAACGGGCCGAACGGGCTGAACGGGAGGTATCGGTATGAAATACCGCACGATCGGCAGCGACCCGAAGACCCGTCGTGAGGTGAGCGTGCTGTCGCTCGGCGCGATGCTCTTCGGTTCACGGACGGACGAGAAGACGTCGTTCGCCGTGCTCGACCGCTACGTCGAAGCCGGCGGCAACTTCATCGACACGTCCGACAACTACGCCTTCTGGATCGACGGCGGCCAGGGCGGCCAGAGCGAGGAACTGCTCGGACGGTGGCGCCGCAGCCGGGGGACAGGCGCAGAGATCGTCATCGCCACCAAGCTCGGCGCCCGGCCCCTCGCCCCCGGCACCAGTTACGTCGACAACGCCGAGGGACTGTCGGCGAAGGTGATCCGGGAGTCGGCTGAACGCAGCCGGGAACGCCTGGGGGTGGAGCGGCTCGACCTGCTCTACGCGCACATCGAGGACCGCACGGTTCCGCCGGGGGAGACCGTCGAGGCGTTCGGGGAACTCGTCGCCGAGGGCACGGTCGGGCTGCTCGGCGTGAGCAACCACGCCATGTGGCGCGTGGAGCGGGCCCGCGCCCTCGCCGCCGCGGCGGGACTGCCGGGCTACGAGGTGCTCCAGTACCACCACAGCTATCTGCGGCCGCGGACCGACGTTCCCAACGCCCTCTGGGCGCACGGCACACTCGGCGCGGCCACCGCCGAACTGCTGAGCTACCTGGAGGCCGAGCCGGACCTCACCCTCGTCGCGTACTCGCCGCTGCTCACCGGCGGCTACGTACGCCCCGAGAAGCTTCAGCGCGAGTACGACCACCCGGGCACGCCGGCCCGGATGAAGGCGCTGCGGGAGGTGGCGCGGGAGACCGGGGCGACCGTCAACCAGGTCGTGCTGGCCTGGCAGCTGGGCGGCCCGCTCCCGATCGTGCCGCTCGCGGGGGTCTCCTCGGTGGCCCAGCTGGAGGAGAACCTCGCCGCCGTGGACCTGGACCTGACCGCCGAACAGCGACACCGGCTCGACGCGGCGCACTGAACCGGCGCGCGGCACGCGATGACCGTGCGCGCCGATGTCCACGGCGACGGAACACTCGCCGGCCGGGCGGCGTTCGCGGCGGAGCGGGCCTTCGGCCTCCAGGCGCTGACAGCACGCCGCCCCGGCCGGGAAGGAACCCGGCCGGGGCGGCGGAGTGTGGCCTCACGGGGGGCCGACCCGGGGACCACGGGCGAGCCGGGGTGCCGTCAGGTCGGCCGGACCGAGCGGGGCGTCAGGCGAAGTTCGCCAGGGCCTCGTTCCACGTGGCCGAGGGGCGCATGACCGCGGCGGCCTTGGCCGGGTCGGGCTGGTAGTAGCCGCCGATCTCGGCCGGCCGGCCCTGGACGGCGATCAGCTCGTCGACGATCTTCTGCTCGTTCGCGGAGAGCGTCTCGGCGAGCGGGGCGAACGCCTTCGCCAGGTCGGCGTCGTCGGTCTGCGCGGCCAGCTCCTGCGCCCAGTACAGGGACAGGAAGAAGTGGCTGCCGCGGTTGTCGATGCCGCCGAGGCGACGCGAGGGGGACTTGTCCTCGTTGAGGAAGGTCGCCGTCGCGCGGTCCAGGGTGTCGGCCAGCACCTTGGCGCGGGTGTTGCCGGTGGCCTCGGCGTACTGCTCCAGCGACGGGACCAGGGCGAAGAACTCGCCGAGGGAGTCCCAACGCAGGTAGTTCTCCTTGACCAGCTGCTGGACGTGCTTCGGGGCGGAGCCGCCGGCGCCCGTCTCGAACAGGCCGCCGCCCGCCATCAGCGGGACGACCGACAGCATCTTGGCGCTGGTGCCCAGCTCCAGGATCGGGAACAGGTCGGTGAGGTAGTCGCGCAGGACGTTGCCGGTGACGGAGATGGTGTTCTCGCCGCGGCGGATGCGCTCCACCGACAGCTTGGTCGCCTCGACGGGGGCGAGGATCCGGATGTCCAGACCCTCGGTGTCGTGGTCCGCCAGGTAGGTGTTGACCTTGGCGATCAGGTTGGCGTCGTGGGCGCGGGTCTCGTCCAGCCAGAACACCGCCGGGTCACCGGTGGCGCGGGCGCGGGTGACGGCCAGCTTCACCCAGTCCTTGATCGGGGCGTCCTTGGTCTGGCAGGCGCGGAAGATGTCACCGGCGGAGACGCTCTGCTCGATGACGGCGACGCCGTTGCCGTCGACCAGACGGACCGTGCCCGTGGTCGCGATCTCGAAGGTCTTGTCGTGGGAGCCGTACTCCTCGGCCTTCTGCGCCATCAGACCGACGTTCGGGACGGAGCCCATCGTCGACGGGTCGTAGGCGCCGTGGGCGCGGCAGTCGTCGATCACGGCCTGGTAGACACCGGCGTACGAGGAGTCCGGGAGCACCGCGAGGGTGTCGGCCTCCTGGCCGTCGGGGCCCCACATGTGGCCGGAGGTGCGGATCATGGCCGGCATCGAGGCGTCGACGATGACGTCGGACGGCACGTGCAGGTTGGTGATGCCCTTGTCGGAGTCGACCATCGCCAGCTCCGGGCCCTCGGCGAGCTCGGCGTCGAAGGACGCCTTGATCTCGGCGCCCTCCGGCAGAGCCTCCAGACCCTTGAAGATCCCGCCCAGGCCGTCGTTCGGGGAGAGGCCGGCCGCGGCCAGCGCCTCGCCGTACTGCGCGAACGTCTTCGGGAAGAAGGCGCGCACCACGTGACCGAAGACGATCGGGTCGGAGACCTTCATCATCGTGGCCTTCAGGTGCACGGAGAACAGCACGCCCTCAGCCTTCGCCCTGGCGACCTGGGCGGTGAGAAACTCGCGCAGCGCGGCGACCCGCATCACGGAGGCGTCGACGACCTCGCCCGCGAGGACCGGTACGGACTCGCGCAGCACGGTGGTGGTGCCGTCGTCGCCGACCAGCTCGATCCTCAGCGCGCCGTCCTCGGCGATCACCACGGACTTCTCGGTGGAGCGGAAGTCGTTCTCGCCCATCGTCGCCACGTTGGTCTTGGACTCGGAGGTCCAGGCGCCCATGCGGTGCGGGTGGGTCTTGGCGTAGTTCTTGACGGAGGCGGGGGCGCGGCGGTCGGAGTTGCCCTCACGCAGGACCGGGTTCACGGCGGAACCCTTGACCTTGTCGTAGCGGGCGCGGATCTCGCGCTCCTCGTCGGTCTTCGGGTCGTCCGGGTAGTCCGGAAGCGCGTAGCCCTGGCTCTGCAGCTCGGCGACCGCGGCCTTCAGCTGCGGGATCGACGCCGAGATGTTCGGCAGCTTGATGATGTTCGCCGCGGGGGTCTTGGCCAGCTCGCCCAGCTCGGAGAGGGCGTCCGGGATGCGCTGACCCTCCTGGAGGTACTCCGGGAAGACGGCGATGATGCGCCCGGCCAGCGAGATGTCACGGGTCTCGACGGAGACACCGGCCTGCGAGGCGTACGCCTTGATCACCGGCAGGAACGAATACGTCGCCAGGGCCGGGGCCTCGTCAGTGTGTGTGTAGATGATGGTCGAGTCAGTCACCGGGTGCTCCGCTCCACGTCTGCAACATTGCTCGACATCAAGATATCTCGTGCCGGGACGCGATGGCGCAGGGGGCCGGGCGCGTTCGGGGGTGGGGCCGTGGGGTGTGTAGGCGGGTGCGGGTGGTTCGTGGTTTCTCGCGTAGTTCCCCGCGCCCCTGAAGGGTCGGGCCTGCGGCCCGCCCTTCATCAGGTGTGGCCGTTGAAAAGCACGGGGCCGCAGCCCCGGGCGCTTTTCAGGGGCGCGGGGAACTGCGCGACAAACCCCCGCTCACCCGCACGTACGCTCCCCGCGGCAATCCCTACCGCGACTCGACGGAGTCGATCGACCCCTCGCGCTGGTGCGGGATCTCGAGACCCGCACCCGCACCCGCACCCGGCTGGAGCGTGACCGTCCGGCGGGGTGCCGGGATGTGGATGCCCTCGGCCCGGTAGCGCCGGTGCAGGCGCTTGATGAACTCGTGCTTGATCCGGTACTGGTCGCTGAACTCCCCGACCCCGAGGATCACGGTCATGCCGATCCGAGAGTCGCCGAACGTGTGGAAGCGCACGGCCGGCTCATGATCCGGCTTGGCGCCCTCGACATCCTTCATGGTCTCGGCGATGACCTCGTTGGTGACCCGCTCCACGTGCTCCAGGTCGCTGTCGTAGGCGACGCCCACCTGCACGAGCAGGGTCATCTCCTGCTCGGGCTGGTTGTAGTTGGTCATGTTCGTGCCGGCGAGCTGCCCGTTCGGGATGATCACCAGGTTGTTGGAGAGCGACTTGATCGTCGTCTGTCGCCAGTTGATGTCGACGACATAACCCTCCTCGCCGCTGCTCAGCCGGATGTAGTCGCCCGGCTGGACCGTCTTCGACGCGAGGATGTGGATGCCCGCGAAGAGGTTGGCCAGCGTGTCCTGAAGGGCCAGCGCCACCGCGAGGCCGCCGACGCCGAGGGCGGTGACCAGCGGCGCGACCGGGATGCCCAGGGTCTGCAGGATCACCAGGCAGCCGAGCGCGAGGACCGCGACCCGGGTGATGTTCACGAAGATGGTCACCGAGCCGGCGACCCCGGCCCGCGACTGGGTCACCGTACGGACCAGACCGGCGATCACCCGGGCCGCGGTGATCGTCGCGACCAGGATCAGCAGCACGGTCAGCGACTGGTTCACGTTGTGGTGGACCGTCCGCGTGAGCGGCAGCGCCGCGGCCGCGGCCGCCGCGCCGCCGACGAACGCGCCCCAGGGGACGAGGGAGCGCAGCGCGTCGACGATGACGTCGTCACCGCTCCAGCGGGTCTTCGTCGCGTGTCCGCCGAGCCAGCGCAGCAGCAGGCGCAGCAGGAACGCGGCCGCCAGGCCCGCGACCAGGATGATTCCGGCCACGAGGCAGTCGTCGACGGTGAGGGTCCGGGTCATCGGTCGCCTCCCGTGGGGCGGGGGGAGCGGTCGACGGGCCGTATGTCATGTCCCGCGGACCGTATGTGATGTGTCGTCACCTTGCCACCTGCTCGAATCCGGAATGCACGATCACGCTTGCCCGGACGCGTGTGCGACGCCGGGCGCGACCGCTCATCCTGCCGCACTCGCCCTGCTGATCGGCACCGGACCTGCGTGGATCGGCCATTGACGACCCGTCGAACGCGGCGGAATGTCTGATACGCGCCACAGGGTCACAGCGCCACAGAGTCACAGCGCTGCAGAGTCACAGCGCTGCAGAGTCACAGTGTGGCGGCCGTGCCCGCTCAGAGCACCTTCAGCCGCACCAGCGCCCCCAGCGTCAACGCCCCCGGCAGCAGCGGCAGCCAGAGCGTGATGACCCGGTACGCCAGCACCACCGCCGTGGCCACGGCGGCCGGGGCGCCCACCGCGATCAGGGCGACCACGAGCGCCGCGTCCACGGACCCGAGGCCGCCCGGTGTCGGGACCAGGGCGACCGCGACGGTGGCCGCGAGGTACGCGACCGCCATGTGGAGCACGGGTATCCGCAGGCCCAACGCCAGCCCGACGGCGGCCAGTCCGGCCGCCTGGAGCGCGGGGAAGGCCAGCGAACCGCCCCACAGGGCGAGCACCCGGACCGGCCGTGTGTGCACCGAGCGGGCCTCGCTCAACGCGGTGCGCACGAAACCGGACACGGCCGTGCGCAGTCGCCGTACGAGCAGCAGGCCGAGCGCTGCCGCGCAGACCACTCCGGCGAGGGCGGCCAGCAGGGGAGCGGTCGACCCCTCCGGGAGGAGCGGGCCGAGGCGCAGCGCGCCCGGGAACGCCAGCAGCAGGGCCAGCAGCAGCCCTAGCCGGGCGACGGACTCGGCCAGCAGATACAGGGCGAGCGCCGCCGACGAACGGGCCGGCGGCACCCCGCACACCGTCATGAACCGCAGGTTCACCGCGCTCGCCCCGAGGCCGCTGGGCAGCAGATGGTTCGCCGCGCCGGCCGCGAACTGGGTGGCCAGCAACCGCCGGGCGGGCAGTCGCTCGACCAGGGCGCCCTGCCGGGTCACGGCCGCCGCCACCCAGGTCAGGCAGGTCGCGCAGACCGCCGCCGCCAGCCAGGGCCACCGCGCGGTCGCCAACTGCCCGAACCCCTCGACGAGGACGGAACGATGGCGCACGGCGAGGACCAGGACCAGGGCGAGGGGGAGCAGGCACAGGATCCGGCGGACCGGGAGGATCCGGCGGACGGGGACACGCCTGGGGAGCCCCTCTGGGTGCCGTTTCGCTGTCACACCGGGAGAGGTTTTCCGCCACGCCCCAACGCCGGGTTGCGGGCGCACGGACGGGCGGTGACCGGCGCGGGACTTCACCGCACGCGGGTACTCCCGGAGAACCAGTTGACCTCAAGATTGGTTGAGGTTCTAGCGTCCTTCCCATGAGTATGGAGATGACCGCCTGGAGCCAGCTGCAGGGCATGTCGAACGCCCGGCGGCCGAGCCGCCCCTTCGCCCGGACGACGCTACGGCGCGTCGGGGCCTTCGCCCGTCCACATCGTCGCCGTATCGCGTGGTTCGTCGCGGTCAGTGTGGTGACCGCCCTTCTCGCCGTCGCGACACCGGTGCTCGCGGGGAACGTCGTAGACGTGATCGTGTCGGACGGGGACGAGGCGCTCGTCGTCCGCCTTGCCGTGCTCATCGCCCTCATCGCGGTCGCCGAGGCGGCCCTCGGGCTGCTGGGCCGATGGCTGTCGGCGAAGCTCGGCGAGGGACTCATCCTCGATCTGCGGACCGCCGTCTTCGATCATGTGCAGCGCATGCCGGTCGCGTTCTTCACACGTACTCGTACGGGAGCGCTCGTCAGTCGTCTCAACAACGACGTCATCGGCGCCCAACGGGCGTTCAGCAACACCCTGTCCGGGGTGGTCGGCAACCTGGTCACCCTGGTCCTCACCCTCACCGTGATGCTCACCCTCTCCTGGCAGATCACCCTGCTGTCACTGGTCCTGCTGCCGGTGTTCGTGATCCCCGCCCGCCGTACGGGCACCCGGATGGCCCGGCTCCAGCGGGAGGCCGCCGACCTCAACGCGGCCATGGGCACCCGGATGACCGAACGCTTCTCGGCGCCCGGTGCCACCCTCGTCAAACTCTTCGGACGCCCGGCCGACGAGTCCGCGGAGTTCGCCGAACGGGCCCGCCGCGTGCGCGACATCGGCGTCCGCACGGCGATGGCGCAGTCGGTGTTCATCACCGCCCTCACCCTCGTCTCCGCCCTGGCGCTCGCCCTGGTGTACGGCCTCGGCGGCTGGTTCGCGCTGCGCGGCACCCTCGAAGCGGGCGCGATCGTCTCCCTCGCCCTCCTGCTGACCCGCCTCTACGCCCCGCTGACCGCCCTCGCAGGCGCCCGCGTCGAGATCATGAGCGCCCTCGTCAGCTTCGAGCGGGTCTTCGAGGTGCTCGACCTGAAACCGCTGATCGCCGAGAAACCCGACGCCCGCGAGGTGCCCGAGGGACCCGTGTCCGTGGAGTTCGAGGACGTCCGCTTCGGCTACCCGTCCGCCGACAAGGTCTCCCTCGCCTCCCTGGAGGAGGTGGCCGCACTCGACACCCGGGGCGGCAGCGAGGTCCTGCACGGGATCTCCTTCCGCGCCGAACCAGGCCGCACGATCGCCCTCGTCGGCTCCTCCGGCGCCGGCAAGTCGACCGTCGCCCAGCTCCTGCCCCGCCTGTACGACACCGACGCCGGCACCGTCCGCATCGGCGGCGTCGACGTACGGGACCTGAGCGCCGAGTCGCTGCGCGGCACCGTCGGCATGGTCACCCAGGACGGGCACCTCTTCCACGACACCGTCCGCGCCAACCTGCTGCTCGCCCGCCCCGGTGCCACCGACGACGACCTGTGGGAGGTCCTGCGCCGCTCCCGCCTCGACGACCTCGTACGGTCCCTGCCCGACGGCCTCGACACCGTGGTCGGCGAACGCGGCTACCGGCTCTCCGGCGGCGAACGCCAGCGCATGACCATCGCCCGGCTGCTGCTGGCCCGCCAGCGCGTCGTCATCCTCGACGAAGCCACCGCCCACCTCGACAACACCTCCGAGGCCGCCGTCCAGGAGGCCCTCACGGAGGCGCTGGAGGGCCGCACCGCCGTGGTCATCGCCCACCGCCTGTCGACCGTACGCGCCGCCGACCAGATCCTCGTCGTCGAGGCCGGCCGGATCGTGGAACGCGGCACCCACGAGGAACTCCTCGCGGCGGACGGCCGGTACGCGCAGCTGTACCGCACGCAGTTCACGAAGGACAAGCGGCCGGTGACGGTCGCCTGAAAGCCCCGTGAGCCCCGGGCCGGCCCCCGACCGGTCCGGGGCTCAGCCCTCCACGCCGGTCGAGGTGTGGGCGGAACCGACCGGCTTCGACTCCGGGGAACCGCGCTGGCGCAGATAGATCGAGAGGATCGCCATGGAGGCGATGGCGAGGAACTCCGACTGCCAGTTCTGCAGCGTACGGTTCCAGAAGTCGGCCGCGAGGACGTACTGACCCCACGTCAGGGGCGCCTGGAGCCGCCGCAGCTGCTCCTCGTTGTACGCGGCCACGCCCGCGATCGACTGGGCGAGCCAGGACAGCACGAAGATCGCCCCCATGACGTACCCCAGCGAACTGGCGTAGAGCTTGAGGCGCACACCCCCGGCCGCGGCCCACCGCGGTGACTCGGGCCCGGCGTGCGGCCCCACCCGCTGCTCCTCGTCCGACTCCACACCGATCCTGTCCAGGCTCTTGGACTCCGGCGAACCGCGCTGGACCAGCCACACCGTGAGGAAGAGGAACAGGAAGAACTGCAGGTACTCGGACTGCCAGTTCTCCATGAGGTCGACGGCGAAGTCCGAGGACGTCACGTACTCGCCGAGGGAGATCTCCTGGAGGTCCTCCGCCGCGAGCTGGTTGTCGAAGTCGGCGTGACCGGCGAACGCCTGCCCGACCACGGCGAAGGCGAACAGCGTCAGGAAGGTCAGCCCCAGCCCGTTGTCGCGCAGGAACCGCCGCACGGATCCGCTCACCGGTGCAGCACCCCCAGCGTGACGCAGTAGGCCAGACCGGTGGCGATCACCAGCAGGCACAGCACGAACATGGTGCGCACCGGACCCTCACCCGCCCTTCAGAAGGCACTGGTAGGGCCGCTGCGGACGCGGCGTGCAACCGGCGGCCACGACCTTCCAGCCACCGGAGAACCGCGACAGGAACAGGGTGTCCCCCGGTAACTCCACGCGGGCCTGCCGCCCGTACACGTCGACGCCCGCGCCCCGCCCACCGGCTCCCTCGACGGACGGCATGTCCTCCTCCAGGACGCCCTCCTCGCACGCCGCACCGGCGGACTGCTCGACCTCCTCACGGACGGCCGGCGCCAGCACCCCGCACAGGGCCGTGCCGTCCCGCGCGCTCACGGCGCGTTCGAAGTCGAGGGCCGCGTCCAGGGCGGCCGTACGCCGCTCGTCCACCGAACCACAGCCGGTGGTCAGCACGAGGGGCACCAGCACGGCCCCCCTCACCACCACCGTCCGCCACCGCCGCCAGGGCATTGCCGCCTCCCGTTCGACCGTTCAGGGACGTGTCGAGGGAAGGTAACCCCGCCCCACAGCCCGACACGGGGTGCCGCGCGACGGGCACGGGCCCGTCGTCCCCCGGCTGGGGCAACCGGCGCTACGCCGCGCTGGTCGCCGTGGTGGGGGAGCCGTCCACCGGCAACCCGTACACGGCGAAGGCGCGCCGGATGACCGGCTGGGCGACATTGCGCACCCGTACCCCGCCGCTGGTGATGCCGTGCTCGGTGCCCAGATGGGCGTGGCCGTGGACGGCGAGGTCGGCGCCCGACTCGTCCACCGCCTCCGCCAGCAGATAGCTGCCGAGGAACGGATAGATCTCCAGCGGCTCACCGACCAGCGTGTCCGGCACGGGCGAGAAGTGGGTGAGCGCGATACGCACCGCGCAGCCGTCCGCCGCCAGACCGTCGAGGGCCCCGCGCAGCCCGTCCGCGAGCCCCCGGGTGTGCCGGACGAAGGCCTTCATCTCGGGTTCGCCGAACTCGCTGCCGCTGCGCCCGGCGAAGCCACCGCCGAACCCCTTCGTCCCGGCGACACCCACCCGGACCCCGTCGACCTCGACGACGGTCCCCTCGCCCTCCAGCACCGTCACGCCCGCCGAACGGAGGACGTCCGTGACGTCGTCGGGCCGCTCGGCGTGGTGGTCGTGGTTGCCGAGGACGGCGATCACGGGCACCGGCAGACCCGCCACCTCGTCGGCGACGACCCGCGCCTCCTCCGGAGTGCCGTGCCGGGTGAGGTCACCGGCCAGCAGCAACAGGTCGGCCTGCCGGTGGAGCGTCTCGAACGCGGGCCGGAGCAGACCACGGCTGTCCGGCCCCAGATGGATGTCCCCGACGGCGGCGACCCGGATCACGACAGGTCCTCAGGGTGGTCGGGCGCGGTCACGTCGGCCAGCGCGATGTCGGCCCGGACGGCGATGCCCGGCAGCTCCTCCGCCGCCAGACGCAGGATGGCCTCACGGTCGTGGGCGGTGGACGCGGTGCCGGTGATGTGCACGGAGTCGCCCCGTGACTCGATCCGCATCCCCAGCTCGGCGAGATCACCGCCGGCGAGCCGTTCGCCCAGGTGGGCGATGCGGTACTCGGTGTTCGAGGTGGGGTGCGCGGACTGCCCGGACTGCGCGGGGGTGGTGTCGGGGTCCGTGTCGTCGTCAGGTTGTTTCGCCATGGCCGGTCTCCTCCGGCTCGATCACATGGAGGCGCTCCAGCAGATACAGGAAGGCCGCGGGCATCGGTACGGCACCGCACTCCCGCCGGACCCGGGCCCAGTCGATCTTCTCCCGCAGGGTCCGGGCGATCGGCAGCGCGGAACCGAAGTCGCAGTAGTGCTCCGAGAACGACATCAGCCGCCCGATGAGCAGATCCGTCGCCGACAGCACCGGCATCCACACGGACTGGACCGACAGCACCTCCGCCCGGTCCAGCAGCTCCCGGCTCACCGGCACCCGGGCCGGCCGGAAGATCAGATCGACCTCCTGGCCGTGGCTCCGGGTCTTCAGCAGCCAGTCCTCCGGGGGCTGGACCACCGCGAGGCCCGCCGACTCCAGGGTCGCGGTGACGGCGTCGATGTCCTCGGGCAGGACACAGAAGTCCACGTCGTGCTGGAGGGTGCCGGGGCCGCCGTGGGCGTACACGGCGACACCGCCTGCCAACGCGAAGGGGTGCCCGCCGGCCTTGAGCAGCGAAGCGACCTCCTTGGCCGCTTCGAGGATCGCCTGGGTGCGGTCCGGTGGGAGCCCGTCGTCGTTCGGGTCGGCGAGATCGCCCGCCGACCGGACACCGCCGTCCCGCGTCTTCACGTGCGCCCTCCGGCCGCCACGAAGAGTGCGGGGCACCGCTGGAGCACGTACGGGTTCTCCATGCCATCCACGATAGTGCGGCTGCGGGCGATGGCGAGGCGGGCGACGGGGCGACGCGATGGGGGCGACGGGGATGGCCGCGGATGGAATGGGGAGCTCGCCAGCCGAGCGCCCGCCGGCGGGCGGGGCACGGGTGGGGGATGGCGGCGGCCCGGGCGGTCGAGAGCCGTCGGCGGACTGTCACGTCACGTCGCCGCTCCCGTACAGTCCGTGTTGTTCCGTGTGGCGGCCGTGTCCGGCGGTCCGCCAGGGGAGGAGACATGGATACCGCAGCCGGTTCAGGCCCACTGCCATACGCCCCCGGAGTCGGCCCTCGGCCCGTTCCCGAAGCAGAGCCCGAGGTCGTCGAGCGGTGGCGGTCCGGGGGAGGCGAGCTCGTCGAGCTGTTGACGGAGGTGCGCGCACGGCTCGGCGGTGTCGCGGCCTTCCGTCTCGGACCGTCGCCCACCGTCCTCGTCACCGACCCGCATGCGGTCCAGCACGTCCTCGCCCTGCACCCCGAGCGGTACGTCAAACGTTCCCACCGCGCGCGTCTGCTGGTCGGCGACGGTGTCCTCGCCGCCACCGGCGCGGCCTGGAAGAGCCAACGCCGTCTGTTGCAGTCCCAGTTCACCGGCACCGGCATGCGCCGACACGAGCACCGGATCACCGCCGCCGCGCGGACCACCACCGAACGCTGGACCGCGTACGCCCGTGACGGCCGGACCCTGGACGTCGGGCGTGAGATGCGCCGCTACGCCCTGGACGCCATCTGGCGCACACTCACCGGACATCCCCTCGACGACGAGACCGAGCGGGAACTGGGCGCTGTCGCCGGCGTCGGGGCCGCCCTTCCCACGCTGCCCGCCGATGCCACCGCCGCGCGGGACGCCGTCGCCGCCGATCTGGCCCGGATCGACGCGGTCGCCCGGCACGCCATCGAGGCCGCCCGGAAGGGAGAGGCCGGTCCCGACGGTCCCGGAGTGCTGCACGTCCTGCTCGACGCCGCCCGCGAACGCCCGGAGTACACCGACCAGTTGATCCGCGACGAGCTGGTCACCCTGCTCGCCGCCGGGCACGAGACCACCGCCACGACCCTGACCTGGCTGTACCTGCTCCTCGACCGGTACCCCGGTGCCCGTGCACAGGCGCTCGCCGCAGGCGGCGACGGCTCACCGCAGCGTCGCCAGGCCCTCCAGGCCCTGGTGCACGAGACGCTCCGGCTCTACCCGTCCGCGTGGATCCTGCCCCGCCACGCCGCCGAGGCCGACACCCTGGCCGGCCACACCGTCGAGGCGGGCACCGACATCCTGGTCTGCCCGTACCTCACCCACCGGGACCCCGAACTCTGGCCCGATCCGGAGGAGTTCGACCCCCGACGCTTCACCACCGCGGACGGACGCCCCACCCACCCCGGCGCCTACTACCCCTTCGGAGTCGGCCCCCGAGCCTGCCTCGGCCTCCAGTTCGCCCTCCGCGAGTCCACCGTCCTCCTCGAACACCTCCTGCCCACCCACACCTTGACGTTCTTCTCCACCCCCACGAGAACCGCGTACGGCATCACGATCCGCCCCGACGGCCCCACCCCGGCTTCGCTCAGCGCAACCACCGGACCATGAAGAGCGCCTGCTCGCCGGCACGACTCGGCGCCGTCGTACAGAGAGGTGTCCCAGCCGCAGAAGACCAAGCCCAGCCGGAGGTAGGCGCGAATGGCGGGAGCGTTGACGTTGCTGACCTCCAGCCATACGTGCCCTGCCCCGCACCCGCTGGCGAAGTCGAGGGCATGCCGCATCAAAGTCCGACCGATGCCCCTGGCCGCGCCAGGCCGGTGCGACCTCGATGTCGCGGATGGTCAGCCGACCGTTCCAGTCGTCGTAGGACGCCTCCACGAACCCGCACAACTCGTCGCCGTCGTGGGCGACCACCCCGCCCTGCCGTCCGCCGTGGTGTCGTCCGCGGTTGTCTCCATGGCTCGACCGTACGAGGTGCGTCGGCGGTCCGCTTCAGGTCCGCACGCGCTCGACCGTACGTCCGTCCCGCCAGGGGCGATCGCGGAGGATGCCCGGCCGTCATGCGACTGCTCGGGGAGCGGGCCTGGTGGATGCCCGCCCCGCTCGCCCGACGACTGCCGAGGGTGGCACTCGAACGCCCCGCTGACGGGTGAGCCGCTACTCCGCCCCCACCGGCGGCAGGGGTTCGAGCGCCGTGTGCCAGGGGGAGGGGAGCGCGGTGACACCGGTGCGCGCGGCGATCACACCGCCCGTGATGGCGCAGGTGGTGTCGATGTCCCCGAGGCCGGCGACCGTGGTCCACAGGCCCTCCTGAAGGTCGTCGAGGTGGCTCGCCGCGCACCACAGGGCGTACGGGACGGTGTCGGGTCCGGACATCCGGTAGCCGGACCCCAGGACCTTCGCGGCGTGCCGGACCGAGGTGTGGTCCGGCATGCGGGCCGCGACCAGCACCCCTGACCGGACGTCGCTGTCGGGCGTCCGGTCGGCGACCGCCCTGAGGAAGTCCGGTCGCGCCGGGCGGGGCCCGCCCCGGCTGCGTGTCGCGTACGCGGCGGCGAGGGCGACCGCCACCGCTCCGGCGGCGGCCTCCGGGTGGTGGTGGGAGACCACGCCCTGCCGGGCGGCCTGCTCGGCGACCGCGTCGAGGTCGGCGGCGTGCCAGGCGCCGAGCGGGGCGACACGCATGGCCGCGCCGTTGCCCCAGGATCCCTGGCCGCCGAACTGGCCCGTGACCACCTCGCGCCAGGGTTCGCCCGCGCCGATCCGGCGCAGCACGTCGTGCATCGAGGCCCCGTAGCCGCGGTGCGTGTCGGCGGCGTAGGCGGCCGCGAGACGCAGGGCGAGACGGTCCTGGTCGACGGTGCCGCCGCCCTCGGCGAGTTCCCGTACGAGGACGAGCGCCTGGGCGGTGTCGTCGCTCCACCGCCACGGGTGCTCCTGGGGCAGCGTCCGCGCTGCGAGGGCCGCGTCACCGTCCCGGCGCAGAATGCGGAACCAGCGGTCGCCGAAGGCGTCTCCGAAGGCGAGGCCGTACAACGAGTCCAGGGAGGCGGGAGGGATGTCGATCACCGGAGCAGTATCACAGCGCCGACCACGCCCCGGCACTCCGGTTTTCCCCGGGCCCGGAGCCCGGCGGTGTCCGCGGGCCGTCGTAGGCGGGGCTCCGGATCCGCAGGGCCGTCGAAAGCCTGCCTCGGCGTCCGTGGGGCCGACTCAGCTCTGCCACCCGGTGTGCGGGGAGGTGAAGTCCTCGCCGGGGAAGGGCGGTCAGGGGCAGTGGGGCCGCGCGCGCACCGCCCCAGCTGGGGCCAGACCCGCTCGACCTTGCTGATGCGCCGCTCCAGGCCGTGCCCGGTGGGCAGTGCGGCGGCCTTCCGCCGGAAGGCGGCCGCGTGCAGGTCGGTGACCGCCCGTACGTCCCGCACCACCGCGCTGTCCCGTCTGCCCTGGAGCAGGGGCGCCACGGACGTGGACACGTGCCACCGGCGCGCGAGAACACCACGGGGTGCCGAGGCTTCGCGTGCCGATGCCGCCGCCAAGGTCTGTTTGCTTCGCCTCAGTCGAAACCCTCACCTCTCGGCGTCGGTGCGCGGGCGCCCGGGGAACCCGGCGGGCACGCTCCACCTTGCCTTACGCCTTCGGCAGGCCCTTCGAACGCGCCTTCCGGAGTTCCTGTGGGCCGGTCGGGGCTTTGCTCTGGCTCATTCGCAACCTCGGGCGACCTCGCAGGCCCACGGACCGGCCCGTCCCCGTCGAAACATTTCGACATGGGTATCGAATCTTGCGAGAGGTATTGACGCCGTTCATCGGCTCCCTATGATCCGAATTGGTCGACACTCCGCCCCTTGTTCGAAATCACGCACAGGTCACAGGGTGTTCCGCTCGGACGGCGGGGCACCTCCGGGCCGCGCCCCATCGAAACAGTTCGAGCCGCAAGGAGTACGTCGCTCATGCGTATGTCATGCCCTCGTCAGTGCGGCGAGGTGAGTCGCGCAGAGACATCTGGACCCCGGTCGCCTCCGCGCTCGCGGACCGCCGTCAGCCGCACCGCATCGACAGTCCGGCCGCCCCTCCGACAGGGCCGGCCCGGAACGGAACCGTTCACTCCAGAATCGAGAGGTCGTCATGCGCAAAGGAACGTTCAGCCGCAAGCGTCTGTCTGTGGTGCTGGCCGCCGCCACCGCGGCACTGATCTCGGCGGCGTCGCTCGTCGCCAACCCGGCTCAGGCCGCCTCCAGCGCCGCCTGTGCCCTCCCGTCGACGTACCGGTGGACGTCGACGGGTCCGCTGGCGCAGCCGTCGAACGGGTGGGCCTCGCTGAAGGACTTCACCAACGTGACGTACAACGGCAAGCACCTGGTCTACGGGACGAACTTCGGCTCCAACTGGGGCTCGATGATGTTCACCCCCTTCACGAACTGGTCGGACATGGGCTCGGCCCGTCAGAACAGCATGAGCCAGTCCACGGTGGCGCCCACGCTGTTCTACTTCGCCCCCAAGAGGGTCTGGGTCCTGGCGTACCAGTGGGGCGCGTGGCCCTTCATCTACCGCACGTCGAGCGACCCGACCAACCCCAACGGCTGGTCCGCGCCGCAGCCGCTGTTCACGGGAAGCATCTCCGGCTCCGACACCGGCCCGATCGACCAGACCCTGATCGCCGACGGCCAGAACATGTACCTGTTCTTCGCCGGTGACAACGGCAAGATCTACCGGGCGAGCATGCCGATCGGGAACTTCCCGGGCAACTTCGGGTCGTCGTACACGACGATCATGAGTGACACGAAGGAAAGGCTGTTCGAGGCGCCGCAGGTCTACAAGCTCCAGGACCAGAACCAGTACCTCATGATCGTGGAGGCCATGGGGGCGAACGGGCGCTACTTCCGCTCGTTCACGGCGTCCAGTCTGAACGGATCGTGGACCCCGCAGGCCGCCAGCGAGAGCAGGCCCTTCGCGGGCAAGGCCAACAGCGGTGCCACCTGGACCAACGACATCAGCCACGGTGACCTGGTCCGCAACAACCCCGACCAGACCATGACCGTCGACCCCTGCAACCTGCAGTTCCTCTACCAGGGCAAGGCCCCCAACTCGGGCAACCTCCCCTACAACCGCTGGCCGTACCGGCCGGGTGTCCTCACCCTGCAGCGCTGACCGGCCTGATCCGGGAAGCCGGCCGACGGGTGCCTGACGGGGGTTCTCCCACGTCAGGCACCCTCGCGTGGGAGTACGGAGCGACGGGGTGCCGTCCGTCGGCGGCCGAGGGGCCGTCGGTGCCGTGTGCTAGCGTCATGCGTTTGCGTGGTCGTGGCGGTGGGTGGTTCCGCGCGTGCGGCCGGCACTGGTGCGTGGGCCGCTCGATCCTGCCGGGCCTTCCCCATACGTCCCCTGCGGAAGGCAGTTCATGAAGCATCCCGATGACTCCGGCACGGCTCACGGCGGTTCCGACCGGCCCGCTGCCACGGCGACCCCGGAGCCGCCGTCCCCGGCCGTCTCCTTCGCCGGTGCGGGACTGCCGGCGGAGGTGCTGCGGACCCTGACCCGACTCGGCGTGCGTGAACCCTTCCCCATCCAGGCCGCCACCCTGCCCGACGCGCTGCGAGGGCGCGACGTCCTGGGACGTGGGCGCACCGGCTCGGGCAAGACGCTCGCCTTCGGTCTGCCGCTGCTGACCCGCACGGCCGGGCGGCGCGCCGAACCGAAGCAGCCGCACGCGCTCGTCCTCGTGCCCACCCGGGAGCTGGCCGAACAGGTCACCGAGGCGCTGGCGCCGTACGCCGAGGCGCTGCGGCTGCGGATGGCCACGGTCGTCGGCGGCCTGTCGATCGGCCGGCAGATCGCCGCGCTGCGCCAGGGCGCGGAGGTGGTCGTCGCCACCCCGGGACGCCTGCACGACCTGATCGAGCGCAAGGCCTGCCGTCTGGGGCGGGTGAGGATCACGGTGCTGGACGAGGCCGACCAGATGTGCGACCTGGGATTCCTGCCGCAGGTCGTCGACGCTCTCGACCAGGTGCACCCCGAGGGCCAGCGGATGCTGTTCTCGGCCACGCTGGACGGCGACGTCGACCAGCTGGTCCGCGGCTACCTCCGCGATCCTGTCGTCCACTCGGTCGACCCCTCCACGGGCACGGTCACGACGATGGAGCACCACGTCCTGGTCGTCCACGGCCCCGACCGCTACGCCGTCACCACGGAGATCGCCGCCCGTGACGGCCGCGTCCTGCTGTTCCTCGACACCAAGCACGCCGTCGACCAGCTCACCCGGCATCTGCGGGCGAGCGGGGTGCGCGCCGGGGCGCTGCACAGCGGCAAGTCGCAGCCCCAGCGCACCGCGACGCTGGCGCAGTTCAGGGACGGCCGGATCACCGTTCTGGTGGCGACCAACGTCGCGGCCCGCGGCCTGCACGTCGACGACCTCGACCTCGTGGTCAACGTCGACCCGCCCACCGACCCCAAGGACTATGTGCACCGGGCGGGCCGCACCGCCCGCGCCGGCGAGTCCGGCAGCGTGGTCACGCTCGTCCTGTCGGGCCAGCGCCGTGAGGTGAGCCGGATGCTCGCCGGGGCGGGCATCGAGGCGACCGTCACCAAGGTGCGCTCGGGGGAGGCGGAGCTGAGCCGGATCACCGGCGCGAAGGCTCCCTCAGGGGCCCCGCTGGACGGCGGTCCCGCCGCTCCCCGCCCCAAGAACACCAACGCTCCCTTCCGGGGCCTCGGCACGTCCAAGGGCGCGGCCAGGGGCACCTCCCGCGGCGCCGGCGGCGCCTCCCGCAGGGCCGGTGAGGCCCGCAAGCTGGCGGAGGCCCGCAGGGCGGCCCGGGTGCGCCGCGACGGTTGATTCCAGCGACCACGACAGGTCGGACGGACGGCTCACACGGTTCCTCGGCGGAGTCATTCAGCTCGTTGAGGTGGTGGTAGATCGTGAAGCGGCTGACCGTGAGCGCGGCGGCGGCCGTTTCGGGGGCCTGCTTGACCAGGAAGAACCCGCGACGTTCCAGATCGGCGACGACCTGGAGCCTGTGTTCCTTGCGCACCCGATCGACGGGCACGCCGACCGCGTGGACGGCCGCGTCCACCAACAGGGCGGACAGCTCCTCGACGCTGTGGGGGAAGGATTCCCCTCGAGCAGTGGCGGCCGGCCCGGCCGAACCCCCGGGGGCCGACCATGTCCGACCGGCCTTCGACTCGCCGTCGCATTGGATCGGGGATCCGACGACCTCTGCGACTGTGTCGCTGGTCGCGCCCTCGGAGGGCCCTTCGGGTCCGCGGCACGTCGATGTACAGTGAGCGGCGCCCTCGACCTGCAGAAGCGGCGGGGAGCCGTCTCAGAGGAGTCCAAAGTGCTGCGTACTCTCTTCAAGTCCAAGATCCACAGAGCCACCGTCACCCAGGCCGACCTGCACTACGTCGGGTCCGTGACCATCGACGCCGACCTGCTCGACGCCGCCGATCTGCTGCCCGGTGAGCTCGTGCACATCGTGGACATCACCAACGGCGCCCGTCTGGAGACGTACGTCATCGAGGGCGAGCGCGGTTCGGGGGTCATCGGCATCAACGGCGCCGCGGCCCATCTCGTGCATCCCGGAGATCTGGTGATCATCATCAGTTACGCTCAGTTCACCGACGCCGAAGCCCGGACGATGAGGCCCAGGGTGGTGCACGTGGACGGCGACAACCGGATCGTGGCCCTCGGCGCGGACCCGTCCGAACCGGTACCGGGCTCGGACCAGCGGCGCAGCCCCCAGGCCGTCACGGCCTGAGTCCACGGGCGGCCGCCCGGCGACGCCGACCGTACGCGAGGAGAACCGCATGAGCGACATCGAGATCCGCGACGACCGGGCCGGCGGCCGCCTGGAGGCCTTCGCCGGGGACGAACTGGCCGGACACATCCAGTACTTCGTCCTGGAGGCCCCGCGGCGCGCCCTCGTCCCGGTCCACACGATCGTCGAGACCGCGTACGAGGGCCAGGGCATCGCCGGTTCGCTGGCACGGTGGCTGTACGGCACGGCGGAACGCGAGGGCATCGTCGTCGCGCCGCTGTGCCCGTACGTCGTGAAGTGGGCGGAGCGGCACCCCGACGAGGCCCCGGCGGCCGACCCGGAGCTGCTGCGGGCCGCCAAGGACTGGCTCATCGCCCATCCGGAGGGCTTCTGATGGGCGACGTGCTCGCCCTGCTGCACACCTCCCCCCTCCACATCCCCGTCTTCGACACCCTCCGCGACGAGGCCCACCCCGGCCTGGAACTGCGGCACTTCGTCGCCGAGGACCTGCTGACCCGCGCGGGCACCGACGGTCCCGCGTCGGTCGCCGGCGATGTCCGCGCCCTGCTCGACGAGGCCGTCGCCGAGGGCGCCGCGGCGGTGTTGTGCACCTGCTCCAGCATCGGCGCCGTCGCCGAGGCGACCGACGTCGGCGTGCCCGTGCTCCGCGTGGACCGCCCGATGGCGGCCGCCGCCGTGGCCGCCGGGCCGCGGATCGTCGTCCTCGCCACGGTACGCAGCACCCTGGCCCCGACGGCGGCCCTGATCGAGGAGGAGGCCACGGGCCCCGTGGAGATCCGCACCCTCCTCCTCGACGACGCGTGGGCGCTGTTCGAGGCCGGTGACACCGAGGGCTACGCCCGAGCGATCGCCTGGGCCGCCGACGAGGTCACCGACGCAGACGCGATCGTCCTGGCCCAGGCGTCCATGACGCCCGCCCGCCGGTGGACCACGACCACGACCCCCGTCCTGTCCAGCCCTCGACCGGGGCTGGCGGCGGGCGCGGCGGCGGTGCGGCCGACCGGGTGACTGTCCGTGGGGCGCCCGGGTACCCGTGGCACAAGTCCATGGCCGACACCCACTGGCTGGAGGACACGATGACCCACCCAGAACCGGACCCCGTGCGGCCAGGGCCCACCCCGGGCCCGGGCCCCGACCGCCCCGAACCCGTCCCGGCCCCCAACCCCTACCCCGACCCGGTGCCCCCACCGGAACCCGCACCGACCCCGGAGCCGGACCCGGTCCCCCAACCGCCGGGCCCCGACCCGATCCCGGGAGAACCCACCCCCAAACCCCTGTCGTAGCGGGCCCGATGGGCCGACGAACGACCGGTGGCCCGGCGTGAACCACTCCACGCCGGGCCACCGCCCTGTCAGTCGAAGGAGGAGTCAGGGGACCGCCGAGCCCGACCACGACCGGCCGGCCCCGGCGACGTCCCCCGAGGTCACCGTCCTACGCCTCGACCTCCGACCGGTCCCCGCCCCACAGCGTGTGGAACGAGCCCTCGCGGTCCACCCTCCGGTACGTGTGCGCGCCGAAGAAGTCGCGCTGGCCCTGCGTGAGCGCCGCGGGCAGCCGCTCCGCGCGCAGGGCGTCGTAGTACGCGAGCGCCGCGGCGAAGCCCGGCGTCGGCACGCCCTGCCGGGTCGCGGCCACGATCACCTCACGCCAGTCGTCCTGCGCCGCCGCGATCTCCTGCGCGAACGTCTCGTCGGACAGCAGGCTCGGCAGGTCGGGCCGGGCGTCGTACGCGGCGCGGATACGGTCGAGGAAGGCCGCCCGGATGATGCAGCCGCCCCGCCAGATCGAGGCGACCTTGCCGAGGTCGATGTCCCAGTCGTACTCGGCGCGGGCCGCGTCGATCTCGTGGAAGCCCTGCGTGTACGACACGATCTTGGAGGCGTACAGCGCCTGCTCGACCCGGTCGGCGAAGGCGCCCGCCTCCGCCGCGCTGAGCGGCGCCGCCTTCGGGCCCGCCAGCGAACGGGAGGCATCACGCAGGGAGGCGTGTCCGGACAGCGAGCGCGCGAAGACGGCCTCGGCGATACCGGAGACCGGCACACCCAGGTCCAGCGCGATCTGCACGGTCCAGCGGCCCGTGCCCTTCTGCTCCGCCTGGTCGACGACGACGTCCACGAACGGCTTGCCGGTCGCCGCGTCCACGTGCGCCAGCACCTCGGCGGTGATCTCGATCAGATACGAGTCGAGGCGCCCGGTGTTCCAGGTGCGGAAGATCTCCGCGATCTGCGCGGGGGAGTAGCCGGCCACATCGCGCAGCAACTGGTACGCCTCGCCGATCAGTTGCATGTCGGCGTACTCGATGCCGTTGTGGACCATCTTCACGAAGTGCCCGGCGCCGTCCGGACCGACGTGCGTCACGCACGGCGTCCCGTCGGCGGCCTTCGCGGAGATCTTCTCCAGCATCGGGCCGAGGGAGTCGTACGACTCGGCCGGGCCGCCCGGCATGATGCTGGGCCCGTTGAGCGCACCCTCCTCACCGCCGGAGATGCCCGCGCCCACGAAGAGGATGCCCTGCTCGCGCAGCGCGGCCTCGCGGCGACGGGTGTCGGCGAAGTGCGCGTTGCCGCCGTCGATGATCATGTCGCCGGGCTCCAGCAGCGGCGCGAACTCCTCGATCACCGCGTCGGTGGGGCCGCCGGCCTTCACCATCACCACCAGACGCCGGGGGCGCTCCAGCGCCTGGACGAATTCCTTGGCGGTCTCGGCCGCGATGAAGTCGCCCTCGTGCCCGTGCTCCTCCACCAGCGCGTGCGTCTTCGCCGCGGAGCGGTTGTGGACGGCGACCGTGTAGCCGTTGCGGGCGAAGTTGCGGGCGAGATTGCTCCCCATGACCGCGAGGCCGGTGACGCCGATCTGGGCTGAAGTGCTCATGCGGTGGGCTCCTATGGATCCTGGAATCAGTGGTGCCGGTGAATCGGTCGAGTCGTGATGGTCACGTCGTGATGGGCAAGTGGTGCCGGTAGGTCCTCATATTGGTGCTGCCGTCAGTGCTCGCCAGTATTGCCCTTCCGGTCATCCTGACGTGCGGCGGCCCCTTGCACACCGCGCGCCACGTCGTTCTTGAGTACGCGGAAAGGGCCCCACCTGCCTCAATGGAGCGCGCAACCGGCGCGCTTCACGCGCCGCACCCGCTCACGCGTGCGCCGGACAGAGGTACTTACGCGCCGGGACAGGTCGTTTCCACGCCACTCGCGAGGTTGGTGCGGCTGGATTTTCGTCTTGTCATGGCCGGTTCGCGGCGCTTACTTTTGCGACTTCGTGGCAGAGGCGAGGGGGGCTACTCCATGGCCGTACGCGGCCGGCACCGCCGGTACCAGCCGAACAGGATCAACCGTGCTTCACTCACGGTCACAGCCGGCGGCGCCGGCATCGCACTCCCGCTGATCGGCACGGGAGTCGCCGAGGCGGCCGACGTGGACACCTGGGAGAAGGTCGCGGCCTGCGAGTCCACCGGTGACTGGGACATCAACACCGGCAACGGCTACTACGGCGGCCTCCAGTTCAGTCAGTCGACGTGGGAGGCGTACGGCGGAAGGGCCTACGCCGCGCGCGCCGACCTGGCGACCAAGGAACAGCAGATCGCGATCGCCGAGAAGGTGCTGGACGGTCAGGGCCCCCGCGCCTGGCCCCACTGCTCGGTCCGCGCGGGCCTCACCCGCGGCGGGGACGCGCCGCGCACCATCGAGGACGTCAAACCGCAGACCACGCCCCAGTCGCAGGCGGGCAAGGTCGAGATGTACACGGTCGTCCGGGGCGACACTCTCTCCGAGATCGCCGAGTCCGAGGAGGTCAAGGGCGGTTGGCGCGGGCTCTACAACGCCAACCGCAGGGTCATCGGCTCCGATCCGGACCGCATCCTGCCGGGCCAGCGGCTGAGTCTGACCTCGGCTGCCCCGAAGAAGGAGCACAAGAAGGAGCAGCCGAAGAAGGAGCAGACGAAGAAGGAGCGGCCCGAGAAGGAAGCCAAGAAGGAGCCGAAGAAGGAGCAGAAGCGGGAGCAGCGGACCGACTCTCGGCAGGAGTCCGGGTCCCGGGTCGCCCCCGTGAACGCCTCCCTCGGCACCCCGTACCGCGCCTCCGGCTCCTCGTGGTCGAAGGGCTACCACACGGGGGTCGACTTCCCGGTGCCGACCGGCAGCACCGTCAAGTCCGTGGCCTCCGGTGAGGTGGTCACGGCCGGCTGGGGCGGCTCCTTCGGCTACCAGGTGGTGATCCGGCACGCCGACGGCCGGTACACGCAGTACGCCCATCTGTCGGCGATCTCCGTGAAGGCGGGGCAGCACGTGAGCGCGGGCCAGCGCATCGGCCGCTCCGGATCCACCGGCAACAGCTCGGGCCCGCATCTGCACTTCGAGGTGCGGACGGGGCCCGGCTTCGGCAGCGACGTCGACCCGATCGCCTATCTCCGGGCCGGAGGGGTGCGCCTCTGACGCGCCGCCGTACCGCGGGAGGCCCGCTCCGGGCCTCCCGCTCACGTCCCGGCGTGGTCCCGATGCCGGTCGGCGTGCGGCCGCGGCACATACAGCTCGCCGTGGAACGGCCGCAGCTCCAGGCCCGGCCGCCCCTCGTCCACGGGACCACCGGCCCCGCGGAACGGCGCCGGTACGACCACCCGCTGGTCGAGGCCGATCGACCCGTCGGCCGCCGCCGTAACCCCGGCCGGCCGTGAGGGAAGCCCCGCGAGCAGCCGCTCCACGGCGAGAGCCGCCTCCCGGTCGGCGACCGTCGACGCGTCCGCCGTGTCCTCGTCCCCGACCCGCTCGCGCCGCGCCTCCTCGTGGAGCCGCTCGGTGGTGAGCAGGATCAGACCGCCCGCCGCGACGACCCCGCAGCCCAGCGCGAGGAGGGTGCCCGTGGTGCCGTAGCGGAACGTCTCGCCGAACATCGTGATGCCGACGGCCGCCGCCACCACCGGGTTCACGACGGTCAGGGTGGCGAGCGGGGCCGCGAGACCGCCGTTGCGGTAGGAGGCCTGGGACAGCAGCAGACCGGCCGTGGCGAAGACACCGATGACAGCGAGGGTCGGCAGGTCGCCGAGCGCGACACCGTCCGTCCAGTCCACGGCCACCGTCTTGGTGAACACCGAGGACATGCCGAACGCGACACCGGACGCCACCGCCA
Organism: Streptomyces sp. NPDC030296; assembly: GCF_055572815.1. Taxonomy (NCBI): domain Bacteria; kingdom Bacillati; phylum Actinomycetota; class Actinomycetes; order Kitasatosporales; family Streptomycetaceae; genus Streptomyces; species Streptomyces sp. NPDC030296. The sequence goes on from NZ_JBVICQ010000004.1 coordinate 745,002, forward strand.
GCAGGATGCTGCGCGTCGTCGGATGCCGGTGCGTGGCGTGGGCCGCCGTCATCAGCGCCGCCACCGCGCCCGCGCTGACCAGGGCCACCAGCACGCGCTCGGCGGTGTCCAGGGACCGCGCGTCGGCCGTGCCGACCAGGGAGAGCAGGCCGGCGAGACCCACCGTCGCCATGATCGCGCCCCGCCAGGCCGTCGCCCCGGCCCTGCGGCCGACGAAGAGCGCCGCCATGGGCAGAGCGAAGACGATGGTCAGCGCGCCCAGTGGCTGCACCAGGCTGAGCGGACCGTACGCCAGGGCCACCACGTGCAGCAGCCCGCCGAGACCGTTCAGTCCGACGGCGGCCCACCAGCCCGCGCGGCGCAGCGGCGCGTAGGTCCGGCCGGGGGAGGTCACCGCGACACGCTCCTGCACGATCGCACCGCCCGCGTAGGCCACGGCGGAGACGAACGACAGCAGCACGGACAACGCGAGGGCGCTCATGAGCGGCTCCTCGACGAGGGGCGGGGGCGCTCGGCCCGCCACTGCGAACGGTCGGCTTTCATGGTGACCACGATGCCTCGCGAACGTGTTCGCGTCGTCGTACCTGAGCACTCATTTCGTCGTACTGCCGATGGAGTACGACTCGCCGCCTGTCATCCTCAGGAGGGGCGACACGGAGTGCACCCCTCCCCGCGAACACGCCCGTGGGCCCTGGTACTACTCGATGTCGTGGACCACGCCGCCGACCTCACGAACCTCTCCGCCCTCGGCGGCTTCTTCGTACTACGCACGGGGCAGGCACCGGGACGCACACTGCCGACCCTCGCGGAGGCGTACGCGGCACGGGATGCCGATGTGAAGAAGGAGGTTTACGCGAATCCCGTAATTTTCCGTGCCCGGAAGGTGGCGGACAGCGTCCGGGCCCCCGAACCCCGCGTCGCGGCCTCCATCGCGCACCTCGGCCTCGCCGCCCGGCTGTGGTCGGTCGCCCTCGGCACCGCCGCCCTCCACGACCGCGTCCCCGATCTCGACCCGCGGCTGCTGCGCTGGGACCCCGACGCGAGTGCCCCGGACGACCTCTGGCTCACCGGGGTACGGATGCTGCCCGCCGACCGGCTCGGCGAGGTCGTACGGGAGGCGCATCTCGTCCCCCTGGCGGCGGCCCTCTGCTCCCAGCTGCCCGTTTCCCCCCGTCTCCTCCGGGGGAACGCGGCCTCGGCGCTCATGGGAGCCGTGCGGCAGATCGACCGCTGGGCCGCCGCGCACGGACGTGCGGAGGCGGCCGCCCGCGTCCGGCGGCTGGCCGCCGCGCAGCTCGCCCACCCCGATCTCGCCGGCACCCTCGACCCCGCCACCCACCGCCGCCGCAGCTGCTGCCTCTACTACCGGCTGCCCGGCGGCGGACTCTGCGGCGACTGCTGCTTCGACCGGCCACCGGCCCGGACCCGGCCGTCGGGCAGGACGGGTGGCACCCCCTAGAGACATGGCGCTCTTCCCCAACCGCCCCGTGTGGGTGACCATGTGGGAACGAGTCATGTGAGACAGGGGGTTCCGGGTGCGAGTCGGCCTGCTGACCCGGGAGTATCCGCCCGACGTCTACGGCGGCGCGGGGGTCCACGTCGAGTTCCTCGCACGGGAGTTGAGATCCCTCGTCGACCTCGACGTGCACTGCTGGGGCGAGGGCGCCGCGGGCGGCGTCGTACGCCACCGGCCCTGGTCGGCGCTGGACGGCGCCAACGACGCCCTGCGCACGTTCTCCGTGGACCTGTCCATCGCCGCCGGCCTCGCAGGCCGGGAGCTCGTCCACTCGCACACCTGGTACGCCAACCTCGCCGGCCACTTCGGCAAGCTGCTGCACGGCATCCCGCACGTGATGACCGCCCACTCGCTGGAGCCGCTGCGCCCCTGGAAGGCCGAGCAACTGGGCGGCGGCTACGCCCTCTCCAGCTGGGCCGAGCGCACCGCGATCGAGTCCGCCGACGCGGTGATCGCGGTGTCCGGCGCCATGCGCGACGACATCCTCGGCTGCTACCCGGCCCTGGACCCGGCCAAGGTGCGGGTCGTGCACAACGGCATCGACACCTCCCTCTACCGGCCCGACCACGCCACGGACGTCCTCGACCGCGTCGGACTGGACCGGGCCCGCCCCTACGTCCTGTTCGTCGGCCGCATCACCCGCCAGAAGGGCGTGCCCCATCTGCTGCGGGCCGTACGGGACATCGACCCGGACGTCCAGGTCGTGCTGTGCGCCGGCGCCCCCGACACCCCGGAGATCGACCGGGAGTTCCGCGACCTCTTCGAGGAGCTGAGCCGCGTCCGCGCGGGCCTGCACTGGATCCCGCAGATGCTGCCGCGCCCGGAGGTCATCCAACTCCTCACCCACGCCGCCGTGTTCGTCTGCCCCTCGGTGTACGAACCGCTCGGCATCGTCAATCTGGAGGCCATGGCCTGCGGCACGGCGGTGGTCGCGTCACGGGTGGGCGGTATCCCGGAGGTCGTGGACGACGGCGTCACGGGACTCCTCGTGTCCACCGAGGACGACTTCGAAGCTCAGCTGGCCCGCGCCCTCGACTCGGTCCTCGCCGACCCCGCGACCGCCGCCCGCATGGGCGAGGCCGGACGGGAGCGCGCGGTGCGCGAGTTCGGCTGGGACGCGGTGGCCCGGCGGACGGTCCACCTGTACGAGGAAGTCCTCAAACAGGGGTAGGCACACAGGACAGAGCACGGCACAACCGGGCGTAGAGGGGCGGCGGCATGCGGCGCGGTGGACCTTCGGTGCTGGGAATCGTACTGGCGGGCGGCGAGGGCAAGAGGCTGATGCCCCTGACCGCCGACCGCGCGAAACCGGCGGTGACCTTCGGCGGGACGTACCGTCTCGTGGATTTCGTACTCTCCAATCTCGTGAACGCGGACATCCTGCGGATCTGCGTCCTGACCCAGTACAAATCGCACTCCCTGGACCGGCACATCACCACCACCTGGCGGATGTCGAGCCTGCTCGGCAACTACGTCACCCCGGTCCCCGCCCAGCAGCGGCTCGGCCCGCGCTGGTACCTGGGCAGTGCCGACGCGCTGCTGCAGTCCCTGAACCTGGTGCACGACGAACAGCCCGAGTACGTCGCCGTCTTCGGCGCCGACCACGTCTACCGCATGGACCCCCGGCAGATGCTGGCCCAGCACATCGAGGGCGGCGCGGGAGTGACCGTCGCCGGGATACGCGTGCCCCGCACCGAGTCCTCCTCCTTCGGTGTGATCACCCCCGGCTCCGACGGCCGGTCCGTGGAGCGCTTCCTGGAGAAGCCCGCCGACCCGCCCGGCCTCGTCGACGACCCCGAGTGCGTGTTCGCCTCGATGGGCAACTACATCTTCACCACCAAGGCCCTGGTGGAGGCGCTCCAGCGGGACGCCGAGGACGAGAACTCCGTCCATGACATGGGCGGCTCGATCCTGCCCCAGCTCACCGAGCGGGGCGAGGCCCAGCTGTACGACTTCAGCGCCAACCACGTGCCCGGCGAGACCAACCGCGACCGCGGCTATTGGCGGGACGTCGGGACCCTCGACGCCTACTACGACGCCCATATGGACCTCATCGCCGAGCGCCCCGCCTTCAACCTGTTCAACCGCAGCTGGCCCATCTACACCAGCTCCGGGCAGCTCTCCCCGGCCCGCTTCAACGCGGGCGGCATCGCCAGCGAGTCGATCATCAGCGCGGGCTGCCTCATCCGGGGCCAGGTGACCCGGTCCGTGCTGTCGCCGGGCGTGGTCGTCGACCCCGGCGCCGTGGTCCAGGGGTCGGTGCTGCACGACAACGTCCACATCGGCCGGGGCGCGGTCGTCCGGGGCGCCGTCCTCGACAAGAACGTCCAGGTCCCCCCGGGCGCCACCATCGGCGTGAACCCGGAGCGCGACGCCGAGCTGTACACGGTCTCCAAGGGCGGGGTGATCGCCCTCGGCAAGGGCCAGCAGGTGTCGTGACTCTGCACAGACGCGCGTCGAGCGCCTGTGCGGTTCATCACGCCGCGCTGGGCCGGGTGGGTTGAGATGACCCCCGAGTGACGGCAGATGCCCCGATGGTCCCGCCTCTCCCCAGGAGGTGGGACTTAATCTGCTGTTAACTGAGCGTAGCTCGATCGTACTTGACCGTAATCGGCAATCGGCGATTGACTGCACACTCACCCGTCGTCGACGCGAGGCAAGCCATTGACTTCTGACGAGCTCGCACCACTCGACCTGGCCTTCTGGAACATCGAGTCCGCCGAGCATCCCATGCACCTGGCGGCCCTCGGCGTCTTCACGGCGAACTCGCCGACCGCGGGCGCCCACGCCGCCGACCTGCTCGCCGCTCGTGCCGCCGGGGTGTCCGCGCTGCGGATGCGGATCCGGGACGTCTGGCGGCCCGACGTCCGCCTGCCGCTCACCTTCGGCGGCGCGACCCGCGAGCCCGTCGCCGACTTCGAGCCCTTCGACCACGTACGGCTGCACGCGCCGACCCGCGACTTCCACGCGGTGGCCGGCCGGCTGCTGGAACGCCCCCTGGAGCGCGACCGGCCGCCGTGGGAGGCGCACGTCCTGCCCGGGGAGGACGGCACCTCCTTCGCCGTGCTGTTCAAGTTCCACCACGCCCTGGCCGACGGACTGCGGGCGCTGACCCTCGCCGCCGCCGTCATGGACCCCATGGACATGCCCGCGCCCCGGCCGCGCCCCGCCGAACCCCCGCGCAGCCTCCTCGGGGAGGTGCGCAAACTGCCCGCGCTCCTCCGCGACACCCTCTCCGACCTGGGCCGGGCCGTCGACATCGGCACCTCCGTCGCCCGCACCACGCTCGACGCGTCGCTGGGCGCGCGGGGCACCGCCGCGCTGACCGCCGAGCCGAGCGGCACCCGCCGCACCGTCGGCGTGGTCCTCGACCTCGACGACGTGCACCGCATCCGCAAGACCGTCGGCGGCACCGTCAACGACGTCCTCATCGCGGTCGTCGCCGGCGCGCTGCGGCGCTGGCTGGACGAACGGGGCGACGGCAGCGAGGGGGTCACGCCCCGGGCGCTCATCCCCGTCTCCAAGCGCCGGCCGCGCACCGCGCACCCCCAGGGCAACCGGCTCTCCGGCTATCTGATGAAGCTGCCCGTCGACGACCCCGACCCGCTCGGCAGGCTCCGTACGGTCCGTACGGCCATGGACCGCAACAAGGACGCCGGGCCGAACCGCGGCGCCGGCGCGGTCGCGCTGCTCGCCGACCATGTGCCGCCGCTGGGGCACCGGCTCGCCGGGCCCCTGGTCAGCCAGGCCGCGCGCCTCTGGTTCGACCTCCTCGTCACCAGCGTGCCGCTCCCGAGCCTCGGCCTGCGGCTCGGCGGCTGCCCGCTCGCCGAGGTGTACCCGCTGGCCCCCCTCGCCCACGGGCAGTCCGTGGCGGTGGCGATCTCCACGTATCGGGGGAGCGTCCACTACGGGCTGGTCGCCGACGCGGAGGCCGTGCCGGATCTGGAGGTGCTGGGGAAGGCGGTGACGGGGGAGCTGGAGGAGCTGCTGGCGGCGTGCGAGAGCTGACCGGGGGCGCCTTATGGCTCGGGGGTGCGCGGTTCGTCGGCGGGTGCGGGTGGTGTGTGGTTTCTCCCCACCCGCCCGCACCCGCCAAAAACGACGCGTACCCCCGAGCTGCTAGGCGCCCTGGGTTTGGCCAGCCGCGCTCGCGTCCGTAGAATTCCGCGTTCGGTGACGGGCGCGAGTCGGCGCGCCGCGGGTGATCAGGGAAACGGCAGCGCGATGACGGTGACAGAGGACGGCCCGGCGACCACGGACGAGGCCGTGTACGGCCCCGGTATCGACCCGGAGCGGCTCGCCGTCTGCCTCAGCGTGCTCGAGGAACTCGACACGCTGGACGTCGACCACCCGGACGCGATCACGGTGCGCCGCGCCACCGCCGCCATCTACCGCACGGTGAAGCAGCGCCGCCGCCAGGAGCGCCGCGCCGCGAAGACCGCCCACGACAAGGCGGTCACCGAGGCCACCGCGACCGGCTCCGCCCAGCGCATCGACGACGAGACCGAGGGCATCCTGCCGTCGTCGGTGACCGACGCGGGACAGATCGCGGGGATACTCCAGCGCCCGCGCTCCTGCTACGTCTGCAAGACCCGCTACGTCGAGGTCGACTACTTCTACCACCAGCTCTGCCAGGACTGCGCCGCCGAGAACCGCGCCCGCCGCGACGCCCGCGCCGACCTCACCGGCAAGCGCGCCCTGCTCACCGGCGGCCGCGCCAAGATCGGCATGTACATCGCCCTGCGGCTGCTGCGGGACGGCGCGCACACCACGATCACCACCCGGTTCCCGAAGGACGCGATCCGCCGCTTCAAGGCGATGGACGACTCCGCGGACTGGATGCACCGCCTGGAGGTCGTCGGCATCGACCTGCGCGACCCCGCCCAGGTCGTCGCGCTCGCCGACCAGGTCACCGACGCGGGCCCCCTCGACATCCTGATCAACAACGCGACACAGACCGTGCGCCGACTGCCCTCCGCCTATGCCGCCCTGGTCGAGGGCGAGAGCGCCCCACTGCCCGCCGGGGAACTGCCCGCCCACCATGTCATCGGCGCCTTCAACTCCGGCGCGGTGGACCGGCTGACGGGCCCGGCCGAGCTGCCCGTCGGCACCAGCGGCCTCGACGCGCAGCGCGTCGCCGACCTCGCGCTGGTCGCGGGCAACGCCAGCGTCGCCCGGCACCTCGACGGCACCGCCATCGACGCGGGCGGGCTCGTCCCCGACGTGGTGGACAGCAACACCTGGGTGCAGACCATCGAGCAGATCTCCCCGGTGGAGCTGCTGGAGACCCAGCTGTGCAACTACACCGCGCCGTTCATCCTCATCAGCAAGCTCCGCCCGGCCATGGCCGACGCCGCCCGGAAGGCGTCGAGCGGACGCGCGTACGTGGTGAACGTCTCCGCGATGGAGGGCGTCTTCGGCCGCGGCTACAAGGGCGCCGGCCACCCGAACACCAACGCCGCCAAGGCCGCGATGAACATGGTGACGCGGACCAGCGCCCAGGAGATGTTCCAGACCGACGGCATCCTCATGACCTCGGTCGACACCGGCTGGATCACCGACGAGCGCCCCCACTTCGACAAGCTCCGCCTCGCCGAGGAGGGCTTCCACGCCCCGCTCGACCTCGTCGACGGCGCGGCCCGCGTCTACGACCCGGTCGTCCGCGGCGAGCAGGGCGAAGACCTGTACGGCGTCTTCCTGAAGGACTACGCGCCCGGCAAGTGGTGAGACGCCCTCGCCCGGTCCGACACCAGCTCCAGCACCGTCCGCCAGTCCTCCAGCACCCCGGCGTCCACCCCCGGGACGCGGCCCGCCTCGTGCGCGTCCCGCAGCGTCAGCACGTCCTCCGTCAGGGCCGTGTCGGCCCAGCCGCCCGCGTGCATGCGCACGAGGTCGTCGGGGCCGAGGACGTGCAGACGTACGAGACGGGCAACCCGCTCGCCGAGCAGGGGGCGCACCGCGTCGGCGGCCAGGTCGGCGTGGCCGCTGTCGTCACCCGGACGGAGCAGACGGCCGAGGGTGTGCACCAGGCCGGCCACCTGGAGCTCCTTGTCGGCCGGCCGTGCCCGGCGCAGCAACGCGGCGGTGCGCAGGGCGTGCTCGTGCTGATCACCCGGACCACCTGGGCCGCCGGGGACGCCGGGCGCGTCCCTGGCACCTCGGCACGCGTACAGCAGATCCATCAGCTCGTCGATGCCGCGCAGCTCCATGCGTCGGTCCTCCCGAGTCCGCCCGCGAGAAATGCTGTTGCGACACAGGAGCAGATCATGGTCGGCTTGCTATTCGGCCAACGGGACCTGAACTGCGTGCCGAAGGCAGCGATCCGCTGGAGCGCTGGTGGAGCGCGCAGTTCAGGAACTAGGCCGATCGGGTGGTAGTAAAGCGTAATGAAATAGGGCGAACAGCCGGACGGTGGCCCGCTGAACGCGGAATGACTCGAGACAGTTACCTTGTGTTTTCAGCCCCATCGAGCAGGCACCCGCTCATTTGGTTACTCTGTACCGGACGGACAGCCTTATATGGGTTCCACCCACACCCACGGTCCGTCCCGGGACAAGCCGGTCACCACGGCCTGCTCTCACCCAAATGAATCCGGCGCCACCGCGTCCGAACTGACCTCGACTCAGACCCGAGCGGATGTCAGGCGAACAGCGGCAGGCTGGGCCGACGTCCCGAGGGTGACCGACACATAAGGAGTGCGCGGTGACACCAGAGAAGACGAATCGCGATCAGCGCCCCAAGGAACGCACCGAAGGCGCCGGCCGGACGAAGAAGGAACTCGGCAGCCTCGACGTGTGGGCCAGGTCCGCCCCGATCCGGCTCGCCGGCTACGAGGACGACCTCGCCGAGCCCCACATCCTGCCCAGCGTGGACTGACCCCTCAGCGCCCTCGCGATCGCCGTCTGCATGGGCGTGCCAGACTCACGCCCATGCAGATCAGAGAAGCCACCGCCGAGGACTGGCCGCGGATCTGGCCGTTCTGGCACCGCGTAGTCGCCGCCGGCGAGACCTACACCTGGGACCCGGACACCTCCGAGGAAGCCGCCCGCACCCTCTGGATGGGCCCCGCCAAGCGAGTGTTCGTCATCGAGGACGGCACCGGAGCGGTCGTCGGCTCCGCCTTCCTCACGCCCAACTACGGTGGTCCCGCCGCCCGCATCGCCAACGCCGGCTTCATGGTCGACCCCGAGCACGGCGGCCGGGGCATCGGCCGCGCGCTCGCCGAGCACGTCCTGGCCGCGGCCAAGGCCGACGGCTACCGGGGAATGGTCTTCAACGCCGTCGTCGAGACCAACCCGGCCGTCCGACTGTGGACCTCCCTCGGCTTCACCGTCCTGGGCACCGTGCCGGACGCCTTCGAACACCCTCGGGACGGCAGAGTGGGGCTGCACATCATGTACCGGGCCCTCTAGGCCGTGTCCGCCACGCACCGGCCATCGGGACATGCGTTGTCGGCCGGAGGCCGCCTCGGCCCCCGTCAGTCGAGCGGCGCCGTCCGCCGCCACGGGTGCAGCTCCTGCAACTGCTCCGCCACGGCGAGGAGTTCGAGCTCGGATCCGGGGCGGCCCACCAGCTGCACCGCGCAGGGGGCGCCCGACGGCAGCGTGCCGAACGGCACCGACATCGCCGGCCAACCCGTCAGGTTCCACGGCGGGGTGAGCGGCGAGCAGTTCGTGTTCACCAGCAGATTGCGCAGCCATCCCCGCTCGTGCCAGGGCGCGGCGGCCGGCCCGCGCCGGGCGAGCGCCGGCGTCAGCAGCACCTCGTGCTCGGCGAAGAACGGCTCCATCCGCCGGCGCAGCTGCTCCCGCCGGTCGCCCGCCCGGACGCCCTTCAGGAAGCGGCGCCCCACCGCGGCGTGCACCCGGGTGCGCCGGGTCAGCAGCGCCGGGTCGAGATCCTCGGCGTCCACCGCCGTGCCCGCCGTCCAGTGCGCCAGCGACGTCGTGCCCAGCCAGAGCGGATACGGCGGGTCGGCGCGCCGCACCCGGTGGCCCGCCCCGGCCAGCGCCGCTGCCGCCCGGCGCGCGGCATCGGCGTACGGGCGCGTCACGCTCACCCCGACCAGGGGGCTGCGCAGGGAGAGGGCGATGCCGCGGGGCGAGGGGGAAGGGGCCGGTTCGCCGGGGTCCGTGCCCGCGAGGACCCGGAACATCAGGCGGGCGTCCTCGACGGTCGTCGCCAGTGGGCCGTTCTCCGACATGCCGAACCAGTCGCCGTGTCCGATGTCCGCCGGGACGGCACCGAAGCCCGGCTTCAGCCCTACGAGGCCGCAGTTGGCGGCCGGTATGCGCAGCGAACCCATCCCGTCGTTGCCCAGCGCGATCGGCACCAGGCCGGCGGCGACCGCCGCCGCGCTCCCACCGGACGAGCCACCGGTGGTGCGGGTGAGGTCCCAGGGATTGCGGGCGGTGCCGTGCACCCCGTCGGTCGTACCGAAGACACACAGCTCGGGCACGTTCGTCAGGCCCACGACCACCGCGCCCGCCGCGCGCAGCCGGGCCACCGTCACATGGTCCGCGGCGGCCGGGCTGTCCGGTGTCGCCGCCGACCCGTTGCGCGTGGCCTCGCCCCGCACCGCGAGGTTGTCCTTGACCGCCACCGGGACCCCGGCCAGCGGCAGTCCGCCCAGATCGGCGCGGGCCGCCACGTCGTCCGCCTCGGCGAGCGCCGCCTTCGCCCGGACGGTACGGAACGCGCCGATCCGCTCGTCCAGCGACGCGATCCGCGCGAGATGCTCCGCCACCACTTCGCGCGGCGTCACCCGCTTCTCCTGTACGGCGGCGGCGATTTTGGCGGCGGTCAGGCCGACCCAGCTGGTCACGGGGGCTCCCTGTCGATCTGGTGTGCGTGGGAGCACTGTGTCCCCTGGGGCGGCGCCGCGTCGAGAGTCATGACGGCCGAGCACGCGGCATCCCGCGCGGACCGCCGAGTTCGGCTCCACCGGTCGCGGCCGTGACCGGTCCTACCGGTCCCGGACCGCCGACACGGCCAGCCGTGTCGGCGGCATGAACTCCCGTACGTACGTCCGCTCCCAGCAGGCGCCCGTCGCCCGCAGCTCCCGCCAGGTCGTGTAGCGGTAGCGGAAGAGGCGGGCGCGGACGAAGCGCGGCGGGGCGTCGGCGGGGAAGGGGGACCGGCGCAGCAGCCGCAGGGTGTCGCGGTCGTTCTCCAGGAGGCGTTCGACCAGACCGCCGAACCAGGGGTGCGCGTACGCCGGGGAGAGCGCCGCGAACCACATCAGCCAGTCCAGCCGCAAGTGGTACGGGGCGAACTGGCGCGGCCAGCGTCGAGGGTCACCCGGCTTGCCCCGGAACTCGTACTCCAGCCAGCCCGTGTCCTCGCGGGGCACCTCGTCCGCCGTTCCCTCCACCACCACCTCGTACCGGACGCGGCTGACACTGCCGAAGGCCCCGTAGGTGTTGACCAGGTGCAGCGGGTCGAAGGAGCGGTTCATCACCTGGCGGCGGGAGATCATGTTGCGCACCGGGTGGTAGCTGAGCCAGAGGACCAGCGCGGTCATGGCGAGGACGACGATCTCGTACCACAGGGGCGCGCCGGGGGTGTCGGGGGCGCCGGTGCCGAGGTCGACCGCCGACAGGGCCAGCACGATGGTGATCCAGTTCAGCCAGCTGAAGTTGCCGGACAGCACCAGCCACAGCTGGGTCAGGATCATCAGCGTGGCGGCGGCCGTCGCCACCGGCTGCGGGGTGAACAGCAGGAACGGGACGACCAACTGGGTGACGTGGTTGGCGGCCACCTCGACCCGGTGGAGCGGCTTCGGTAGATGGTGGAAGAACCAGCTCAGCGGTCCGGGCATCGGCTGCGTCTCGTGGTGGTGGTCGAGGCAGGTCAGCTTCCGCCAGCACTCGTCGCCGCGCATCTTGATCAGGCCCGCGCCGAACTCCACCCGGAACAGCACCCAACGCACCAGGAACACGACGACGATCGGCGGCGCCACCTCGTCGTTGCCCAGGAACACCGCGAGGAAGCCGACCTCCAGGAGCAGCGACTCCCAGCCGAACGAGTACCAGGTCTGGCCGACGTTCACGATCGACAGGTACATCGCCCACGGCACCAGCCACAGCAGCATGCCGCCCCACAGGGGCAACAGCGAGTCGACTCCGGCGACGAGCGCCGCCGACACCACGCAGCCCGCCCACGCCCACGCGGCGAAGAACCGGTCCGAGTAGTGGAGGTGGAACACGCTCGGTGACCGCCGCCAGGGCATCCGCGCGACGAAACGGGGGATCGGCAGCATCCCCCGCTCCCCGAGCAGCGCCCGGAACTGCAGGGCCGCCCCCAGAAAGGCCACCAGGTAGATCACGGCGAGGGAGCGCTGGAAGAGCAGCCGGGCGAGCCAGTAGTCGGGTGCGGTGAACCAGTCCATGGCTTCGCGCTCCTGGGTCGCGCGCCGGAACAGGGGCGGTACCGACATTAGTGATCGGATCCGGAGGGCTGAAACGGGACAGCCCGTCCCCACTCGAATAATCGGGCAAACCCTGGCAAAGTGGCCACATGGTTGATCGGGGAGCGAGTGAGCTGCCGCTGCCGGACGATTGGCTCGCCCACCCGGACCCCGTCCTGGCGCTCAATCTCATGGGCAGCTTCGACTGGGACCTCGACGCCGGCGTGATGCACATGGACGCCACGGCCCACGAGGTCTTCGACCTGCGCCCGGACGAGTACGACGGCCGCCCCGAGAGCCTGACCGTCCGGGTCCCCCCGGTGGAGGGCCGCAAGCTCGACACCCTGGTGTCCCAGGCCCTCAAGGACGGCAGCGAGAACTACGGCGCCTACTTCCGCATCCGGACGCGCGACGGGACCCTCCGCTGGACCCACACCCAGGGCTACATCCGCCGCGACGAGACCGGCCGCCCGTACCGGGTCATCGGCATCGTCCGCGACGCCACCCGCGAACTGCGGGAGATCAGCGCACGCACGGAGCAGGCGACCCTGGACGAGGCCCGCCGCAGACGCACCGACGTCGTGCAGGTCATCACCGCCGCCCTGGCCCACGCCCGCACCGTCCAGGACGTGATCGACGTCCTGGAGGACACCGACGGCATCACCCACCTCGGCGCGACCAGCCTCGTCATGGGCCTGGTCGAGGCCGGCCGCATCCGGATGATCGCCGCCGGCCCCCGGGCCAGCTACGTACCCGGCACCCGGATCACCCGCCTCGACGTGAAGTACCCGATGAACGAGGTCGTTCGGAGCCTCGCACCGCACTTCATCGAGTCACCGGAGGAGTTCGCCGAGTCGTATCCGCTGCTCTGGCCGCACATCACCGACCTCCAGATCACCTCGGCCGCCTATCTGCCCCTGATCGTGCAGGCCCGGCCCATCGGCGCCATGGGGCTGCTCTACAACGACCGCAGAGGCTTCACCAGCGAGGAGCGCGACGTCCTCGTGGCGCTCGGCAGCAGCATCGCCCAGAGCCTCCAGCGGGCCATGTTCTACGAGGGGGAGAAGGACCTCGCCGAAGGCCTCCAGCAGGCCATGCTGCCCCGGTCCATCCCCAGCGTGCCCGGCGCCGACATCGCCGTCCGCTACCGGGCCGCGTCGTTCGGCGGCTCCCTCGGCCGGGACATCGGCGGCGACTGGTACGACCTCGTCCCTCTGCCCGGCGGCCGCGTCGGCGCGGTCATCGGCGACGTCCAGGGCCACGACACCCATGCCGCCGCCGTCATGGGCCAGCTGCGCATCGTCCTCAAGGCGTACGCCACCGAGGGCCACACCCCGGCCACCGTGATGTCCCGCGCCTCCGCCTTCCTCCACGAACTCGACACCGACCGCTTCGCCACGTGCCTGTACGCGGAGGCCGACCTGTCCACCGGAGTGGTCCAGATCGTCCGGGCCGGACACATCGACCCCCTCATCCGGGCGCCCGACGGCGCCTGCCGCCGGGTGACCGTCGACGGCGGCCTGCCGCTCGGGCTGTCGGCCGAGTTCGGGGGCCTGGAGTACCCAGTGAGCACGATCGAGCTGGACCCCGGGGACACGTTGCTGCTCTGCACGGACGGCCTCATCGAACAGCCCGGCGCCGACCTCGACGACGGCATGCTCACGCTGCAGGAGCTGATCACCACCGGCCCCGACGACGTCGACGACCTCGCCGACCGGCTCATCGACGTGGCGGAGGAACGCGGTGGCGACGACGACGTGGCCCTGCTCCTGCTGCGCCGCCGCAGCCGCAGCTCGGAACAGCCCGGCGGGCGGGTCCAGCAGCATGTCGGCCCCGGCGACCCGGAGGCGCTCACCGAGGCCCGGCACATGATCGGGGCGGCCGTCCGCACGTGGGGCGCGCGGGAGCGGGCCGACGAGATCGAACTCGTCGCCGACGAGCTGATCACCAACGCGCTCATGCACACGGAGGGCTCCGCGATCGTGACGCTGCGGGCGTTGACCGGCACGGAACGGAGACTGCGGGTGGAGGTCGAGGACTCCTCCAGCGCGCTGCCGCGGCGTCGGGAGGCGGGGGAGTCGGGTGTCTCGGGGCGGGGGCTGCTGCTCGTGGACCGGCTGACGGATGTGTGGGGGGTGGAGGCGCGGGGCGGGGGGAAGTGCGTGTGGTGTGAGTTCGTGTTCGCCCAGTAGCTCGGGGGTGCGCGTTCGTATGGCGGGTGCGGGTGGGTGGGGGTTGTTCGCGCAGTTCCCCGCGCCCCTGAAAAGCGACCGGGCCTGCGCCCCGTGCTTTTCAGGATGAAGGCCGGGCCGCAGGCCCGTTCCCTTCAGGGGCGCGGGGAACTGCGCGAGAAACCACGACGAAACAGCACCCGCCGACGGACCGCGCACCCCCGAGCTACTGGGCGCCCGGCGAACCGCCGCAGGCAGTGGCACTCTGGATGGCATGCCGGAACTGCCCGAGGTCGACGCCCTGCGGGACTTCCTGGTCGGCGCTCTCGTCGGCCATGAGGTCGTCCGCGTGCTGCCGGTGGCGATCAGCGTGCTGAAGACGTACGACCCGCCGGTCACCGCCCTGGAGGGGCGGCAGGTCACGGCGGTGGGCCGGTACGGGAAGTTCCTGGACGTGGAGACGGACGGCGGCGAGCTGCACCTCGTGACCCATCTCGCCCGCGCCGGCTGGCTGCACTGGCGGGACCGGCTCCCCGACGGCCCGCCTCGCCCCGGTGGCAAGAGCCCGCTCGCGCTGCGCGTCGCGCTGGAGACCGGCGAGGGCTTCGACCTGACGGAGGCCGGCACCCAGAAGCGGCTCGCCGTGTACGTCGTACGGGATCCGCTGACCGTCCCCGGTGTCGCCCGGCTCGGCCCGGACCCCCTCGCCGACGACTTCGACGCGGCCCGCCTCGCGGAGCTGCTCGCCGGGGAGCGCCGCCAGATCAAGGGCGCCCTCAGGGACCAGAGTCTGATCGCGGGGATCGGCAACGCGTACAGCGACGAGATCCTGCACGCCGCAAGGATGTCGCCCTTCAAGCTGGCGTCGTCACTGAAGCCGGAGGAGGTCCGCGGGCTCCACGAGGCGCTGCGCACCACGCTCACGGAGGCCGTCGAGCGCTCACGGGGCCTGGCCGCCGGGAGGCTGAAGGCGGAGAAGAAGAGCGGACTGCGGGTGCACGGCCGGACCGGTGAGCCCTGCCCGGTGTGCGGGGACACCGTCCGCGAGGTGTCCTTCAGCGACTCGTCGCTGCAGTACTGCCCGACCTGTCAGACCGGGGGCAAACCGCTCGCCGACCGACGGATGTCGCGACTGCTGAAATAGCGCGGCGGCGGTCCAGGAGCCTTCCCGACTCGGGTCCGACTCGGCTCCGTCCATGATCCGCAACCATTGAAGGTACGGACCAGGTACGGGTCGGGCGGCCGGTCCCGGCGGGCGGCTCAGTGCCAGGCCGGGGCCTTCAGTGTGACCAGGAGTTCACCCTCCTGGCTGCGTACCTCGAAGTGGCTGATGTCCTCGCGCTGCATCGAGGTGCCGCCCTGCATCTCGGAGGGGCGGTCCGCGCCCTCCGGGGACTTCCAGTTGGCGGCGGTCTCCTCCGACCCGTCCTTGCCGATCACGATGAGCCGGCAGGCGTGGGCGTCCTCGGCCTCCTTGACCTTCAGCTGGATGTCGCTGCCCCAGATCCGGTCCTCGGCCCTGACCTCGGCCCACACCCCCGTCTTGGGGTCCGTGGCGGCGACCGCGTCCGGAGGGGCGCCCGGACCTGCGAGAACGGCCACGGCGGGGCCGCCGACGGCGATGATCACGGAGGCGGCGAGAGCGAACAGCCAGCGCCTGCGACGTGCACGATGGCGGGCCGCCACCTCGTCGAGCAGCCGTCCGAGCAACTGCGGGCCGGGCGCCGCGAAGGGGTGCACGGCGCGCGGTGTCGCGTTCCGGTACAGCATCAGCTGCCGGGCGGCGGGACGGAACTCGGTGACCTGTACCGCGCACTGGGGGCAGCCGCGGACATGGTCCTCGAAGTGGAAGGACTCCACCTCGTCGAGCACGCCCAGCGAGTACGCGCCGACGTCGTGATGACGATCCTGGGACCACATGGCAATTCCTCGGGCCGGTGTGCGGTGGGGGTTGCTTCCTGCCCCCACCGGTACGGACCAGACCCGAGAATCACTCAAGCCCGCGACCAATGCCAACCAAAAGATTCGGAGCCGTGATCTCGGCGGATTGGTCGCCGACCGAGAAAACTTCCCCGCCGCTGCCCTGACCGGCAGTTCACCGCACCGACATGCCTCGGTCACCCGGAGTGTCCGCGGGGCAGGCCGTCCTCAGAAGGGTCCTCAGAAGCGTCCTCAGAAGAGATGGATCGCCAGATGGCCGAGCGGCAGGCCGAGCCGCCACGCCGGTGTCCAGACCTTGGGGCCGTCGTCCTCGCCGAGCACCGCCCCGCCCCCCGGCACCGCGTCCAGGTCGGGCGCGAGCAGCTCGGTCTCCTCCAGCCACCGCCAGGCCGCCGCCGCCAGTTCCAGGTCCGGCGCGGGGCCGCCCGCCTCCAGCGCCTCGGCGGTGAGGTGGGCCATGCGCTCGCCCACCCAGTCCTGCCACGGCTGGTCGTACGCCGTCAGCGACAGCCAGGTCTCCAACTGGGTCACGACCCGGATGCCGGAGAGCTCACCGCCGGAGTCCGCGAGGAAGATGGTCAGCGCCAGGGCGTCGCGCCCCGCACGGAACTCGAAGGACGTCGGCGGCATGAGGTCGCCGGTCCGCAGCAGTTCCTCGGCGATGTACTCGGCGTAGAACCACGCCATGGGGACGGTCAGTTCGCCGCCGCCGGCGCCGTCCGTGCTCTCTTGACCTCTGTGCAGCATCCCTTCCTGCCTTCCTCCGGTACGTGCGCGTCGCCCGACACCGGGCCCCGGGGCAGGGCCCCATCCGGAACACGGATGAGGACAGCTGATTGCTCAACAGCGGTCCTCAGCAAGGCGCTTTACGGAGGTTTGACTCGGCCATGGGTTTCACCGCAGGTCGGCCGCGTATCCCGGAAGCACCCGGCGCAGGGCGCGCAGCGCGTAGTAAGCGCGCGACTTCACCGTACCGGGCGGGATCCCCAGGGCTTCGGCGGCTTCCGCCACACTCGCCCCCTGGAAATACACCTGCACCAGTACTTCCCGGTGCTCCGGAGTGAGTGTCTTCACAGCTTCCCGCACATCGAGGGTGGCGACGGACCGCTCGGCGTGGTCAGCCATCACTCGGGCGTTCTCCAGCACCGCGTCCCCCACCTCCGCCGGGCGCGCCTGGCGGGCCCGCCGCGCGTCGATGGCAAGGCGCCGGCCGACGGTGAGCAGCCAGGGGCGCACGGATTCGAAGTCGTCGGCGCGCAGCGCCTCCGGGTGCTGCCAGGCGCGTACGAAGGTCTCCTGCACGAGGTCCTCGGCGCGATGGCGGTCCCCGTCGGAGAGCCGCAGCAACAGGGCGAAGAGGGGGCGTCCGTGTTCACGCTGGATCTCGGCCAGTTCGTGTTCGGCGGTCGTCCCGTTGGTGATCGTGGTTCCGGCCGTCATGGGCGTATGGGAACGCGGGCGGCTCCCTGGGGACAGGGGCCGGTCACGGGTGTGCGACGGGCGGTCGAAGCTGTCGACGAACGGTGCGACGAACGGTCTGTCGGCAGGTCGGAGGCGCTGCCTCCGGTCTCCGCACCGGTCTCCGGCCCCGCCCCGCGAAGCCCGGACCCGCGCGAAGGGCGGCTTGATGTCGGCGCCCCGCCCGGCGCCCTGCCGGCGCCCCGCCCGGGTCCCGGCTCAGGGCGGGCCGGAAAGGGCCTGTGGGGGCGCGGGCCCCCTCGCGGGCCGGAGATCCCACCGAAGCCCTGCCCGGGCCCCCAGCGGCCCCCCACGGCTCAGCCGCCCGACACCGCTCCGCGGCGTGGCTCGCGCCCCACGGCACACCGGCCCTGCCGCACTCGGGCGCCGCAGCACAAGGGCCTCGCGGCACAACGGTTCCGTGGCGCTTGGCCCAGACCGCTCGACGGTCCCGTGGCGCTTGGCCCGACCGCTAGGCGGTCCCGAGGTGCTTGCTGCCCCGGCCGCTCGACGGTGTCGCGACACTGGGGCCCCGCGGCTCGACGCGGCTCCGCGTGGCTGTCGTCGTCGGCCGGGCTACGGGACCACCGTCACCGGCCAGCGGCCCGCCTTCACCAGGCGGACCGCGACCGAGCCGACGATGCGGTGGCCGGCCTGTTCGGAGGCGCCCACCACGACCGCGTCCGCCTTGAGGTCGTCCGCCGCCCTGACCAGCCCGTTGTACGGGTCGCCGCGGAACGTGTGGAACTCCCAGCGGGTCTCGAAGACGCCCTTCACCTGCTCGGCGGCCTCACGGATCTGCGCGACGAGGCTCTCGGCGATCTCGTCGGTCGTCCCGGCCACCGGCACCCCGAGTGCCGCTCCGGCGGCCATCACCGGCTGCACGTACACGATCGCCAGCAGCGCCCGCTGCCGTCGGGCGAGGCCCGCCGCGTAGGCCACGGCGCGCAGGGAGGAGTCGGAACCGTCCAGTCCGACGAGGATGACCTTCGGCCCGTCGGTACCCCGTTCGAACTGGTGCGCTTGCTGATCCGTCACGATGGTGAGGCTATCCGAGAGCCCTGGCACCGGTGTGCGCCGAGCGGTCCTGGAGAGCAGCGAGGCGAGGGGCGCGGGCAGAGGTGCACGGACGGGCGCACGGGGGGCGCGAAAACTACTCCCATCGGGTGTTTCCATGCCGCCGCTCCGGTGTCGTGGTGGTGCGCCGTTCCCGAGTTGGTCGACTCATGAGTCATGACGAAGGATCAGATGTTCACGCGCCGCCGCCTCCTGCTCGGCGGTGCCGCCCTGCTCGGAGCGGCCGGTGTGGCGGGCACGACCGCGCTGCTCACCGGCGAGGGGAGCTCCGGCCCGACCCGGGGCGCCGCCACGGCCGCCGGTCCCGGCGCCCGTCCCGCGTTCAAGCCCTCCACCTACCGGTTGCAGCCCATCGCCGGCTACGGCGCCCCGCCGCCCCGGCGTCGCACCCTCGTCCCCGCCACCGTCCGCAGCCGGCCGTACCTGCGGGTGGACGGACGCGGCCGGACCATGGTGCTGACCTTCGACGACGGCCCGGACCCGCGATACACCCCCGACATCCTGCGCATCCTCCGCAAGCACGACGTCCGCGCGATGTTCTTCGTGTGCGGCGAGATGGTGAACCGGCACAAGGGCCTGCTGCGCGAGATGGCGGACGCCGGGCACGCCGTCGGCAACCACACCTGGTCGCACCCCATGCTGCCCAACCTCTCCCGGTCCCGGATCCACGCCGAGATGTCCCGCACCAGCGAGATCATCGACAAGGCCTACGGCGAACCCCCGCTGTGGTTCCGCGCGCCCTACGGCGCCTGGAACCGCGCCACCTTCGAGTTCGGCGCCGAACTCGGCATGGAGCCCCTGGCATGGACCGTGGACACCCTCGACTGGCGTGCCCCGGCGGCGGCCACCATCGCGGACCGCGTGGAGAAGGGCGCGGCACCCGGTGTCGTCGTGCTCTCCCACGACGCGGGCGGCGACCGCTCCCAGAGCGTCCGGGCACTGCGCGAATACCTGCCCGAACTGCTCGACGCGGGATATCGGATCACGGTGCCGCAGCGGAGATACGCGTAGGAGATACGCGTAGCACTGGAAAAGCGAATCGGCTCCGGGCCTTCGCCCGCCCGGTCGGGGAACGCTCAGCGAACCTCGACCAGGCGGGCGAACACGACGACGTTCCCGTCGTAGCCGTTCTGCTTGGAGAAACCGCCCCCACAGGTGATGACCCGCAACTCGGGAATTCCGCTGTTGCCGTAGACGCGGTCACCGGGGAAGTTGTTCTTCGCGAAGACCTCGATGCCGTAGATCTCGAACACCGCGGTCTTCGCGTCACCGCGCTGCACCTCGACGCGGCTGCCCTTCTTCAGCGCCCCGAGACCGTAGAACACGGCGGGGCCCTGATTGTTGTCGACATGGCCGACGAGGACGGCGGTGCCCTTCTCGCCGGGGGAGACCGCGCCAGTGAACCAGCCGGCGAGGTTCGGGTCCTCGGCGGGCGGCGCGTCGACCCAGCCCTGGGCGTCCAGCCCGACGGGCACGACCGGCGCGTCGACCTGGATCGAGGGGATCCGCACCCGGTCGACCAGGGCGTACGGCAGGGGATCGGGCACATTGGTGAAGGTGCCGTGGGGGGCGCTGCGACTGTCGGCGGCGGCCGCCTGGGCAGGCTGCGGCGGTCCCACGTCGAATTCCCCCGAACCGTTCCGGATGAGAGCGAGACCGGTCAGCAGAACCAGCGCTATCACGCCCCACGGCGCGCGCTTTCTCCGCCGCTCCTCCTCTTCGGCCTCGGCCGGCTGGGACCAAGCCATTCGCCATCCCCTCTCGACACGGCCGTCGCCGCGTCAGTCGCGCATAGGAAAACGCTAAGCGTGCCGCAGCAGGACGGCGACGGGGCAGGTACGAACGGGTGGCGGCGAGCCGGGGCCCTCGGCCATCCGAGTCGCCGCCCCCAGGAATTTTCTGACGGTCCGTGACCTGCGGCGATATCCGACGACGCGGAATTATCACGGCGTGTCCGCTCACCAGGACGGACCAGCCCCGAAATGCGGCCCTCTGCACGGCATCTGAGGGTCTATTCAGGAGGCGCTTTCTCGCCGATCGACCGGGGACGGGTCCCGGGGCGTCTTCCGCGGAGGATCACATGCGTACTACTCGTGCCCTGGCGGCTTCGGCCGTCGCGGTCACCCTGGTCGGTCTCGCCGCACCGACGGCCGCCGCCTGGGACCAGCCCACCTCGGTCACGGCCGCCCCTCAGGTCATCGCCCGGGGCGGACAACTCGTCCTCACCGTCAGCGGCGGCGACGCGTGCGGGACGCCCAACAGCACCATCAGCTCGAACGCGTTTCCGACCACCAATCTCAGGTCGATGGATGGGCGGACCGCCACGGCGACGGTGCGCGTCAACACCAACGCGAACCCCGGCGCGTACAGCGTCACCACCCACTGCGAGGGCCAGCGCAGGACGTTCAACAACGTCTTCACCGTCATCGGCGGTGTCCGCGGCGGCCTCGGCGGCAGCAGTTCCAGCGGGGCCACGCCGACCGACATCGCGATCGGCGGCGGGTTGGTGGCCGCCGCGGCCATCGGCGGCGGCGTCTTCTGGATGCGCCGTCGCTCGGAGAACAAGATCTGAGGGCACCACGGCACAGGCCCGGGAACAGGATCTGTCGCTCACCCCTTCGGAGCACGGACCGCACGCCGTTCAGCCTTTCGCCCCGGTCCCGCTACGGGATACCGGGGCGAAAGGCTGAACGGCGTCCGCCGTCAGGTTCGTACGCCGTCAGACGTGGCGTCGGCGGCCGGTGCCGCGTGCGCGGCGGGAGCGGTGAGGGAGAGGGCGGTCACGACGGGCGCGTGGGGCGCCCGTCCCCCGGCCGCGGGGGTCCTGCCGGCCTGCCGTCAGGTCTTGACGTCGGGGAAGAGGGCCATGAACGGCTCGGCCGTGGCGGTCAGCCCACGGCCGTAGGGCGAGTCGAAGTCCCAGACGAGGAACAGCAGGAAGGCGATGAGGGCGGAGAACAGACCGGCGAGGATCAGCTCGCGTGCCGTCCGCCGGATCTGCAGGGCGAAGACCATGCCGACGGTCACGACGGCCCCGGCGATCAGCCCGAACCACACCACCCCCGGCATGGTCTCGCCGGTGGAGTCCGCGCGGGAGTTGCGCGCCGCGTCGGCCGCCGCCATCTGGTCGAGCAGCGGCTGGTACGCCTGCGCCTCGAAGTCGTTCGCCGGCTCGTAGTCGGTGACGTCCCGGCGGACGGTGTCGAGCAGTTCGTCGCCCCGCTCGGTCATCTCGCCCTTCGCCGCCATCGACTTCCACTCGGTGGACACCACATGGCCGACATACGCGTCGATGTCCCCCCGGATCCGGTCCCGCACCCCGGCCGGGTACACCCGCACCCGCTCGTCGATCTCGTGCAGCGCCTGCGCCTCCGCCTGCACATGGTCCTGGGCGACGCTGCGGGCCTCCCAGACACCGGCGATGGCCAGACCCAGGACGATCGCGTACACCACGCCGATCATCATGGTGATGTACTCGATCACGTCCGGGGTCTCGGACGGGTCCTCGTCCGCCGGTGCGGCGTGATGCCGTACGACGGCCACGATGAGGACGACGAGACACGCCGCCCCCATCGCGAGGGTGAGAACAAGCCATTCCGACAAGAGGTTCCTCCTGGGGTCAGCGCGGGCGCAGCGCGGCGACGGCGAACACCGCGGGCGCGGTGATGAGCAGGGCGAGGGAGACGAGGGAGGGCCCCGAACGCTTGGTCCGCGGGCGGGCCGTCGCCTTGTAGGGCGGGTAGTGCACCGGGCTCGGCGAGACCTCGGGCGTGGGGCTCGGCGGCGGTTTCGGCGCGGGCGCCGGGGGCGGAGGGGACGCGGGCCGGGGCGCCTTGGTGACCGGCGCTGGTGGTGGCTCCGGCCGGGGCGCCGGCGGGGGCGTGGGCCGCGGGGTGGGCGCCGGATCGCGGCTCGGGTCGGGCCGGGCCTTCGGCGGCTTCGGCTGCGGCGGGGGCGTCGGGGTGGGCGTCGGAGTCGGCGGGCACCAGGGTGTCGGGGTGGGCGTGGGGGACGGGGTGGTCGCCGGAGCCGGCTCACAGGGGCCGGTGCCCGCGACCGCCACGGCGACGGCCCCGCCGCCCGGGCCCGTCGAGGCGTACGCGCAGGCGTCGGCGACCGCCGTGCCGCTCGGCGCTCCGGTGAGGAGCCAGGTCAGTGCGAGCAGGGCCGACAGCCGGAGGGCGAGAGCGGAACGGGTCCGCGGGGGTCCTTGCACGTCGGAGATCATCCGTGTTGTCGCGCGCCCGCGTACGCGGGAGCAGCTACAGATTGCTCCAAAGGAAGTAAAAACGGGCCACGAAGGTTTGGCCGGGGGGCCGATCGCTGACCGTCTTTTCGATGCTTTCGCAGGCCGCGCCGAGGGCGTCTGCGCGGAGTTTCGAAAGAAATCTGTGTTCCGTTGAACACTTCGACCACCCCCGCCCGTACCTAGGGCCAGCGAGCGGCGCAGTAGGGCGCTGCAACACCCAAGGATTGACGGGGAGTTGGAATGAACACCTCCTGGCGGAGCGCCTCACTCGTAGCCTCAGCTGCGGCTGTGCTGGCGCTGACGACGGCGTGCGGTCAGGAACAGGGCTCCACGTCCTCGCAGAACGTGGGTGCCGCTTCCACCCCCACGCTCGGCGCCGGCACCATCGCCGGGGCGGCCGGCACCGCAGGGGCCGGCGCGGCCGGGACCGACACGTCGGACCAGGCCCAGTCGACCACGGCGGCGTCCGCGGGCCAGCTGACCGTGTGGAACAGCGACGAGTACGGCAAGGTCCTCACCGACAGCGCCGGTCGCACCCTGTACCGCTTCGACAAGGACTCCTTCGAGCCGCCGAAGACGACCTGTGAGGGCGAGTGCGCCACCACCTGGCCGCCGGTCCCGGCCGCGGGCGCCACCGCGGCCGACGGCGTCGACAAGGCGCTGCTCGGCGAGATCACCCGCCCCGACGGCACCAAGCAGCTGACCGTCGGCGGCTGGCCGATGTACTACTTCGCCAAGGACACCAAGGCCGGTGACATCAAGGGCCAGGGCCTCAAGGGCACCTGGTTCGCCTCCGCCCCCAACGGCAAGAAGGCCTCCACCAAGGGCGGCGGCGGTGCCGGCGCGGCGGGCGACGCCGGTGGTGAGGCGGTCGGGCAGGCCGGTCTGACCACCCGCAACGACCCCAAGCTCGGCGAGGTCGTCGTCGACAAGAACGGCATGACGGTCTACCGCTTCCTCAAGGACAAGCAGTGGCCGATGTCGACCAAGTGCACCGGCGCCTGCCTCGACAAGTGGCCCGTCGTCGCCCCGGTCGAGAAGAACGACACCAAGGGCATCCTGCTCAAGGGCTACACGGTCTTCGACCGGCCCGACGGCATCAAGCAGCAGACCATCAACTGCATCCCGCTCTACACCTTCGCCGGTGACAAGGCCCCCGGTGACACCAAGGGCCAGGGTGTGGGCGGCACCTGGTTCGCCATCAACGGCGACGGAGAGCCGATCGGCGCGCAGTAACGAGATCACCTTCCCCACGCACCACATCAGCGCGGCCGATCAAGGACCCGCCCCCTCCGCACCGCACATCGGAGGGGGCGGGTCGCTTGGCGTGCCCGTACGCGCGGTCGCGGGCGACCGGCGGCGCTCGGGCGTGAACAGGCATGGTCGGGGCGGCGATTGGGCATGTGCCCACGGCAGCGACGTTGAACGGACGGTCAATTTCCGTTTTTGCTCGCTCCTTTGGCGGACGATCAGTAGCCTCTGCTCGAACACCGGATCGCCTACGCCGCCCCCGACGCGTTGGAGTCACAGATATGGAGCGTCCCGCCTGGGCCCCACGGAGCATCGACATCTCGATGCCCTCCGTGGCCCGCATGTACGACTACTACCTGGGCGGTTCGCACAACTTCGAGGTCGACCGGGAAGCGGCGCGCAGGGCCATGGAGTTCGTGCCGGGCCTGCCCAAGATCATGCAGGCGAACCGCGCCTTCATGCGCCGCGCCGTGCGGCACGCGGCCCGAGCGGGGATCACCCAGTTCCTGGACATCGGGTCCGGGATCCCCTCCTTCGGAAACGTGCACGAAGTGGCGAGGGACGCCGCCCCCGGGGCGCGCGTCGTCTACGTCGACCACGACCCGGTCGCCGTAGCACACACCCAGGCCGTTCTGGAGGGCGCCGACGACGCGAATGTGGTCGCGGCCGATCTGCGCAAGCCCCGGGACGTCCTCACGAGCCCCCAGGTCGAGCGGCTGATCGACCTGAACCGCCCAGTGGCCCTGCTCCTGGTTGCCATACTGCACTTCGTGGAGGACACGGACGACCCGTACGGAGCGGTGGCCGAGTTGCGCGACGCGCTCGCGCCCGGCTCCGTGCTCGTCGTCTCGCACGCCTCCTACGAGGGGATTCCGCTTCCCCGGGAACGGGTCGAGGGCGCGGTGGACGTGTACAAGGACATTCGCAATCCGCTGATCATGCGCTCGCGCGACGAGATCGCGCGGTTCTTCGAGGGGTACGACATGGTGGAACCCGGACTGGTGCCGATGGCGAAGTGGCGGCCCGACACGGCTCCCGAGGACGAGGATCCGTACGCCTTCTCCGGGTTCGCCGGCGTGGGGACGAAAGCGTGAGCGCGGAACCGGACGGGCCGGAGGACAGACTGCGCCGGTTCGCGACGATCTGGAGCCGCGCGGTCTTCCCCGCCACCTCCACGTCGCTGACCCGCCCCGAGTTCGAGGAACTGCTCCTGCCGCTCGCCCGGCGCCTGAGCGAGGCGCTGCGGGCCAGGACGTACGACGCCGCGGAGGGCAGGGCCGTCGGTGCCGCCCTCGTCGAGGCGCACTGCACCGAACCCGAGGCCCTCAGCCGGGCCCTCGACTGCGTCGACGCCTATCTGGTGCTCTACTGCGGCGGCGACGGCCACCAGGAGGACCTGCGCGCCCGCGCCGCGCGGCTGCAGTCGGCGATGGCCGCCGGGTACGCCGAGGCGCTGCGGCAGCGGACCCTGGCCGAGCAGGAGGCGATCGCCCGCGCGGCCCTGGAGGCGCAGGGCGCCGTCGCCCGGGCGCTGCACGCGACCGAGGCCCGCTTCCGCGCGGTGTTCGAGGGCGCCGCGATAGGCATCGGCATCGCCGACCTCGACGGCAACATCCTCCAGGTCAACGGCGCGCTGCTGCGCATGTTCGGCGTCACCGAGCAGACGATGCTCGCGCGTTGCGTCACCGAGTGGACGCACCCCGAGGACGCGCCGCAGGTGTGGCGCCTCTACGAGGAGCTGGTGCGGGCCGAACGCGAGCACTACCACACCGAGAAGGCGTTCTACCGCCCCGACGGAACCGTTCTGTGGACCAATCTGACGGTCTCCCTGCTGCGGGACGCGGACGGCAACCCCCAGTACCAGCTGGCGCTGATGGAGGACACCACCGAGCGCCGTCTGCTCAATCTCCGCCTCCGCTACGAGGCCACGCACGACGCGCTCACCGGACTGCCCAACCGCACCCTGTTCTTCGAGCGCCTGGAGAAGGCCCTCGCGGCGGGCGACGGCCAGCGGTTCGGCCTGTGCTACCTCGACCTGGACGGCTTCAAGGCCATCAACGACAGCCTCGGCCACGCGGCCGGCGACCGGCTGCTCGTCGAGGTCGCCGACCGGCTCCAGTCCTGCGCGACCGCCCCCGGTGAGATGGTCGCCCGGCTCGGCGGCGACGAGTTCGTGGCGCTGACCACCGGCCCCGACACCGAGAGCGAGGTCGACGACCTCGCCGACCGCATCATGAACGCGCTGGTCACCCCCGTCCGCATCGACGGCCGGGAACTCCTCGTCCGCGGCAGCATCGGCATCGTCGAGGGCCCGGCGGGCGAGCGCGGCCCGGCGGAGGTGCTGCGCAGCGCCGACATCACGATGTACCGGGCGAAGTCGGCGGGCGGCAACCGCTACGAGGTCGCCGACGCCGAGGCCGACGCCCGTGCCATCACCCGGCACGGGCTCACCACGGCCCTGCCCGCGGCCCTCGACCGGGGCGAGTTCTTCATCGAGTACCAGCCGCTCGTCCATCTCGGCGACGGCACCGTGCGCGGCGCGGAGGCGCTGGTCCGCTGGCTGCATCCGCAGCACGGTGTGCTCGGCCCCGACCGCTTCATCCCGCTCGCCGAGCGCACCGGCCTGATCGTGCCGCTCGGCCGCTGGGTGCTGGAGCAGTCGGTGCGCCAGGCCCGCGAATGGCAGCGACGGCACGGCGGCACGGGGCCGCTGCGCGTCAACGTGAACCTGTCGCCGTGCCAGCTCACGCATCCCGGGCTGGTGCAGGACACCGTGGAGATCCTCGAGCGGGCCGGCCTCGAACCGGACGCCCTGTGCCTGGAGGTGACCGAGTCCGCCCTGATCGGCGCCGACGACGATCTGCTCAAACCGCTGCGCAGGCTCTCCGAGATGGGCGTCGACATCGCCCTCGACGACTTCGGCACCGGCTACTCCAACCTCGCCAATCTGCGGCGGCTGCCGGTCCGGGTGCTGAAGCTGGACCGGTCCTTCACGCAGGGCATGCAGCAGTTCCCGGCGGACCCCGTCGACCTGAAGATCGTCGAGGGCATCGTCTCCCTCGCCCACAGCCTCGACCTCGCGGTCACCGTCGAGGGCGTCGAGACGGGCGCGCAGGCCGAGCAACTGCGGATACTCGGCTGCGACACCGCCCAGGGCTGGTACTACGCCCGCCCGGGCCCACCGGAACGCCTGCACGAACTGGCCCTGGTGGACGCGACGGGTTAGGGGCGCGGGGAACCGCGCGACAAGCCACAGCGCCCCGCAGACCCGAACGGCGCTCATCTCCAACGGCGCGACCGGGCACCGCAGCGCACGCTCACCGCTCCACCAACATCCGCTGCAACTCCCTCGCGGCCCGAGGCGGAGCCACGTCGCTGCGGTGCGCCAGCGCGATGGTGCGGTGCAGTCCGGGGCGGGCCAGCGGGGTGACCCGCAGACCACGGCCCGCACCGGTCGCCACCATGCGCGGGACCACGGCCACCCCCAGCCCCGCCCGGACGAACCCCAGTACCGCGTCCATCTCACCGCCCTCCACCGCGAAATCCGGTTCGAACCCGGCGGAGCGGCACGCGGCCACGGTCAGCTCCCGCAGGTCGTAGCCGTGCCGGAACATCACGAGCCGCTCGCCCTCGAGGTCGGCGACTCCGATCGTGCGCCGCCCCTCGCCGGGCTTGGCCGCGTCCGGGGAGGACACCACCACCAGGTCCTCGCGCAGCAGCTCCACCGTGGTCAGCGCGGGGGACGGCGTCGGCAGGGGCAGGACGACCAGGGCCAGGTCGAGGGCGCCGCGCGCGAGCTGCCGTACGAGGTCGTGGGAGCCGCCCTCCTCGATCAGCAGGCGGATGCCGGGGTAGCGGTCGTGGAAGGCCCGCAGCACGTCGGGCAGCAGACCGGTGCACAGGCTCGGGGTGGCGCCCAGCCGGACCCGGCCCCGGCGCAGCTGCACCAGCTCCTGCACCTCCAGCCGGGCCGTGTCCGTGTCGGCCAGGATGCGGCGGGCCAGCGGCAGCAGGGCCTCACCGGCGTCGGTGAGCGTGATGTTGCCGCGCGCCCGCAGGAACAGATCCGCGCCCAACTCCCGTTCCAGCGCCCTGATCTGCTGCGACAGCGAGGGCTGGGCGACATGGACCAGCTCGGCGGCGCGGGTGAAGTGCCGGGTCTCGGCGACCGCCACGAAGTACTGGAGCTGCTGGAACTGCACCCTTCCACGATACGGGACGATAGCCTCCGGCTATCGAATCGAGCCGCATCATGTCTTGGACCGATGAGGGGTGCCGGTCCTAGCGTCTTGTCCATGGCTCTGGCAACGCGGACGGACCGGAAACCGTCCATGGCACGCACGGTGTGGCACAGCTCCGTCGGCAAGAAGACGGTGATGGCCGTCAGCGGTCTGATCATGCTGGCGTACCTGGTCGTCCACATGCTGGGCAACCTCAAGATCTTCTTCGGCTCGGCCGAGTTCGACGGGTACGCGCACTGGCTGCGCACCCTCGGCGAGCCCTTCCTCCACCACGAATGGGCGCTGTGGATCGTCCGCGTGGTCCTCGTCGCCGCGGTCGTCGCCCACGCCACGGCCGCCTACCAGCTCAGCCGCCGGGATCTCAGGGCCCGGCCCACCAAGTACGTGCACACCAGGCGCCGGGCGAGCTACGCGACGCGCACCATGCGGTGGGGCGGCGTCATCCTCGGACTGTTCATCGTCTGGCACATCCTCGACCTGACGACCGGCACCGTCCACCCGAACGGCTTCCAGTCCGGCCACCCGTACCAGAACGTGATCGACACCTTCTCCACCTGGTACGGCAACGTCATCTACCTCGTCGCGATGCTCGCCCTCGGCCTGCACATCCGACACGGCTTCTGGAGCGCCGCGCAGACCCTCGGCGCCGGCAGCCGCACCCGTGACCGGGCCCTGAAGGCCACCGCGAACGTCCTCGCGCTGGTGCTGACCCTGGGCTTCGTCTCCGTACCCGTCGCCGTCATGACCGGAGTGGTGAGCTGATCATGAGTACGTCCTCCGCGTACGCGGACTACACCACCGGGGACCCGGTCGTCGACACCAGGGCGCCCGAGGGCCCGATCGCCGAGCGCTGGGACAAGCGCCGCTTCGAGGCCAAGCTCGTCAACCCCGCCAACCGCCGCAAGCACACCGTCATCGTCGTCGGCACCGGTCTCGCCGGCGGCTCCGCCGGGGCCACGCTCGCCGAACAGGGCTACCACGTCGTCCAGTTCTGCTACCAGGACTCCCCGCGCCGCGCCCACTCGATCGCCGCCCAGGGCGGCATCAACGCCGCGAAGAACTACCGCAACGACGGCGACTCCGTCCACCGGCTGTTCTACGACACCGTCAAGGGCGGCGACTTCCGGGCCCGCGAGTCCAACGTCCACCGCCTCGCACAGATCTCCGTGGAGATCATCGACCAGTGCGTCGCCCAGGGCGTGCCGTTCGCCCGCGAGTACGGCGGCCTGCTCGACACCCGCTCCTTCGGGGGCGTCCAGGTCTCCCGCACCTTCTACGCCCGCGGCCAGACGGGCCAGCAGCTGCTGCTCGGCGCCTACCAGGCCCTCAGCCGGCAGATCGCCGCCGGAAACGTGGAGCTGCACCCCCGCACCGAGATGCTCGACCTGATCGTCGTCGACGGGCGCGCCCGCGGCATCGTCGCGCGGGATCTCATCACCGGGAAGATCGACACCTACTTCGCGGACGCCGTCGTCCTCGCGTCCGGCGGCTACGGCAACGTCTTCTACCTGTCGACCAACGCCATGAACTCCAACGCGACCGCCGTCTGGCGGGCGCACCGGAGGGGCGCGCTGTTCGCCAACCCGTGCTTCACCCAGATCCATCCGACGTGCATCCCGCGCACCGGTGACCACCAGTCCAAGCTGACGCTGATGAGCGAGTCACTGCGCAACGACGGCCGGATCTGGGTCCCGAAGGCCAAGGGCGACCAGCGGCCCCCGCACGAGATCCCCGAGGACGAGCGCGACTACTACCTGGAGCGGATCTACCCCTCCTTCGGCAACCTGGTGCCCCGCGACATCGCTTCCCGCGCCGCGAAGAACGTCTGCGACGAGGGCCGGGGCGTCGGACCCGGTGGGCAGGGCGTCTACCTCGACTTCGCCGACGCCATCGAACGGATGGGCCGGGCGGCCGTCGAGGCCAAGTACGGCAACCTCTTCGACATGTACCAGCGGATCACCGACGAGGATCCGTACCGGGTCCCCATGCGGATCTACCCGGCCGTCCACTACACGATGGGCGGACTGTGGGTCGACTACGACCTCCAGACCACCGTCCCCGGCCTGTTCGCGATCGGCGAGGCCAACTTCTCCGACCACGGGGCCAACCGGCTCGGCGCCTCCGCGCTGATGCAGGGCCTCGCCGACGGGTACTTCGTCCTCCCGGCGACGATCAACGACTACCTCGCCCGCCACCCCCGCCAGGACGAGATCGGCCCCGAACACGCCGTCGTGCAGGAGGCCCTCGCGGAGACCGAGGACCGGCTGCATCTGCTGCTCGCCGTCGACGGCGACCGTACGCCCGACTCCTTCCACCGCGAACTCGGCGAACTGATGTGGGAGTTCTGCGGCATGGCCCGCACCGAGAGCGGCCTGCGCAAGGCCCTGGAGCGGATCCCGCAGATCCGCGAGGAGTTCTGGCGGCGGATCAAGGTCCCGGGGACGGGCGAGGAGTTCAACCAGTCACTGGAGAAGGCCAACCGGATCGTCGACTACCTGGAGCTCGCCGAGCTGATGTGCCTCGACGCGCTGCACCGCGCCGAGTCGTGCGGCGGGCACTTCCGCGAGGAGTCACAGAGCCCGGACGGTGAGGCGGAACGCAAGGACGACACCTTCTCGTACGCGGCCGCCTGGGAGTTCACGGGCACCGGCACCGCCCCCGTCCTGCACAAGGAAGACCTCGTCTTCGAGTACGTCCACCCCACCCAGCGGAGCTACGCATGAAGCTCACCCTGCGCGTCTGGCGACAGCGCGCCGCCGACACCGAAGGCGCCATGTCCACGTACGAGGTGGACGACATCTCGCCCGACATGTCCTTCCTGGAGATGCTCGACACCCTCAACGAGGACCTCATCCTGCGGGGTGAGGACCCCGTGGCGTTCGACCACGACTGCCGGGAGGGCATCTGCGGGGCGTGCTCGCTGGTCATCAACGGGGACGCGCACGGGCCGGAGCGGACGACCACCTGCCAGCTGCACATGCGGTCCTTCGCGGACGGCGACACGATCGACGTGGAGCCCTGGCGGGCCTCGGCGTTCCCGGTGATCAAGGACCTCGTCGTGGACCGGTCCGCGTTCGACCGGATCATCCAGGCCGGCGGCTACATCACCGCCCCCACCGGATCCGCGCCGGAGGCCCACGCCACGGCCGTGCCGAAGCCGGACGCGGACTTCGCCTTCGAACACGCCGAGTGCATCGGCTGCGGGGCGTGCGTGGCCGCCTGCCCCAACGGCGCGGCGATGCTGTTCACCTCCGCCAAGGTGAACCATCTGAACGTGCTGCCGCAGGGGGCGCCCGAGCGCGAGACCCGCGTCCTCGACATGGTGGCCCGGATGGACGAGGAGGGCTTCGGCGGCTGCACCCTCGCCGGCGAGTGCGCCACGGCCTGCCCCAAGGGCATCCCCCTGGTCTCCATCACGAACATGAACAAGGAGTGGCTGCGCGCCACGCGGAAGGCCGGGAAGCGGTAGCGGGACACGGAGACGTTCGCCGACGAGTGCGGACGGGCGGGGCCGGGAGTGGTGCTCATCCCCGGCCCCGTCTGGTTTCCCGGAAGGCCTCCCGGTTCGTTCAGCGAGCGCACATCCGCGCTCCCGCCCTCGGTCACGCGTCGGCCAGACGACGTCGGGAGAACAGGTACGAGCGCGCCGCACCCGACCGGCCCGCTCTTCCGCCCAGGCCGAACCGGCCCGTGACCTGGAGTGAGCCATGACCGCCGTACCCGCTCTGGACACCCCGCCCCTGCCCTCCCCGTCAGCGGTCCCCACCCGATACACCGTCGGTCTCGCCCGCGACGAGGACGACGTACGCGCCGCGCAGCGCCTGCGGCACGACGTGTTCTCCGGCGAGATGGGCGCCCTGCTGACCGGCCCGCAGCCGGGCCTCGACATCGACGCCTTCGACGCGTACTGCGACCACCTGCTCGTCCGGGAGACCCTGACCGGGCAGGTCGTCGGCACCTACCGGCTGCTGCCGCCCAAGCGCGCCGCCGTCGCCGGACGGCTGTACTCGGAGGGCGAGTTCGACCTCGGCCGCATCGACGCGATCCGCCCGGACCTCGTCGAGGTCGGCCGCTCCTGCGTGCACCCCGACCACCGCGACGGCGCCGTCATCGGCCTCATCTGGGCCGGCATCGCCCGCTACATGCTCGACCACGGCCACGAGTGGCTCGCCGGCTGCTGCTCCGTCCCCCTCGCCGACGGCGGCGCCCTCGCCACCGCCACCTGGGACCGGGTGAAGGGCAAGTACCTGGCGCCGGACGAGTACCGCGTCCGCCCCCTGCTGCCGTGGATCCCCAAGGCCGAGGCCCCCGCCGAGCGCATCGACCTGCCCCCGCTGCTGCGCGGCTACCTGCGGCTCGGCGCCTGGGTGTGCGGCGAACCCGCGCACGACCCCGACTTCGGCGTCGCCGACCTGTACGTGCTGCTGCCGATGCGCCGTGTCAACGCCCGCTACCTGCGGCACTTCCTCTCCCTCGTCCCGGCGGCCTGACGCGATGAGCGTGTGGCTGCCCGGCGCGCCCTGCACCCCGCGGGCGTGCGTGGACACCGCGCGGCCGACCGCCGCCGCGCCACGGGCCGTGCTGAGGCTCACCACGGTCCTGGCGCTGATCCTCGCCGGGATCCTCCTGAGCGGACTCGGCCCCCGGATCCCGGCGGGCGCGGTACGGCACTGGTGCCGGTGGATCGTCCGGGCCTGCGGGGTCCGGATACGGATCACCGGCGCCGCCGCGCCCGCCGGGGGCCTCCTCCTCGTCGCCAACCACATCTCCTGGCTGGACATACCGCTCCTCGCGGCGGTCCGCCCCGCACGGATGCTCGCCAAGTCCGACATCCGGCGCTGGCCCGTCGCCGGCACCCTCGCCGAGCGGGGCGGCTCCCTCTTCATCGAACGGGACCGCATCCGCGGCCTGCCCGGCACGGTCGCCCGCATCGCCGACGTGCTGCGCGCCGGCACGGCGGTCGCCGTCTTCCCCGAGGGCAGCACCTGGTGCGGCCGGGCCCAGGGGCGCTTTCGCCGGGCCGTCTTCCAGGCCGCGCTCGACGCGGGCGTCCCCGTACAGCCGGTGCGCGTCCGCTACCGGTGCGCCGGGGGAGGGGCCAGCACCGCGCCCGCCTACGTCGGGGACGACCAGCTCCTCACGTCCGTGTGGCGCGTGGTCACCGCCCGCGGAGTCGTCGCCGAGCTGGACGTACGGCCCCTGATCGCCCCGGGCACCCATCCCGACCGGCGCGCCCTGGCGGCGGCCGCGCAGGCGGCGGTCACCGACGTGGAGGCCATGACCGCACACGTCACGGAAGGACGCCTGGGCGCTCAGGAAGCACTGCCGAGGCCCGCGACCCGGGCAAGCCTCCGGTAGGAGTCCAGCAGCGCCGCACGGTCGTACGTACTGGTCGTGACCAGCACCTCCTGGGCGCCCGTCTCCTTGATCACCGTCTCCAGTTCGTGCGCGACCTGCTCCTTGGTGCCAACGACATGGCCGGTGAGCCCCGACTCGTAGAGGCCGCGCTCCTTGTCCGTCATGGTCCGCCGCTCGATCTCCTCCGCGGGGGCGAGCGGCGGGAACGTGCCGTGGGTGCGGGAGTACGCCATCGCCCATGCCTCGGGCAGGAGGATGTGGTGGGCCTCCTCGGGGGTCGCGGCGACGGCGACCGTGCCGGAGACGACGACGTACGGCTCCGCCGCCCAGACCGACGGCCGGAACTCGGCGCGGTACCGCTCGACGCCGCGCAGCATCCGGTCCCGGGCGCGGAGGTCGCCGATCACCATCGGCAGGCCCGCCCGCGCGGCGATCGACGCGCCCTCGCCCATCGCCAGGACGAAGGGCGGAACGGACAGGCCCTCCGGGGGACGCGCGTGCACGCCGGTCGTGGAGGTCCCGAGGAACCAGCCGAGCAGCTCGTCGAGCTGCGCGGCGAAGTCGTCCGTGTCGGCGGCGTCCTTGTCCCGGCCCAGCGCCCTGCGGACACCGTCGGTGAAGCCCACAGAGCGGCCGAGGCCCATGTCGACGCGCCCCGGGAAGAGGGACTCCAGGACACCGAACTGCTCGGCCACGACCAGGGGGCGATGGTTGGGCAGCATCACTCCGCCGGTGCCCACCCGGATCGTGCGGGTGGCCGCCGCGACGGCCGCCGCCAGGACCGTCGGCGCGGAACCGGCCACCCCCGGCACCCCGTGGTGCTCCGAGACCCAGAACCGGTGGAAGCCCAGCTCCTCCACGTCCCGCGCCAGCCGCACGGTGTCCCGCAGGGCCTCGGGCGCGTCATGGCCCTCCCGGACGCGGGAGCGGTCGAGGACGGAGAAACGGGTGGAGGAGAGCACGGAGGTCACAGGGGGTTCAACGTTCTGGGGGCGCCGGGATTCCCGACGCCCCCGACCCACGCGGGACCGGCCCTCGCACGTTCCGGCCGCCGACGTGCCGAGGGGCGCCCGGAGGTGTCTCCGGGCGCCCCTCGGTGAAGCGGTTCATCGCCTAGCGGCCGACGCTGATTCCCTTCGTCTTCGCGGCCTTGGTGTTCTCGTAGACGACCTTGCCGGTGGACTTCTTCCAGATCTTGATCTTGAAGGTGTCCGGGCCGTCGGTCGCGGTGATCCGGAAGGCGTAGCCGCTCGCGCCGCCGACCTTGCCGGAGCCCTGGTAGACGGCCTTGTCACCGGTCACCACGAGCCAGTCGGAGCCCGTGGAGCGGAACTTCAGCCTCGCCGCGCCGAAGTCGAAGGAGGCCCTGCCCGTGGGGACGGTGGCGTTCTTCGTGTACTTGGCGAGGAAGGAGAAGGCCGCCTTGCCGGTCAGAGCGGCCTTGGCCGGGTAGGCGCCCGCCGGTGAGGTGAACGTCCCGGTACCGGTCGCGGAGCCCGCGGCGCGGTCGTAGACGATCAGCTCGGGGAGCTTGGCGGTGTCCGAGGCGCCGTCGTCGTCGGTGACCGTGACCACCGGGCGGTGGATGCCTGCCTTGCGGTAGACGTGCTCGGCCTTGCAGACGCCGGTGGTGATCTTGCCGGCCGTCGGCTTGGTGCCGTCCTTCCAGTCGACCTTGCAGGTGTGCTTGTCGGCGGTGCCCGGGTCGGTGAACTTCACCGTGACCGAGGTGCCCTTGCCCGCCGCCACCGGCGACTTCGGGCCGGTCGCGGAGGTGATCACCGGGGGCGCGTTGGTGACGGTCACGGTGGCCTTGTCACTGCTGCGGCCGCCGGTCAGGGTCACCGTGTAGATGCCGTTGTCGGCGCAGGTGATCGTCGTCCTCGCGGCGGAGGCGTCGGCGAAGACGCAGGGCGCGCCCACCTCGACCTTCCACTTGGCGGTGCCCGCCCCGGAGACGGTGCCGTCGAGCTGGATGCGCTCGCCCTCCTTGCCCTTGGCGTCCTGGCCGGCCCGGGCGATGGTGACCGGGTCGATGCCGCCGAGGGTGGGGACGACCTTCTTGATCAGGCCGTCGTCGTCGAACTCCAGCTTGTCGATGGTGGTTTCGCGGTGGGTGCCGTCTCCGCCGGGGATGGCGAAGCGGTGGTAGGCGATGTACCAGTCGTCGGTGTTCGGGACGTGGACCACGGAGTGGTGGCCGGGGCCCTTGATACCGAGCGAGAGGTCCTTCTCCAGGATCACGCCGCGCTTGGTCCAGGGACCGGTGGGCGAGGAGCCGGTGGCGTAGGCGACCCGGTAGTTCTCGTCACGTGTGTCGTTCTCCGACCACATGAAGTAGTAGGTGCCCTTGCGCTTGATGACGAACGTGCCCTCGTTGTAGCCGCTCGGGGTGATGTCGGTGACCTTCGAGGCGTCGAAGGAGACCATGTCGTCGTTGAGCGGCACGACGTAGGCGCGGCCGTTGCCCCAGTAGAGGTACGACTGGCCGTCGTCGTCGGTGAAGACCGCCGGGTCGATCATCTGGCCGGGTCGGTCGCCCGCCTTCAGCAGCGGCTTGCCCAGCGCGTCCTTGAACGGGCCGGTCGGCGAGTCGGAGACCGCGACACCGATGTTGGCGTCGGCGCAGAAGTAGAAGTAGTACTTGCCGTTCTTCTCCTCGATGGCCGGCGCCCATGCCCGGCTGTCGGCCCAGGAGACGTCAGGACCGAGGTCGAGGATGACGCCGTGGTCCTTCCAGTGGACCAGGTCCTTCGACGAGTACGCCTTGAACTGCGTGCCGCTCCAGCCCTCGAAGCCGTCGGTGGTCGGGTAGATGTAGAAGGTGTCGCCGAAGCGGACGATGTTCGGGTCGGCGTTGAGTCCCGGCAGGACCGGGCTCTTCATGATCAGTGCCGAGACCGTCCAGGTGCGCTTCTTGCCGTCCGAGCCGGTGACCTCGTACGTCTTCGGCTCGCTGAAGTCGCGCAGGGTGCCGGAGGCCGGGCTGATGGTCGCGCCGTGGGCCAGGGTGAACTCCGGTGCCAGGGCGGTGATGTCGCTGCCCTCGGCCAGTGGAAGGACGATCTTGCTGTCCTTGTCGTCGATGATCGCGTCGACCCTGAGCGCCGGGTGGGTCGCCGCGGCGATCCCGGTGGTGTTGCCGCCGAGCTCCAGGACCTCGGCGGGCGACAGGGCCCGGTTGTAGATCCGGAAGTCGTCGACCTCGCCCCCGAAGTACGGGTCCGGGGCGTACAGGGACCTGCCGATGTAGCCGGAGTGGTCCTTGGCGGCGTCGTACAGGTCGGACGGCTTGATGGTGACACCGTTGACGCGGGCCACCTCGGCGCCGTCCACGTAGAGGATCGCCGTCTCCGTCGCGCCGTCCAGGGTGACGGTGAGGTGCTTCCACTCGCCCTGGGTGAGCGGGGAGCCGCCGATCATCTGCTTCTCACCGGACCAGGTGGCCTTGGTGATCGCGGAGAACAGCTTCCCGGCGCCGTTGGACGGGGTGGCGAAGAGGTACTTGTTGTTGTCGGGGCCGAGGCCGAACAGCCACTGGAAGTTGTCGCCGCCCTTCCACTTGACGTACGTGGAGACGGTGACGCCGTTCGCGCCCTTGAGGACCCCGTTCGGGATCTTCACGTACGGCGAGTCGGAGCCGCTGTTGCCGCCGGACATCTTGAACGAGCCGCCGTCGACACCGGTCCCGAAGTCGGGCGTACGGACATAGGTGCCGTGGTAGCCGTGGCCGCTGGAGTCGCGGACGATGCTGCCGCCGGTCTCGTCGAAGCCGTAGTGCAGGACCAGGTCCGTCGGGACGTCCGGGCCCTTCTCGGAGACGGTGACCTCGGCGCGGACCCCGATCGTGGCGTCGCCCGGCAGGGTGCCTTCGACCGTGAACGTGCCTGCCTGCGCGTACTTCGACGCGTCCACGTCCGCCCAGGTGACCGCGATGGGCTTCTTGGTGCCGTCGGCGTACTCGGCGATGACGGTGGCGGGCAGCACCGGGGCCTCACCGATACGCGTCTCGACCTTGATGTCCTCGACGCTCTTGACGATCTGGTCCGGCTGGTAGGTGCTCAGCAGCCGGTCGTACTCGGCCTGCGTCACCGGCAGCACCGTGCCGTGCCGGGGCTTGGCCGGCAGGTCGTACGAGCCGGACGGCGTCCACACGCCGGAGGCGAGGTCGGTGGTCTCGAAGGGGATGTAGCCGCGTCCGCCGAACTCGTCGAGGAACGCGTACCACTTGTCCTCGGTGTTCGACTTGAACACCAGCGGGCCCTCGGCCGCGCTCATCGCGCCCTTGCCGATGCCTTCGGCGACCGGGTCCCAGGACAGGTCGAGCAGCGAGTCGCTCTTCTCCTCGAAGACGAACTTGCTGTTGGGAGTGGAGGAGCTGTTGTTCCGCTCGTCCTTGGAGAGACGGAAGTACGTGCCGTCGTGCTGGATGACCGTGGAGTCGATGACCGAGTAGCCGCGGTCGATCCAGACCTTGGGCTCGCTGAACGTGTAGAAGTCGCGGGTCGTCGCGTACATCATGCGGTTGTACGTGTCGCCGGTGTGCGCCTCGTTGTCGTACAGCTTCGACGCCCAGAAGACGACGTACTCGCCGAGCTTCTCGTCGTAGTACGCCTCGGGGGCCCAGGTGTTGCCGGCCGCGTCGGGGGAGACCTTGACCAGGCGCTGGTCGGTCCAGTTCACCAGGTCGGTGGACTCCCACACCATGATGGACTTGCTGCCGGAGCGCTGCGAGCGGTCCCAGTCGCCGTTGCCGTAGATCTTCAGGTCGGTGGCGATCTGGTAGAACTTGTCGCCCTCGGGGGAGCGGATGATGAACGGGTCGCGCAGGCCCTTCTCGCCGAGCGAGGAGGTGAGGACGGGCTTGCCGTCGTTCAGCTCACGCCACTTCAGCGGGTCGTTGCCCTTGCTGAGCGCGAAGTAGAGCTGCTCGCCGTCCGAGGTGCCCTCGCCGGTGAAGTAGCTGAACATGTAGCCCTTGCGGGCTTCCTTCTTCGGCAGCTCCGGCACCTTCACGGTGAAGGCGCGGGTGGTCTTCGCGTCGTTCTTGGTGACGGTCGCGGTCAGCTCGGCGGTCGTGCCGCCGTCGCCGTGCGCCGGGCGGTGCACCACACCGTCGTCGGTGACGACGTCCGGGTCCGCGGAGGACCACGACACCTTGGTGCCGAAGTCGCCGGACGTCGGGAGCGTGAGGTTGCCGCGGGCGTCGTCGGCGTTGTGCACGGTCAGCGCCTCGGCGGCCTGCTTGACGGCCGTGGTGTCGTCGAAGGACGGCAGGACCGTGACCTCGAAGGTCTTGGTGTCCGTCACGGAGCCCCGCTTCAGGGTCGCCGTGAGGGTGGCGTGGCCGTTCGGCTCACCGGCGGCGGGGCGGGTCACCGCGCCGGAGTCCGCGACCACCGAGGTGTTGTCGCTCTTCCAGCTGATGGAGGAGCCCCCGGCCGTACCGGTCTTCGGCAGGTCCAGGTCGGCGGTCACCGCACTCGTGTCACCCAGGGTGAGAGCGGCCTTGTCGGCGGCGACGCCCTGGACGGCGACGGGGAGCGAGAGCTGCTCGACCTCGGTGGCGGCGAGGGCGCGGTTGTACACCCGGAAGTCACGGATCTTGCCCTTGAAGAGCTTGTCCCCGGTGTAGACCGACTTGCCTATGTAGTTGGCGGTCGTGGTGCCCGAGCCGATCGAGCCCGGCGTGGTGGTGACGGAGGTGTTGCGGCCGACCTCGACGCCGTCCTCGTACAGCACGCCCGTGGTGCCGGTCTGTGTGTACGTGAGCTGCTTCCACACCGAGCGGGTCAGGTTGTGCGAGTCGCCGGGCCGGGTGTTCTGCTCGGTCGACCAGTTCCCGGACGCGATGGCGGTGCGCAGCGAGTTGCCGGTGGCGAAGAGGTAGCCGTTGCCCGTGCCGCCGCTGGTGTTGCCGAAGCCGTAGATGAAGTACGGGCCGGCCTGCGACTCGTCCATCAGCACGTCCATGGAGACGCTGATGGAGTTCATGCCCTTCATGACATCGTTGGGCACCTTCACATAGGTGTCCGAACCGTTGAACGTCAGGCCCTGGCCGTCGCCCGTCCAGCCGGCGGTGCCGTTCACCGTGCCGTCCCGGCCGTTGCCGGAGGCGTCGGTGACGGTGGTGCCGGAGGTGGCGTCGAGCTTGTACCAGAGGGCCAGGCCGTCGGTGAGGTCCGCGCCGTCCGCGACGGCGGGGGCGACCGGTCCGGCCAGGCCCAGGAGCAGTGACGCGGCGGTCAGCCCGGCGAGTCGGCCTGCTCGGCGTCTCGCGCGGCCGCGTGGACCTGCGTTGTACGTCATATGGATTTTCCCTGCTGAGAGCACGGCTGATGAGGGGGCGGAACCAGGAAAAGGGGGACGGCCGAGGGCGAAGGACCCCGTCCCTGGGTGCTCCGCCGTTTCGGCTGTGTGACGTCGTGTTGCGAGAGTGTCAATCGAGGCGTGGCGGGGCGTCAAGAGGTTTCGAACCATGTCCGACCTGTCGAACAAGTCGGACGGTCGCTCGCCAAGAACCACCATGAGCAGCCGCGTTGACGTGATGCCGTGCTACCGATTCAACGCTTTGTCGACAGTGCTACCCCCGGTCACACCACGGGGCGGACGAGCTCCCAGGTGTCGACGGCGAAGTCCAGCTTCATGCCGTGCCGCTCGTACAGCGCGAGGGCGCCGGAGCTGTTGTCGGTGTCGACACCGAGGCCGATGCGGTCGCGGCCCCGCGCCGCGTAGTGGCCGAAGGCGTGGCGCAGCAGATGGCTGCCGAGACCCCGGCCGCGGGCCTCGGCGAGAACGCCGAGGGAGGAGATCCACGCCATGGTCGTACGGTCGTCGCGGGTGCGCAGGGCGGCCGCGTCGCCGAGTCCGTCGACGTGCGCGATCCAGATCAGCGACCAGTCGGTGTTCGCGGCGTCGATGTCGTCCAGCCACTGCTCGTAGGTGCGCGGCTGGAAGTCGAAGTGTTCGGCGAAGGAGGCCTGCAGCAGGGCGTGTGCCTGCCGGCGGTCCGCCTCGTCCGCGCAGGGCCGCAGGCTCACGCCGGGCGGAGGGACGGGGAGCGTGTCGGCGGCGGACAGGGGCCGGTCCAGCACGTGGTAGCGGCGGACCGGGCGCCAGCCCCGGCCGCGCAGGGCGTCCAGGTCCGTGGTGGGCGCGATGTTGAGGTGCAGGTGGACGACCGCGCGGTCCGCCCCGTTGGCCGCGGCCCGCTCGGCGGCACGGGCCTCCATCAGTTCGAACAGGTGCAGGGCGCCGAGCGGCTGGTCGGGCAGCGCGTAGTGGTCCATGTCGATGCGCTCACCGCCCGACTCGTCCCACATCAGGCCGTACCCGACGAGCCGGTCCCCGTCGAACAGCAGCCAGGAGTCCCGCTCCAGGTCCACCTCGGGATGCTTCAGATCCGCCTGGACCTCGGCGAGCTCGGTCTCGGCCCGGCCGATCTCCAGCCGGTCGACCTCGTTGAGCAGAGCACACACCGCCACCGCGTCCTCAACACGCGCCGGTCGTACGGTCATACCGGCCGGCAGTGCGGCGGAGTGCGTCATCGTCATGCCGCCACTGTCGACGCCACCGCCCGTCCCCGCAACGCAATTTCCCCCACACGGCCACTCCTTGAGACTGAGGCTCACCCCCTCA
This sequence comes from Streptomyces sp. NPDC030296, assembly GCF_055572815.1. Lineage (NCBI taxonomy): Bacteria > Bacillati > Actinomycetota > Actinomycetes > Kitasatosporales > Streptomycetaceae > Streptomyces > Streptomyces sp. NPDC030296. Next base: position 786,313 of record NZ_JBVICQ010000004.1, read on the forward strand.
AGGGGCGCGGGGAACTGCGCGAACAGCCACGAACCACCCGCAGGCGCCCTACCGCACGCACTCCCGAGCTCAAGCGCCGCAGATAGCCCCTCAGGTCGTCGTCGCCACCGGCAACCCCGGAGTCCGGTACACCTTCCGGTCCGCGTCGACCGCGAACACCTCGCACCCCTCCCTCGACGCGGCCCACTCGACCCCCTCCATCCCCATCGCGAACGCCGCTGTCGCGGTGGCGTCGGCCTCCGTGAGGGACGCCGCGACGACGGTCACGCTCAGCAGCCCCGTCGCCGGGCGCCCGGTTCGGCCGTCGAGGATGTGGTCGCCCCGTTCGTAGCGCGCGGACGTGGCCACCGCCCCCTCGCCGACCTCCAGGACCGTACAGAGCCGGTCGGCCCGCTCTGGGTGGCGCACGCCGACCCGCCACGGCCCGCCGGTCACCGCCACGTCGCCGCCCGCGTTGAGGCAGAGCCGCCGCGCCCCCCGCTCCGTCAGCAGGTCCGCGGCCCGTTGCACGGCCCACCCCTTCACCATCGCGCAGGGGTCGAGCCCGCGCCCCGGCAGCCGTACGTCGAACGCGCCACCGGTCGCCACGCGGTACTCCTCGCACAGGTCGAGGACCTCGGCCAGGTCCGGGCTGAGCTCGTGTGGGGCGAGCTCACCCCGGTCCAGCCGGGACACCTCGCTGTCGGCCCGGAACGGACTGAACCGGGCGTCGACCTGGCGCAGCAAGTCGAACGCCGGCTCCGCGGCCTCGGCGGTCGTGCCCTCGTCCTCGATGAGCAGGGAGATCGGGAAACCCATGATGTGTTCGACGCGGCGCATGCTCAGCTCTTCGCGTCGAGGGCGGCCTGGAGGGACTTCCGGTAGGCGCCACTGGTGATGGTGGCGCCGGAGACCGTGTCGATGTCGGCGCTCTGGGCCTGCAGCGTCTCCTCGATCAGCTTCGGCACCGCCGCCTCGGTCTGCGGATGGTTCGGCTGCTGGAGCATCTTGACCGCGGTGATCTTGTCGCCCTTGAAGGTCGCCTGGACCTGGACGGGACCCTTCTCCGTGTCGATGGTGGGGCCCGAGACCACGGTGGAGTCACCGGAGGTGGACGGGGAGGCCGACGGGGCCGGCTCGGCGGTCGCCGTGGTGGTCGTCGCCGTCGAGGGCGTGTAGCGCCACACGGGGACCAGCGCGGCGGCGCTCAGGATCAGGGCGGGAATCGCTCGGTTCACGGTGTCTTCCTCATCCCGCCAGGCTGAAGCGTTCGAAGTGGATCTGCGGCTTGGGCACGTCCAGCTCGCGCAGGCTGCCCAGGACGGCGTTCATCATCGGCGGCGGCCCGCACAGGAACACGTCCCGGTCGGCGATGTCGGGCACCATCCGGGCCAGCTCGCGCGGCGCGAGGAGGTCGGGCACGACCGGCCCCGAGACCAGGTGCAGTTCGGCGCCCTTGTCGAAGGCGAGCCGCTGGAGCTCCTCGTAGAGGACGGCGTCCTGCCTCGTGCCCACCCGGTAGATCACCACGGCGTGCCCCTGGATCTCCTCCAGCAGCGCCCGGATCGGGGTGACGCCGACGCCGCCCGCGATGAGGACCGACTCCGGCCGGGTGCGGTGCATCGCGGTGAACGCGCCGTAGGGGCCCTCCGCGAACACGCGCGTGCCGACCTTCACATGGCGCAGCGCGGCGGAGCCCGCACCGGCCGCCTTGGCCGTCAGCCGCAGCTGCTTGCCGTCGGGCGCCGCCGACAGCGAGAACGGGTTGGCCTGCCACCAGCGGTCCCGGGTCAGGAACCGCCACAGGAAGAACTGGCCGGCCCGCGCGGGCATCCGGTCCAGGTCACGGCCGCTCATATAGATGGAGACGACGTGGTCGGACTCGTGGACGACGGCCGTGACGCGTAGCTGGTGCCGCCAGTTCCGCCACAGCGGCAGGACCAGCCGGCCCAGGAACACCGCGGTCAGGGCGCTGCCCCACAGCGTGTACCAGTACGCCGTCGCCACCTCGGACGAGGCGAACGTCGTGCCCGCCGCGACCTGGTGCGTGAAGGCGAGCACCACCGCCACATACGTGTACAGGTGGATGAAGTGCCAGGTCTCGTAGGCGAGCCGGCGCCGCGCGTAGCGGGCCGAGACCACGCCGATCACGATGATGATGCCGAGCGCGACGATGGCGCGGAGCACACCCTCGGTGGTCTCGGCGAGGTCGACCACCTGGTTCACCGGGTCCATGTCCGAGGACTGGGCGTACCCGAAGGCGATGAACACCCCGTGCGCCATCAGCAGCCACAGCACGGAGAAGCCGGTCCAGCGGTGCCAGGAGGTCAGCCGGTCCATGCCGATGCGCCGGTCGAACCAGGGCAGCCGGGCCACCAGCAGCAGCTGGAACGCCATCAGCAGCGCCCCGTACAGGCCCGTGAGGCGCCCCAGCACGATCAGGGCGTTCGAGGCGAAGCCTGCCTGGACGAAGAAGACGGCCACCGCGACCACGTTCGCCGCCAGCACCGCGTACAGACCGGTGCGGGCGACCACTTTGGGGCGCGCTCCCGAGCGGCTCGCCGCCGCGGGGGGTTGTTCGAGAGTGGTCACGCTGACAGCTCCTTGATCGGGTCCGGGCTACGAGCTTGGCCGGACGGCGCTGTCGTTTTGCTGTCGGTCAACTTTCAAGTTTTTATCGATCTTCTGGCAAGCCGTGAGCGGCTATGGCGGAAGGCGATCGGTGCCGCAGTATGAGCACGTGGAAAAAGTGCGACTTCTCGTGGTGGACGACGATCCGCCCATCGCGGATCTGGTGGCGACCGTCGCCCGCTACGAGGGCTGGGACGCGGTCACGGCGAACTCCGGCGAGGAAGCGCTGCGCCAGGCCGCGGAGTTCCATCCGGACATCGTGGTCCTCGACCTGATGCTGCCCGGCCTGGACGGCTTCGGTGTGCTCGACCGGCTGCGCCAGTCCGGCCGAATGGTTCCCGTGGTGTTCCTGACGGCCCGCGACGGCGTCGCCGACCGGGTCGCCGGACTGACCCGCGGTGGTGACGACTACCTGGTCAAGCCCTTCGCCGTCGAGGAGCTGATGGCCCGGCTGCGCACAGTCCTGCGGCGCAGCACCGGCCCCGCGTTCCAGCGTTCCGTGCTCCAGGTCGCCGACCTGACGATGGACGAGGACACCCGCGAGGTCCGCCGCGGCGAGAAGCTCCTCACGCTCACCCCCACCGAGTACGAGGTGCTGCGCTACCTCATGCGCAAGTCGCCGACCGTCCTCACCAAGGCGCAGATCCTCGACCACGTCTGGGAGTACGGCTTCGGCGGCCGCTCCAACGTCGTCGAGCTCGTCGTCAGCCGGCTGCGCCGCAAGCTCGACGACAGCGGCGAACCCCTCATCCACACCGTGCGCGGCTTCGGCTACGTGCTCCGGCAGGCCGCCGAGTGATCGCCCGACTGAGGGAGACCTACCGCGGCATGCGCCTGGGCACGAGGCTCGCCCTCGGGCTCGGCGCCCTCGCCCTCGTGGTGTTCGCCGTCGTCGGCGGCGCCCTGACCGTGTACATGCGCGACTACCTGTCACGACAGCTCGACGAACAGCTCTATGTCGCGCAGGTCGCCCAGTCCAAGAGCATCGCCGCCGACGGCACGCTGGAGGGCAAGAAGTACTGGGGCTGGTACTACGCCGTGTACGACATCAAGAACGGTACTCCCGAGCTGCGCACCCCCGAGGACTCGGTCGACCTGCCCCAGGACATCGACGACTTCACGCTCCTCGCCAGGGATCAGATCAACTCGGACACCGAGATCACCCGCACCGAACACCTCGAGGGAGCCGGTGTGTACCGGCTGCGGGCCTGTGAGGCGGAACCGGGGGTGATCCTGGTCGGCGCCGCCCCCATGGAGGAGATCGAGGACACCGTCGAGCAGCTGGTCACGATCCAGGTGATCACGTTCGCCCTCGCCCTCGCCGCCCTCGTCGTGTTCGGCCGGGGCATGCTGCGGCGCGGCCTGAAGCCCCTGAGCGACATGGCGCACACCGCCCGCGGCATCACCTCCCACGACCTGACGGACTCGGCGCGGCTGCCGGTGCGCCACGACCGCCGCGACGGCGGCCCCGAAGTCGAGGAGCTGCGGACCGCGTTCAACAGGATGCTGGAGCACATCGACGACGCGTTCGCGGTCCGCACCGCGGCCGAGCAGCGCCTGCGCCAGTTCGTCGCCGACGCCTCGCACGAGCTGCGCACCCCCCTGATGTCCGTACGCGGCTACGCCGACCTCTTCCAGTACGCCGCGGCGCACAGCCCCGAGGAACGCGACAAGCACCTGGCGCGGCTGCGGGCCGAGGCGGCCCGTATGGGGGTGCTGCTGGACGACCTGCTCACCCTGGCCCGCCTCGACGCGGCCGACGTGGAGGCGCCGCTGCGGTGCGAGGAGACCGACCTGGTGGAACTGGCGCAGCAGGCCGGGGACGCCTTCCGCGCGGGGCACCCCGACCATCCGCTCACCCTGACCGCGGGCCCCGACCGGATACGGCTGCGCCTGGACCCGCTGCGTATCCGGCAGGTGCTCGACAACCTCCTGACGAACGCCGCCGTGCACACCCCGGCGGGCACCAAGGTCCAGCTGGAGGTGTGCGTCGTCTCCGGCATGGCCGAGGTGCGGGTCACCGACTCCGGGCCGGGCATCCCGGTCGACGACCAGGAGCATGTCTTCGACCGCTTCTACCGCGTCGACAAGGCCCGCAGCCGCGACCGGGGCGGCAGCGGCCTCGGCCTCGCCGTGGCCCACTCCCTGCTCCGGGCCCACGGAGGCACCCTCACCCTGACCAGCGCACCGGGCGCGACGACGTTCACCGTACGCCTCCCTCTGAACGGCGCTACGGACCAGGGTCTGTCGTCTGGATGATGCCGGCTTCGGGCTACGGCATCTTGTGGCTGCCGGCGAGCCCCGCGGCCCAGACGTGATCCGACAGGCCGCACGCGCCGCGCAGAACGTGTCCTGCCTCACTGTCGAGACCGCCGGGCAACCCGTCGCGTGCTGCCCCCTTCTCCTTGATGTGAAGATCTTGAGAAGGCGTCCTCGATTGCTCATATTCCTGACCCTGGCCGTGGTCGCGGCCGTGACAACGACCGTCATCCTGGTCGTCCGGGCGAACAGGATGGACACGCTCTCCCCGCGCGAGGAACGGGCCCGGGCCGCGTCCGCTGCGGGCGCGCCGTCGGGGCAGGTGGACTGCCGGAAGGCGAAGTGCGTCGCGCTCACCTTCGACGGCAACCCGGGCGAACCCACCGCCCGACTGCTGGACCTCCTGAAGCGGTACAAGGCGCCGTCGACGTTCTTCCTCGAAGGGCGGCGCATCCACACGTGCCCGGACGTGGTGCGGCGCATAGCCGAGGAGGGCCATGAGATCGGTAACCACACCTGGACGCACGCGGTGCTGACCGACGTCTCCGATGCGCGGATCCGCGACGAACTGCGCCGCACCACACGGGCCGTCTCGGAGCTCACCGGCCGTGAGCCGACGCTGATGCGCCCGCCCCAGGGCCGCACCGACGACCGTGTCTCCAGGATCTCGGCGGAACTGAGGATGGCGCAGGTGCTGTGGACGGTGACCGCGAAGGACTACGAGACGGACGACCCCGCGCTGATCACCGAGCGCGTGCTCGACGGCGCCGACCGCGACGGGATCATCCTGCTCCACCCCCTGCACAAGGGCACCGTGCCGGCCATGCCCTCCATCCTGAAGGCGCTCGACGACCAGGGCTACACCTTCGTCACCGTCCCCCAACTCCTCGCCCCGGCCAAGGCGGAGCCCGGCAAGATCTACAAGTGACCACGCGAAAGCCCCCGGCGGGACAGGGGGGATGTCCCGCCGGGGGCGGCTCAGGGCGGCCGGCGTCAGATAGGGCCCACTCGTCCCAGCCGCCGTTGCCCCAGGCCTCCGTTCTCTCGCCCCACTTGGCGGAGCGGAAGGCGTGCGTGCTCGCGGCGTCCTTGTGTTAGGCGATCTCGACACGGGTGCCGTTCATCGGCACCTCGTTGATCGGATGGGTGCTGTACCCGCCGTGCAGGGAGGCGGTGAGGAACGCGGGACGCTCCTCGCCCTGCTTCTGGAAGACCACGACGGACTCCCAGTCGTGGTGGTGGCCGAAGACGTCGGCGCCGTTGAGGGTCTGGTCCTTCTCGAAGTAGAGCGCGTAGACGTAAGCGCACCAGCCGTTCTTGCACCAGCTTCGGGAGTAGGCGTTGGCCCGGCCGAGGTTTCGTCACGGCACTGGCCCGTGATCGACCCGGAGTTGTCCAGACCGCCGTTCGGAGTCGTCGTCCAGCCGGCTCGTCATGGTCCGCAGCCATGCCGTCAGTCGGCGGACGCGTTCGTCCTGCTCAAGTGCCGGACGGCCGAGGAGGTGGTAGCTGGTGCCGTCGGGGACGAAACCGAAGGGTGCGACCAGTTGACCCCGCTCCAGGTCGTCGCGGGCGACGGCATACGGGGCGATGGCGACCCCGACGCCGGCCGCGGCGGCCTGGAGGGTCAGGTAGAAGTGCTCCAGGATCTGCTGGGAGGCGGGCTCCGCTCGCAGGCCGGTGATACGCCGCCAGTCGTCCCACGCCTGCGGTCGCGTGCCGGTGTGCAGAAGAGTCACCTGCGACACTCCGGCGGCGCCGGTCAGGCGAGCCGCCAGATCAGGTCGGCAGACGGGGCCGATCCGTTCGGCGAACAGGCGGGTCCGGCTTGCCTCTTCGGGGAACGGGAAGTCGTCCCGGCGGATCGCGAGATCGATGTCGTCCCGCTCGAAGAAGACGGGGCCGCCGCCCGCGGACAGGTGGACGGCGACGTCCGGCACCTTCGCCGACAGATCGGGGAGCCGGGGAATGAGCCATCGCATCAGGAGCGTGGGCTCGCACGACAGGGTGAGTGGTCCTGTCGGCGTGCGGGGTGCGATCTGCCGGGCCGCCGCGTCGATCTGGTCGAGCGCGTCCCGGACGACGGCCGCCAGTTGACGGGCCTGAGGGGTCGGGTGCAGGGCGCGTGTCCGCCGCTCGAACAGTGAGGTTCCCAGGGATCGCTCCAGGTTCTGGATCTGTCGGCTCACCGCGCCGTGCGTGACATGGAGTTCCCGCGCGGCCGCGGTCATGCTCGCGTGCCGGACAGTGGCCTCGAACGGCAGAAGCGTGTTCAGAGGAGGAAGCGCCGACCATCGCATGCGTGAACTTTACTCACAGGCCATGTGAGAAGGAATGGTTTGTCCTGCTCGTTCAGCTGCACGACGATTGATCCGATCACAGAGAAGGTCGGCTTTCGGAGAGGTGGGGCATGACGTTCCGCGATGACGTGCGGTTGGGGATCGCCATCCTGGCGGACGACCTCACCAGTGCGGGGGACGGCGCCGCGCCGTTCCGCCAGGCAGGTCACGACGCCCGGATCCTGCTCACCGCCCCAGCGGGCCCGCCGCGGCACGCCGTAGGTGTGACCGCGGTCGACCTCCGGAGCCGCATGCTGGACGAGGAGGCCGCCGCTTCGCGCACCCGGCGGGCGGCAGGCCTGTTCGCCGGCTCCGAGCTGCTGTTCAAGACGGTGGATTCCACCCTGCGCGGTCATGTGGCGGCGGAGGTACGGGCCGCATGGGCGGGATCGCGACGGCGTGCCGTCGTCATGGCTCCGGCCTTCCCCGCGGAGGGCAGGGTGACGGTGGAGGGCGTCCAGTACGTGCGGGGCGTACCGGTCCACGAGAGCGACTACGCCCGCGACCCGGCGCACCCCGTGCGGTGCTCGGACCTCGCCACGCTGTTCCCGGAGGCCGTGCTCGGGCGTCCGGACCGGGCAGCCGAGTTGCCCGAACTGATCGGGAACGGCGATCTCATCGTCTGCTCCGCCACCGAGGACGGCGACCTCGACCGTCTGGTGGCGGCGGTGCCTCGGCTCGACGAAGTGCTGTGGGCCGGCTCCCCGGGTCTGGCGGCCGCCCTGGCCCGAAGGTGCGCACGCGCCACGGGCACCGCTGCGTCACCGCTCGCCCCGGCCCGACGTCCACTCGTCGTGGTCGGCAGCACCAACCCTGCGACCCGACGGCAGTTGGGCAAGCTGCACGGCAGCGTGGACGTCCAAGGCGTCACCGTCGGCGTCGATCCGGCCCCCGCCGTGGAGACGTTGCGCGGTCTGACGGCCCCCGTCCTCACCCTGCGGACACCTGACGAACGCCACACACCACAGACCGCCCAGGCACTCGCCCGCTCCCAGGCCGCCGTCGTCGAGGCGCTGGCCGAGGACCACACGGTCGACGCACTCGTCATCACCGGGGGAGAAACGGCCACCACCGTGCTCCAGCCCCTCGGCGCCACCGGCATCGACCTGATCGACGAACCCGAACCCGGCGTCGTCCGCGGGTCCATGACCGGCCGTCTCCCCCTTCCCGTGCTGATCAAGGCGGGCGGCTTCGGCGACGACGCCATGCTCCTGCGCCTGTGCCACCTCATACGACATCGTCTCGCCCCAGGAGAGCACGCATGACCCCGATCGCCATCACCATGGGCGACCCCTGCGGAATCGGCCCCGAGATCACCCTCAAGGCGTGCGCCGACTCCCGGCGTACCGTGCCCCTCGTCGTCATCGGCGACCTGGACGTCCTCGCCCGCGCCGACAAGATCGCCGACACCCGCCTCGCGCTTCGCCCCATCTCATCGGTCGACCAGGCGGAGTTCGCACCCGGCACGGTGGACGTCCTCGCCGAGGACGCCCTTCCGGCCGACCTGCCCTGGGGCACCCTCGACGCCCGCGCCGGAGCGGCGTCCTTCCAGTACGTCCGCCGCGGCATCAAGCTCGCGATGGCCCACGAGATACGGGCCCTGGTGACCGCGCCGATCAACAAGGAAGCACTGCGCCTGTCCGGCGTCCCCTACCCCGGGCACACCGAGATCCTCGCCGACCTGTCCGGCACCACGGACTACGCGATGATGATGGCCACCGACGAACTGCGGATCGTCCTGGTCACCGTGCACCAGTCGCTGCGCACCGCGATCGACGCGATCACCACGGCCCGCGTACTCGACATCATCCGCCTCACCCACCGCACGCTGCGGCGCGGCGGCCTGCCCGCGCCCCGTATCGCCGTCGCCGGCCTCAACCCCCACGCGGGGGAGAACGGTCTCTTCGGCCGCGAGGACCTGGACGTCATCGCCCCCGCCATCGAAGCGGCGCGGAGCGAAGGCATCGAGGCCAGTGGACCCTGGCCCGCCGACACCGTCTTCATGCGCGCGCGTGCCGGAGCCTTCGACGCCGTGGTCGCCCAGTACCACGACCAGGGCCTCATCCCCGTCAAGTACCTCGGGATCGAGCACGGCGTCAACATCACCATCGGCCTGCCCTTCGTGCGCACCAGCGTCGACCACGGCACCGCCTTCGACATCGCCGGTCTCGGCACGGCCGACCACACCAGCCTGCTCGCGGCCCTGACCCACGCCGACCGCCTGTCCTCCGGGGCACCGGACCGCCCCTGACCCACCGACTCACCCCAGCCCCGGCACCAGAGAACCGAAGGACACCATGGACTTCATCTTCATGCTCACCCGCGACGACCGCACCGTCACCGACTGCCTGGAGGTCCTCGACACCATCGCGGACCTCGGCATCACCCACATCGGATTCAAGGACATCGGCGTCGACTCCGACACCCTCGCCAAGCTCCACGCCCGCCTCAAGGACATGGGCGCCACCACCTACCTCGAAGTCGTCAGCACCCACCGGGACCAGGCTCTTGCCTCGGTGCGGACGGCCGTCGAGCTCGGCGTCGACTGGCTGATGGGCGGTACCTGGATCGAGGAGACCCTCCATGTCCTGCACGGTACGTCCATCGGCTATCTGCCCTTCGCCGGAGAACCCCTGGGGCACCCCACCCGCCTCGCCGGCGACCCGGACCGCATCGCCGACGACTGCCGGCGAGCGGAGGCCGCCGGGTGCGCCGGCGTGGACCTCCTCGCGTACCGCGCCACCGATGCCGACCCTCTCGACCTGGTCCGCGCCGCCCGTGCCGCCACCGCCGGCCGTCTGGTCGTCGCCGGCTCGATCACCAGCGCCGACCAGATACAGGCGCTCGCCTCAGCCGGAGTCGACGCCTTCACCATCGGCTCCGCCGCCTTCGACGGCTCCCTGCAGCCCCACGCCGGCACCCTCCGATCCCAACTGGCCCCCGTGGTGGGCAAGGTCATGGGCGGGATGAGGTCGAGTCATGTGGCCATGCGCTTGACCTCTTGACTCTCCCCTGAGCCAGGACCATTATCTGTGCCAGATAATAGCACAGTATGCCACATTGTGGAACGGTGTGGTCGCGTGCATCATCCTCATGCTCCGGGCCCAGCGTGCGGCCCGGAGATACGGAAGGAAAGTCCTGTGTCAGCTGCGAGGAAGCGCGTCGCGGTGGTCGGTGTGGGAACGATGGGCAGCCAGGCCGCCTGGCGGCTGGCCGGCCGCGGCGCCGAGGTCGTCGGCTACGACCGGTTCGCGCCCGGCCACGACCGCAGTGCCGCAGGCGGTGAGACCCGGGTCTTCCGCAGCGTGCAGACCCACGACGGCCGCTATGTGCCGCTCGTCCGGCACGCCGACGCCCTGTGGAAGCAGTTGCAGGCGGAGACCGGGCGGGAACTGCGCCGACTGATCGGAGCCCTGGTCATGGGGCCGGCCGACGACCCCGAGATACGTACCGTCATGGACGGCATCGCCGAGCACGGCCTCGACCACGAGGTGATCGACGCCGAGGCGATGGCGAAGCGTTTCCCGCAGTTCCGCGTCGACGACGGGGACCTGGTGGTCCTCGACTCCCACGCGGGGTTCATTCGCCCCGAGCTGACGGTCCAGACCGCGGCCCGGCGCGCCGAGGAGCTGGGTGCCCGAATCCGCCGCTACACGCCGGTGCGGGAAGTCGCTCCCGTCGCCGGGGGAGGCGTTCTGATCCGCACCGACACCGACACCGAGCGCTTCGACGCCGCCGTCGTCACTCCGGGCCCCTGGGTGGGCGACCTGCTGCCCGACCTGCCGTGGGAAGTGAACATCCACCGTGCGATCAGCGCCTGGTTCCTGCCCCACGACGTTCACCCGGCAGGCGCCGAACGCCCCGCCTTCATCCGCTGCGGCGACACCCCCTTCTACGGCATACCCTCCCCGGACGGCCTGACCGTCAAGCTGGGCCTGCCCCAGCCGCACCACAAGCCCGTGGACGACCCCAACCGGTTGAACCGGACCGTCGCACCGGAAGAACTGGAGAGCTTCACCACGGCGGTGCGCCGCCACCTGCCCGGCCTGAACCCCGATCCCGTGCGCCTGTCCGTCTTCATGGAGGGCTACACCGACAGCACCCGCCCGCTGGTCGGCCCCCTGCCGGGCTGCGACGACATCGTCCTGCTGACCGGCTTCTCCGGCCAGGGCTTCAAGGTCGCACCCGCCATGGGCGACATCGCCGCCGACCTCGCCCTTCAGGGCCACACCTCCCAGCCGATCGACTTCATCACCACGACCGGCCGCGCCGCGGCCTGAGTCCGAACGAGGTACGCCATGACTTTGACCATCGGTACGCTGCATGCGGAGCCCGGCCGGAAGACCCGCGGGGTTCTGCCCGCCGACCTCGGGACCACCACGGTCGAGGTGCCCCTGATCCTCGTCAACGGATCGCGTCCCGGCCCCCGGGTGGTGATCACCGGTGGCGTCCACGGCGGCGAGTTCATCGGTGTCGACGCCACCACCCGCCTGGCCGGACTGCTGGAACCGGAGGAGATCGCCGGGCAGGTGGTGATCTGCCCCGTCGCCAACCCGCCGGCCGTCTACGGCGGCAGGCTCAACATCTCGCCCCTGGACGGCGTGAACATCAACCGCGTCTTCCCCGGCGACCCGGACGGCGGCCCCACCGACCGGATGGCGGCCTGGCTGTTCGCGCACGTCGTCGACGGCGCCGACGCCTATGTGGACCTGCACAGCGGCGGTATCGACCAGCACCTGCTCGACTTCGTCGGCTACCGCCGCACCGGCGACGCCGAACTCGACGCCAAGAACAAGGCGTTGGCGCACGCGGTCGGATACGAGCGGGTCATCTTCGGCACCAGCCCCGAGGGCGGCAACAGCCACGCCGCCGCCAACCGGCAGGGCATCCCCGCGATCCTCGTCGAGACCGGCCAACTCGGCGACCGCGACCCGGACACCGTACGCAGGCTCCTCGACGCCCTCCACCGGATCCTGCACCACCTCGGCGTCATCGAGGCCTCCGAGCACGTCAAGCCGCCCACCGCCCGGCCCCGTGACTGGATGTGGACCGGCGAGGTGGAATCCGCGGCCACGGGCCTGTGGTACCCGGACGCGCTCACCGGCGACGAGGTGACGGAAGGACAGACCATCGGCCGCGTCATCGACCCGGTCGACGGCACCGAGCTCAAGGTCTCCGCCGTCTCCAGCGGGACGATCATCTACCACATGAACGGGCTGACCGTCCGCCCCGGCACGCACCTCGCCGCCATCGCCAGGCCCCACGACTGACGGGTGCTCTGCGACCTCGACCGATTGCGAAGGAGACGGTCCGCTGTGGACGCCATCGACGAGAAGATCATCGGCGAGCTGACCCGCAACGCCCGCATCTCGCACTCCGATCTGGCCGGGAAGGTGCTGCTGTCCCGCAACGCGGTGCGCCAGCGCGTCGAACGACTGGAGCGCCAGGGCCACATCGCCGGCTACACCATCGTCCGCGCGGGCCACGACACCGGCACAATCGTCTCGGCGCTCGTACTCGTCTACCGCCAGGACCGCATGCGCGGCGGCGACGTCCTGGCCGCACTCAAACGCATCCCCGAGGTCGTCATCTGCGAGATCCTCAGCGGCGACTTCGACATCATGGTGCGCCTCGAAGCGGCCTCGCTGGAACGCGTACGGAGCATCTGGGAGGAGATCGCCAGGATGCCGGGCGTACGGGACACGGTCACCGCGCTCACCCTGTCCCGGGTGGTCGATCGACCGCGGGGCGAGCAGGGGCCCGCGGCGGGGTGAGCTGCGCGGTGGCGTGTCACCACCGAGCAGTTCACCCCGGGGCGGAGGACACGGCCGCCCAGCCGCAGTGAGGGAAGGCGGTCAGCGGACCACTTCGCTGATGTGGTTGACGCAGACGACCTTGGGCTGGGTCATCTCCTCGAAGGCGAAGCGCACGCCTTCGCGGCCCATGCTGCCGTACTTGTATCCGCCGAAGGGCATGGCGT